>JAFZXE010000024.1 GCA_017616895.1 Bacteroidales bacterium
CAGGATCAAACTCTTCATTGTAAGAATTTTTGACTTCGGGCAGCGGAATTTCTTCCGCCATCCTTTACCTTGAACTCATCTGTGTCGCGCCACACATCTTATATTATATGTGGCTCTTGACACACGCTATCTCATGTTCCAAAATTTCAATGTTCTCTTCGCTTTTTTTCAACACCCGTTTTTTGGGCGAAAGCGGATGCAAAGATACAACCATTTTCATAACTGACAAATATTTTTTTCAATGCCTAAGACTTGAGAGTTGTAAAATGATTGTATCACAATACTTTCACTCCAAAAATATTTTTCATTTGCAACCCATCCAAGCCGCCAAACGCAACATCGCCAGAACAAAAACCAACACCACAAACACACTTTTTGCTCCAAAATTCCTGCAATATTGTTAATAACACCATAATGTATTGATTATTACTGATTATAGGTGTGATTTTGCACATTGGAAATCACGGCCGTTATCGCGGAAGAACGCCGATATTCTTCAATAAAGCCCCGATAACCATCATCGAAGCATCAATCACCACAATCCATTTCATATATCGCTGGCGACGTTGCCGAGTGTGGAGAAGCAGCGACCCTACCACCGACACTAGGATCGGCAGCAGGGCTGGGTAAAGAAGAAAGGATTGTGCAATGTCACCCTTTAACAGGGCTATCACCGAGCGCTGAAATCCGCAAAACGGGCAGCATAGTCCAAAACATTGCTTATAGACGCACGGCAAGGCATGTCTCCCAATCCAATCTGCAAACGCTGCACTTATAACCTTTAAATTCAAAAGTCAAGGCTCAAAAGGTCGAACAACCATGAGAAATAGGCGGCTCCTGCGGCATAGGTTATAATGGTGACCAGCAGAGCGATGCCACCGAGTATTGTTCCGATTATTGACATTATGTGACCAGCCGTGAGCATTCCTGTGCCTTTATATTTTTCAGGATTGGCTGCTACTGCATTTTTGCCTTTACCGCCAAACACCACTCCAATGATGCCTAGAACCAAGCCTGCGCAGAAACATCCCGTAACAAGACTGAGTATTCCTAACACAAGGGTTACGATTGAATATGGTGCGTTTTCTTGTGTCCGAGGCAATTGATTGTTGTTTTGTTCCATGATATATTTAATTTGCAGTTAATTAATTGCGGTAAGCATCTTGTTGTTTATTTTGTTCATTCTTGCAATTTGAGTTGCAGTAAGATTACTTCCGGCTTTTTCCAGCTTATCCGAAAAACTCTGTGCTTTTTCAAGCATTGAGGCATACTCACCCATTGCCGACATGTCGCCGTTCATTGCCTTTTTGTAAAGGCTCACGTAGGAGTTCACATATTTCTCGTATTCATCAAGTACTTTGTCCCAATCCTCTGACCCTATATTACCTTCATCATCTTCATCGATATCTTCATCGTCATCATCAACAATAATAGTGATATCTTCTGACGATTCTTCAAGTTCATCAAGCGTCAGCTCCACTTCACATTCCTTTATCTTCTTCACCATTTCATCAGTAGCCTTCTCGTCAGAAATGACATATGTAAATGTAACCTTCACTTTATCCCCGACTGATGCTTGAAACAGTTGTTGTGCAGCGGCATGTCTATCTTCGGCTTGGAATTCAACTTTTTTGTCGTTAATTTTTAACTTATGGTCTCCATCGTCAGGAGTCAAAATAAATTCTTCTATGGAATACTTTGTATTAGATGTTTTTTTGATTTTTACAAACTCCATAGTAACCTCCAATTTCCCATCTTTTTTCTTTACCGGATAAACGCCCGCCACGGGTTCAAAAAAATCATCGTCTGAGTCAGACTCTTCACCATATACACTGACCACATAACTTAGATCTTCGTTTAACACAATTTTGGCTACGTCTTTTTTGCCACACGACATAAAGCACACCGTGCCAGCTGCAAGTAAAAATAATGCTAATTTTTTCATTTTTTGTAAAGTTTTTAGTTGATAAATAATGTGAACTATGCTGCGACCACGAAGTGTGGCGCGTTTCGGTTGCAAAAATACAGTCCTATTCACATACAAAAATGGTCCTAATATGGTCCTAATCAAGCCCAAAGGAGCTTGGATACTTGTTATTAGCAAGATATCCTAACCCCCACACACGGCTTTGATACGGCTTTGGTATGGCTTTGATACAGCTTTGTATCATGGGGTGCCCCAAAATCAGCGCCTATGTATAATCACAGAAGAATGTCTTTCAACACATAATGCGTGCTGCGACCGCTGGATTGGGAATGGACGGTGTTTTCATGAGGCAAATATATGCATTATTCTCTGCAAATTTGCGGAGAATAGAACCTTTTTTTTCTCCGCATGGCTCTAAAAAAAGACTCTACAAGATTTATATTTTCAAAAAGAAAAGACCCTGTATGATTTTTTTGTAAATCGGAATAGTTTGTAGTTTCATTCGCTCCCAAGCCTGCGCTGGCGGCATCCTTCATATACTTTTATGAAGTGGTCGCAGGTAGCCTGGAGCATATCGCACAGCCGCATGTAATCCGGATCGTCATAGTCGTCGGGCTTGGAGAATGGATGGGTTTCCATATAGTTGTCGGCACTGGCAATAAAAGAAATCCGCACCTTGTCGAGGATAGTAAAATAGCGTTCATACTCGTCCTCGGTTTGTATCGGAATATCCATCAGCAGAAGCTCTTTACGTTCCATGATGAGCATTTCGAGATACCTCTTTCCCAGATCTGCTTTGGCATGAGTGTCGTAGGTGCCGTCGGCTACGTTCTTCATCCATATGGCATTTATACTGTCACCAAAGGCTTTAAACTTGGCTTTGGCATCTCTGAAAGCTGCAAGATTGTCGGTTGGCTGTGTAGGAATTGACAGATGCACCGTCTCTGGCAATTCAGCTCCCGATTGCACCACCTCTGACGATATGGTTTGGACGACCGCATTTTGACTTGAGTCCTGCAACGGGACCGATGTGTCGGAAGAGTTTTCCGAAGAAACCGATTCTTGATGTTTCGGGACAAAGAACACGGCGACAGACGCAATGGCTAACACTACAATGGACAAAGGAATCCAACGCCTGGCAGCATCGTGCCTCAATATGGCTTTCCTCACGGCGGCGGCCGACGGATAGCGTGCGGACTGGGCGGTGCGAGTACAACGGCGTATGATGCTTTTATAGCGATTCGGGAAAAGCTGTCGCAGGAGAATACCGAAAGCGTAGATGTCGGTGCGGCAATCGACCGAAGGACCTGCAGTCATCTGCTCTGGTGCAGCGTAGCCATCGGTGTAAGCAGGTTCTTTGAGTACGGCATAGTCGTCGGCATCGGCCAAGCCGAAATCGATTACCTTCACATTGTCGCCGTTATAGGTGACGAGGATATTGGAAGGTTTCAGGTCACGGTGGACGATTTGTCGTGCGTGGAAGTATTCCATAGCGTCGAGGAGTTGCAAGACGACTTGCTTGCGTTTTGCGGCAGACGGGTTCTCGTCCAGGAACTGCGCCAGAGTGCGTCCCTCAACATATTCCATCACGAAGCAGCGACCTGCCACCTCGTCGGTTTCGAGGCTATAGGTGCGGACGATGTTTGGATGGTCGAGAGTTACGGCCGAGTCGAACTCTTTTTCCAACATGGCCATATAGACGGGGTCGGCAATATGCTCTGCACGGAGACCTTTCAAAACATACCACTTGCCGTAACGCTGTGCCTTGAAGATGCGACAATAACCTCTGGAGGGCAGCTCCTCGTGGAGAGAGAACTGGCTCGAAGTGTTGAAATCCAAAGGATTCGGCACACCGGAAGTTGAAGAAGCCTCGTCGTTTTGCATGGCACAAAGTTACGCTATTTCCACCAAATGTCAATAAATTTGTAACTTTGTGGTCTCAAAAACACTTGAAATGGATATAAAATCACCACATATTGTGAAACTGAAAGCCGTGATTGCCGAGTCGGTCATGCGGTCAATGGACAGCCCGAAAGACTTTGAGTATCTTTACAACACCATACGCGAACGCACCAACGAGACCATAGGTTTGAACACGTTGCGCCGGATGTGGGGATATGTGGAAGGTTACCCAACCGTGAGGGAATCGACGCTGGACGTGCTTTGCCGTTTTGTGGGGTATCCTGACTGGCACACCTTTGTGGCAGATTACTGCGGTGTGGAGGGAAGCGAGAGCTCATACCGTATCGTGAGTGCGACGCTGAACGTGGAAGAACTTGCCGAGGGCGATGTGGTGGCTATAGCGTGGAACCCCAACCGAAGGCTTGTGTTGATACACAAATGTAATGGTGTTTTCGAGGTGACTGAGGCACGTAATTCGAAAATTGTAGTGGGTGACCGATTCCATTGTGATCGTTTCATGATAGGTCAGCCCCTGTATATTGACAACCTTGTGCATGAGAATACTCCGCCTTCCCTATTTGTTGTTGGCAAACAGGGTGGTTTGACAAAGATTGAAAGGATTTAAGAACCATCTTCACTCAGACGCGCAAGTATTCCGCGTAGGTGTAGGTTATACCGTTGGTTGGATCCTCCATCAGCTGAGTTTCGTCAATTAGTCGAAACTCTGAGAAGTCGATTTCTGGGAAGAAAGTGTCGGCTTCGAAATCTTTTTTTATCCAGGTGATATATAGTTTATCGACATGGGGCAAAAACTGGCGATATATCGTGGCTCCGCCCATAACGAAAGTCTCGTTGTCGGCTGATATCAGTGATAGCGCCTCCTCTATAGAGTGAACCACATCTATGCCCTGAAAACTGAAGACGGTATCAGATGTGAGCACTATGTTCTGGCGATTGGGCAGGGGTTTCTTGGGCAGCGAGTCGAAGGTCTTGCGCCCCATGATGACCGGATGTCCCGATGTGAGGGCTTTGAAGTGCTTGAGGTCATTGGAAAGATGGCACAAAAGGTCGTTGTTGTTGCCAATGGCCATGTTGTTTGCAATAGCGACTATGATGGAGAGCATCTATTGGAATGTTGAATTTTGAAATTTGAATATAGAAGTGATTGGTTGTAAGTGATTAGTGGTTAAAAATCTTTGTGGCACGGTCAAATATACCGTTGACGTATGCCAGTGCTAGTCCGTAGTTCGAAACAGGTATGCCGGCCTGCACAGCTGGCATAAGTCGCGCTACAAGTTGCTGGTGGGTTACGACGCAGCCGCCACACTGGACAACCAATGAATAATCGCTCAGGTTCTCTGGCATGGGCGAGGCTCCAGCAATGACGTCGCAAGTCAGCTGCTTGCCAGTGAATTTGCGCAGCAAGGCGGGAAGTTTCACTCGTCCAATGTCCTCGCAGGTGACATTATGGGTACATGATTCAAGCAGAAGCACACGGTCTCCGTCATGTAGTTTCGAAATTTTTGGTGTGCCTGCGATATATTCTTTGAAAAGGCCTTTGTTTCGTGCCAGCAGAATGCTGAAACTGGTAAGCGGCACTTCGGTTGGCACTATTGCGCTGACTTTTGCGAATGCCTGGCTGTCGGTGACAACCAATGAAGGAGGATTTTTTATGTCTGACAGCAGTGATTGAAGTTCGTCGGGTTGTGTCACGAATGCCTTTGCGTTGAGGTCGAGTATATCGCGCAGCACCTGAACCTGCGGCAGTATCATTCGGCCTTCAGGCGCAGATGAGTCGATGGGTGTAACCATAACCACGTTATCGCCATGAGCAACGATGCCTGCAAGCGTGGACTTGCGAACGTATGAAGACTCTGGAAGCAGCGACTTGATTCGGTCGCATAGTGGGGTTCGTAGGCGTTGGTCGAATATGCTGACGACGAACAGGCGCTCGGCGCCGTATTTGGCGGTAAGGAAGTCTATAATGTGTTGTTCGGGCTTGAATTTATCCGACTGCGTATATACCAATAGGAATGGTTTGCCAGCACTTTGGCACGCATCCACCAGTCTGATTTCGTCAATGTCGAACAGGTTGTTGGTGAAAAGTATGAGTGCAAGATCCACCTCTGGCAAGACACGCAGTGTTTTCTCCACACGCATGGAACCGAGGTAACCGTCATCGTCCACACCAGCGGTGTCAATCCATACAACGGGGCCTATGCCCGAAATCTCCATTGTCTTCTTGACTGGGTCGGTGGTGGTTCCGGCCTCGGACGAAACAATAGAGACAGTCTGTCCTGTTAGAAAATTTACGAGCGAGCTCTTGCCATAGTTGCGTCGTCCAAAGAGCCCTATATGCGGTTTTAGTTCGGAGCCTTTCATATAATGCAATCAAGAAAAAAAGCATCCCGTCTTTGTGGCGGGATGCCTTTTGTTCAAGTTAGTTTCAGAAACTTATTTCTGTTTCTTGATGATTTTGTAGTTTTTCTCAGCACCCTTGGGCTCGATGAGCTGCAGGCGATACTCGCCGGGCTGATAGTTGCTCATGTCAACATAGCCGTTGCCACCATTGATGTAGTTCTTTGAAACGGCCTGGTCGTTAGCGTCATAGAGATAGTAGCTGACACCCGAAACACCATTGACGGTCACTTTCACTTTGTCGGTCTTGCCTTCCTGCTTAACAGTAGCGGCGTTGTCCATAACGGTCACGTTAGCAATGCTCATCTCGCTGATAGTGTAGCTGTAGGTCTTGGCTGTAGCACCAGCGGTACGGACGTTAGCGTTTTTGTTGATTTTAGTAGCAGTGTTAGTGGTGTTGGTTGCTCTGGTTGTGGTTGTGGGACGCTGTGCGAAAACCATACCAGCGAAAAGAACGAGTGCGGAAAGAATTAAAGCTTTTTTCATAGTTGTAATTTTTTTAGGTTTATTAATTTGTTAATTAAAAATTTTCATTGTCTGTTATCCTCTCACCTTTTCTCTCGCGCTTTCATTTATTCAGTATCGGAACTTTTGTTTTTCTTGCAAAAAATTTAAAAAAAATATTTTTTTTTCTTTCAAGTTCCCCGGCGCTCTCTCTTGCCGTTTCTGTTATTTTGGTATCAGACTCTTCAAAAAAATTGCAAAAAAAATATAAAATATTTTTGATAGTTTTACAATATTCTCATAAATAAGTAGTTATATTATGAGTAGTTGGCTTGTCTATATGACTAAAGAAGTAAAAAAAGAGATTCAAAAATATGTTGAGGAAGAAGTGATTCCTCAGTACCGCACATTTGACAGGGCACATAATATCTCACATGTTCAGGCTGTCATAACTGAAAGCATGCGGCTCGCCGCAAATTACGATGTTGATATAAATATAGTGTATGTTACTGCAGCCTTTCACGACCTGGGGCTTTGTGTGGGGCGTGAAGTGCATCACACCGAGTCGGCAAAAATAGTGCGCCGAGATGCTCGTTTGCCAGAATGGTTCCGCCCCATCGATATAGAGATGATTGCCGAGGCGGTGGAAGATCACAGGGCTTCCAATAAACACGAACCGCGTAGCATTTACGGACGCATAGTGGCCGAAGCCGACAGGCAGATAGTGCCTGACGACATTATCCGTCGTGCCGTGGAATATGGACTCGACAAACAGCCCGAGCTTGGGAAAGAAGAACAGTGGCGTCGCGTTTGTGAGCACATGCTGGAGAAATATGCTGATGGAGGTTATATGCGGCTCTATATACCGGAATCGGACAATGCGAAAGGTCTCGCCGAATTGCGTGAAATCATCGCCGACAAAGACCGGCTGCGCAAGGTCTTCGAGCGGTTCTACGAGGAACTTTCCCTATGTGGCGTTAGAAAAGCCAACCCGTTAGATATGGACGATATACTCGATATGGTTGCAGACTCAAGAGACCAGATGCGGCGGAACGGAAATACCACTCAGTGGGTAAACGGCTATCCCTCGCGCGAAATCATCGAGAATGACATCAGGAATGGTAACGGATACATTATATATATTAAATCCAATCTCACCGCCATCGGCTATTTTGCATTCATAGTTGGGATTGAGCCAACATACAATATTATCGTCGGCGGACAATGGTCAGACCAGGATAAGCTGTATGGCACCATTCACAGGCTGGCTCGGCGAGCTGGACACAATGGAGTTGCAAGGAAATGTCTTGAGTTTTGCAAGGGACAGATAAACTTTCTACGGGCCGACACGCACAAGGATAATGCCATAGTGCAGCACATTCTGCTGCGAGAGGGGTTCGAATATAGGGGCATAATATATGTTTCCGACGGAACTGAACGATTGGCCTACCAGTGGAAAACGTCAGAATGACAAGAAATCCAGGAATCCACCCGTCGCCTTCAAATAGGCCACTGGTTTATACAGACTTAATACAGACTTGATACAGACCTGACACAGACCTAATAAACAACTTACCTTTATCTGCCGCATGTCAGTCGCAAGCTTGGCTCATGCCTGCCAAATACCTGCCGTAAGCCTACAATGGTCTTGAGTCCGACCTATCCCAATCTTAATGAAGAAAAACCACACAATACGCTCAGTGTCATCTATCGAAATGACCAATTATATTTTTTTCTTGCAATATTAAAAAAAATATGTACTTTTGCACCCGCTTTCGAGCGAAATGATCTGTTAGCTCAGTTGGTTTAGAGCGCTTGCTTGACAGGCAAGAGGTCAACAGTTCAAATCTGTTACAGATCACACAAAACCGCGAAGGTCTGTTAGCTCAGTTGGTTTAGAGCGCTTCCTTCACACGGAAGAGGTCGACAGTTCGAATCTGCCACAGACCACATAGGAAGAGCCGCAACAATGCGGCTCTTTTTTTATATTGTCTTCAGGGTTTCTATCCTTTCTTTTATCCATGGCTTCGTCATGTCGAAAATCTCTCCTATAGGTTGCGAGAGCTTTTCGACCAGCAGGTGAGTGTTCTCCTGATGCTCCAGTTTGTCGAGTTCGCCCGAAATCGACTTCCAGTCAAACCCCGCATAAAGCAGCGGCACAAAGTTATATAGGTCGAAGTTGCTGATGACCATATTGTCGATACCTTCGGTTTCAATGCGCGAATGTGCCCGAGCGAGCCTTATCTCGCCAACCTCCTCAAGCACATGCAGGTACTTTTCATACAGCACATATTCGTTTAGCAAAAATGCGACAACCTCGGCAGACAGCCCTCGCCACAGTTCTTGAGGCAGAGGCCGTGCCACGAATCGTCCAAGCATGAACGAACCTGCTCGAAGTCCTGAGAGTCCAGCCGGAGCGCATACGGCGTGGGCTCGTGTGAAGAAATCCGCTTTGCGGCTCGAAGATAGCAGGTCAAACACACGCGACTGGTCTTGATGCGACCCCATTTGGCTGCGTAGCACCTGTTCCACATAGTCGTCGGCATGCTGCAGATACCAGTTGTTTACCAGTTCGCGTGCAGTTTCCGGCTGGTTCTGCAGGTCGCAGCGTATCAGGCGCGCCAACTTGTCTATGTCGTTGATATGGTTTGTCTTCTCGCTTGTTACTATATCTTGATATGTGGCGTAGGCATCTTTCATTTGTGCAAAAAACACCTTTTCGTCCTCAGCAAGTTCCACCGCCTGTCCTTCGAGATATTTTGTGAACCTCGCAGGCTTGAATGCCGCAACACCCTTGTATATCGTCTGGCGTTTGCTGGAGAGTGTAACATATTCCAGCTCGTTGATTTCCACCCCGTGTTCGTTCACAATCTTATTGCCTTCCAGCGTAATGCCGTATGACTGCAGGTTCATGAATGCCGGGATTCCGTAACCGCGGCAGGCCGTCACCACGTGTATTGCCGCCGGCGACATGCTCAGTATCGCATCTACCTCGTTTAGCGTTATCGTGTCCTGCGGCACAAAGCGTTCTTGGCACAGACACACGTTCTCGCCCTTGGACTTCATCTGCCGTGCCTTGGCTATGCTGAAGCACAGCACCGCCGAAATTGCCGTGCGCGGCAGCACGTTGAGCCCTTTCCCGAAAAACTGCAGCTGCGACAGCGATGAGTCGTCTATCGAGGCCGACACTATCTGACGAAGGTGGTACGGCTTAATCGAATCCACCACGTCGCCCGCAGCTATAGCTCCGTCCCTGTACAGGTCTATGGCCGAAAGCAGTGCGGCACGTCCGGTCATCTCGCTGATGTTGAGTTGCAGTACTGCGAAGAGGCTGCGCTGACCGGGGTTGGTCTCTACCGCAAATTCTATTGTCACTGGACTTTTGTATCGGCTTTCGAGTTTTTTCAACAGCGGGTCGAAGTGATACACCGCCGGAAACTCGTCTTTTATCTCGTTGCGGTCGCTATACGAAGAGTCTATCGATGTCACATCACCAGTCATTATCTCCTCTCCGAAAATGTTTCTGTAGCTCTCAATCTGCCTACCTTTGCCTGTGCGGCTGTGGCGGCTGTAAAGCACGCCTGGGTACGACTGCTCGTTGCCTATCGTCCACACCATCCTTTGCAGTATCAGTGACGGATACGCCTGCTTGCCTTGCATGAACGTGAGTATCATGTCTTGGTTCGATATGAAAAACCTCCTCACATACTGAGCCACGCATAAAGCCTGGAACGAGGCGTCTGAAAGCATCCTTTCTCCCTCTTGCGAGGCTGCCACTATGGCCGTCTCCATGTCGGCTATGCGCTGTTCTTGCATCTCTGGCGATAGGGCTATGTCGTTGGTTGGGAACATACGGTCTATGCCCAAAACCTCCATCAGCGTGTGCAGGGTGCTCAGGTAAACCCTGTTGGCCATGGTTGCGGTGTGGCGATGACGCAGGGCGTTATATGCCGTATGCGTCACACCTATGTTCAGCAGTGTGGGCATCAGTCCTGGGATATACTGAGGCATTGCGCACCGTATGGCGAACACAAGCGGGTTGTAGGCATCGCCAAGGCGGCTGCCTGTCATGATTTCCAGGTTTCGTATTGCCTTTTCCAGCGTCTCCTGAAAAAGATTCTCTTTCGGAAACAGAGCCGCCGTGAGTATGCAGAAGTCGGGCACTGGATAGCAGTCCCTCGTCAAATCTAGCAGCATGTGTCCCTTGTGGCTTATCTGCTGGTCGGTATATTCGCCTTTCGACAGCGTGGTTATCAAGTCCTCGCTGTCGTGCAGCGGATTCCGTTCCACATATTCTATACATTCGCGGCGGAAGTTGTCGCGCCGTCTTTCCAGTTCCTCTATCTGCTTACCCTTCGCCTCGTCCAGCAGCATCTTCAGGTACCTCTCTTTTTCATCGCCCTGCTGTTTGAGCAGATAGTAAATATCATACCATCTCGGAGGAAATTCGCGTGTCTCGCCCTCCTCGTCGGTATATATCACCGTTCCTGGTTTGTTTCCTGCCAGACGGTTCTCCGGCGACTCGTTGTCAAAATCAAACGGTTTCCGCCCATCCCTTGCGAAGAGGCTCGTCATATAGAAATTTGGGTAGCTTGCGCGAATAAGAAATTTCATAATCAAATCTGTTTTATATACCGACCGACAGGCTGCAGACCACCCTGTCTTTCTGTTATTGAGTCGTGTCGTGCTGTGTTGCCGTTCCGCTGTCCTGAAGCATCTCCGGCGGTATTACTCCCATAATCACCGTCGTTGCCTTCTGTGTGTCGGGTTCAGGCGTGCGGTCTCTGAAAATCACCATCGCAAAGAGTATGTACAAGGCAAAGCCAATCAAAATCAACCCCACAATCTTGTTGAATATATTCATAAACCGTGCCGAGAGCAGCCTTTGCAGCTGCGACGACAACCAGCATTTGAGTATATTGACCCCAAATTCTGCAAGCAGCACGCCTGTAAAGAAAACATATATGCGCGCTGTGGGCGCATTGTCAAACAGGGGACTGACCACTATCACTACGGTCAGCCAGAAAAACCATGCCAGCGGATTGAGAAAGTTGAGTGCAAAGCCGTGCCCGAACAGGGTAGTCCAATGCGGGTTGTCCGCACTCTCGCATTTTATTGCGCCGCCCTTCTGTTTGACCCGTTTCGACTTGCGGGTCATGGTGTATATGCCTATTGCTATCAACACGCTGCACCCTAATATTAGCATCCACGGGCGCTTGAGTATGCCAGCAACGGTGTCTAGACCCACTATGTTTGCAAGCAGCCCCAGCATCAGCGCCACCCTGATGGCGTCGCTAAGTATGATGCCATATACCATCGGCAGCGTCTTGCGGAATCCGTAATGCGCTCCCGTTTGCATCATTGAAAAAAACGATGCTCCATACCCGAACACAAACCCAAGTGCAACGCCGATTATAATGCCGTATAGAAGTGTCACTGCCGCTCAAATTATAATTATATAAAAACATAATATTTGAAAAATTATTTTACACAAGTTCCGTTTTTTATACAATGGAAGAAAAACTCGACGATAGCGTTGTTGAAGCCATGGGCATCACCAGGCCGGTCTATGAGGAGATGACCCTTATCCTTGGTCGTCTGCCGGTCATAGACGACATCAGCACCCTGTTGGCTATGTGGGAGTCCAACGGACGCCAACAAAGTCTGCTGGCTTGGCTCAAAGGCATGCGTCATGTTTCTAATCCCCAATCTTACATATACAGCGGTTCCGACAACTCTCACAAGGAAATCAGGGAGCCCCGTGTATCCGACTGTGCAGCCATTGCACGACAGATGGTCCGGCTCCCTCTTTCCTCCGATTCCTTCTCTGAAACAGGACTGCTGCTTTATATGGTGGGCAACGTCTCGTCGCTTTTTCTCGACTCCGACTATGCTCAGCGGTTCCTCCACCTCACCTCCAACCCCATCGACCTTGCCGATTACGACGAGGAGCGCAGCTACATCTCTTTAATTCTCCATTCAATGCGCGATGCTCAACTTGTACGGAATATCGCCGAGGTGTCGCTGGGTGGATTGTTCGCCACCATTGTTTCAATGGGTGGTGGACAATATGGATTTGATATTCTTACCCCTCGCGAAGTACGTCTTGATTCTTTCCTTTTTGGAGAAGAACCTGGAAGGTTTATTGTGTCGTTGTCTGAGGCTTACGACGATGAATTCTTATTGAAACTCGACGAGGCACGCCTCAACTGTTGCTTCCTTGGTCGTGTCACCAAAGGTCGCGTCCTTGTCGATGGCATGGATTTTGGTCCCGTGCAAGATTATAGCGCCTCCTAAAAACATACTTGTACCTCATATAAAATGAGAGCCGCCCGTTGGTTCGGGCGGCTCTCTCGTTATTACACGGCGCAGATTTGTAGTCGCGTCGGTTAATGCTTTACAGCAATCTTCTGTTTCACCACGGTTCCGTTCTGGGTCATTACGCTGATTACGTATATGCCCTCTGCAAACTTGGCCACATCTACCTGAGCCTTGTCTCCGACAAGGTTGGTCTGCTCGCTTATCATGCGGCCCGCCATGTCATACACACGCACCGCGCTGATTCCTTCGCAGTCGATATCGACCTTCGTGCTTGCGGGATTCGGGTAGAGCTTCATTGCTATGCCGTTGACGTCGTCAATACCGTCGCCACCACCCTGGCCGCTTTCAACCACTGTCAGGTACAGGTTCACCGTGCTGTCGCAGTGGTGAATAGTATAAAGACCAGTGTGTGAACGCTCAATTACGTCGCCTGGTTGTGCAGCACCAGTTTCGCTGCTGGGCACATAGAAGCCATAGTTGCTGTATGCTCTGCCTGCCGACACCGTATCGTAGATGTTGTTCACCTCCGAGTGGTTGATGGTCAGTGTCAGGGTTACAACTCTCGGGCATCCCCACTGGTTCGTGCCAGTGTATGTGTAGGTGCCGCTTGTAGTGTAGTGCTGTCCGTTGACGTCCCAATCAAAGCCGTCGCAGTTCTCCTGCTGGTCTGATTCGTTAGTACTCGGGTTCACAGTCAAGTGCAGCGTCACCGTCTCCTGGCAGCCAGCCGCATTGGTCTGGTTCAATGTGTATGTACCGCTCTGGGTGTATGTGTGACCATTCCAGTTGATTATGTCGCAATCGGCAAGAGTTTCCTCGATTGTGCTGCTGAGGTTGATGGTCAGGTGCAGAGTCAATATACTGTCGCCACCGTTTGCGTTGGGGATAATAGCAGTGTAGTCGCCAGATGAGGTGTAGGTCTGGTGGCTGCGTCCCCATGTGAACGAATCGCATGCAACAGCTGAGGTATCACCAGTGCTTGACGGTGCGCTGCTTACGGTCACTGTTACTTGTGTCGAGCCAGAGCAGCCGTGTGCGTCGGTACCAGTTACGGTGTACATCGTGGTGTTGTTCAAAGTTGGAGTTATGTATGGGTTCGAGGTCGAAACAGTCGCTCCGTTCGAGGTCCATACATAGCTCGTGGCTCCAGATGCGGTCAGCGTTGTTGACTGTCCAGTATAGATGCTGGTGTTTCCGCTCACGCTGATGGTCGGGTTCTGGTAGATGGTCAAAGCAAGCACATGTACGTTGTTGCCCTCGGCATACGTGTAGTAGCCGCTGGCTGTGTAGTTCTGACCATGCCACGTGTACGAGTTGCACTCGTTTACCCAGGTGGTGTCATACACCGTGCTGGGCGAGCTGACGATTACCGTCGTGCTGGCTGAACCCGTGCAGTAGTGTGCGTCGGTTCCAGTCACAGTGTAGTTCGTGTTCGAATAGAGGGCAGGCGTTGTGTATGGGTTGCTGGTCGAAACGGTGCTGTTGCCCGATGTCCACACGTAGCTCACCGCACCATTGGCAGTCAATGTTGTTGACTGTCCGCTGGTTATCGTCGTGTTGCCCGAAATGGTTATTGTCGGGTTCGGATAGATGGTCAGGTGCAGCGTTATGGTGCTGTCGCCGCCCAGGTGGTTGCCACCGACAATGGTGTATGAGTAATCTCCGCTTGCGGTGTAGGTTGTGTTGTTGTTGAGTGTCCAGGTGTAGCTTCCACAAGCCGCATCGCTGAATTCGCTGTATGTGGTCGGAGCCGACTGAACAGTCACCGTCACCTCCGTGCTGCCCGTGCATTCACCTGTCGTGCCTTCAACCGTATAGACAGTTGTGTTGTTCAGTGCAGGAGTGGTGAACGGGTTCGAGGTCGAAACTGTATTGCCGTTTTGCTTCCATATATAGGTGGTCGCACCCGAAGCGGTCAGTGTGGTGGTGCTGCCAGGCGTTATGGTTGTGTTTCCGCTTACGGTAACAGTGGGCGCACCGATGATGGTTAGGTGCAGCGTGTCAGTGCTTGCACAGTTGTTTGTGGTGTATTCGTAAGTGTAGTTGCCACTCTGGGTATAGTTGGTTCCATGCCACTGGTAGTTCGTGCACTCGCTTATTGTCTGCGAGTTGAATGTGCCGTGGTTGATGGTCAGGTTCAGCGTCACGATGCTGTCGCAACCGTTAACGGTGGTGAGCGTGTCACTATAGACGCCGCTCTCGGTGTAGGTCGTGCTACCTAGTGTGTATGAGTTGCAAGCCGTCTCCGTTGTAGTGTTAACCACCGGCGGGCAGTTGATGGTAAATGCTACACACGATTGGTTGTTGGTCACATCCATATCCACCCATTCGTAGGTGTCATTTACATGAGATACGTTCATGCAGAGGTTCAGCACATCGTTGTGGCGATAGCCCAGTGTCATCAGGTTTGCCCAAGAAAGAATACCGATATTGTCGGTCAAAGAACCACCTGCGAAGAAGTTCATCGGAGGATATGCGAAACTGCCAAGTTCGATAGTGTCAAGGAAAACCGATACCTTGGTGGAGTCTAGGTATGGAGCTTCTCCGAGATTCTTGAGTTGATAAACTGCAATGAGAGAATCGCCTGGGTTGAGTGTTGCAGTTGTTATTGGGTTGCGGTTGGTTTCGTTGTCAATCTGATAAATGGCCAAATCTATATTGCGTTCTCCGCCGTTGTAGCATATCGACGGGAATGCTCCGATTGTGCCGTAGAACCTAATCCAGTCGGTGCCATCCAGTTGTATCATGCCGTTGTTGATGAATCCATCGTATGAGCGTGCGTAATACCAGAAGTTGGTGTAGAAGTAGAAGAACGAGCCGCTGCTTACAGAGCTGAAGTCGGCTCCGATATAGAAAGTGTCGGTTACCTCTATCGGACTGTCGAAATCCCAGCTATACACGCCTATATAGCCCGCCTCGTAGTCGAGGTTGCTCATGTTCACGGTCTTGCTGGCAAGCACTGACATATCCTTGTCCCACATCTTGAAGGTCACGCTGCCGCCAGTGCCAGTTCTGCCATACTGGAATGTGGCGCCGTTGACCATGGCTGTGCCATAGACGGGCACCATGTTGGCTGCCGCGCTTGTGTTCAGGTCAGTGTTGGTTCCGTAATAGTAGCCTGTGTCTATTGTGTTGTCGTCGTCGTATGGGTAGTTGAAGCCAGCGTAGATGGAGTCTTGATATAGCTGACAGGCTGTCGTATCGGCGTTTATAAACCATCCGAAGTGCTGCCAGTCGTAGAGTTCAGCCTCGTCGCAGCCCGACTGGTGCGCCATTTGGGTGACTGGCACAACTATTGTGCCTCCCTCGTAGGTGAAGGTTATGTTGCAGTCGCGCACGTCGCCCATATTCTCTGCAATACTCAGGGATACTGTCGCAGCATCGGTGCCCGATGCGGGCGAAACCGTAATCCAGTCGCAGTCTGATGATACCGTCCAGTCGCAGTTGGCGGAGACATCGATATCCTCCGATCCCATCAAAGGTGTTGCAACTATAGTGTTTGAATCGACTACCAGCCAAGGTGCGGTGGATTCACAGAAGTGGGTAGAGACAGCAATGTCGTAGTAGTTGCATCCAAACAGACTACCGGAATACCAGTTTCCGCTATAGTAAATGACGCCATTGTTATAGTTCGCCTGTGTGGCAGAGTTATCGATAACATCTGATATGAACATGTCGAAGTTGTTCGCTGCATTGGCTGTGACTGTCGAAAAATCAAACACAATATAGTATGTGCCGGATACATCTATCGGGGTGTTGAATTTTACACCGAACTCTTCGCCATAGTAAATGTTTGAGGTACTGCCCTCAGCAGCGCTGACAAAACTTGACATGTTGACGGTTTTTGTCCCCAAAACCGAACCGGGAACTCCGTTATTGTCATTGTAAACTTTAATGGTTAGGGAGCCCGATGTTGATGAATTAAGATATGAGGCTATGGTTAAGGAGTCAACAGTTCCAACCCTTGGGTTGGGAAATCTTTGACCGAAAAGCATTTGGTATTGTTCATAGTTACGTTGTCCTGTAATGCCACCAAGGAGGCTGTTCCCACGGATACAGGTGATTGAGTCATCATTGAACAGTTCGTTACCAATAGTCCCGCAGAAGTCCGACTGGTCGTTTTGTGTGATGGATATTGTGACCGTCTGTCTGTTGGATCCCGTACCCTGAGTAATGGTGATGGTTCCTGAAATAGGAGAGCCCGTTCCGTTGGCATCGGCAGATATTGTCATCGTCTGGGTAGCACCGCTGCCAGGTCCTGAGGTGGGACTGATAGTGAAGGCAGCGTTGTTGCAAGAGGCTGACCATGTATTGCTAAGGTTGGTGGCAGAGGTGATTTCCACAGTTTTTGAACCTCCGCGGCTGGCAATAACTACGCTTGATGGGTTCGCACGCAGTACGGCGGCTAGCGATTTGGCGCAGTTCACCGAAGCTGCGGCATCGATATAGCCGTTGCCATCAATTGTGTTGCTGCCAGTGGTCAATGCATGCGCATTGCTTTGCAGGCAGGTCTGAGCCTGGTCGGGTGTCATCTGCGGATAGGCGGAAAGCATCAGACCGCAAAGTCCAGCAACTGTCGGGCAGGCCATCGATGTGCCCTGCATGCCGTCGTAGTATTGGCCAGTGAGCGCTGTGCCAAGAATTATACGGTCATACTGGCTTTTACAGTAGGTCGTGCTCAGGATGTTGTTGGTGCGGCTGGTGTTGTAGAATCCGCCAGGTGCGGCGATGTCTGCTTTGCCTGTGCCGTATTGTGAGAAATAGGACAGTTTGCCGTTATAGTCAACCGATGCTACGCTTATAACGCCAGTGTAACATGCGGGGTAGCTCTTATAATTGTCACCATCGCCCTCGTTACCAGCAGCTGCCACAAGGATGATGCCGTTGTTGTAGAGGTTGGTGTAGGAGCGCTGCTCAGACTGGCTTGAACTTGAACCACCGAAGGACATGCTGATGACCTTGGCTCCGTTGTTGGCTGCCCAAGTCACACCGTTCGAGGTGTAGTAGAGGTATCCGCTGTTGTTCGCAGCGCGTACACCCATAAGGGTAAGACCGCTGCCAGAAGTACCGTCGCCACCACCGATGGAGGAGATTCCAACGCCGTTGTTGTTCTTTGCTGCAACCATACCGGCGCAGTGGGTGCCGTGTGACCAGTCATACGACTCGCATGAGCCGTTGCCATAATAGAAATAGTTGCTTGAGCAGGTTTCGGTTTGAGACACCGATGTAGGAGGATTGGCGTTGCCTGTTTGGGCATACCCCGAACCGTAGGAGCAAAGGTTGCTCGAAGAGATCTGCAAATCAGGGTGTGAGCCCCAAACTGCATTGTCAACCACAGCAACCTTGATGCTTGAGCTTGCCACCTGTGCATCCCATGCACCTTGTGCGTTGATCATGGTAAGGTTCCATTGGTAAGGGCCTGCACTTCCCCATGAACCACTCGAATAGGGGTCGTTGTAGTTGACGAGTATATGCGGCAGTGGGACGCGCTCGGCGTATTCTACCTCTGGCAGTGCCTCAAGAGCTGCGATGAACTCATCGATTTTTCTGTAGTTTGTGAATTCCAAGCGGATGATACGCTCGGTCACAGGGTCGTTGAATGCGTAAAGAGGACGTGTGATGAGCGTCACCCCATACTGAGCGAACAAGCTCGAGTACTGCTTCATTTCCTGCGGTTCGATACGAGTGTCCTCGTTCACCCGGAATTGGAAATCGTAGCTGTCCACGAACTTGAAGTACAGATGCCCATCAATGTAGTTGGGATCCAACGTTTGCGCCCGCAACCCCAAGAAAGAGAGGCACAAGAGCGCTGCTAGTAATAATTTTTTCATGGATAGAAATTTTATGTGTGTAATTATTTTGATTACGCCTTATGTTGCTGTTTGTTATATGTTTATATGCTATGTGTAACAAACGAAAACAATAGGACAAAAGTAGTAATTATTGGGGAAATAAACAAGCATCTGTAGATAAATTTTTATCAACAATGGTTTTCGGTTCTTCCCTTTTGCCGAAACAGAGCGGTTTCTTAGCTGTTTATTATTCACTATCATTCGCTCTCACCATCCCCTAGCATAGTATCATTTGCAGAACCCAATTTTTGACACTATTGGTAGTGTATAAGATACAAAAAATGCAGCCAATTCTAGCTGCATTATGATTGATTGTCAGCTGATTCTGTCTGGTTAGTACTGTTCTTTCTCGTTCGGAAAGTCAACGCTTTTGACATCGTGGATGTACTGGCGGATGGCGTTGCTTATCTCATGACCGAACGACCCGTATGTGCGTAAATATCTCGGCGAGAACTGCTGAGTGATGCCCAGCATGTCCTGCAGCACCAGCACCTGCCCATCGACCGCGCTGCCAGCCCCTATGCCTATTGTGGGTATCTTTACTTCCTTTGTTACCTGCTCGGCAAGGGTCGCGGGTATTTTCTCAAGCACCATGGCGAAACATCCGGCTTCCTCCAAAACGTGTGCGTCTTTCACCAGACGTTCGGCCTCTTCTGTCTCTGTTGCACGAACAGCGTAGGTGCCAAACTTGTTGATGCTCTGCGGGGTAAGTCCGAGATGACCCATGACAGGGATTCCTGCTGTAAGTATGCGGGAGATTGATTCCAGCACCTCTTCGCCACCTTCTAGCTTCACGGCGTCGGCACCTGTCTCTTTCATGATACGAATGGCAGAAGCAAGTGCCTGCTTAGAATTCCCTTGGTAGGTGCCGAACGGCATATCAACGACCACTAACGCCCGCTTTATGGCTCTCACAACAGAGGCACCGTAGAAAATCATCTGGTCGAGAGTGATGGGCAGCGTCGTCTGGTAGCCCTGCATCACGTTGGCGGCAGAATCGCCCACGAGTACTATGTCAATCTTTGCGTCGTCCAGCAGGCGTGCCATCGAGTAGTCGTAGGCCGTCAGCATGGCTATTTTCTCATTGTGAAGCTTCATGTTCTGAAGCACTCTCGTTGTGACCTTGGTCACATCTGTCTGCAAGTAGGCCATCTTTTTTGAATGCTTGATTGTGTTAATGCTTGAATGCGTTAGTGTGTTAGATTTCTTCGTCGGCGCCTTTCTTGGGTTTCTTCGGGGGTTGGGGAACATCCTCGTCGTCCTCTTCCTGCTCTATAATGCGGAATAGGTCTCTCAGAGCAGGCTTGATTTCGTAGTCGCCGTGTTTGTTCACTCGGAACGCCTTGTAGTATTTTCTGCCGAATTCAAACGAACCTTCCTCAACTTCCGATATTGCGGGATAGAAGTAACTGCTAAGTTCGTCGGGTTGTATGCGTTTTCCTAGATATACAGTATCGAGTTGCGTGGCGTTGATTGCCGACTGCACCGTAATTTTTGTCTTGTCCTTGGATTTCAGTTTTTTGGTTGAGAGAGCCTTGTATTCCAATTGACCTTTGTTGTTCACTACTTTCGAATAGATTCTCAGTTTTCCCGCCCATTGTTCTGGAGTGAACGGGAATCGTACATATATCGAGTCGGGCAGTTTTGCCGTACATTCTCCAATCTTGCGGCTCGAGTTGCTGTGTAGCACGACGTATCCAGCTTGAAGAATAATATATTTCCTGTGTGGTATCAGTGAGTAGCGTTCCACTATCTCTTTGTAGTCAAGGTGTTCCTCAATCTTTATCTCCAACTGGGGTGGGCATGTGTCTTTGGTGTTTTGTACCGCATAAACCGCGCCTTTTTGTATTGCCAGCGATGCATAGTATCCGTGTATCACTGTGTCGTTGGCAGGCAGGAAGCACCCTCTGGATGTGCCGATGCACTCGTCAGGATTGTTTCGGAACGTTACCAGCACATTGCCTTTCAGTTGTATGGTTTTGTTCAGTGTCTGGCGGCTTTCTGGCAGGTCTGCCATATTGAGTACGTTTACAGTTGCCGGCACCTCATAGCGCAGAGACTCTACGGTATCACCGTGGCAAGAGCAATGTATGGGATTGTAGGCTATGCGGATAGGGAAGGGGGAGTAACTCCGGCGGCAGAAGTAATTATATACCGCGTTGCAGCGCGCCTCCATCGTTTGTTCGTCGCCCTCGGCATAACCCTCCACAGTCATTGTGTAAAAGTTGGGGTTTTCTCTGTTTAGGAAGGCGTAGTTATATACCGAATCCAGCATATCAAGGTCGCTCAATGTGAGCGTTGTGTCCTTCCCAAACTCCATCACAAGATAGAATGTCTCGGGGTATGTCGCCAACACCTTATTCATGTCCTTGACAGGTTTGGCACTCGCCACATAGAGTCCTGTCTGTGCAAGTAGGGGCAGTTGTTGGATGCCGAAAAGAATCAGGATGGATATGGATAAGAGCTTTTTCATGTTCAGAGGTTTTATTGAAATGGTTGTCTGTTCGCTGGTCACAGTTCAAGAATCAATTTTCCAATCAATTCATCTGTTGAGATGTTTTCGGCCTCGGCGTAGTAGTTGCGTACGATGCGGTGTCTCAGTACGTTGTTGGCTACAGCACGGATGTCCTCGATGTCGGGCGAGTACTTGCCGTTCAGGGCTGCATGAGTGCGGGCTCCGATAATCAGATATTGTGACGCACGAGGGCCTGCTCCCCACGAGATATATTTGTCCGCAAGAGTGTCCCCTTTTCCAGTCGGTCGTGTTGAGGTCACGAGGCGCACGGCATATTCGCACACGTTATCGACCACTGGCATGTGGCGGATGGTGCGCTGATAGTTTATGATGTCTTCGGCAGAAAGCACCACATTTACATTGGCCTCCTTATCTACTGTGGTTTCTCTCACAATCGACATTTCTTCGTCAAACGATGGATAGTCGAGCTTCACGTCGAACATAAAGCGGTCGAGTTGGGCTTCAGGCAGGGGGTATGTACCCTCCTGTTCTATGGGGTTCTGTGTGGCGAGGACAAAGAAAGGCTCGTCAAGTCGGTAGGCTTTTCCTGCCACCGTAACGGCTTTTTCTTGCATGGCTTCGAGCAATGCGGCTTGGGTCTTGGGTGGGGTGCGGTTAATCTCGTCGGCAAGCACGATATTCGCGAATACAGGTCCTTTGATGAAACGGAACTGGCGGTTCTCGTCCAGGATTTCGGTTCCAGTGATGTCCGAAGGCATAAGGTCTGGTGTGAACTGTATGCGACTGAACGATAATCCTAACGCTTTCGACAGAGTATTCACCATAAGTGTCTTTGCCAATCCGGGAACGCCTACCAAGAGGCAGTGTCCGCCAGAAAATACAGCCGTAAGCAGGCTATCAACAGCGTCGTTCTGTCCAATGATGACTTTGTTTATTTCGCCTTTCAGCAAATTGTATCTTGCGACAAGATTGTCGATGGAAGATTTGTCAGAGTGTTCCATTAAATTGATAGTTGAAAATTATTTCCCTGTCCAGTTCAGGCGGAAGTTGCAGTCCTTGTATTCGTCGGCTATGCGGATATAAGTGTTCTTTATCATTTTAGCCGACCATTCCATTATCTTTTTGTCCTTTTTCTCTTGCAGCGCCGCATTGCTTATGCGGTCGTAGTCGTCGGTCAGATTGGCCTTGTGTTCTGGTATGCGGTTGTCAAGCCGCACAATGCGGAAGGCGTCGCGCTGGTTCTCTGTTTTGAAAGAGAGGGCGTTGGTCACGGTGCCAACTTCTACACCTACCACCGAAACGCCAGGAAACTGTTCTGCAACCTCATCTTTGGTGAATCGGCTCGATGATGTCAGCTCGTTGGTGGCTACGCCGCCTTGCGCTTTGCTGGCACCGTCTGAGTACTGTCGGGCAGCATCGGCAAAGGTTATATTGCCGTTGCGGATTTCCAGGGCAAGGCTGTCGAGTCTCATACGTGCCTTAAGTAGGTCGTCTGACGACACTTTGGGAATCATCAGGATGTGGCGGACATTTACCGTGTTGCCGCGACGCTCGATGAGTTGCAGGATGTGAAATCCGAATTTGGTCTCGATAACTGGTGACACTTCTCCTGGCTTGAGTGCGAATGCAGCTGCCTCGAACTCGCCCACCATATCGCCACGAGTGAAGAAACCTAGCTCGCCACCTTTGGCAGTTGACCCAGGGTCTTGAGAATAGAGAGTGGCCAACATGCTGAATTTTTCACCTTTGAGCACTCTTTCTCGCAGGCCTGAGAGTTCGGTACGTACTCGGTCGCGCTCCATCTCCGACACCTCGGGCGAGAGTATTATCTCGGACAGCTCGTAGCTTTCGGGAATTACTGGCAAGCTGTCTTTCACGTTGTTGTAGAAGTCGGCTACCTCGCGCGGTGTCATGGTGACATTTTGGGTGAGTTTATATTCTACCTCCTGGCTTATTTTGCGGTTTTTAAGTTGGTCGAAGAAAATGTCATGCATCTCGTCGTATGTGTAGCCAGTGGCGTCACGCAGTGCCTCGCGGCTACCGTACTGCCTGACGTAGTTTTTCAGATAGTACTGAACCTCCTGCTCTACCTGATCGTCGCTCACTTCCACGCTATCTACCTCGCCTTTGTGCAACAACAGTTTGGATAGCATCATGTTCTCTAGCAGCATGCATCGGGTCTCCTGGGCATTTTCGGAACCCTGACGAAGGCGGTACTGCACATAGCTATTCTCCACATCCGACATCTTGATGATGCTCTTGCCGACCACGGCAACCACACCGTCAACCAATGTGCCGTTTTGGGCAAAGGATGTCTGTAAGTTGAAAATCAAAAGTAAAAGTATCAGGAGTGTTTTCTTCATGGCTTTACTGAATGGTGTTGTCTTGTTAAGAAACTGTTTTGAATTTATTGATGAATAAGATTATTGTCTATTGTTGTGGGATTTTTTAACTGTTTTGAGAGCGCAATGTGGGGGCATTGTAACCGAAAAACAGTTAAAAAAGCACTGGCAAGAGGCTGTAATATTGTCATTGAATAAATTCAAAACAGTTTCTAAAGAGTCCATTTGTATTTTTTTATCTTGCCTTCTTTCTCCGCTTGGGTCAGCAAGTTGCGTTGCATCTGTTTGATAATCTCTATACGTCGTTGGTTAAGTATGATATTCTTGATGCGCTCGGTCTCGTAGGAGAGGGGAGACAGCTGTTCGCTTAGGCGGTATTCCAGTATTTTGGCTATATATACGCTCGAGCTGTCCACTATCACCACGTTGCGGTTGTTTTTCAGATACAGCTCTTCGTTGTAGGTTGTGATAGGTACCATGGTCTGGAACTTGAAAAACGGAATCCATGTGTCGGCGTCGAAGTTGTAGTCTCTGCCGTACTGCATTGCCGCCTTCTGAATATAATCCATTTCCTTGTCGCTGATGTCGTTGGAGGCCATCATTTTTGTGACGGTTTTCACTGTCGGTGCATCCTTGTCAAACTTCACATAAATGGCTTTGAGTATATTGGTGCGCAGGGTGAAGTCGTCCTGATGGGAATTGTAGTATTCCGTCAGCTCATGGTTTGATACAACGGTGTCAAGTGTCCTGTCGATGACCAATTGCTCATATTCGTATGTCAACAAACTTGAGCGGTAGTTTTCAAGTTCTTTTTCAAAACTTTTGTTTATCTCCCTCTGAGCCTGATCCAGCACCACGGTCTGCTGAATCCATTGGTTTATGTAGTTCTCTGTTATAGCTATACTGTCCTCCATTGACAGTCCTGCAGTCACTACACCGTCCAAATCGCTGCGGAGCAACTTGTGGCCACATGCTTCGGCCAACACGTCACTGTCCTGCCTGTCTCCGCAGGCTGCAAAAATCATGCAACACAGGGTGCTATATAATAAGGTTTTTAGCGACATTGTTGACTATTGTGCGTTCCAAGGTATGCTAATCAGTATGTAGTCTCGTCAACCACATCCTGGTGTATTTTCACGTTGTATTTCTGGCGCAGTCGTTTGTTGAGTTCTTGTTCAAGCTCATTCTGATAGTCGGTGATGTAGTAGCCGCGAGCTTCCTGTAGCGATTTCAACCCTGGGTTCGTTATCTGTTCCACCACGTATATTTTGTATCCGTGACCTGACGTGTGTGTATAAATGCCAGGTCTCCATTCGTTGCGCAACAGTTCGGAATGTCTGTCCTCCTCGAATGTTTCCAATGCGACTGATATGGGATTGCTTATTGTCGATTTCTTGTTCACAGACTTTGTCAGCATCTCTTTCAAGTCGCTTTGTGACATCCGTTTCTTATTGGCTTTCTCAACTATTTTTATTGCTTTTGCCGGTGCTATACACGAGCTGTCGGCAATTGTCACAACCATGGTTCTGGCGCGTGTATTCCAGAAATAGTTTGAGTCCGCTGGGTTGTTTATGTCGCGTTTTGTCCGCTGTATGTTGTAAAATGCCTTAAGTCCAGCCGTGTCTTCCATTGCTTTCGACCATATCATCTTCTCGTTGTAGGCGAAAATCATCAGCCCGTTGCGGTACTCGTTGATAAGGGCTGCAAAGTCGCTGTTGTCTCGCTCCAAGTTGTCGTTGGCACATTTAATCACCATCTCGTCGGTATAGCTCTTGTATCGTGAGTTGAGGTATTCTGTGTAATCGCGTTTTAATTCTCCTCTTTGGTGGTCTTTTACATATTTTGCAAACTCCGTCAGCTTATAGTCTTTCCCATTCAGCGTAAAGAGGGTTTGGTCGTTTGCCGCAAGTGCCGCCTCGTCATATTCCCACTGCTTCATGAATATCGAGTCGTTCACCATTTTTATCAGTGTCTCCATGTTTGCCATGGGTTTGTTGCTCTTCTTCCCATTCTTCCCTTTGGCGTATTCTTGGGTGTAGTCTTTGAATCCATAGCGTTTCTTTGCATCGACAATGAAACGGTCTTTGGGTTTCGAGTTGCGCTGGTCTCGTGTCAAGCGTTGCTTGTATATTGACACCATATCCTCGTATGGCGGGATTGTGTCTTTGTGGAGCAGTTTCACGATATGCCATCCGAATCTTGTGTGGAATGGCTCGGTGTATGTTCCTTCGGCCATTCCGCTGGCTGCCTTTTCGATATACTCTGGCGGTAGCTTTGTGACTGGCAGCATCGGCAGCCTTCCTCCGTCGCTGTATGTGGTGCGGTCGTCGCTAATGCTTTGTGCCACCGACTCGAACGATTCTCCTTTCGACAATCGTTTGTAGGCTTCCTGTATCTTTTTCTGTCCTGTTATAGTGTCGGCTCCGCCGCGTACCCAGATGTGCTGTACTTTCGTCTGTCCATAGAACGGTTTCCTGTCGATAACTTTGATGATATGGTATCCGAAACGTGTTCTGACGGGTTTCGAAATTCCTCCTGCTTTCAGGTTGTATGCTGCTGTCTCGAACGGATAAACCATGTCGAAAACCGAGAAATACCCCAACTCTCCAGCCACGTATGTACTGGCCGTTTCTGCGTCGCGCACCACACCTTCGTCTGTGCGCTGTTCTTCCTCCTTGGCCAAAGCGGTGAAATCTTCTCCTTTCATGACGCGGTTGTACAAATCCGTCGCGTGCCTGTAGGCTTTCAGCGTGTCCGCCGGTGATGCGTTCTCGTTGCAGCGCACCAAAATATGGTTGGCACGGACAATGTAGTGGTTGCGGTCGTAGGCCTCCTGCAGCAGTTCCTGCAATGTGGTCGAGTCAAGCAGATAGGGTGCCGCGAGGTCGTTGCGGTATTGCCTCAGTTCGTTTACAAGCGATGGCATGGTGTCGAAACCACGTGCTTTTGCGTCTGCCAGCTTTGCCCTGAAATTGGCAAACAGCTCCACATATTCCTGGAGCGCTTGTCGTTTTTCGTATGTGCAGGCGGTTTTGGGCGACGACGGGTCTTTGCCTATCGAGGCAAGAAACTCTTTCATAAATTCGGACCGGCGTATCTGCTGCCCGTTGACCTCGAACATCACAGGGTCGTCCGTCTTTTGGCAAAATGCGGTGGCCGTCAGCGCCACAAGCACTATCGTCGTGAGGAGTTTTTTCATCTTAACTTGAAACTAAAAACTTGAAACCTGAAACTAAAATTATCTCGAATAGTTCGGAGCCTCTCGTGTGATTGCTATGTCGTGCGGATGGCTCTCGGTGCGGCCTGCCGCGGTGATTCTGATGAATTTGGCTTGTTGCAGAGCCGTTATGTCTCGGCTGCCAGTGTAGCCCATACCCGCTTTCAGTCCGCCGACCAGTTGGTATAGCACCTCGTTCAGTGTGCCTTTGTAAGGTACGCGTCCCACAACGCCTTCGGGCACAAGCTTCTTCACGTCGGTCTCTTTCTCTTGGAAATACCTGTCTTTCGAGCCGCTCTGCATAGCTTCCAGCGAGCCCATGCCACGATATGACTTGAATTTGCGGCCTTCGAAGATGATGGTCTCGCCCGGGGCTTCATCAACACCCGCCACCAGCGAGCCTATCATCACCGAACTGGCGCCTGCGGCCAAGGCTTTCACAATGTCGCCGCTGTAACGTATGCCGCCGTCTGCGATAAGCGGTATGTCGTAACCCTTCTGCTTCAAAGCGCCGGCCACCTCGCAAACCGCCGTGAGTTGAGGCACACCGATTCCTGCAATGATACGAGTCGAGCAGATGCTTCCAGGTCCGATACCGACTTTCACTGCGTCGGCGCCAGCCTCGGCCAGCATCAGTGCGGCCTCGCCCGTGGCTATGTTGCCTACGACTACGTCGAGCTTCGGATATTTGGATTTCACCTGTTTCAAGGCTTCAACCACACGTATCGAGTGGCCGTGAGCCGTATCAATCACCACAGCATCCACACCGGCCTTCACCAGCGCATCGACACGGTCCATCATGTCAGCCGTGATGCCCACACCAGCGGCAACGCGCAGCCGCCCTTTCTCGTCTTTGCAGGCGTCGGGGCGCTCCTTGGTCTTGATGATGTCTCTATAAGTGATAAGTCCCACAAATTGGCCTTTGTCGTTCACGACAGGTAGCTTCTCAATCTTGTGCTGCTGCAGTATGTCCGTGGCCTCCTCGAAAGTCGTCCCCTCATGGGTGGTTATCAGCTTGGTTATCATTATCTCGCTGAGCGGACGGTTCATATTGCGTTCAAAACGCAGGTCGCGGTTCGTAACCATGCCTATCAGTATCTGGTTCTCATCCACGATGGGTATCCCGCCGATGCCGTACTCGTGCATCAGGTTTAGTGCATCCTTCACCAGTGCCTCTTTGCGCAATGTCACGGGATCTACAATCATTCCGTTCTCCGAGCGTTTCACCTTGATGACCTCGTTGGCCTGGCTCTCGATTGACATGTTCTTATGCAGCACACCGATGCCACCTTCCTGTGCCATTCCAATCGCCATAGCCGCTTCGGTAACGGTGTCCATGGCAGCCGACACAAGGGGCATCTTCAAAGTTATGTTGCGTGAAAAACGGCTCTCCACCGATACCTCGCGGGGCAGGATTTCGGAATAGCCTGGAACTAATAGGACGTCGTCGTAGGTCAGTCCCTCGCCAATGAATTTTGTGGTGTCTGTAAACATATCTTTCTGTTTGTTTTATTGTGGGATTGCGTTATTGTTTCGTTTAGCCTGAAAATCGCAGTGTCAGTAGCAAAAACTGCTGAAAATAATTATGCAAAGGTACGCTTTTTTTTATAAAAAAGATGTTTTTTTTTCATAAGTCCTTTTTTGTCCGTAAATTTGCAAAAAAGCAAATAATTAAACACTAATAATATGAAACGCTCATTTTCAATCTTTTTGGCACTTTTTGGAGTGGCTTTGGCTGCTCTTATGACCGTTGGTTGCAAACGTACTTCGTACAATGTCGAGGCTACTGTTATGGAGGACTTCAATGGCGAGACCGCCTACCTCTTCGATGCCTTAACCGAGGAAACCATTGACTCCACTGTGGTGGCTGACGGCAAGGCCATCTTCTCTGGCAAGACTGACTCCACTCGCATTGTTGCTCTCGTGGGGGTTGGTTATACGCCAGTCATTTTCTTCCTCGAGCCAGGTAAAATAAAAATCGATGCTGACAGCAACCGCATCTCCGGTACAAAACTCAACGATGATTTCAGCGCGTTTGCCAACAACGACGAGCTGAAAGGGCTTGCGGAAGAGTGCGAAGCCATACGGGGCGAAATCTTCATGGCAGAGTCGGAAGATGCGCAAAGTGATATTGTTGACCGCTATGAAAAGGCCAGCGAGAAGCTGCAGGCACGTCTGAAGGAGATCTGCCTGGAGGTCTATGAGTCGCACAAAAAAGACCTTCTGGGGGCTTACGTCCTGACTATTGCCGCTCAGAGCTTTTCTTACGATGAGTTAGAAGGTGTTTTCTCGGAAGCAGAGCCGGTGATCAAGAACTTCGCTCCGCTGGCGGAGATGTACGCGGGACTCAAGATGGCGGAAGCGACGCAGCCAGGACACAAATATATAGATATTGAGGGTACTGACTATGCCACAGGTAAGTCGTCGTCGCTGTCGAAGATGATTGAGGGGAAAATAGCTGTCGTCGATTTCTGGGCATCGTGGTGCAGGCCGTGTCGCGAGGAGATAGAAAACACGCTGAAAGGTGTCTATAACGATTATAAAGACAAAGGTGTCATTGTTGTTGGCGTGGATGTGTCCGATACCCCGGAGGACCACGACAAGGCTGTAAAGGAACTGAAAATAGAATACCCGCAGCTAATAGATTCTAAAAAGATAGCGGGAGAGGCATGGGGTCTTAGCTCTATTCCACAGATTGTTGTTATTGACAGGAATGGTAGCATAGTCGCCAGGGACCTTCGTGGTGAAGCGGTGCGTGCTGCTATTGACGAGCTTGTGTCCAAATGAGGTTTATGAGGCTGCGTAACATATTGGTTTTACTGGCGTTTGGGCTGTTGGCTTTGAGCCCGCAAGCCCAAGGGGTCGAGAGTCTCAATGAGAAGGCTATCGATTTTATTCGCCAAGAGAACTATGAGAAGGCTGTATCGACTCTTACCGAAGCAATCAAAGCTTCTCCGAAATATGCTGAGTCATATTTCAACATGGGCTTTACTTACTATTGTATGAGTCGATACGACGATGCTATGCAGTGGTACAAGAAGACTATTCAAGTAGATAGTTCGTACGCTGACGCTTACGTCAACGTCGGGCTAATATGCAACCACAAGAAGCAATACGAAGAGTCTATCAGGTGGTGTCGTCGTGCGCTTCTCATCGATAGTACCCTTGCAAACGCCTACACCAATATGGGGGTGGCATACGGTGGTCTGGGGCAAAACAATGAGTCTATCAAGTGCTACCTCAGTTCGCTTGCGATAGACAGTACGTCGGCGATTACCTACAATAATCTCGGCAACGCATACAATAATATAGGTCAGTATAGCCGAGGCATATCGTATTTGAACAAAGCGGTGAGCATCCAGCCGGAATATGCTTCGGCCTATTACAGTATGGGCTTGGCATACGCAAGGCTGGAAATGCCAGACGATGCTATCCGTTGCTACAAGAAGTCGGTGGAACTGGAGCCGAGGCTCATCACGGTCTATAACGACATGGGCAATGTCTATGCCTCCTCTCATGAATACGACAAGGCGATAGAGTGTTTCCGTACCTCGGTCAACAAGGCTCCAAAGTATGTCGATGCCTACCACAACATTGGCATGATATATTACGAACGCAAGAAGTACGACTCGGCGGCTGTATGGTTCAAACGTGCCACACTTATCGACCCCGATCATGCTCAGTCGTACTATGCCTGCGGAATTGCATACTACATGAAAGGAGATCGCAAAGAGGCTTTGAAGTGGTATCAGAAAACCGTGGAGGTGAATCCGAAGCATGCGTTGGCGCTTAATAGTCTGGGCTATGTCTATCAGGAGCAGAAGGACTTTGACAAGGCGTTGGACTGCTACACAAAAGCTATTGCGGCATCGCCAAAGTATATAGATGCATACAACAACCTCGGGGCTCTGTATATACACCTAAAAAGGTATTCAGAGGCTGTGAAGTGCTACACGGCAGCCGTCTCGGTTGATACGAAGAGGGCAGAGTCTTATTATAACCTCGGGGTTGCCTATTATCTTTCGGGCGATAAAACACGAGCCGTCGCAGAGTTGGAAAAGGCAGTCTCTTTGCGGGGAAAATATGTCGATGCTTACCACAATTTGAGTGTGATATATGATGAACTGGGACAGCCGGCAAAGGCTAAGATATACCGTGAAAAGGCGGAGGATGCTGAGTTTGGCATGTGACAAAAATTGATTGAAACCTAAAAAGCATAATCATGAATAAGTACTTCAAATTGTTCTCGTTGTTGGTGGCGGTCCTTTCGTTCACCCTTGTGGGTTGCATCAAGGACAGCTATTATGACAGCTACAGCCTGTTGCAGTCAAAAGTCGAATTGAAGGTTGGGGAGACCTACCAGCTTTCCTTTGGATACGATGCAGGTTATTCGGGAGGAACCTCTTTCTTCGGCCACCAGTATTCGTCAGACCGCGAGCTGCAGCAGCAAGGCAATATCTACGATGCATCCCGAGTATTGTGGAAAAGTAGCGACACTAGCGTGGCGACTGTAAGCGCTACTGGTTTGGTCACAGCCGTCGCGGTGGGCGAGTGCAATATTGTGGCATATTATGGCGATGGATATGATATCTGTCATGTGGTAGTGCTTTCAGATGGGCAGACTTCTGGCGACGAGCCCGAAGGTGGATTTACCGACTATGGGGCGGTAAACAGTCTCTTTTCGGTAGCCAGAGGCAAGCAGGTTCAGTTCTCTCGTGGAAACCTGCAGTATCAGGCATCGACCGACACTTGGCGTTTTGCTGAGCAGCAGTATGTCTCTGTGGGTTCGGACAATGCCAATGCCGCTGCCGCCTACACAGGATGGATAGACCTTTTCGGGTGGGGTACAAGCGGATGGAACAGCGGTGCCACAGCCTATCTGCCATACGCCACCAACACTGACAACGCCGACTATTATCCTGGCGGTGACGCCGGCAACGACCTCCTCGGCTCTAACGACAGTGCAGACTGGGGGCGTTTCAACGCTATCGCAGCAGGTGGTGACCAAGAGGGTAAATGGCGTACGCTCACCTCGGCTGAGTGGAACTATCTGCTTGGCTCCAGTACCTCACGTCAGGGAAAGTCTGGCAAGGCTGTCATCGATGGCACCTACAATGGAATAGTCCTCCTGCCCGACAACTGGGTGCTGCCTTCTAGTTTGACATTCACTCCTGGTATCTCGTCAGATTATACTACCAATGCCTATACTGCTGCCCAGTGGACGGCAATGGAGGATGCAGGCGCTGTATTTATCCCTGCTGCAGGATTCCGTGACGGCACAACGGTATCAAACGTCGGTACACACGGCTATTATTGGTCATCGACGCATATCAACGGCACATATGCATACGACCTCTATTTCTTCAGCGGTTATGCGAACGCTTCCGACTTGGGAACTCGTGCTGTGGGGCGTTCTGTGCGCCTGGTTGTTGACAAGTAGTCTGATGACCTTAGCAATCACCTATTAGGACATTGTGGCAACATAATCTATACGGTAAGGACAAATGTGCAAGTTGATTGTCATAATGCCTGTGAAGGACTCCATGGATACCGCACGTGATGCTATTCGTGCGGTGATGCAGTCGCAGGATGTAGATTTTGCCGTATACAATGATTTCAGTTCTGCCGAGACAACGGCAGAGTTGACAGACATGGCTGCCGACTACGGATTTCGTCTGGTCAATTGGGCAGATGCCACAGACCATCCGTCACCTAACTACCGACTTACTTTGCAGGATGCGCAGCGCCGAGCGTTGTCTGAAAACGCGCATCTGGTGGTTGTCGAGAGCGATGTGACTGTTCAGAACGAAACCATTAACCGTCTCGCTGCTGAGGTGAAAAGTGGTACGGGAATAGTGGCTGCTGTCACGGTGGATTCCAATGGTGAGATAAACTTTCCATATTTGTATGCACGAAAGCTTAAAGGCGGTACGGTCTCAACAACCAAACGCTTGAGTTTCTGCTGCACACTTCTTACGAACGAGTTTCTCCAGAAATTCAGTTTTGAAAGCCTTGACCCGGACAAGCAATGGTACGACGTGTTCATCTCGCACCAGTCGGTTCGTCTGGGGTTCCGTAACCTTCTGATGCTTGACAATCGAGTACTTCACCGCCCTCATTCATCGCGACCGTGGAAACTGTTGAAATACTCCAATCCACTGAAATACTATTGGCTCAAAATTATTAACAAGCGCGACCGTATATGAAAGTCTATAGTTTGTTAGTCGTCAAGGATGAGGTGGACGTTATTGCACTTTCGCTGAAGGATGCATGCCGTTGGAGCGACAAGGTGATTGTGATTGATAATGGTAGCAGTGACGGCTCTTGGGAGACCATAAACCAACTCTCCTCACAGGAACCCAAGATAATACCTTTCATGCGTTATGAGGGTCCATTCCATATCGGACTCAGGTCTAAGGCATTCAGGGCTTTTCGAAAAGAAATGCGATATGGCGACTGGTGGTGCGTCAGGCTTGATGCCGATGAGTTATATACAGGTGATGTGAGGTCGTTCCTGTCGAATGTGCCGTGGTATTTTCGCACAGTAAAGAAGCGCAGCGACGATTATGTGATTACGCACGAGGATTTTGACGAGGGTATTATTACCGGCGATTTTGAGAAAGACAGACTGAGAATCCGTTATGCTCTGCCCGAAAGACGGGAAGAGAGGCGTTTTATGCGACATTCACCGTTGCTGGTGTGGCTCAGCCATTGGCGCTATCCGCACCCTTGGGGATTGGTGGCAAAAGAGCGTATTGAAGTCGCTCACTACCAATACCGCAGTGTGGAGCAGATGCAGAGACGATTTCAGAATAGGCAGAAAGCCAAAAGTGAAGGGTGCGGTTCGTTCAGCCATGAAACAGGATTGGAATGGCGTGATTATCTCCGCCACAGGTCTGACTGCAGACTGGTCAAGTAGTCATTAGACGCGCGGCAGGCGGATTATGAAGGTGGAGCCTTTGCCGAGTTCGCTTTCTATGCCGATTTTGCCTTTGTGGGCTTTAACCACCTGCATGACGTAGTTGAGGCCTATACCGAACCCTTTGACGTCGTGGCGGTCGCCAGTGGAGACTCTGTAGAAGTTCTCGAATATGTGGCGGCGGTCTTCTTTGGAGATGCCGATGCCATTGTCGGCGATGCTGATGCGGATGTATTTGCCCTCGATGGCGGTTGAAACCTTGACGGTAGGGTTCTTGGGGGAGTATTTTATCGCGTTGTCGATGAGGTTGCTAATCATGTTTGACAGGTGGTCGGCATCGCCATAGACGGTGACTTTCTCTGATGTGTAGTCCTCAGAAGAGGAACCTCCGGCGTCGGAAAGACGGACTTGGGCGCGCTGAACCTCGTCGGCGAGCAGTTGGTTGATGTCTATCTCGGTGTATTTCAGCGTGAATTTCTTTCTGGCCATGCGCGAGTTTCGCAGCACCGCCTCAACCAAGCGCAGCATACGTTCGTTCTCGTCGTGAATAACCTCGATGTGGTGCTTGGTGTCGCACTCGGGGGTCTCCATGTTTTCGGTCAGGTAGCAGGTTTCGAGGCGTATTGTTGAGATGGGGGTCTTCAGCTCGTGCGTCATGTTGTTGATGAAGTTGGTCTTCATCTCGTCGATTTTCCGCTGGTTGTACATGCTGCGGGTAATGGTAAGATAGGCCATCGCGATGATGACGATGAGCATGATGCTCATGAGCACCAGCACGTTGCTGTTCTTCATCAGGTATAAGGCCTTGTCCGAGAAGTATAGGGTGATGTAGTAGTCGGCAGGGTTGCCGCGGTCGTCGAGTATGATATTGTACTTGAATGGCGAATCGGCCATTTTCTTCTCCTGTCCGGGTTTGCTGCAGAAGTAGAAGTAGGTCATGCCTATGTCGCTGACCGCCACGGTGGGCAGCAGATCGACACCGTTGACAAGTAGGGCTTCGTTGACCGAGGTGACGAGAGCGTCGTAGTCGAGAGCGTCGAGCGATGGACTGTTCTCGCTGTGCTTGTCGGCGGCGAGGTTGCGGATGACCTCGTCCATGGCGTCGGTCACGCTGGTGTTGAAGAGGCTGTCGCTTATGGACGCCGAGCGCTCAATCTGCCATATCTGAATGGACACCAGAGCCGTGGCGGCAACGGTGAAAATGGTGGATATGGTGACAATGAACCAGCGTCTCATAATCTATATTATAACGCAGAAAGTGCGATTTAGGTATATGCGAGTGGATTGATTCCATACACGCCATCCCCTCGTTTGTCCTTAGTCCAACCCACGGTCGGCCCCCGCCAACCCCACGGTTGGCCACCACCAGACCCCATACTGGCCCACGGTCGGCCACCACCAACCCCACGGTTGACCCCAAACAACCCCACGGTTGGCTCCAAACAACCCCACGGTTGGCCCACGCTTACCCACCACCAGACCCCATACAGAACCGAGGTCGGCCACCGCCAAACCCACGGTTGACCCCAAACAAACCCAAGGTTGGCCCACGGTCGGCTCGAAACCGAGCCAATGTCGTCTTTACGTTGGCTCAACTCAATAGTTAATCAAAACCTGAGCAAAACCTGAGCAAAACCTGTAAACATATTTTGTTGGTTTATAAAACGTTATAACCACTATTTTTGCCATTTTTCGTCAAGTTGAAAATAGCTAATCCGCACATTGTCAAAACATTGTCTTCAAAAAAAATAATACAGCATTTTCTATCACATAGCGTATATCAAGTGTCGCACATCCAAGTTGAATTTAAGTGAAAACATGGAATAATTTTCATCATAAAGTATATACATGCAGTAATATTGCGTATTTTTGCAAAAAATATTTTGATATGAAGATTGGACTTATCATTGCTATGGAGAGTGAGTACCGTATGCTTGGCGAGATGCTGGGAGGTGACTGCGGGCGACTTGGTGCGAACACAGTGGTGCTGCACCGCTGCGGTATAGGCAAGGTGAACGCTGCGGTAGGCACTGTGGGGCTGATTGAGAAGGAGCGTCCGGACTGTATCATCAGTAGCGGTGTGGCGGGCGGTATAGACAGAGGCCTGGACGTGATGGACATAGTGGTTGCGGAGCAGACGGCTTACCACGACGTGTGGTGCGGCGACGGGAACGAGAAAGGGCAGGTGCAGGGGCTGCCGCCGCGGTTTGAGTCGGACACAAGGCTGTGTGACGCTGCGATGGCAGGTGCGGCAGGAAATGTGAAAAGGGGGCTCACGTGCACAGGAGACCAGTTTATCACATCAAAAGAGGCTCTGGCGAAGATAAAGCTAGACTTCCCCGAGGCTTTGGCGGTGGATATGGAGTCGGCTGCGATAGCACAGGTGTGCTACTTGAAAGGCGTTCCGTTTATGTCGGTGCGGATTGTGAGCGACACGCCAGGTGCGACACCTGACCATTTCGCTCAGTATATGGACTTCTGGAAAGAGTTAAGCGACCGCTCGTTTGGGAATATTAAGGCGATATTAGAGCGGATGCCAGCGAAACTTTGAATAAAAATGTGTATCTTTGCAAGCGATATGGAACAGCATGAGGTGATTAGGCATATTAAAGAAAAAGCCTTGAAAATACTGCCTGAGGGTAGTTCCCTATGGCTTTACGGCAGTCGTGCCAGAGGGGATGCCCACGATGGCAGCGATTATGATTTGCTCATTTTGCTTGACAAGGACAAGATAACATCGGGCGACTATGACGACTATGTATATGCGTTCAGTATTCTTGGGGTGAATATCGATGAAGAGATAAATCCGCATATATACACGAGGCGAGATTGGGAAAAGTGGTCCTTTGAACCCTTTCACAGCAATGTGGAAAGAGAAAAAATAGTATTGAGATGAGCCTAGACGAGGAAAAACGAAATACATTGGTTGAGCTGGAACTTGAAAAAGCTGTCAACACATACGAGGACGCCTCGCTGCTGGCTGAACGCGAGAGGTGGAGTGGTGCTGCAAACAGGTTGTACTATGCTGTATTCCATGCAGTAAACGCCTTGCTGATAAAGGATGGACATCTAATTAAATCGCACAAGGGTGCATTTGCGGAGTTCAGCAAGAATTATGTATTGACGGAGCAGGTATCGTCCGAGTATGGCAAGCTGTTCCGTCAACTGGAAACAATGAGAGAGGAAAGTGACTACGACTGCATGTTCCATGTGGAGGCGGATCAGATAAAGGAAAAACTGCAGCCTGCAAAAGAAATGATAGATATGATTGCGAGCAGAGTGAAGTGACAAATAAATCAGTAGGCACAATAAAACGTGCGGTTGCAAGTTACTTATTGTTGGAATAGAGAAAAAGGCCCCGTAGTTCAGCTGAATAGAACGTCGGATTCCGGTTCCGAAAGTCGTGGGTTTGAATCCCGCCGGGGTCACAAGGAAGACGGGAGTTGAAGGCAAGCCTGCTTTTGACTCCTCTTTTTATTAACGAATTACATTAAAGATTATGCACACTCCAATTTTCCCTAAGACAAGACCTTTTCTGAAGCTGCTGGCGTTCTTTGGCATGTTTATAGGCATGCTGTTGGTGGCGTCGTGCCTCACGTTGCTTGTGCCGATGTTCGGTGGCAACATAATGGATACGCGCACGTTGCTGTGGGTGCAGTGCGGCACGCAGCTGCTTACGTTCCTGCTGCCTGTGGTGCTGTTCGTGCTTTTCTACGAGAGCGACGAGCGGGGTTTCCTTAAAGCCGACTTTCGCGGTGACAGTTGGGTGCAGGCTCTTGCGGGTATGGCCATAATGCTGCTGTTGGTGCCCGTAATCGACGTGGTGACGCAGTGGAACGACGGGTGGCACTTTGCGGAGCCGCTAGAGGGAATACTGCGCCAAATCACCGAGCGCAGCCAGAAACTGATAGAGGCGTTCATGTCCGACACGTCGGTCGCGGGACTTGTGCTCAACATACTGATTATCGCCCTTGTGCCTGCGGTGTGTGAGGAACTCTTCTTCCGCTGCGTGGTGCAGCAGACCTGCCACAAGTGGTTCAAGAACGGGCATGTGGCGATATTGGTGACGGCTATCCTTTTCAGCCTTGCGCACGGCGAGGTGTATGCCTTTGTGCCGAGGGTGATTATGGGTGTACTGCTGGGATACCTGTTCTACTATGGTCGCTCGGTGGTGGTGAACATCTGCGCCCACTTCCTGAACAATGCACTGATAGTGGTGCTGTTTTTCCTGTATCATAGGGATATAATAGGTTTCTCGCCCGAAGAGCTGCCCTCGTTGGGCTGGGTGTGGAACATTGTGTTCGTCGTGGCTGCTGGCTTCCTGTTCTACGTGACTTTTTTGAGAAAGGAACGGAAGTGAATTTCAGGTTGTCACAACATATCGGATTGTCATAATTGATTCGGAAAGGCAAAAATGATTATTTGTAAATACTATTGACTATCAGTCTTTTAGTGGCAAAATTGTTGAAAAAATATAAAATTGTTAGGTAAATCATTTTTTATTAGTACTTTTGCAACTCGTTTCGACTGAAAAAACAAGTTTTATAAACAGAAAAATACTTTAAGAAATGACAAAAGCAGAAATTGTAACAGACATTGCTCAGAAAACTGGCATTGAGAAGGTTGCTATCCAGGCAGCTGTTGAAGAGTTCATGACAGTGGTGAAGGAGTCGTTGGCCGAAGGCGAGAACGTTTATCTGCGTGGTTTCGGTAGCTTCATCGTGAAAAAACGCGCCGAGAAGACTGGCCGTAACATTTCGAAGAACCAGACAATTCTTATCCCGGCTCACAATATCCCGGCATTCAAGCCTGCCAAGACTTTTATGAACGACGTGAAGAAAAACGTGAAATAATAAACAATAAAAGAAACAGTTATGCCTAACGGAAAAAAACACAAAAGACACAAGATGTCCACGCACAAGCGTAAAAAACGCCTGCGCAAGAACAGACATAAGAAGAGATAAGCTTCCAGGTTGAAGCCTCTCTTTAATCTAACAAACTTTATAAAACAAATTACACGGCCACGACGGATAAAACCGCAGGCGTGTAGTTTGTTTTATTATTAAGTGAACTGTGAGCTGTGACCAGTGAACTGAGATGGGGTGATGTATAGTGACCCGTTAGGGTGTGGGATCAAGTGACCTGTGACCAGAGTGTGGCGGGGAAACTGTGTGGAGTTGGTGAGAAGTGAGCTGAGTGGGGTGGGTTTTGGTGTGTTTTTTTGAGGATGGTGAGTGTCGTAGTAACGGTATAACGTGGTGGGGGACTATGAGGAAGTGTGTAGGTTGTTGTGAAGAAATTAATATTCAATTAATAGTAGAGATTCGTGAACAAGGAATTGATTATATCTGCCAATGAGACGGGAGTGCGCATAGCGCTGACGGAGGACAAGCAGTTGGTGGAGCTACATACGGAGAAATTCGGGAATAAGTTCTCGGTGGGTGACATATTCATCGGGAAGGTGAAGAAGATAATGCAGGGGCTGAACGCGGTGTTTGTCGATTTGGGTGACGAGGAGCAGGACGGTTTCATGCACTATCTGGATTTGGGTCAGTACTATAACTCGTGCAGCAAGTATATGCGGCAGGCGATGAACGGGAACGCTGGGATGAGAACGCTCAGCCCGTTTAAGCTGGAGCCTGATTTGGCGAAGGACGGGAGCATAGGTGCGACGGTGTCGGTTGGACAGTTTTTGCTGGTGCAGGTGGCGAAGGAACCTATCTCGACGAAAGGACCGAAGCTGACGGGAAACTTGTCGATGGCCGGGCACTTCGTGGTGCTGACGCCGTTTGAGAACACGATATCGATTTCGCAGAAGATAAAGTCGAAAGAGGAGCGTGCGCGGTTGAAGAGGCTGGTGCAGAGCATCAAACCCGAGAACTTCGGAGTGATAGTGCGCACGAATGCCGAGGGGAAGACGGTGGCGGAACTGGATGCGGACATGCGCGACCTGATGGGCAAGTGGGCGAAGATGACGGACAAACTGAAACGTGTAACGTCACCGCAGAAACTGGTGTCGGAGCTGAGCGCGGCGTCGGCTGCGCTGAGGGAGGTGCTGAGCGACGACTTCAACACGGTGTATGTGGATAACGAGGAGGTGTATAACGAGGTAAGGGAGTATGTGAAGAGTGTGGCGCCAGGGAGAGAGTCGATAGTGAGGTACTACAAGTTGCAGACGCCGATATTCGACCAGTTCGGCATCACGAGGGATATAAGGAGGGCGTTCGGGAAAATTGTGACGATAAGGTCGGGAGTGTATCTGTATGTGGAACACACTGAGGCGATGCATGTGATAGACGTGAACAGCGGGAACCACGTGAAGTCGGGCAACGGGCAGGAGGACACGGCGCTGCAAGTGAACATAGAGTCTGCTATCGAAATCGCCCGCCAACTTCGTCTGCGCGATATCGGAGGTATTATTATCGTTGACTTTGTCGATATGCAGAAGGCGGAAAACAGGAAGAAGCTGTACGAGGTGATGTGCGAGGAGATGAAGAAGGATAAAACCAGACATACTATCTTGCCTCTCAGTAAGTTCGGTCTTATGCAGATTACGCGTCAGCGTCTGCGCCCGGCAGTGGAGGTGGATGTGCAGGAGAAATGCCCGCTGTGCGACGGGACTGGGAAGATAAAGTCGAGTCTGGTGGTGGTGGATGAGATTGAGGCGGACATAAAGTACCATGTGGGTCGGAATGTGTCGAAGCGCATAGTCATAGAGGCGCATCCGTATGTGCAGGCGTACTTGACGAAGGGACTTGTGTCGCAGAGGCTGAAATGGATGATGAAATACAAGCGTTGGATTGAGGTGAAGGCGGACAGCCACCTGAGTTTGCTGGATTTCAAATTTGACGGAGTCAGGGATGGGGAGCTGGCCGAATAGACTGAGGCTTGTTGCACTTGCCGTTGCCGCACTGCTGACAGTGGGCATTGGCATGCCTTTGCGGGCGCAAGGTATAGACGTGTCGAAGTTCCAGGGGACGATAGACTGGCGGAAGGTGAAGGCGAGCGGTAAGGTGAAGTTTGTGTATATCAAGGCAACGGAGGGAACGTCGATACAGGACCCGATGTACAAGAGAAACATCGACAGTGCACGGGCGGCAGGGATATTGGTGGGAAGCTATCATCTGTATAGTAAGAAAACCACTGCTTACCAGCAGTTTAATAACTTCAAGGCGGTGGTGAAGAAGGATAAACAGGACTTGGTGCCTGTGCTGGACATAGAGGAACGGTACAACAAGGACTTGTATATGGCGAGGGTGGATAAACTGCTGGAACTGATGGAGAAGGAGTATGGTGTGAAACCGCTGATATATACGAGCGAAAAGGTCTATTGGGACCATTTCAGCGGGAAGAAATACAAAGACTACCATATATTCATTGCGAACTACAGACGGTATCCCTCGACGAGGTTTACGCTGTGGCAGCACTCGCAGACGGGGAGAGTGAAGGGGATAAGCGGCGACGTGGATCTCAACAAGTTCCATAAAAACCACGGAATCGGTGAGATAAAGTTGCCGAAAAAAAAGAAATAGTTTGAATGTATAATTGTATAAAAATCAATGTTATGAAAAAGTATTTTTGGGTTTTGGCGTTCGTGTTGGCGGGAATGGCTGCGCAGGCACAGATTCCGGCCGAAGTGGAGGATGTGTTGAATAAATGTGCCGAGAAGATGCACAACCCGTCGGGTGTGGAGATGGACATGAACCTGAGTGTTAAGGCGGTGGTGTCGTTCAACGGGACGATAAAGATGTACAGCAAGGGCGAGAAGTCGCTGGCGAAGATGCGGATGAAAGTGTTGGGACGCGAAATAAAGACAGAGACGGGTGACGACGGCAAGCAGGTGTGGGTGTTCAAACCCGGCATAGAAGAGGGTGACAAAGACTCTGTGCTGGTGTATAAGCCTTCGGGCAAGAAAAAGGGCGAATACGACCTGGACTTTGATGTGGGGAACGAGTATAAAAAGGCCAAGATGAAGGAGAAGGACGGCAGGTATGAGATTACATTCACCGAGCCGAAGGACAAGGAGATGCCGAAGAAAACCGTGATGGTGGTGAACAAGAGCGACTACTCGTTCCATCAGATGTCTGTCAAGGACGGTGTTGTAGGCTTCACGATGACGGCGACGAAGATAAAATACGGGGTGAGCGACGCAGTGTTTGTGCTCGACCAGAAGAAATATCCTAACGCGGTGATTGTGAAGAAGGACAAGCCTATTGGTAAGTGATGAGTGATGTCGGTGGGTATCAAAGCCACTGCAAAGCCACTGCAAAGTCACAGCAAAGTCACTGCAAAGTCGCTGAACTCAGACCAGGTTTTTAGATATGTGAGTGACGGGGCTTCGGAAAGACTTGTAGAAGGCGGAGAAATGAATGATAGAGCGTGTTTTTGACACGCTTTTTTTATTTTTGTGTTGCGAATGTTTATGATTGCAAAAATCTTTGTATCTTTGCAGTCTTAAATTATATATAATACAACTGATGCAGAAAAGTAAAGTAGGACTTGATTTCAATCAAGTGGAGCATGCGCGCGACGTCGCCAAACGTATCGCTGGACAAGTGCAAGACTTTGTCGGCGGATACACCACCGTCGCGGTTGAGCGCACCATCTGCCGTCTTCTCGGTATCGACGGCATCGACGAAAACGAAGTGCCACTACCAAACGTGGTTGTCGATTCTCTTAAAACTAACGGGTTGCTTGGCGAAGGCGTCATGTATTTCCTTGGCAACGCAGTGCTGGAGACAGGAAAAACTCCTCAAGAGATAGCTGAAGCCATAAGCAAGGGTACGATTGACATCACCAAGCTGCCGATGCACAAAGAGGCCGAGATAAAGACGGCACTGCAGCCTTATATGGATGCCACTATTGAAAAAATACGCACAAGAAGACTTCGGAGAGAGCATTATATTGAGACAATAGGCGAGGGCTCCAAGCCCTACCTCTACATCATTGTTGCCACAGGTAATATCTACGAGGATGTGGTGCAGGCGCAGGCTGGTGCGCGTCAAGGCGCCGACATCATCGCCGTGATTCGTACCACGGGACAGTCGCTTCTTGACTACGTGCCTTACGGCGCTACCACTGAGGGTTTCGGAGGCACGTTCGCCACACAGGAGAACTTCCGTATCATGCGCAAGGCGTTGGATGAGGTGGGAGAAGAGGTCGGACGTTACATCCGCCTATGCAACTACTGCTCTGGACTTTGTATGCCAGAAATTGCTGCGATGGGAGCTCTGGAAGGTCTCGATGTGATGCTTAACGATGCTCTTTACGGAATTCTTTTCCGTGATATCAACATGCAGCGTACATTGATAGACCAGTATTTCTCACGTATCATCAACGGTTTTGCCGGCGTTATCATCAACACCGGTGAGGACAACTATCTCACCACCGCCGATGCGTATGAGGAGGCTCATACGGTTTTGGCGTCGGACTTCATCAACGAGCAGCTTGCATTCTCGGCAGGATTGCCAGAGGAGCAGATGGGACTTGGACATGCTTTCGAGATGGACCCGATGTTGGAGAACGGATTCCTCTACGAGCTGGCTCAGGCACAGATGCTGAGAGAGATATTCCCGAAGGCGCCGCTGAAATACATGCCGCCGACGAAGTTCATGACTGGAAACATCTTCCGTGGACATATACAGGATGCCCTGTTCAACATTATTGGACAGTGGACTCATCAGGGTCTGCAGCTGCTGGGTATGCCGACTGAGGCTATTCACACGCCGTTTATGAGCGACCGCTACCTTTCGATTGAGAACGCCAAGTATATCTTCAACAACATGAAGGACATTGGAGAAGAAGTCGAGTTCAAGGATGGCGGAATTATTAAAAACCGTGCCAAAGAAGTCCTAGACAAGGCTACGAAACTGCTCGAGAATATGGAAAGCGAAGGACTGTTTACCGCATTGGAGAAAGGTATCTTCGCCGATGTGAAGCGTCCGAAGAACGGTGGTAAGGGTCTGGACGGTGTGACTATGAAAGGCGAGCACTATTTCAACCCGTTTGTTGAACTTTTAAAAGGAAAGAAATAATATGAGCGAAGGATTGTATTCGATGGAGGCTAAGGATTACGACAAAACCTTAGACCTGACCAAGATAAAGCCATACGGCGATACGATGAACGACGGCAAGGTGCAGCTCAGTTTCACGCTGCCTGTGCCTGCTGGGGCTGAGGCCGAAGAGGCCGCCAAGCAACTTCTTAAGAAGATGGGTTTTGAAAATCCGCTGGTGGTTTATCAGAAGGAGTTGACCGAGGGTTTCTGCTTTATGAACTGCTACGGTTCGCTCACCCACACCATAGACTACACGGCCATCCACGTGCCGAAGGTGGAGAGTGACAAGATGGATATGCATGAGTGCGACGAGTATATACGTCAGAATATCGGTCGCAAGATTGTCATTGTGGGTGCTTCGACAGGTACGGATGCACATACGGTGGGTATCGACGCTATCATGAACATGAAGGGCTACGCTGGACACTATGGTTTGGAACGTTATGATATGATAGACGCTTACAATTTAGGTAGTCAGGTGCCCAACGAGGAGTTTATAGCCAAGGGCATTGAACTTCATGCCGATGCACTTATCGTCAGCCAGACCGTGACACAGAAGGATGTGCATATCAAGAATCTCACGGAACTGGTTGAGATGCTTGAGGCTGAGGGCTTGCGCGACAAGGTGATACTGATATGCGGAGGTCCGCGTATCAGCCACGAGTTGGCTAAGGAATTGGGTTATGATGCAGGATTCGGTCCCAACACCTTCGCAGACGACGAAGCATCGTATATAGCCCAGGAGATGGTGAAGAGAGGCTGGAAGTAACTTTGCAATGTTGTGGTGTGATAACGTAATAACGAGATAACGTAATACTGAAAAAATATAATTATCATGGAAAAAGAACAGATTAAACCCTTTATCGCAAAACGTGCTGCCAAGGAACTGCACGACGGCGATGTTGTGAATCTTGGTATCGGATTGCCGACACTTATCCCGAACTTTTTGCCCGAAGGCGTGCATGTGGTCCTCCAGTCGGAGAACGGCATGATTGGCATGGGACCCACCCCCGAAGAGGGTAAAGAAGATCCCTGGTTCATCAACGCAGGTGGTGGATATATCACCCATGTGCCTGGCGCTTCCACTTTTGACAGTGCTACCTCGTTCGGTATCATACGTGGTGGTCACGTCGATGTTAGTGTCCTCGGCGCTATGCAGGTTGACGAAGAGGGCGACCTGGCCAACTGGATGATTCCTGGCAAGAAAACCCCCGGTATGGGTGGCGCTATGGATCTCCTCGTGGGTGCCAAGAAGGTTATCCTCGCTATGGAGCACACGGCCAAGGGCAATCCTAAGATCTTAAAGAAATGCACGCTTCCTCTTACCGCTAAAGGTCAGGTGAACATGATTATCACCGAGATGGGCGTGATGGAAATCACGAAGGAAGGCATTGTTCTAACAGAAATCAATCCTGAATTCACCGTTGAGCAGGTACAGGCTGCCACCGAGGCTAAACTCATCGTGTCGCCGAACCTGAAAAACATGGAATAAACACATACTTTGCATACACTACCGGCAGGATAGAGTGTCGGTAGTGTATGTGTTTAATCGGATATGAAAAAGATAGCACTCTTGGCTGCGATGCTATGCGTTATGCAGGCAGCTTTCAGTCAGCATACGGTTTTTAGAGAGTATGGATTTTACGGCACGGCCAGTTATACTCTGCTCACCAACCTGAACCGTACTGACTATAATTTTGTGCTTAATGGAGTCACCATGAGCGGTGGCTTTCAGATAAGGCCTAAGACTTGTGTGGAACTCGGAGTAGGATTTCTTGCCGATATGAGTGGTGTATATACCCAGATACCGTTCACGGTTGCGCTCCGCACCCACTATATGGATACCAAACTTACACCCACGACAGAACTCTTTGCAGGCTATGCACTGCCATTGAAGAAAACAGGGACAAACAGCAACGGGGACAAAATGCGCATAGACCAAGGTGGTGTGACTGCAGGTGTAAACGTTGGATGTCGCTATTCGATTTCGCGTAAGGTTGCATTAAATGCATATATCGGATGGCACTTCTTTATGATAAACGAATTCAGTGTGTTTACGGCAGACAAGCAGCCCATAGCGCAGGATGCGTGGGCGGCGCATTGTTTCCGATTCGGACTAGGAGTGATGTTCTAGTAATTATAACTTAACCGCTCTTGTATGAGAAAGATGCTTGCTATAGCCATGCTGACGGCGATAATGATTCCGTTCAGTGTGTATTCACAGAAAAATGACAAAGGATCCGCGGCACCCGTGCTGACGGAATGGAGTGACCCTGATGTGTTCGAACAGCATAAACTGTATCCTCGGGTCAATGTCGTCGGATATGAGTATGAGAACGATATTGCAAAGGGTTATTATCGCTCATCGCCATACTATGTGTCGCTTTCTGGCAAGTGGAGTTTTGACATACAGAACGCAGTCGGGCTTCGCCCCGATATGGAAAACAAAAAACTAGACGTAAGTGGTTGGGGAAAAATCAACGTGCCTAACTATGTGTGGCATTACAAAGGTGAGGTGGCGAAAATACCAGAAATAGGCAATGTTACTGATTTGCCAGACAAAGGCAACTATATTGCCACCTACTATAGAGAGTTCAATGTGAGTAGTACGTGGAAGGGGTATGAGGCGTTTTTGCAAGTGCAGGGCAAATCGGCATACTATGTATGGATAAACAACGTGTATGCAGGATACAGCGAGGACTCACGGGCACTGAGTGAGTTTAATATCACGCAGCATTTGAAATATGGCAAGGTTAACACCATTGCCATTCAGGTATTGGGATTGTCGGATGGTTCGCTACTGGAAAGCGACTATTCGCACTCGCTTAACGGATTAACCCACGATGTCGCAATAGTGCTGAAACCAACGGTTAATATAAACGACTACAAGATAGTAACAGACTACGATGCGAAGACCACGATAGGAGAGGTTCAGATAACTGCCACAGTTGCCAACAAGGCGAAAAACGGGCTGTATTACCTCGAAACAGAGATATGGACGCCGCAGGGCAAGCAACTCGACAAAATGGCGAAGTGGGTGGCTTTTGACAAGCGCAGCGAAGTGGATGCAACGCTAAAGCGCGACTTTGCAGGCATAGAACCGTGGACTGCAGAAACGCCTAACCTATACACAGTGATAGTGCGTCTTCGCGACAAAAATATGAACCTCATAGAAGTGACGGGAGGGCAGTTCGGGTTCCGCAAGGTGGAGATTTCGGGTACGGAGCTGCTTGTGAATGGAAGTCCAGTGAAGTTGCGTGGAATGGCATACGCCAACTACGACATCGCAACAGGAGGTGAACCGACATACGAGCAGATGGAAAAGGATTTGGTGCAGATGAAGAGAAACAACATCAATGCCATAAGAACGGCAGTGTATTCTCCAGCCGACGACGAGTTTTATAAGCTTTGCGATAAATATGGATTCTATGTGGTGTGCGAGGCTAATATACAGCCATACTCTACTCAGAAGAAGGCTATAGCCACGGATGGAGACTACGAGAACCTTTTTGTGGCAAGGGTGCAAAATATGTATGAACCGCTGAAAAACCACCCGTCAATCATAGCCTGGTCTCTAGGCTCGGGAAGAGACAATGGTGTGTGTATGGAGCGTGCATACGCGGCGTTGAAGCAGAAAGACAAGGGGCGCCCAGTGATATTTGCAGGTGCGGGTTATTCTGAGAATACTGACATAGTGGCGCTAACAGAAACCGACCCCGATGCGTTGAAAGCGGCTGCGGTTAAGAAGCAGTCGAGACCGATACTGTTGAACTCGTATGGAATCTTGGCAGGCAACGGATTTGGGGGTATGGAGGCATTGTGGAAGCTTGTGTCGGACAACAGTAAGTTTCTTGGTGGTTTTGTAGAATGGTGGGCGTCTGTAAACTCGTATGCAGAGGCGTTGAAAAGCGATAGAAAAAGCAGGGGGCTGTACGAGGATGCAAAGAACAGTGTGCCGTATCTTCAGGAGTTGGCAAACATATACCGTCCGTTCGACGTGCGTCTTGTGAGTGTATCGCAAGATGCCTGTGAATTTGTGATAAGTTGCCGTAGCGGAGTAAATGCGACGGGCAATTATGTGCTGGAATACAATATGTTTTCAAACCTAAAACCACATATCGTTGGAGGCGAGATAGACCTGGCGTTGTCTGCGGGAGATTCGAAGACGTTTAGGCTTAAGATGCCAGTGTTGAACCTGTATATAGGAGAGGAACTGTTTGTGCGTTTTTCGGTGAAACAACGTACTCGCACTGCGGCTGTACCGCAGGGGACAACGTTGGCAACAGTGGAAATGCCTTTGCCCACAAAACGATTGGATAAGATTGCGCTTGAGAATTCTGGAAAACTGTCGGCTGCGGTCACAGGTGACCAGAATGGCAAGAAAGGCGTGCTGACCTTAACAGGGCCTCGTTTTAAAATGAAATACGACTTAGACGCTGCGGATATAAGTGAATATTCATACGACGGAGTCGTGATGGTAGAATCACCGCTGCGTTCAACAATTACGCGTCCACCTACCGAGAACGATGTGGTAGATCGCAATGGGGTTCGCAACTGGGGACACCTCACGCCAGAGGAGCTGACGCGTTCGGTACAGGCTGTGAACTACAGGCAGGTCGATGAGTCGTCAGCAGTGATAGATGCGATGGTGAGCTACAGCAAAGACGGAAGTCCTGTATATGACCTTAAGCAGACGATTGCGATACACTCGTCAGGAGATGTCATAGTGGACAATAGCATCACGATTTCGTCTTCTATCAAGAATGTTGCTCGTATAGGCTTCGAAACGCAGGTACCAAACGGTTTGAACGATGTGAGCTGGTTTGGACGTAAGGGAGAGACGTATGTGGATCGCTGCTCATGGGCAGATATGGGAAGCCATAAAGAGAAGGCGGAGAAAATGTCGTATGACTATGAGATTCCACAGGCAAGCGGGAACCGTTCGGATGTGCGTTGGTTTGCCCTCTCGAATGGGCAGAAGGGATTGTTTGTGGATATGATAGACACGACGTTTAACTTTACAGTGAGCCGATATACAGACCATCAGATATCTGCGGCAAAGAACCGCTCTGCACTGAAGGCGTCGAACCTCAACACAATACATATTGACTTCAAGATGGCTGGTGTGGGAAGTGCTTTAGCCGCATACGACATGTCTGATGCTGCATTGGTTAAGGATCACAAGGTGAACTTCAAGGTACATCTGCGTGGTTATGACTTGAACGACAATAATGCCGAAGATTTCAGGAGAATATCCTATCCGTCGGTTGAGTCGGGGGTGCTGCCGATGCCAGAGATGGAGAAAGACAGAGAGAGGTTTAATGCACCGATGCTGATTACTCTAAAATCGGCAGTTGCCGATGCGGAAATACGATATACGCTCGATGGAAGCGAGCCTACCGAGTCATCGCTGTTCTATAAGACACCGATTAAAATATCGTCGTCAACTATCGTTTCGGCAAGGGCGTTCAAGAAAGGATTTGCACCATCGTTTGTGGCTCGCAGCCATTACAGTTTCGACTATGTAAAATCGACCACATTTGACCACAAACCAAACACACCATATAATCGGCAGTACCAGACGGCGCTGTTTGATGCAGAGTACGGCGATGTGAACAACCTCTCGAACGGATGGATTGGTTTTTCTGCATCGGATATGTCTGTGGTGTTGGAGCTGACAAAAGAGATAGAGTTGGAAAGTGTAGAACTGCGGTTCGCACATAACCCGGATGCATGGGCGTTTGCGCCTACTGCGGTGGATGTGTATGTGTCGCAGGATGGAGTGACGTATTCAGAGCCGATGGCTGCGAATATAACGTATGACCCTCAGTCGGAGACGATGAATATGTCGCAGCTGACGTCGATAAACGTGTATGTGGATAAGCCTAATGTGCGTTATGTGAAGGTTGTGGCTAAAAATATGGGGCGGATACCGTCGTGGCATCGCAACAAAGGACTGCGCCCGTGGCTAATGACTGACGAGATTAAGTTGAACGAGAGAATTGGAGGGAAGTTTTGAGTTTTAAGCTGTAAGTTTTAAGTTTCAAGGTTTAAGTTTCGGCTTACAAATATATGGGCGACACGTTTCAATCACGTAGTGAACTTTTGCTTGGTGCCGACGGCATGGAGCGGTTGGGGCGTGCGCATGTGTTGGTGGTAGGATTGGGTGGAGTAGGAGGATATGCAGCGGAGATGCTGTGTAGAGCAGGCGTGGGAAAGTTGACTATCGTTGACGGGGACAAAGTTAGTGTCTCGAATATAAATAGGCAAATCATCGCGTTGAATTCTACGGTTGGACAATCGAAGACCGAGCTTTTTGAGAAGCGATTCAAGGACATAAATCCAGAGTGTGAGGTTGTGGCGAAAAATGTGTTTCTGAGAGATGAAGAGATGATAGAACTGCTTGAGGCGGAGAAGTACGACTACGTGGTGGATGCGATAGACACGTTGTCACCAAAAGTGTTTCTGCTTTATCATGCGCAGAGGCTTGGATTGAGGACGGTGAGCGCCATGGGAAGTGCAGGAAAGTTCAATCCAGAGTTGGTCAAGGTGAGTGATGTGTCAGAGAGCCATACCTGCCCATTGGCGGCGATGGTGCGGAAGAAATTACATAAACTTGGAGTTAGAGAAGGTTTCAAAGTTGTTTTTTCGACGGAGAAAATCTTGGAGTCGGCTATGATTGAGGATCCGTCGCAAAACAAGAGAACCACGGTGGGGGTGATTTCTTATATGCCAGCAGTGTTCGGTTGCCACTGTGCCGCAACCGTGATAAACGAAATAATTAAAATATGAAACGAATACTTTTTGTTGCAATACTACTTCTGACCTTTACCACCTCATGTAAAGTGGATTTCTCGCCCAATGCTGATTGGAAAGAGGTCCCCGTGGTGTGGTGTGTTTTGGATCAATATGACGATACGACATGGGTAAGGGTTCAGCGGTGCTATCTTGGAAGCGAGAATCTTTACAACTACACGCAGGTCAGCGATTCAATATACTATCCCAAGGACAGCATAACGGTGACTTTGGAAAAATGGGAAGCAACCGAAGGTGCGGACAACATACTCACGAAGACAGGCGATGCACCTAAAGAAACTAAGACATTGGAGTATATGCTGCGCAGCAAGGACACAGGCTTGTTTGCGGGAGGTGTCCAGCCGTTGTATTTTGCACCGACATACGGTTGGCTACAACCAAACTATGTGTATCGCATAGTTGTGAGCCACAAAACGACGGGAGAAGTCGTGGCGTCGGCAGAGACTCAGCTTGTTGGGCAGAAGATAGACCAGTCGAATCCCAGGGCTAGAGATCTTGTCGCGCTTGAAAGACCCAATCCTTCGACACCTGCGTACAGCCAATTTAGATTTGCTGGTAATCCTGCAAAATGCGAGATTGCATGGAAGCCGCTTGTACGGGCGCGTCTATATCAGCCGGTGGTGCGGTTCTATTACTACCATCTGACAGAGCCGGACGCCAACGGAGAAAGGCATAACGACTATACGCAGAAATATCATATTGATATAAATGTGCCGTCGGTTTCACAGTCGGGAAGTCCTAACGAGGTTACTACGGCGATATACGAGTCGTCGTTTTTTGCCGACTTGGTGGATGCCGTGAGAAGCAGAGGGGACAATGCTCCCAAGGGATTCTGCGATTCGGTGGATATAAGGCTCAGCGTGTGCAACGAGGACTTGAACGCATATATCAAATCGACAGAGCCTTCGAATACGATAGTACAGGATAGGGTTGTTTATTCCAATATCAACGATGGCAATGGAGTGGGGATATTTGCTGCACGGAGGACACCACATCTAATAGACAACAATGATGGATCAACAACACAAGTGTTTATATTCACAGTGCCGACCAATGCGGAAACAGGCTCTGGGTCGTACCATTCAAAGCTGAAAAACTTGAATATAGGGTTTGAGGCTGCCGAGTGAGCTTTGCGATTGGTTTAGAGTGATAGGGAGTGTAAAAATTCGGAGAGAAATAAAAATTCAAATTAATATCGTACCTTTGCAAACTCAAAAAATAAAAACAAATATTCAAAATTAACTCGAAATGAACGTCACAAGAGAGAATTTAAGCGATTTGGAATTATGCATAAAGGTTGAAGTTGCAGCCGCCGACTATGCAGAAAATGTCACAAAGCAGCTCAAGCGCTACCGTCAGCAGGCAACGGTGCCTGGTTTCCGCAAGGGAATGGCTCCAATGGGTATGATAGAGCGTATGTACAAGCCCACTTTGGTGGCGGAAGAGGTCAACAACATCCTGTCGCAGAACCTCTACAAATATATTGACGATGAGAAGTTGGACATCATAGGCTCGCCGTTGGCCAACGAAGAGAAAACTGGAACTCCCGATTTTTCACATCCTGCCGACTACGTGTTCTATTTTGACGCAGCGTTGATGCCGAAAGTTGAGATTGACTGGAGCAAGATAGATACCAAACTGTTACAGATAAAAGTGCCCGCAAAGGAGATCGATTCTCAGATTGAGGACATACGGAAACGTTACGGCAAGTTCGAAACTCCCGAAGCGGTGGGCGAGAACGACCACGTCTATGGCAAAGCTGTGGAACTGGGCAAGGATGGCAAGGTGAAGGAAGGCGGCGTGAGTGTGTTCCTGTCGTTTGAAGTGCAGGAAGTGAAGGATGAGGACATCAAGCAATCCATTATCGGCAAGAAGAACGATGAGAAGGTTGTTTTCAACGCATTCAAGGCGTTCGGTTCGGCGTTCATTGAGAAGAACTTCCGTATGGAGGCTGCCGCAGCAAAGAAGTTCAAATCCGACATAGAGTTTTCGGTAAGCGGATGCTCGCGCATAACCCCGCACGAGGTCGATGAGGAGCTGTTTGCACAGGTATTCCCCAACGAGGAGATAAAGGACGAGGCGAAGTTCCGCAAGGCGGTGCAGAAAGAGATTGAGAAGGCCAATGACGAGCAGTGCAGAATACTGTTTGTGAACCAGGTGAGACGCCAGTTGCTGGATGAGTTCAATGCCGAGATGCCCGAGAAATTCCTGAAACGCTGGATACTTTCTCGCGACAATAAAGACCTGACGGCAGAGAAACTCGATGCCGAATGGGACGAAAAGTACTTGCCGGCTCTGAAGTGGGAGATTCTGGACGGCGCATTGAACAAAATCAAGTCGATAGAGCCGACACATAACGACGTAGTCGATTATGTGAAAGACATATTGAAACGCAATGATAGAGGCGAAGCCGACGAAACAGCCGAGGCTAAGGAGGAACGCATAGAGAAGGCCGCTCAAAGCATTGCTTCTGACCGCAATAACGTGAGTCAGATTGTGGATAGGCTTTATGCTGACAAGACGTTTGAGTTGTTCAAGGCGCAGGTGAAGCCTGAGGTTGAGAAGGTGACAGGAAAAGAATTTGGCGAAAGAGTGAAAGAGGACAACGAGAAAAACAGCAAGAAGGATAAGACAGAAGAAGCTCAGCAGGCACATGAATTGTAATTGGTTTTTCTAGGCAAAATGGATGCCCTGCGGATAGTTTCCGCAGGGCATTTTTTTATTTTTTTTTGTTAAAAACTTGCATATTAATAAAAAAGTGCATATCTTTGGCATGTCCTAATTGTAGGTAAAGAGAGCGTTCGAAAAGAGGGTGAAAGTGCGTGACAATGCGGTGTTTGGGGGAAAATAATGGGGTCGGGCGCGAGTATATAATAAGACAAAAAAACAGAAAAAAACACACCACCAAAATATAAAGTCTATGGAAACGACTAGTATTTGTTGCCTGAATCGTAAATCATTTAGTTCGCTGCTATTGTTGGCGTTGTTCATGCTTGGCCAAATGGCTGATATCAATGCGGCATGTAGCAATAAAACCTGTGGAACAGGGTCGTCCACGAACAACGGTACCCCTGTTAACAACTTCTATAACTACACATATACTCAGTTGCTGTTTTTGGCAAATGAGATAAATGTCACGGGTGGAACAATTGAGAAGATTGGTTTCCAGTATGGCTATAGTACGGCGATGACCGCTAAGACTAATGTGACAATATACATGGCCAACACTACGAAGTCGTCGTTCTCTAATGGTAATGATTGGGTGTTGACAGGACTCACACCGGTGTATAGTGGATCGCTCAACTGCTCGGGCAACGGCACGTGGAACGATTTTACGCTAAACACACCTTTCGATTATGATGGAGGCAACTTGTTGGTGGTCATTGACGACAATTCTGGGGATTACAACAATTCGTCATACGTTTTCAGATATACAGAAACATCAGGCTACACAGTACTTACGACGCAAAGCGACGGCACCCATTATTCTCATGTTGGGGGTACGGCTCCCAGTTCCGGCGGTTATAACAAAAAACGCTGCAACACGCGGTTCTGTATCACTGCTTGTTCTGGACATCGATCTGGCACCTTTGCGTTCAACCCACCAACGGAAAACTACAACTATGTGATAGGCAGCGGTGACTTTGCCGAACCGACAATCCAAAATACACTATCCCCTGCCGGAACCGTGACTTACACTTCTTCAAACCCAGCGGTTGCTACTGTGAGTTCCACCACTGGAGCTGTCACCTTTACGGGTTTGGAAGGAGAGGTGACAATTTTTGCTGTCTCGTCATCTGGAAACTATTGTAACGAGCGGGCCTCCTATAATATCAGTGTTAGCGACAACTGTGTGAAGATTGGAACAGGTACATCTACAACATCATCAACACCATTGTCAACGGGTTGGAAAAATTCATACGACCAGATTATATACACGCCAGAAGAGGTGGGTATCGGTATGATTAATATGATTGGATTCCAAAGTACTGGTTCGAACTCTGTAGCGCGTCAAGTAGATATATACATGGGAGAGACGACACAGTCGTCATTTGCTTCGACTACGGATTGGGTGCCTTATGAGAATCTCTCGCATGTTTATTCTGGTACTTGGAATATTACTTCAGGATGGAATATGTTCCCTGTAAATTTCTTGTACACAGGTATGGGTAATCTTGTGATTGCAATCGATTGCGGAGCTACAACTTACACCACGTCGTATTTCAGCTACACTTCGACCACGGATTATAGGACGATATATGCGTACAGCGATACATACGATGCGGTGCCAGCGACAATAGAAAGTTATCAGGGCTCAAAAAGCCGACTACAGTATCGTCCCAACACCAAAATCTGTATCGATGCATGTACTATACGTCCGACTGTAGAGTTCGAAAACACTATGGCAATGTGCTATCAGGGTAGCAACTGTCCGATGCTTCCTCTGACAAACACCTCCTCTGGTACTGTACATTATACATCTTCCGACGAAACGATAGCAACTATAGATAACGATGGTAATATCACAACTTTGGAAAGAGGCGAGACAACTATAGAAGTCTTCGTAGAGATGGATGGCAATGTATGCCCTGCGAAAGCGTCGTATGTGTTGCAGGTGGTCTGTCCGGCCCTTATTCCTTCGGCAGAGAGTGTCTCCATGTGTGAGGGGGGCACTGTAACGCTCAACGCCTCCACAGCAGGCGGAGGCGATTTGGAATGGTTCGATGCTGTCGATGCGACGACACCTGTTCATACCGGGGGCTCATATACTATCAATGCCGACCACTCAACCACCTATTTCGTTGCAACATACAATGATGAATATGACTGCGCCAGTTCTCGTGTGCCGGCATACGTCAATGTGTTTGACTTGGCATACGAGAGTACAACACAAAATATATCGGGCTACACGGGGGTTGCAATGTATGGCTATCCGCCGACTGGTAGCACCTCGGGAACCACATACACGGCAACAGGAATGCCTGCGTGGATGACGCTGAATCCCGACGGTTCGTTCAACGGCACGCCTACCTCGACTGGCAGCGGCTCCTTTACGATAACAGCCACAAACGGCGGTTGCAGCAAAACCATCACGATAAACTGGTCGGTTGTTGCAAACAACCTGAGTTGCTGTGACCCCGATGCTTTCTATTTATTCAAGGACGGAGACCCGTTGCCGATACGTATGGATGCAGATGGGTACTACTATATAAATGTATGTAAGGATGATCCGGCTACATTCAGAATCCAGAGCCTCGCGAGTTGCACTGGCTATAGCTACAACTGGCGCCTGGCCTCCTCGACAGGTGGATTGCTGGAACAGCAGACGGGTACATCGTTCAGCTACACGTTTGACCGCGCCATGGGATACAACATGACGTTGACTATTACAAAATCAGGTACCAACGGTTGCACGCTCGCCTTGCCGATACGTATCAGAGTGGCCGGTGTATTCCAGGTCGCGACTCGTCCGAGTTTCGATTTGTGCAAGGGTGAGCCCTTTAATATATATGTGTCATCAGACGGTATTGGTTCGGTTGACGTGGTGAGACCCAACGGAGCCTCGGGTTCGACGCGTGGAGTATCGGATACGGTATTCTTGCCTGATGGTGTTGACTGCGGTGACGGATGTGCTTATGTTTCAGCGGTTACCTTTACCGACTTCTCTGCCAATGCCACGGTGCGGGATGAAAATGACATACTATTCTTGACGATTAACCTTGAACACTCGTACATAGGTGACTTTGCCATATATCTCTCTTGCCCTGGAAATCTGCACACGGTTTCAATTATGAACTGGAGCGGCTCGGGTAGTTCCAGCTGCTCATCGTCGGTTCCATCTGGATTCCAGGGATGGGTTGGAACAACGAGTAATTATGTACAGTTTGGAAATGCCAATGACTGTACTAATGACACATACGGTTTTACGGGTGACTATTCTACTGACAAGTGTGACAACAGTAACGGAAGAAACCAGCCTGGAATAGGGTGGAACTATTGCTGGTCGCAGAATACGGAGCGTGGTTATGTTTATGCCGCATCACCGTACAGTAGGGTATATGAAACCGCCAACCATAACTCTACTACAGCTTGTAACACTTCTGTCGATTCGTCAGATGTGGAGAATATGACGCAGATATACCTGCCTGATGGCAACTTCGCCGATTTCACGGGATGTGACTTGAATGGTACGTGGACGCTTACGGTTGTTGACGCATACAGCGTCGATAACGGATATGTGTTCAGTTGGGAGCTCGGTCTTAACGAGGATCTCTTGCCTGAGAGTTGGACATATACTGTTGATTTGGATTCGGCGTGGGTGGATTGCGGATGGAATACGACCAAGGCTGGTGTGTATATGGAAATCACTCCGCCGGAGGATTTCGTGGGTACGACTACTTGCGACTTGAACCTGAGAGATGAGTATGGCTGCATAAGCCACTATAACAATATTGTCACGGTGACGATGAATCCGACAGTGGGTAACACTGATGTTGTGACTGAGTGTGACTCTTATACATGGGATAGAACGGGTGTGACCTATACTGTGGGTGACACAATCATTGATAATCAACTGACCGATCATGGCTGCCCTGATAGAGACACGCTGATACTCACGTTGAACTACACTCACTATGACACGGTGAATGAGAATGCATGCCAGTCGTACCATTGGGATATAACTAATCAGGACTACACGACTACCACATCGGTTACGGAGACCCTTACGGGTCAGGCTGTAGGCGGCTGCGACAGCATCGTTACGCTGAACCTGGAAATTCTGCCAGAGCTGACGACAACAAAAGACACGGCGGTATGTCCGATAACGTTCCCGTTTGACTGGAACGGAGCACACTTTACGGAGGCAGGGACTCAGGTGTTGAACCTGCAGACGGCAGGCGGGTGTGACAGTATTGTTACGCTGACGGTCACGGCGCTGTCGAAGCCCGTGATCAATCTGACCAATCCTGCGACGGCCAACGGGTGTCCGATACCGACCACGCAGAACTATGTGGTGACGACGAATGTTTCGGGTGGAACTGCGCCGTTTACGTATGCATGGACGGGCAGTTACACTGGTGACGCACAAAATGCCACCATACCAGGCACGGGTACATGTGGAGATTTCTCGGTAGAGGTCATCGTTACCGACGCCAACGGATGTATGGACACCAACAACACCAGTTTCTCGGCTATAGATGTGGAAGCTCCCACATTCAACAGCCCGATAACGACTACGGCGGCAATATTGTCGGGAAACAACTGTGTATATCTGGTGCCAGACATTATAGCAATGGTGCAACCGCAGGATAACTGCGGCATAGTGTCGCAAGTGCAGACCCCGACGGCAAACTCGCAGATAACGGGCGAGACGGATGTTACGGTGGTTGTTACCGACGCCTGCGGCAATGAGGATTCCATAACTGTACACCTGACGGTGCCAGCCACAGTAGAGGCTGAAATAGAACACACGGATGTGGCTTGCAACGGAGGCCACGACGGAGTGGTGAATGTGTTCAATGTCACAGGTGGTAGCGGTGGTTACCACTACACATGGTCGGCCACTGGTGGTGGTAGCAGTAGTGGCGGTATGGGTGACGTGGCTACTATTACAGGATGTACGGCTGGCTTCTATACAGTGGTTGTGTCGGATGCTAACGGATGCTCGGTGACGCTGAACGATACGATTAACGAGTCGAGCGATATGGTTCTGGTGTTGACTGCCGACACGGTGCAGTGCTATAATACAGCAACAGGACGAATCACCATCACGACGCTGACTGGCGGCACGGGTGTGTACAGTGAATACAACTGGAGCAATAATGAACATTCATCGACGGGTATTGAAAACCTCTTGCCAGGTCAATATACTCTTACGGTCATAGACGATGCGAACTGCCGCATTACGGCTTCGGCAACAGTGGCGAACCGCGCACAACTGGTGGTATCGCCAGCTGGCAGTGTTAACACGCTGTGTTTTGGTTCGGCAGACGGCTCGGCGTCGGTCTCGGCGGTGGGTGGTGTGACACCTTATACTTTTGTAAGGTCAGATACAGACACGAACACTACGGGTACTTTCACGTCGTTGGCTGCTGGCAGCTATCCGGTTCAGGTGATAGATGCAAAGGGATGTACGAATACAACTACCGTTACGGTTGGGCAGCCCGCGTTGCTGCAGTTGCAGGAGACCATGTCGGCACACCAGAATGTGGATTGCTTCGGCAATTCGACAGGCGGTGTGACGGTTGCGGCTTACGGCGGCACACCGCAGTACACATACGAACTTAACGGTGTGACAAACACTACGGGCGTATTTGCAAACCAGTTGGCGGAGGGAACCTATACGGTAAATGTTACGGATAATAACAACTGCACGGCGCAGACGACGGTCACCATTACGCAACCCACGCTTCTGCAGATAAGCGCGACACATGAGAACTTGCGTTGCAAAATGGATGGCTCGGGTTCAATAGACTTGACGGTATGGGGCGGAACCACGCCGTATTCATACCAGTGGCGCTATAATAACACGAACTATGCCACAAGTCAGGATGTCACAGGGATAATGGCGGGTGAGTATATGGTGACGGTGACTGATGCCAACGGCTGTCTGCATGACACTACGATTACGGTCACGGAGCCAGAGGGTATGGTGTTGACTATGAGTCCGGCGGTAGCAATATGTCTATATGAGTCGGCTGATATCTCGGCGACGATACAGGACGGCACGGGTACACCTCCATATCGTTTTACCTGGAATAATGGACATACCAATAACGGAGTGACCACTGACCAGCAGACGGTAACACCCAACAGCACTACGACCTACACGGTTAATGTGCTTGATGCGGGAGACTGCCCGATGACGGGACAGGTGACGGTGACGGTGAACTATCCGACTACAGGAATAGACAATCAGAGGGCGTGCGATAGCTATGTGTGGCCTACGAACGGTGCTGAATATACGGAAAGTACAAGTGCACCGATGGTAAGCACGATGACCAATGTGGCGGGTTGCGACTCGACGGCGATATTGCACTTGGTGATAGTTTATAGCACTGAAGGTGTGGATAGGCAGACGGCGTGCGACCAATTCAAGTGGCAGCACAACGGACAGTCGTACTATGAGTCGACAAATACGCCCAGCGTGGTGCTTCAGGGCGGTAATAGCGTGGGGTGCGACAGTACTATCACACTTGACTTGACGATAAACAACAGTGTCACCACGCACGACTCCGACATGGTGATATGCAGAAACGATGATCCGTATGTATGGAACGGTCAGGCATACAGCGTGGCTGGACGGTATGAAATACATCTGCGCACGGTGCATGGTTGCGACTCGGCGGTGTGGTTTACGCTTACGGTGCGTGACACGAACCATACGTATATCTATGACACATGTATGGTGAAAGAACTGCCGTGGGAATGGGGCGGACGGACTTATCCGACACCTGTCACCGACGACCTGTTCAGTTTCCTGAACGTGTATGGATGCGACTCGCTGGTGTATTATAACCTTGAGGCGATATTCGACTGCTCGGAGTTCCTGCAGTTCCCGAGTGTGGTGACGCCGAACGGAGACGGATTGAACGATGTGTTCCACATTGTAGGACTGATAGAGGAGGAGTGCTATCCGTTGAACAAGCTGACTATTTATAACAGATGGGGTGCGAAGGTGTATGAGGTGAACAATATTGACGAGGAGAGCGATTTCTGGGATCCTGCGGCTGAGCGCACACCTGCCGGCACATACTACTACCGCTTTGACGGCGACGGATTCAAGGGGCATGTGGAGAGAAAAGGTGTTGTGGAAGTGGTAAGGTAAGACGGTGAAATAATAGTTCAAAACGGTTTTAACATTCATTGTTCAGCAATTTCACTATCTTTGCGGCTGATTAAGAAATAAGGAGTAACGATGTTAAGCGGTGAATGCGAGATTGTAAGACGGTTTTTGAGGCGGCTGGCAGTCGTCGCGGTGGTGCTTTTTACGGCAGTCGCGGCGGAGGCAAAGAGGCCGATGGGCGACGGGGGACATGTGGGCGACACTATGGCTGTGGCGTGCGACAGTTTCACGTGGTACGGCACGACATATACGACTTCGAGCGAGGCGACGCATACGCTTGCGGGTGCGGCTTCTGACGGGTCGGACAGCGTGGTTGCGCTGCATCTGGTTATCCTTTATTCGAGTTCGGCTAGAGACACGGTGATGGCGTGCGACAGCTATCTTTGGGAGGCGAACAACGCGGTGTATAGGGTTAGCAGTGTGTCAACGGCTGTGCTGACAAATGCGGATGGATGCGACAGTACGGTGACGCTGGTGTTGACGATAAACTATTCGGATACGGTTGACTCGGACACGGCGGAGGTGTGCATTGGTGGGTCTCACCAATGGGGAGACACGACGCTGACGGAGACGGGGACTTATCGGAGGACGGTGCCCAACGAGGTGGGGTGCGACTCGCTGTGGATGATGACGCTGATAGTGCACGACACAAGCGACGTGACGGTTGACGACACGTGTGCATACAAGGATTTACCGTGGTCGTATGGCGAGAGGGTGTATGAGGACTCGGTAAGGAACGATATATTCGAGTTGAAGAACCAGTATGGGTGCGACTCGACGGTGCACTACAATCTGACGGTGGTGTGGCGGTGCGACGCGTTTCTGCAGTTCCCGAGCGTGGTGACGCCGAACGGTGACGGCATAAACGACAGGTTCGTTATATACAACCTGGTGGATGAGGGCTGTTATCCGCACAACCGCCTGAGCATATACAACCGCTGGGGCTGGCTGATGTATGACAAGGAGAACATAAGCGACGACGAGGAGTTCTGGAGCCCTGAGAACGCTTTGCCCGGCACGTATTTCTTCAGGTTCGAGGGATATGGATTCAGCGACAAGGTGGAGAGGCTGGGGTCTTTCGAGATACTGAGAACTCCGTAGGCAGGAGTCTTTTTAAGCATTAATTATTTTCCCGATTGGTATTCAGGCTTTGTGTAGATTTGACACGGAGATGTGTTGATTATGAGGTTGTTGTGTATTTTGATGGGTGTTTTGTGGTGGTGGAACTATAAGATTGTGAGGTTGTTAGATACTTTCCTCCGTATCAAAGCCATATCAAAGTCATATCAAAGTCATATTAAAGTCAGGATAAAGCCGACTTTGGGTTAGTTTGTCTGTAATTGGTTTTTTATTTGTATCTTTGTAGATTATTTATTTATCTATAAAAAGGGTAGAATTATGGCAACTCGGCGATATATAGTGAGTTTGATGCTGGCGGTTATGATGCTGGCAGTGGAGGGATTGCGTTGCCAGTGCTCGAATTTTGTGGTTGGAGGCAGCCGAGCGACGACTTTCGAGGTGCCTGTTAATAACTATTACAAGTACAGCGTCACGGAGATGATATACACTGCGGAGGAGATAGACGCGCAGCCGGGAACGATAACGTCGATAGGGTTCGAGTATGCGTACGGAACCACGATGGCGAGGAAGAATAGTGTGAAAATATATATGGCGAACGTGATGCAGTCGGAGTTTGCGAGTACTACGGACTGGGTAGTGACGGGGTTGACACAGGTGTATAGCGGGATTCTGAACTGTCAGAGGGGTTGGAACACGTTTCAGTTTAACGGAGGGGGCTTTGAGTGGACGGGGGGTAACCTGCTGGTGGTGATAGACGACAACTCGGACAACTATGACGGGCCGGAGTATAAGTGGTACTGCTCGGAGGCATCGGGGATGAGGGTGTTGAGAATTCAGAGTGAGGATAACAACTACACGATATCAAGTACGGATGCCAATAGTGTGAGCAACAGTACTGGCTCGTTGTCATCAAGGAGACCGAACACGCAGTTTTGCATAGACGAGAACTGCAGCAAGCGGACGGGGAAATTGCAGTTCAGCGGAGAAAGTTTCACGTATGTTGTGGGTGGCGGCGATTTCGTGGAGCCGACGCTGGATACGTCAACGTCGGCGAGCCTGCATCCATATACTGGAACGGTGACGTATGCATCGAGCGATGAAAGTATCGCAACGGTGGATGCGAACACGGGAGAGGTGACTTTCGTTGGAGGATATGGAACGGTTATAATCACGGCGACAGCGATATATGGGGATTACTGCCCAGTGAAGGCACGGTATATGATAACGGTGTATGACGGATGTCCTGTGATAGGAGAGGGGACGGCGTCGATTAGTTCGGCACCGATATACGGATCGTTCAAAAACAGCTACGACCAGATGCTGTTTACGCCAGAGGAGGTCGGTGCGGCAGGACGAATCACGAAGGTGGGGTGGAACGCAAGGGGTGCAAACATGCAGCCGAGGCGGCTGGACATATACATGGGTGAGACGGAAAGAACTGAGTTTGCAACAACGGCGGACTGGATAGAGTCGGGGGTGTTGCAGCTGGTCTATAGCGAGACGTCGCAGACTTGGGATGCGGGTTGGAACGAGTTCAGCGTGGATTTCCAATATTCGGCTTTGAACAACTTGGTTGTGGCAGTGGATTGTGAAGCAACGGCTTCGTCGTCGATGTCGTTTGTGGGCAGCCAGACAACTGGCAACAGCGTGATATATGCGTATAGCGACACATACAACGTGGATCCGGCGACGATAGGTACTTATACGGGAACCAAGTCGGTTTCGAGTGCGCGTCCGAACACGAAGATATGCATAGAACCGTGCGAGGTGGAACCGACGTTCAGATTTGAGGACGGTTTGTCGATATGCCAGTCGGGAACGAGCTGCGGCTTGACGGTTGAGAACAGCTCGACAGCGACGGCGCACTACTACTCGTCGGACGAGACGGTGGCGACGGTTGACGAGCTGACGGGCACGGTGACGCCGTTGGCTTTGGGAACGACAACAATCACGGCAATAATAGGGATGGACGGGAACTACTGCCCATCCAAGGCTAGCTATGAATTGCAGGTGGTTTGTCCAGCCAAGGAGCCTACGGTGAGCGGAATGTCGGTGTGTTCGGACACGACGGTGGATTTGACCGCGTCGGCGGACGGAACGGGAGAGATTAGGTGGTATGAAGCGGAAAATTCGACTGTGCCGATGTGGATAGGAGATACTTATACGGCAACTGTTACGGCCACGACGACATATTATGTTGAGACATACAACGCAACATTTGACTGCTACAGTGATAGAGTACCTTTGACGGTGGAGGTGCATGGGCCCGTATATCATACGGAAACTGTCGGCGCGGTGTGTGACTCGTTTGTTTGGGCACGGACGGGACAGGCATACTACGAGTCGGGAACATACGTGGATAACAGGCTTACGGCGTTTGGATGCGAAGATATCGACACCCTTGTGCTGGAAATAGCCAAGACGAAGTCGGACACGGTGATGAAGCAGTCGTGCACAAGTTTCACATGGACGGTGACGGGCGAAACGTATTCGAATGACACCGTGGTCAGCGACACGCTGAAGACGGCGGCAAACTGCGACAGCATTATTACGATCAATCTGTCGATACGGACGGTTCTGACAACGGATATAGACACAGGAGTGTGTCAGAATGCATATCCGTTTGACTGGAACGGAAGACACTACGATGCGGCAGGAACAGACACGGTCTATCTGCTCTCGGTAGATGGGTGCGACAGTGCGGCAATATTTACTGTCACAACGCTGCCAAAGCCCGAGGTGACGATAGAAGCCCCGACGGAGGCGGACCAGTGCCCGATTGTGGCGAGCGGCAATTATACGGTTGCAAGCACCGTGACAGGTGGCATAGAGCCATATAACTATTCATGGACGGGAGCTTATACGGGTAGTAGTGCCAACGCCACAATACCAAGCAACGGTGGTTGCGGCAGCTATTCGGTTGAGGTGATTGTGGCAGACGCCAATGGCTGCACGGATACGAGCGACATTAGTTTCTCGGCGTCAGATACTGATTTACCGACATTCGATAACCCGATAACTAGTGCCGTCGCCGAGATGGTGGGCAATTGCAGATATGTGGTGCCGAATCTAGTCGGTGTGGTGCAGGCGAGGGACAATTGCGGAATAGTGTCGCAGGTTCAGACGCCGTCGGCAAATACGGTGATAGATGACGATACATACGTGAAGATTGTTGTTGCGGACGGCTGCGGCAACAAGGACTCGATAAGTGTGTTTGTGGAAGTGCCGACCACGGTATCGGCTTATTTAGACATACCCATCTCAGGCTCATGCCCGGAGGCTAGCGGAAATGTCTATGAAATTGGAGTGGGAGTTGGTGGTGGAATTAGTCCGTACACATATCAGTGGCGTGCAACTGACGGCAGTCGGACGCACACCTCGACAGATTCGCTGTTCACGATAGTGTCGGACGGAAACTGCCATGAGTGGAATGTGAACGTCAAGGTTACCGATGCTCAAGGCTGTATGGTTCAGAAGAACGGGACGTTCTCGGTGATGGACAATCAGCCACCGCAGGCGTCGAATATGCCTCAGCCCTTGGAAACCACAGGGCTGCTCTGTAAATTCGTTGTGCCAGATTTGACAGGAAGAGCGTGGGATAATTGTGAGTTGCAGAGTGTGGTGCAGGTGCCTGCGGCAGGCGACACGGTGACGGGATTGATTACGGCAGAGCTGCAGCTGACGGACAAATGCGGAAATGCGAGCGTAGTGCCGATTGTGTTGACGGTTCCAGACCCAATATCCTTCACCATGACTAGAACGCCTGTGACCTGCTATGGCGATACCGACGGTTCGATAATAGTAACAAACGTCTCAGGTGGCACAGGACCTTACACGTACACGTTTTATGGGCAAACCAACACTACGGGCGAGTTCTATAACATGCCAGTGACAGGCTTTACGCCGATGGTAGTTACGGATGTGAATGGATGTACGGGTACCAATATCTATGCCGAAGTTGATGGCCCCGACCCGCTGGAGGCACGCGAACGCCCTGGAACGCATACCAATATTGACTGTTTTGGCAATTCAACGGGCAGCATAAGAATTGAAGTGTCGGATGAGGCGGGCGGAACGCCAGGCTATACGTATGTCTTTGCAGGAGATACGAATACGACGGGAGTGTTTGCGAACCTGCCGGCTATGGAAGACACCGCTTTTGTGATAGATGCGGCAGGGTGCAAGGCTTCATTGTTCATAAGGCTTACTCAGCCAGCATTGCTCACAGCAACCATAGATTCCACTCGAAATCCGTTGTGCTATGGTGGCAGTACAGGGTATGTCGGTCTTTTGGTTGAAGGTGGCACACGGCCATACAGATACAATTGGAACAGCAACGAATATAGCGTGGAAGACATCACGCATGTTCCGCAGGGAAACTATGACGTTATTGTGACGGATGCGGCGGGATGTACGGCAACGGCGACAACTTCGCTTACACAGCCATCAGAATTGACTGTGACCAAGGTGTCAACAGACCTGCATTGTAAGGGAGATGGTTCGGGAAGTATAAACTTGACTGTAGGAGGTGGTACTACGTTTGCAGGCGGTGGGTATGCCTTCCAATGGTCGAACGGCGAAACCACGCAGAATCTGTCAAACCTGCAGGCAGGTGTGTATTCAGTTACCGTTACGGATTCGAACGGCTGCAGTGTCGTGGTGAACGACACGATAGAGGAACCTGATGGGATGACACTCACAGTTTCGAACGACACGACAATCTGCAAGCGTTTGGTCGGTAATCAGACAATCGTTTTTTCGGTTGGCGTAACGGGAGGCAGCGGTTCGTACAGCTACCATTGGTCGAACGGAGGTTCTTCATCGTCAATTTCATTGTCGAGACCTAGCGAATCGGCAGTGTATTCTATCACCGTCACGGATTTGGCGGACGGCTGCGGTATGACAGACAGCGTAAGGCTTACAATTAACTACCCGACACAAAGTGTCGATGCCAGAGACTATTGCGAAGAGAATGGCCGTCAGTTCTACTGGGATGTATCGAGGTCATGGTGTACGCTTGACTTGACGCAGGATTCATACACTACAAGTACGGTGCTGAGAAATGCCAATTCGAACCATTGCGACTCCACAATAGTATTGGAACTTAGCATACACCGCAGTAGTGCAGGCGTTTTTACGGAAACGGCTTGCGACAGCTACACATGGAGCAGGGATGATGGAACAGAGGTGGTTTATACAGCCTCGAACAACACGGATGTATATCACACATTGAATGTGGCAGGTTGCGACAGCGCGGTGACGCTCGACCTTACCATAAGATACAGTAGTGACAGTGTTTATCGGGATACAGTGTGTGACTCGATGCAGTGGAATTCGGGCAATGCCCAGTGGTACTATGAATCAACAGTGGATCCGATGCCTTCGGTGACCTTTGACAACGCTGCGGGATGTGACTCAATAGTTTATTTGGCGTTGGTTGTGAAACACAGCAGCGAGAGTGTCGATGTACATGACACATGCGATGTCTATACTTGGCCGCTAAACACGCAGATTTATACCGAGTCAACCAATGAACCACAGATTGTACTTTCTGGAGCAAACGCTGTTGGATGCGACAGTGCAGTGACATTGAACCTGACTATACGTTATAGCACTTCGGGTATAGACGGGCAGGAGCACTGCGATACATACACATGGCCAACGGACGATTCAACATATACGGCATCAACGGATGTCCCGACGGTTGTTCTGGAGGCGGCAAACGCAGTCGGATGCGACAGTACTGTGACCTTGAACCTGATTGTCAACTATAGCGACTCGGTGGCGGATGACACCGTGACTATATGCGAAAATCAGAGTTACGAATGGAACGGTTCGGAATATAATATTGTAGGCACATATTCGCAAGTATTAACTAACCAGTATGGCTGCGATTCGGTTGTCTTGTTTACGCTTTACACCAATGACACCAACCAAGTGTATGTGTATGACACTTGTGGTTACAGGGATTTGCCGTGGAGCTACAATGACCGAGTGTATGAATATAAGACGGAGGACGACCTGTTTGAGTTGCAGAACCAGTATGGTTGTGACTCGACGGTGCATTATTACTTGCAGCCAATATGGAAATGTGAGGAATTCATACAATTCCCAACAGTGGTGACGCCTAACGGCGATGGGTTGAACGACCGATTTGTGGTAATCAACCTAATCGAAGGAGGATGTTACCCACATAATCATCTATCCATATTTAACCGCTGGGGATACTTGCTCTATGAACGCGTTAATATCAAGAGCGACGATGAGTTCTGGGATCCTGTTGATATGCCAGAAGGCACCTATTTCTATCGGTTCGACGGCTACGGCTTCGACGACAAGATGGAACGTAGAGGGTCGTTTGAGATAATAAAATGACAGGGCTGGGTGGTTGGAGTCAACTGCTAAGAATCTCTCCCGCATAGATGCGGGGAGGTAAATCGGTAAGAGAATCCGTTCCGCATCAATGCGCGGTCGATTTCCGGTGAAGGAGTGCGCTCCGCATCAATGCGCGGTCGATTTCCGATGAAGGAGAGCTCTCCGCATATATGCGGGGAGAATTTCCATTTTTGTAATGGCGATTGCAGGGCTGCGAAACCTTGTCGCAGTATTGCGAGACGGTTTCGCAGGCTGCGATTTTGATTTGCAAAACTGCGAGACGTTTTTGCAGGCTGCAATTTTGATTAGCAGAACTGCGAGACGATTTTGCAGGCTGCAATTTTGATTTGCAGTATTGCGAGACGGTTTTGTAGGCTGCAATTTTAATTTGCAAAACTGCGAGATGTTTTCGCAGGCTGCAATTTTGATTTGCAGTATTGCGAGACAGTTTTGCAGGTTGCGATTTTGATTTGCAATGCTGCGAGACGGTTTTGCAACGGTGCTCGGCGTGATTACATAAAAAGATTATCCCGTCGCACCTCCAGGTGCAGCGGGATAATGCAATCGTGAACGGTCTGCGGGGTCAGACCATCTGCTCTATCGCCCAGACGAAGGCTTTCACTCCGACTTCCTTGTTTCGGAGGTCGAGCTTGCGGACGGTGGTCAGCAACGGCTCGACTTTCTCGTCGTCCACCACACAGAGTACGGCATTGTTGAGCTCGGGCCAGGTGTGGGTGCCGCGGTGGGGGTCGCCATCGACGGTGCCGCGTCCTTGCACGTTCTCCCAGAAGGTGAAGCCGCGGATTTCGAGTTTGTCGAGCATATATTCAACACGTTCGGTGTTGGCCTGGTTGAAGACTATCATTACGGATTTCATGATCGAGTTTTAAGTTTTAAGCTGTAAGTTTTAAGTTGTTAGGTATCGGTATAGGGGAACTATAGGCTTTCTGCTTTTTTGTTCTCGGCGGTGTTGTCCAGGTCGATATTCATGAACACAAACTTCTTGCGCAGCTTGGCTTGTTTTTCCATATCGCCTTTGCGCTCCATGAGACCGTAGAGGACGGGCACAACGATGAGGGTGATGAGTGTGGAGACGAGCAGGCCGCCGATGACGACGATACCCATCGTGGTCCACATCTCGGAACCCTCGCTGGCCGAGGTGGCCATGGGTATCATACCGAGGATGGTGGTGAGTGCGGTCATCATAACGGGTCGCATACGCGATTCGCCCGACATGGCGATGGCTTCGTTCAGCTCGTATCCGCGCTCGCGCATGAGGTTGATGTAGTCAACCAGCACGATACCGTTCTTCACCACGATGCCGATAAGCAGTATTATACCCAACGCGCCTATCATGTCGAGGTTGGTGCCGGTTATCAGCAGGGCGATGATGACGCCTGTGAGTGCGAACGGGATAGACATCATGATGATGAAAGGCTTGGAGAACGACTCGAACTGCGACGCCATCACGATATAGACGAGCAGCAGGATGAGAAGGCCGAGGAGTCCCATGTCGCCGAAGGTCTCCTGCTGGTCTTCGTAGCTTCCGCCGAGGTGTACATGGATGTCGGACGGCATATCCAGCTGGTCGATCTGTTCCTGCACCTGTCCGGCCAGCTGCTTAAGGGAGGTCTTGTAGGGCATGACGGTGAGGGTGAGGTAGCGCTGGCGGTTTTTGCGCTCGATGTTGGGCGGGCACCAGTACTCCTCGATCTTGGCCAGTTCGTTGAGTTTCACTATCTGTCCGGTGGCGGTCATGATAGAGAGCTCCTCGATGTCGGTGATGCTGTTGCGGTATTCCTCTTTGAGGCGGCAGACGATGTCGTATTCCTCGCCGTCTTCTTTCAGGTAGCCGCAGGGCATGCCGTTGACGCGGTAGCGTACGTAGGCGGCCACCGCTGCGTCGTTGAGTCCGTGGAGGGCCAGTTTCTGCTTGTCGAAGGTTATCTTCAGCTCGGCGCGGTCTTCGTCGCGGCTTATCTTGGTGTCGCGGGCGCCTTTTACGTTGTCGTCGATAAGTTTTTTGAGGTCGTGGGCGTAGATGTTGGTCTGGTCAAAGTCGTAACCGTAGATTTCGAGGTCAAGTTGGTTGCTGGCTCCGCCGCCCATGCTTCCGCGCGTCACCTGGTAGGTTATGACTTCGGGATACTGCGCCAGTTTCTGACGTATAGCCTCCTGCATGTCGTTGAGCGAGCGTTTGCGCTCGTATTTCTTGGTGGTGCGGACGGTGATGCTTATCTTGTTGTTGGTGGTGGAGTTGAAGAGGGCTGCAAAGCCTGCGTCGTCGTTCGAACCAGCCGAAGTGGAGTAAACCAGTAGGTCGTCGCCAAGTGCGTCCTGAATGTCTTTTTCAATATTTCGGGCCGTCTTGAGTGTCTCTTCGATGCGTGTGCCGCGCTGCAGCTCTACGGTGACGCTGATACGTCCGTTGTCCTGCTCTTTCATGAAGTCCATACCGATGAGACCGGTGGCGAAAGGTATCATGGATACGGCAAACAGTGCGAGTGCGAAAAGTAGAGTGGGGACCTTGTGACGCAGACACCAGCGCAGCAGGTTGGCGTAGCGGTGTTCAACAGAGCGGAACATACGACCGAAGGTTTTGTCGAAGGTGAGTTTCTTCTTGGCTTGTTTGGCTTTGTATGCTTCCTCTTCGTCTTTGTTGACAAAGAATTTCTTTTCTTTCAGCATCTTGCTGGCGAGCATCGGGATAAGCGTGATGGCGGTTGTGGTCGAGACGCACACCACGATGGTGACGATCCAGCCAAGTTCCTTGAACATGATGCCGGCCATACCGGTGAGCATTGTCAGCGGCACGAACACCGCCACGATGACCAATGTGGTCGCTATAACCGAAATCCACACCTCGTTGGTTGCGCAGATGGCCGCCTCACGCGGGTTCTCGCCTCGTTCGATGTGTTTGGTGATATTCTCCAAGACCACGATGGCGTCGTCCACCACCATACCGATGGCTATCGTAAGTGATGCCATAGACACGATGTTCAGCGAACTGTCGGTGACGAGCAGGTAGATGAACGAGGTGACCAAAGATATAGGTATCGTGAGGCCGATGATGATGGTGCTTCGCCATTCGCCAAGGAACACAAACACCACCAATACCACGAACAGCAGAGCGTAGAAGATGGATTCAGACAATCCGTTGATGGAGTTCTGAATGCCCTCTGACGAGTCGTAAATCATCGTGATGTTGATGTCGGGAGGCAGGTGCTTCTTTATCTCTTCCATCTTCTTGCGGACCTCTTTGGCGATGGCCACGGTGTTGGCTCCTGTCTGTTTGGTGATGATGAGGCGGGCACCGTCGCGTCCGTTGATTTTCTCATCGAGCGAGAGGTCTTTGATGGTGTCGCGCACGGTGGCGAGGTCGCGCACGAATATCTGCTTGCCCGTCGGGGTGGTGGTCACCACTACGTCGTTGATATCCGAGCTCTCCACATATTCGCCCTTCACGCGCATCTGGTACTGCTCCTTGCCCATCTTCACGGTGCCGCTAGCCATATCCATGTTGTTGGTGCTTATGGCGTTGCCCACCATCTCCACACTCAAGCCGTAGGCGTCGAGCTGCTTGGCGTCGAGGTCTATGTAGATATATCGCTCAGGGGCGCCGCTGACGGTGATGTTTCCGATACCGTCGATGCGGTTAAGCTCGTTGGTTACCTGGTCGTCGATGATTTTGTCGAGACCCGAGTAGCTCTCGTCGGCGGTGAATCCGAACTGTATTATAGGGAACGACGAGCTGTTGATTTTCAATATCATCGGGCGGCTTACGCCATCGGGCAGGTTGTCGTAGATGAGGTCGATATACGAGCGTATGTCGTTCATCGACTCGTCGAGGTTGCTTCCCCACTCGAATTCAAGCGTCACCACCGAGATGTTGTCGCGCGAGCTGGAGGTGATGTTTTTCAGACCGTCAACCGAGTTGAGCGAGTTCTCGATTATCTTAGTGATGTTGGTCTCGATTTCCGAGCCGTTGGCGCCGGCGTAGGTGGTCATCACCGTGATGTAGGGCGGGTCCATCTCAGGCATCTGGTCGATAGGCAGACGCGAGAGCGAGAAAAGACCCAGTATGATTACCGCCACAAATACCAAACCCGTGGTGATGGGTTTGTTGATAGCTGTTTTATAGATTGCCATGTTTTATTATTGTTTGAATGATTGAATGAGAGGGTGACCTGTGATCAGTGACCAGATTCATTATCATTTGTGTCACAGGTCTCTATTCACTTATTCATTTTATTATCTCCAGTTTGCATTTGTCAACCAGTCTTGCCTGGCCGGTCACCACCAGCTCGTCGCCCTCTTTCAGGTCGCCTTCGGTGATGGGCATAATCTCTATGCGGTCGTCGAAACGCTGTCCGAGCAGCACGGGCACGCGGTGTGCCACGCCGTTCTTGTTGGTGAACACATAGCGGTCGTTGGAACCCGTGAGTTTCAGCACACACTGGTAAGGCACCACGATGGCATCGACTTCACCCACGGCCAGTTCGGTCTTGACATACATACCCGGGCGGATTTTCTCCTTGGCGTTGGGTATGTTCAGCTTGGCCTGGAAGGTGTGGCTGGCGCGGTCGATGGTGGGATAGACAATCTCGATGGTGGCGGGGAACACCTCGTCAGGGTAGATGTCGCTATGGATGTCTATCTTCATCCCTTTCTGAATCATCGGGTAGTAGGTCTCAGGGATATTGATGATGGCCTTTAGGCGGTTGATCTGTGTGAGCGTCAGTATTGGTGCACCCGTGTACATCTCGCCGTCTTCGAAGTTCTTAGCGCTGATGACTCCAGAGAACTTGGCCCTCACGAAGGTGTTCTGGCTTTGGAATTTCTCGGCCTCCACCAGCTGGTCATATCCAGCCTTTGTCTGGTCGTAAACCTGCTGGCTCACGCTTCCGCTGGCTTTCAGAGCCTCCACACGGTCGAGTTCCACCTTGGTGCTGTTGAGGTTGATGCGGGTGGTGTTGAGCTGAGTCTGATCCATGCGCACCAGCATCTGTCCTGCTGCCACACGGCTTCCCACCTCGACATAGATGTGTTCGATATGTCCGGTGATTGAGGGCGACACGTTCATCGTCTCGTATCCTTCGAGAGTGGTCGAGAGTTCGAGTGTTTTCGATATGCGTTCGGTTTGGAGTGTCTGCACCTTCACTTTTTCAGGAGCCTTCTCCATTTCGGCTTGTTCTTTTTTGTTGCCGTTGCAAGCCGCCAACGCTGCGACGGCTAAGGTGATAATCGTTACTTTGAATAGATTGTTCATATTGCTAATCATGTTGTTTCAATTATTTTTTCAAATAAGAATGCCCTGTGCGGGCACGCACTCCGTTGGAGCGGATTTGTAATCCGCGACTTTCAATTTTTAGCATCTCCTAATAGGTTCTCCAACGACACTTGTGCGTTCAGGACGCTCATCACTGCTTGGATGTAGTTGCTCTGAGCCGTTATGATGTCGGTCGAAGCCGTCGTCACCTCCAGGTTCGAGGCGTGGCCGTATTTGAATTTCTCCGAGGTGTTCTTCATCACGCGCATCGTCACGTCCAGGTTTTCCTTTTGTATGCGGTAGGTCTCAATGGCGTTGATGAGGTCGTAGCACAGCTGGTTGTACTGCACCTGAAGGCCGTCTTCCGCCTGCTTCTTGCTGTTCAGCATCTCGCGGTATTCTATCTTTGCCTTTTTGATGCTTGCCACACGGTTGCCCGACTTCCACAAAGGCAGGCTTATGCCGGCTCCGATGACGTTTGGCGGCGTCATGTTCATTCCCTCGTCCTTGCCGAAGTAGGTCTTGTAGCTATACTGGTAGTAGGCCGAGAGGGTAGGGGCGAAGTCCAGCCACGCCAGCGTCACCTGGTCTTTGGCTATCTTCTCGCTCTGCACCAGCGTCTGGTAGTCGTAGTTGTTCTCCATGTTGAAACCGTTCATCGTCAGCCGAGCCGCCTCATCCACATTCATGATGTTGTCAAGCGGAGTGACGAGGTGCAGCTTTGTGCCGACCTCCGCACCCAGCTGCAGAAGCAGCGTGTTGTACAGCATCTCCAACGACCGCTTGTTCGAGTTGATGGTGCTTCTCAGCGATGCCACCTGCACGCTCACCTTGTCGGCGCTCACCTGTTCGGCAGCGCCTGCATCCACCGATGCCTGTGTCGTCTGCGCTATCGACTCCAGGTTGGCCAGGCTCGAATCGAGCAGCCCCACGATGTCTTCCATCACAAGTATCGACACGTATACACTCTTCACGTTCGACATCGTCGTCTGTATCGTCTTCTTGCGGGTGATGTCGCTCATCTCCTGCGATATCTTACCAATCACGCTGCCCATAATCTGCTGCGCCGTGATCGCCACCGATGCGGTGATGCCGAATGTGCCGTAGGGGTTCATCGGGATGTTCATCACACCGAAGTTCATCTCGTAGCCGCACATATTCTGGTAGTCGAACGAAGCCTTCACCTGCGGGAACATCGTCGTTATCGTCGCCCATTTCTCCGCTTCGGCTTTCTGCACGTCGAGTGAGGCGTTCTGCATCGTGTAGTTGTGATCCAACGCATACTGCTGAGCCTCTTCAAGCGACAGGTTCATAGCTTCCTGTCCCCGTGCAACGCTCACGCCGCACACCATCGCCAATCCAATCAATAAAACTTTTGTCTTCATTATTTTATATGTAGAAATTTCCACGTTAATACTTAAAACTTACAGCTTAAAACCTAACTCGTCAAATTCTCCCTCATCCAAGCCTCCTCCTGTTCGTATCTCGCTATATGTTCAGTCTTGAGCAGCCCCCGAATATATGTGAACGACAGCTCGCAGGCCACCGACGCGTTTCGGTCGAACGTCTCGTCCGTGTTTTGCAGCGTGCGGGTCACGAACATCGCCAGCGTCGCCGCCGCAAGTTCCAAGTCCGTGTTCTCCCTCAGGTATCCGTCGCGGTATAGTTGTTCCAGGTGCGACTTCAAGTTCTCCTTCATGATGGTTTCCCTCGGCAGGAACAGCTTCTCTATCAGTTCAGGATACGTCCGCGACACATCGTTTACCAGCAGCGAATAGCGCTCATGGAAGTGACCGTAGTTGTTTATCGTGAACAGCATGGCATACAGAGGGTTGGCACCTTTCTCGCGCACCTTGTCCATATAAGCCTCCTGACCCCGGCGCGACTGCTCCTTTATCTCCATGAGCACCGCCTCCAGCAGCACCTCTTTGTTGGCAAAGGTCTCGTACAGAGTGCGTTTCGATATCCGCAACTCCTTCGAGATGTCGTCCATAGTCACGCGGCGGCACCCTTCTCTTACGAATTTCTCCGACGCTTTTGCCACTATGTCGTCCTTTGTTATAGCCATGTGTTTATGTTAAAATGTTGAAATACATTATATTCCTATGGGAGTGCCCTCCCGAAACAAGTTGCAAAGATACTAAAAAAACTCATTCAGTTTTTATAGTTTTCAAGAAAAGTTGTTTTTTTACCAACACCACCACCTCAGCCCCCACCCCCAAACACGACTTTGATATGACTTTGACATGACTTTGATATGACTTTGATATGACTTTGCTCCCATTATCCACCTCCCCTCGTTTACCCCCCGTCACGCTCGTCGCCACCGCCTCCGTCAGCCCGTGAAGTAATCAGTCGGTGACGATACCGATATCGAAGCGGAGAAATCGACCCACCGCAGTCCCTGAAATTCAAAGAATCTTTGTCGCAGAGCGACGAGCATGCTAGTCCCCTCGATTAATCAATCTAGAGCCTCTAGTTTTTCTAGGACATCTATTCCCGTATTCCCGCTGCCGCGGATTTATATGCAAGCCGTGCCAACGGCACACCAGACTATCTCCCCACCCATTAGTGTGTTGGTACTCGCCCCAAATTGCAGTATGAAGCCACCTCTCCATAAATAAGGAAATAATGCGCAAACCTTCTCCGTAATGGTGTCTATAAGAATGGTTACGGATGAATAATACAATATACCACATCCTTAAGTGTACTAAGATAATAGTTACGGAGATGGTATCAATGCATTATTTGAAAATATTATGTATCTTTGATGCGCAAAATAAAAACAAGAATATGACTAATAACACCATCATAGGCCGTGAGTATGAGCAACATATCATCAATGGCTATCTTGAAAGCAACAAGGCAGAACTGATAGCGGTGTACGGTCGCAGACGAGTTGGAAAGACTTTTTTGGTAAAGAGTATCTTCAATAACCAGTTCGATTTCTCGTTCACCGGGTTGTATGATGTCACCCGTGCCGTACAACTCTCTCAGTTCCAGAAGTATCTTGAACGCTATTCCGGCCAAAAGCTGAAACGCCTAAAGGATTGGTTCGAGGCGTTCGACGCCTTGAAGACCTATCTAGGCACCATACAGAAAGAACGGATAGTGGTGTTCCTTGACGAGATACCTTGGATGGACACGCCCAAGAGCAACTTCCTCGCCGCCTTCGGACAGTTCTGGAACGACTGGGCGTCGTTGAAGAGCAACCTGAAGCTCTTCGTCTGCGGTTCTGCCACCACATGGATGCTCTCCAAATTCATTGGTGACAAGGGTGGCATCTACGGTCGTGTATGCCGTCCGATATGGCTTGCGCCGTTCACCATGGGCGAGACGGAAATGTTCCTGCAGAAGGTGAAAGGTATCGAGATGAGCCGTCATCAGTTGGTGAAGACCTATATGGTTTTCGGTGGCATACCCTACTATCTCGATATGCTGGTGCGCGACACACCGCTCGATGTCTGCATCGACGACCTTTTCTTCCGTCAAGGAGCCCCGTTGCGGGGCGAGTTCGACTTCTTGTTCCGCTCGCTTTTCAATGAGTCGAAGATGTACCGTAACACGGTAAGGCTGCTGGCCACAAAACTGAAAGGGTTGACCCGTCAGGAGCTGATGGAGGGCATGAACTTGAAAGAAGGCGGAACACTGACAGAGGTGCTCGACAACCTGATCAAATGCGATTTTGTCCGCAAATATACCGCTCTCGGCAAAACCGAGCGCGATGCGATGTATCAGCTGACCGACCTTTTCTCGCTGTTCCATATCAAATATGTCGAGAACCACAATGGACAGGACGAACATCTATGGAGCAAGCTTGCGGGCAAAGGGATGACCGACTCGTGGAGTGGGTATGCCTTCGAGCAAGTATGCCTCCATCATATTGCTCAAATCAAGAAGAAACTCGGCATCAGCGGGGTCATCTGCAACGTGCATTCCTGGTCGTGCCGACCGTTCACCGACGAAGACGGAGCCTCCTGGAAAGGAGCTCAAATAGACCTCCTCATTGACCGTGCCGACGAAGTCATCAACATCTGCGAAATCAAGTATTGCGCAGATAAATATGAGATTACTGCGGATTATGCAGAACGGTTGCGCAACCGTCAATCGCTGCTTCGCAAAGTCACCAAGACCAACAAGGCTCTGTATCACACCTTCATCACCACATACGGCGTCGCGCGCAACCTGCATAGCGGCATCGTGCAGTCGGAGGTGACGATGGACGATTTGTTCGATTATACAGCCACGATTTGAACATATCTAGATTGATGCCAAAGTCGCATGGAATATCGGTGTCCATCACACACCGCTCCAATCCCCCCCCACTCACCCCAAGTAGAACCGCATCCACGCCCTTCTTCACAATTCCCTGCGATGCCATCGCAGCCATCCGTTAATAACCGCTCCATTCCACCACCACCCCAAGATCGTGACCGCCTGCCATCCCCCACAAACAAAAAAAGTGTGCCAACGGCACACCATCCCATTGCCCCCATCATTCCCATTAGTCCTATCGCTCCCCCGCCCCCCCAAAAAAAAAAACCGAGTGCCAACGGCACACCATCCTATTAACCCCACACTCCCAGTGTGGGGAACTGCAACCAACAAAGAAAAAGTGTGCCGGCGGCACACTACAATTGAATTGTGGGATTGTAGGGTGTTACAAATCACAAAAAAGCGGATGCAGGTGACTGCATCCGCCACATTGACTATAACATTTACAGTTTCTTAATACTCGTAGTAGTATGTCTTTGTGTAGGTGTCCGTACGGTTGCCCATGACCTCCGTCCGTTTCCCGCTCTGCATCGTCGGCTTGCAGCCGTCATAGGTGTAGGTGTACTCCGTGACGTGCTCCTTCAGGTAGTTTGTCTCCTCCACCAGTTCGCCGTCCTCTGTGACCGACTCGCTCGATGTATAGGTCTCTTTCTTCACATTGTTCTTACTCAGATAAATAGGACTGAGTCCTCCCATCATCTCATAGTATGGGTTCGACTTGCCGTCATATTCATATTTTGTTGTGGTTGTTCTGGTTTCAACCGTCTCCATGCCGTTGTCAACGGTGGTGTATATGGTCGAATAATCCACCTTGCTTACATTTGAACCAAGATAGGAAAGTTTGATTGAGAGTGTCCTCGTGGTTGATGCCTTTGCTCTCGAGAAAGCCTTGTTCATCATTTCTTCTGGCATCACCTCCGCAGTCATCATCCGTACCACTGTCGGCACCGATTTGTAGTCGTAGTTACTGCCCGACGGGTATGTCACGTCTATCTGCGAAATCTTGCCCGCCTTGTGTGTGAACGTATATGTAGAACTAAGGTAACTGCCCGAGAAGTTTTCCACTTGGGTCAATTTGTTCCCGTCGTAAGTGAATACCGTCTTGCTGAACGGTTCGGTATATCCAGGATAGTGTTGTTCCACAAGCGAAATGTGTTTGCCGTCATAGGTGTAAGACTCAACATACGATATATCAGTACCGTCTGCATACATGTGGTTGATGCTGTCCAGCTTGTCGTCCGTCCAGCTCCACACCTCCGTCAGGTGTTTGTCCGAGTGCGAAGACACACCGTCCACCAGCGAGTCGTACTCGTAGTAAACCTTGCTGATTTTGTTTTTCGGGCTGTAGGCGCCGTCTTTCTGGCACGAAACCATGATACCTGCCACTGCAAGCACCGCCACTGTGATTAATACTTTTTTCATTGTAGTTTAGATTTGAATGATAAATTAATAATTGAAAATAAATGCTTTATAATTGTGTTTTACCTGCGCACTACTACTTTTCGAGGTTGTAGTTCACCCACCTTCACCACATACACTCCCGTGGCGTTTACCCGTATTGATCCTTCAATGCACCCACGATGCACCACACGCCCCATCACGTCATACACCAGCGTCTCATTTCCCTCGGCTCCCTCTATCACAATCTCTCTGCCAATGGCATACACCTTCACCTCTTCAGATGAAACCTCATCTATCCCCTGTGAGCCGTCAACTCTGAAGTAAGCGGTATATGTTGCGTCGGCAGTTACAGTTATAGCGCGGAAGTCTTGGGTGTTCCCGTCATGCCATTGCACAAACTCGTATCCAGCAAAAGGCTCGGCGGTGATGGTGATAACCGCCCCTTCATCATAAATTCCTCCACCCGTCACGGTGCCGCGTTCCGGGTTGTTCGACACTACGGTGATGACATAACGCTGCGTCTCGCCACCCTGACCTGTTTCGAAGTATGCTGTGTATGTGGCGTCTCCCGTAACGGTTATGGTGCGTGATGCCTGAGTGCTGCCGTCGCTCCAGTTGGTGAAGCGGTAGCCGTCGAGAGGTGTGGCTGTGATGGTTGCCTGTGCGCCAGGCTGGTACGTGCCGCCGCCTGTGGCAGTCCCCATAGCGTTATTCGCACTTGCAACCGTCAGCGTGTAGGTGGTCGGGGTCGATGCGCTGGCAATGTTCGAGCGCGAGGCGACCGTTATGCTCTTGGCCGACGATGACGGCACCACCTCTATCTGATAGTATGAGTTCGCCGAGCCGTTGGCATCGCTGTAAGTGGTGTTCGATGTCGAAAGCGCAGTCAGCAGGCTCATGCTGCCCGCCGTCGTGCCTCTGAATATGCGGTAGCCGTCGTAGTTAAATCCCACGTATGGCGTCCACGAGAGGTTCCAGGTGTTGCCCTGCCCCTGGCTTATCTGCAGGTGCATGGTGGTGTGTGGAGCGCTCAAGTCCGACTCCGTTCCGTTGCTATATACCTCCGAAATCTTGTAGCTGTAGGTCTGCGAAGCGGTGTTCGAGTTGTCATCCACCCAGCTGTAGTCCGCTGCGCCGTTGTAGAGCACATATCCGACGATAGAGTATCCGCCCAGACCCTCACGGTATATGTTGTAGCGAACCACCGACACCCCTTCGCGAGGCATCCACCGCACCACGTTGTGGTTGTTCATATCCACGCCCACACAGGCGATGGAAGGAGCGTCGCCCGAAGGATCTTCTCCACCGCCAGTGGAAACGAAGTAAGCCGTATATGTTGCATTACCCGTAACTGTAATCGTGCGAGGATTGGATGTGTTGCCATCATTCCATTGAGTGAAATGGTATCCGTTATATGGTATTGCCGTGATGGTGGTGGTTTGGCCAGCTGGATAGCTCCCTCCGCCTGTGACATATCCCATTGTGGCATCGGCACTCGTGGTGTAGATCTGATAGGTCCTGGCATTGAAGACAGGGTTGACGGTGTACGAGGTGGCGCTGTTCACAGTGAATCCGAAATAGTTCGAATTATTGGTACTGTATGTTGTGACATTGTTGATATAGTCAACATTGTTGACATACAGATGTGTTAGTTCGCTCCCAACATCTGGCAGAAAATCGTAGGAGGCGAAGAAACCGCCGCTATAGTAGTCGGTTTGTCCACAGCGATTTCCAGTGTTTTGTGTGTGTTTTTGGACTTGTCCGCTACCACTGCCTGTGCATACAATAGATACAGGGTTCTTATGGTCAAAGACTGCGTTGATGGTGTACGATGTTGCGCTGTTTACAGTAAATCCGAAGTAGTATGAAGTGCCGCTATTGTATGTCGTGACATTGTTGATTCGGTCAACATTATTTACATAGAGATGTGTAAGCTCGCTTTCCTCGTCTGGCAGAAAATCGTAGGAGGCGAAGAATCCACTGCTATAGTAGTCTGTTTGACCACAACGATTTCCAGTGTTTTGTGTACGGTTTTGTACTTGTCCACTGCCGCTTCCTGTACAAACAATAGACACGGGAAGACTTACTGCAAAGTAGGCTGTGAGTTCCGTGGCACCAGTTACCGTAAAATACCGTGGGTTAGTGGTATTGCCATCGCTCCAGTGCAAAAAATAGTAGCCTGTGTTTGCTGTTGCTGATATTGTTGCGGTCTGTAGGTAGTTGTATGTTCCAGAGCCTGATGTATAGCCATGAGAAGTGTTGTCGGGAATTATTGAAACGTAGTATTGGTTGGCTGCAAATTGTGCTGTATAAGAGGCTTCTCCTGTTACTGTTATTGTGCGTGGATTGTCGGTGTTGCCGTCGTTCCATTGTGCGAAATGGTATCCCGTGTTGGCGGTTGCAGCGATGGTGTGTGTCGAGAGGTACTCAAAGTTGCCGCCTCCAGAAGCACTGCCTTGGGAACTGTTGCCGCTATAGACAGATATGACATACTGATTGGGTGTGAAATAGGCTGTGAAATTTGCGTTCCCTGTCACCGTTATGTTACGGGGGTTATTGGTGTTCCCGTCATTCCAATGGTCAAAGTGATAGCCGTAGTTAGCAGTTGCGGAAATGGTCAAAGATGAGAGATAGTTGGCAGTTCCACCACCTTCAACGTTACCCATATCGGCATCGTCCGTCTCACACGTAACAACATATTGGTTTGCTTCAAAATATGCTGTAAACGAAGCGTTGTTTGTAAGCGTTATGGTTCGAGGATTGTCAGTGTTGCCATCTTGCCAATGCGAGAAATGGTAACCGTAGTTGGGATTGGCTGTGATTGTTACAGCGGAGTTGCAGGTATAGCTTCCTCCTCCTGTAACATTGCCCATTGAGGTGTCTGCAGACTCAGCTGTGACAGTGTAGATTGTTGAAATACCGATGATGGCTTCCTGATAATAGGAGAATTCCTGGTTGCTGTTGCCGTCGTTAGGAGTGAGGCTTGACAGTGCAAAATATCCGTCGGCCTGACCGTTCCAACCCCAGTTGAAGTGGAAGCGGCTGCTCGCATCGTAACCATCACACACGAAACAGTGTCCACCGGCACCGCCCGAACTGTGTCCGCCATATATCATAGGTCGTCCAGCATCGAGTTCGTTCTTTAAAAGTGTTGTCCAGTTGTTGTCTGAATAGTAGCTCTTCTGTTTGTATTGGATGCCATGTGCGTAACCAAAATAGTTTCGTAATGCGATGGTAATGTCGGACATGAAAGCACTGCTGCCTTCGCTTCGGTAGTCCATATCTACACTTACACCACAGTGGTATATAAGGGTCGCGACAGCCGTTTTCTGTGTGCTATTCCACGAATTTGCCGAAGTTCCTCCTCCAACTGGCATATTATTCCAGTCGTATGTGGTGTTGGCAAAATTGACTGAGAGCGTTTGTGTGGGACTTGTGCTGGTGCAACTGTACGAGTGACTGCCAGTTCCTGTTGTCGGGCATCCCCAGTATTTCATCACCTGGGCCATGGCGGTAGCAACGCTACCTGCATCTGAATGCTGTTCTCCGTCAAGCGGACAAAGGTCGTTGTATGGCGCATACTGATTCCATTTTGTTTGAATCAATGCTGATACGACTTTTCTTCCCGAGTTCTTGGCTAATACATTGCCAGATATCAACTCGTTCCACATTTCTGCGGTCTCTTCGTCGGCTTCTTCGTTGGCGTTCTGTACTGCCTCAATCTCCTCGGTGTAGTGGTCAAGCCATCCTCTCAGGTTGGCGGGCATGGCCGTATGCCCTACAATTCCGTTGCTTGTCGAGTATCCGAGCACTGGAACAACAGCATCGTCTCCGGCAACAATTACAAATCCGCTGTTGTCTAAGGCGTTAAATACATACATGCCGCTAACCCCCAATTCTGCAGAAATCTCTTGAAAGTTGGCCTCTGTCAAACTGTGGAAGCTAATACCATTCTCAGCATATTGCGTTGTGGCGTTCCAGAAATTTACAGCTACCTGACGTGCTTGGTCAACAGTAATTGGTTTGGAAAATGCTAGTCCACCAATCACCGTCGCAACAAATAAAACAAGTGCTTTTTTCATCGTATTCTTAATGCTTTAGACATTTTATATGGTTCAATCTATATCAATGCAAGTTATACTTCCTGGTATCCCATTATCTCTCGATATTTTTTTAGATAATGCAACTTACTGTCCTCGTTCTTAATTTTCGTTTTTAGCAGGTCTCCTCTGTCTGATGTCTCAAAACGATAGAAGTAATAATTAAAGAATTCTTTCACGTCATCTTTCTTCAGGCTTTTGGTCTTCAAATATACCGCCAACTCTTCGAAAAACCGCAGAAACAACTCTACTTGGTATGCAGTCGGCTCTTCGTCGCTTGCATCGAACTTTCTCAGATATCTTACCACAACTTGTATATCCTCGCTACTCAGGTATCGTCTGTTCAATTGTGACAGCAACTTGTTGTTCTCTTTTGCTTTGTGACTGTGTAATTCTACAAGTGAAATTATTGCCGCCACAACAGCAACAATCAGTATTCCTAATTGGATATAGTTTCCCATTAACTCCTTATTTTTATTACTAACGGTGTGCTTATTGTATGTCGCAGGCTCGTCGGCATATTCTTTCCTCGCTTGTGAACTCAACACAAGAAAGTGGAGCCAATCCATTGTATCTCTATTTCTTGATGATAGGGCTGGACTCCCTGTAAAGCAAAAATATCGATTTGAGAACTGCTCCACATCTGGAATTATTCGTTGGTTGAATAATATCCATTAGGAGCTCAATTTCTCTTAATTCTCTTTGCTTTACTTTTGTGAGAAGTGTCCAGTTTCTCATCATCAAGAATAAGACGAAAATGCGCTTTCTTGGCAAACCTTTATCTTGCGGTATGCGACTGCAAATTTACAAACTTTTATTGATTCCGCAAAATGCCTCGCTAAGCCCCACTCTCACTAGTCGTATTAGTCTTATGTGACTTATAAGTCTTATTGGACCTATACCCCCACAAATCACTGTAAAAAACATCTTCGCAACTCTTTTGTCGCTAAATTTTGTTTTTTTCACCACAGCCCTATATTTATATAGAAAGGCATCCAAAATAAAATTTCACACGATTTTAAATCAACCATATATTTATAATATGAAGGTGCCCGAATAAATTTTCACTCAATTTGCTTTTTTTTTCACCTCACCCATATATTTACATTAAAACACCCTCAACAAAAATTTTAATCGATTTGCTTTTTTTCTCACCCAAGCCTATATTTATTATAGAACGAAACACAAAATCAAAACATCGATATATTTATATTAAGAAACCGAACAATAACAAAATAAAACATTAGCAAGATGAAACACAGACATCCACCTTAGACCCAGACATACTCTCCAAGTTAATCGTTTCTAGTTTTGTCGAGAAAAACTAAATATGTTTTAATAATAACCCATCAAAATTTCACAATCATGGGCAAAAGTAATAACCCAATGAAAATTCATTGGACAGGCAATACAGGTGGCGTGGTCGGCTACACCGTACGCGGTAATGATTTTTGGCGCTCGCTGCCCAACAGTTATAACGATGCTTGCAATGAAGCTCAGCAGCTTTGTCGCGCAAAACTATCTTTTGTATCTAAGTTCATACACAACATCGGGGACATCTACAAGTCTGGCTACCGCCACTACAACGTCTCCAAGTGTCAGCGTGCGAACTTCGCGCATCAAATCTTCCAAGACGCACTCTCGGGCAACCTCACCGACGGGCTGGTCATCAACCCCGCCGACGTACTCGTCGCCCGTGGTAACCTGACCACAACCCACTCAATCGCCGCCTCCGTCGCCCCAGCCACCCAGACGGTCACCATCTCTTGGTCCGACAACTCTGGCGTGGGCTCCGCGAGTGCGACCGACAAGCTCCTCTATTGTGCCTACAACTCCACCAAGCAGGAGAGCATCTACAGCGACAACGCTGCAACCCGCGATGCCGAGACATGCTCCTTTACCTATCCTGCCAACTGGAGCGGTGACACTCTCTATCTGTACGCGGCATGGTCCAACGGCTCGTCCGAGTCCGACTCCACCATGCTCGGCTTCTACACCGCCTGAGCCCAGTCTCAATGGCGACTCTAAAAAGCAAGCCCCGACCTCCAAGGCCGGGGCTTGTCTTTTTATGTTTTTGTGGTCGTTTGTGATTATTCTACATTAGATAATGCACAACACAGCTAACTCTCAAACCTGTGCTTACTTCCTCTCTCTTATCGAGATGGCAAAACCGCCGCAGGGCGCCATACGCAGTTTCAACACGCTCTTTGCCGTCACCTTCTTATGTGTGATGGTATAAGCCTGTGGTTTGTAGCCCTCGTCGGGCAGACCCGACGCATCCTTGGCGTCGGCATAGATGGTGGCGTCATAACTCTTGCCTTTCTCCAAGAAGTCGAGTTTCACACTCATCTCGCGGGCGTTCTCGTCGGTGATGCCGCCCACATACCACACGTCTCGCGGTTCTAGTTTCTCTAGGTTATCTATTTGGACTAGTGAATCTAGCCCATAAACAAACCGTGCTGCATTGCTTATCACTCCTTTCTTGCCTTCCTCCAGTTTCCCCAATCCTTCGGCGGCTTTGTTCAACGATGAAATCTTGGGCTTGCGTGCCGTGACGATATAGGCGCCAGGCTCGGCATCGATATAGATGCTGGTGTCCCAATCGACAGCCACGTCCTTTATGAATTGGAAAGCATCCATAAATGGCTCGTAATGTTCAGGGAAATCCGCAGCCATCTGCAGCGGCGAGTAGAAGGTGACATACAGTCCCAGCTGGTTGCAGATTGTGTGACGCATCTTCTTGCCCCACGAGACAATCTTGCCCATGTCGGGTTCGAAAATGCCTGGAGTGTAATCCATCGGCCCTCCCTGCAGACGTGTGAAGGGCAGGATGGTGGTATGTCCTGGCTTGATGCGCTCGCGGAACTCTGTGCCCATCGCGCTCTCGTTGCCTATCATGTTCGGCCATGTACGGCACAATCCTGTCGGTCGCACTGCCTCGTGCGCGTTCACCATGATATGATGCTTCGCCGCTTCGACTATGGCGTAGTGATAGTGGTTGTTGATAGGTTGGCTGTAGTGTCCTTCTCCAAACGGTATGATGGTGCCCACATAGCCGCTCTTCACGGCGTCGTAGCCGTATTGGTTCATCATGTTGTAGGCTTTCTCCATCCAACGCTCGTAGTTCACCGTCGATGCCGAACTCTCATGGTGCATTATGAGTCGTATGCCCTTCTCATGGGCATATTTGTTCAAGGCTGGCAGGTCGAAGTCAGGGTAGGGGGTGAGGAAGTCGAAGACAAATTCCTTCTGCTTGCCGTACCAGTCTTCCCAGCCGACGTTCCAGCCCTCGATGAGCAGGGCGTCGAAGCCGTGCTTGGCAGCGAAGTCGATATAGCGGCGCACATTGGCGTTGTTGGCACCATGGGTGCCGTTGGGCTTGGCATGCTCAAAGTCTGTCTCACCAAGTTTCACCGATGGGAATTCATTAGTGTAGCTCCATGTGCTCTTGCCGCTGATCATCTCCCACCATACGCCCATATACTTTACTGGATGTATCCAGCTAACGTCTTCCAGCGCACAAGGCTCGTTGAGGTTGAGGATAAGGCGCGAGCGCAGCACATCGGTGGCTTTCTCGCAAACCATGATTGTTCTCCACGGGGTGACGCAGGGTGTCTGTATGCGCCCTTTGTAGCCCGTGGCATCAGGGCAAAGCCATGCACGGAAAGTCAGCGTCGTGTCGTTGAGGTTGAGGTGCATGGTCGGAAAGTCGAGGGTTGCGGCTTCGTGGATGTTGATATACAGTCCGTCGGCACTCTTCATTTGCAGCGCTGTCTGCACTCCAGTTCTTGAGAAGTCTGTCCACGGCCATCCGCCGTCTTTATGGCCTTCTTCATACAGACCACGGATTTCCGACAGTCGGCATTCCGTGTAGTTGTATTCTTGGGTGTCGTAGTCGCCTGGAATCCACCATGCCGTGTGGTCGCCTGCCATCGCAAACTCGGTCAGCTCCTCCTTTATCCAAAAGCAGACGAGTGCGTTGAATGGTTGACCCTTTTTGATTTGGTCGGGGAACTCATATCTGAACCCCAATCCATCGTCGTATAGGCGGAAGCGTATCTGCATCACGGTGGGACGGCTTTCGGTGCTGTGGTCCATGCTCTCCACGCTGCCAATCGGCTGTTCCAGCGTCACCAGCATCTCGTTGTAGTGGTTGCGGATATTCGCCTCCTCGCCCCATACGGGCTGCCATGTCTCGTCGAAGGTGCTGCGTTCGGTGTTGCGCACCACGAAAGCATGAGCCAAATCGTCGCGCCATTCCAGCGTGAACCCCATCTTCGAAGGCTTCACTATCGTTTTCTCGTCGCGGTTCAGCTGATAGTACGGTACACCGTCAACCACAGCAAACCTCAGCTCCATCTTCCCGTCGGGGCTGCGCAGCAAGTTGTCCGAAGGCAGTTGGCTCACATTGCCGCCAAATACAGATATTACATGCAGTCCTAGCAGGGCTGCAAGACATACAATGTATATATTTTTCATTATTGACGCTCTATTTGTTTCGAGTCTTTCTCTTTGCGGACGGGTAGGGGCTGCAGGGTGGCGGTTTGTACCTTTATTTGGTGGCCGGGGGCTATCTCGACGGTGGCTTTCGCTCCGTTGATGCTCACGACGGTCACATGCACTCCGCCAGCAGTCATCACGCGGTCGCCTTTCTGCAGGCTTTCAAGGTATTCGCGTTCTTTCTTGGCTTTCTGAGTTTGCGGTCGTATTAAGAAGAAGTAGAATACCAGTATCATAAGTACCACCATGATGGTGGTCTTGGCCCATCGGGGGATGTCCATCAGGACATTGTTGAGAATGAAATCGAGCATGGCGGGATGTGTTTAATTTTGTATGTTTATATATGTTGTACGTTGATATGTTTGATTTGATGATATTGAAATATAAGGTTCCACTAACCACTAACTACCGACCACTGATTACTAACATGATTTCTTCTTGAAGATCAGAGATACGGCAATGCTGCTGACGAGGACTCCGAGTATCACGAGTAATGAGGTTAGTGTGGAGATCTCCCAGTGGAGGAATTCGTGGCCTATCATCTTGACTCCGATGAAACTGAGCAGGAGTCCGAGTCCGTATTTCAGGGCCCAGAACTTGTCGGCGATTCCGTCCATGAGGAAGAACAGCGACCGTAATCCCATGATGGCGAAGATGTTGGAAGTATAGACTATCATGGAGTCGGTGGTTACGGAGAACACGGCAGGAATGGAGTCAACTGCGAAGATGATGTCGGAGAACTCGATGACCAGAACCACGATAAATAGAGGTGTGATGTAGCGTTTGCCGTCAATCTTGGTGAAGAAGTTATGGCCGTCGCAGTTGGGTGTGGCGCGGAAGTACTTGCTGCAGAACCGCACAATGGGGTGTTTGGCTGTGTCGATGTTGTCGTCTTCCTTCTTTATAAGCATCTTTATTCCGCTGTAAATCAGGATGACGCCGAAGATGGCAAGCACCCACGACACCTTGGTGACCAGCGCACCCAAAGCGAAGATGAAGATGAATCTCAGCACTATGGCTCCGAGTATGCCCCAGAATAGTACGCGGTGGTAGTACTGCTTCTCGATTCCGAAGCTGGCGAAAATCATTATCATCACGAAGATGTTGTCGATGCTGAGAGACTCTTCGAGGAAATAGCCTGCGAGGTATTGGGTGAACATCTCGTGGCGGTAGATGTTGAGCGCGGCGCCGAAGTCCATGCCGTCGCTGATTCGGTGTTCTAGCGCGGTGCCTTTGATGTATTCCAGCAGCTCGTCCATAGAACTGATGCCGTGCACCCATTCGGCCTTGAACAGTATCAGTAGTCCGAACATCATGGCAAGCGCTATCCAGATGCCAGTCCAGGTGGCGGCTTCTTTGAGCCCTATGACGTGGTCCTTGCGGTGGAAAAGTCCTAAATCCATAGCCAGCATGACGACTATGAAGACCATGAAACAGATAAAAAAGATATAATTAGACGCCATCTGCCTTTAAAATTGTAATTTTGCAAAAAATAATAACGGCTAAAGGTGTTGAAATATTGCACGCTATTTTACTCTTTCATGAAAATCGGAGGCTTCACCTTCGGAGGGGGCTATGCTATGGTGCCGCTGATGGAGAGAGAGTTTGTGGAGAGACGTGGTTGGCTCACTGCCGACGAGTTTCTTGACTATCTCTCGCTGGCGCAGGCCATGCCGGGCGTCTTCGCCGTGAATATGGCAACTCTGGTGGGGTACAAGATGTATGGTGTTCGTGGCAGTGTGGTTGCCATTGTGGGCAATATACTTCTTCCAGTAGCTTTTATTATCTTGCTTGCCATGTTTTTCCGCACCTTCCGTAACAACCCATACGTCAACAGCATTTTCCTCGGCTTGCGACCTGCGGTGGTGGCGCTGATTGCCGCACCTGTATTCAATATGGCTCGGCGGATGAGGCTTTCTTGGCGAAACGTGTGGATTCCAATCCTCGCTGCGTTGCTGATTTGGCTTTTCGGCGTCAGCCCCGTGATAGTGATTCTCATCGCTGCTGTGGGTGGCTTTGTCTGGGGAAAATTGTCCGACAAATCTGACAAGCCTGACAAGTCCGACAAGTCCGACAAGTCCGACAAGTCCGACAAGTCAGACTCTCAAACATTCAAACATTCAAACACATAATCATTCTTAGCAGTGCTATACCTTCGGCTATTCCTTGTATTCTTGAAGATTGGAGCCTTCACCTTTGGCGGAGGTTACGCCATGATTTCGCTCATAGAGAACGAGGTGGTCGAAAAGCACCAATGGCTCACTGCCGAAGAGTTCACCGACATACTCGCGGTCAGCCAGACAACGCCTGGCCCTATTGGTATCAACACAGCCACCTATACCGGCTATACCGCCATACTTGATGCAGGCTATAGCCCGTTAGATGCTGTCCTCGGGGCCCTGCTTGCCTCGTTCGCAGTTCTGCTTGTGCCTGTTACGCTGATGCTTATAGTTACGCGATTTCTGTTCAAGCACCGCCACAACCGCGACGTGGAGAACGTCTTCCGTTCTCTGCGCATTGCCATCATTGGACTTATCGCTGCCGCTGCTCTCTCCCTCTTCAACCAGGAGTCGTTCGGAACCGTCGGCCTCAACGCCCACTTCGTGACCAGCATCATCATTTTTACCGTGGTATTTGTGTGCTCTCAGCTCCCTCGCCGCAGAGCACACATTAAAGACACTGGAATCCACGGGAAATCGCCTCTCCGCGCCCTACGTCCCAGCCCAATAACCCTTCTGGTAGCCAGTGGCATAGCAGGGTTGGTGGTATATTCGTTCATCTTGAGTTGAACAGCAGTGGATTATGTGTTGCAGACTTGCGATAGGCGTTTGTCAAAACTCTGTGTCAGGTCTGTGTCAGGTCTGTATCAAGTCTGAGTTCGCGGGATTATTTTGGGGTGTTGTTTTGTGTAAGAAATGCGAACTTTTACGGGGTTTGTGATAATTCACTTAATTTTTGTATTTTTGCTATTCACACGGGTGCGTACCTGTGAGTTAATCAATTCTATATCACATTGAATGTGAGGTAATTCTAACAAAACAACACTTCTAATGGAAGAACAGAACCTGAATGAGTCGGCAATGGAGCAGCCTGTAGCACCTAAGCCGTCGGACAACGAAGAGAGCAAGACTCTCGCAAATGAAACTAACAGTCAGCAGACAGCATCCAGCGGACAGCAGACAGCTGCCAGCGGTCAGCAATCGGAGGACAGCAGTATGCAACCTGCGGCGGAGACACTAGCAGTCGAGTCGACAGACGATGAAACAGCAAAGGAGCCGGAAACGGTGTTTGTGGAACCCGAGGTGGACTATTCGGCGATGGGTAGAGAGGAACTTGTGGCGACACTTGAGGAATTGCTGAAGGACGAGGACATCACACACGTAAAAAACCGTGTGTCGGCGTTGAAGATGCGTTTCAACGATCTTGAAAAAGAACATTATGACGCGGAGTTCGCGAAATTCATAAGTGATGGAGGCAACAAGGATGATTATAAACGTCAGGAAGATCAGACGTCGGAAGCGTACGGAAAATTGTATGCCACCTACCGCCGTCGCCGTCAGGAACATTTAGACGCGGTGGAGGCTGAAAAGCAGCAGAATCTTACCGCAAAGGAGGCTGTGCTGGAAAGCCTCAAGCAGCTGGTGGAACGCGGCGAAGAAAACATGCGCAAGGCCAACGATGAGTTCAAGGAACTGCAGGAGCGCTGGAAACAGATAGGGGAGGTGCCACGCGACAAGATGAACGATTTGTGGCAGCAGTATCACTTCCTCATTGAACAGTTTTTCAACAAGATGCGCATCAACAGGGAATTGCGCGACCTCGACATGAAACGTAATCTGGAGCAGAAAGTCCAACTGTGCGAAAAGGCAGAGGAACTGATAGTGGAGACTTCGATGGAGAAGGCGTTCAAGGCATTGCAGGATTTGCGTCGTCGCTGGAAAGAGACGGGGCCGGTGCCTGTTGAGCAGAACGAGGAGATATGGCAGCGTTTCTGCAACGCGATGAACAAGATAGAGGAACGCCGCAAAGAATACTATGAGCAGCGCAAAGAGGAACTTGAGAAGAACCACCTTGCCAAGCAAGCACTTATAGAAAAAGCCGAGGAACTGACGGCCAAGCCGATGGAGAGCACCAAGGACTGGAACGATACAAGTGCCGAACTGGACGGGTTGCTGAAGATGTGGAAGGCCATAGGCCCTGTGCCACGAGAGGTGAACGAGGAGATTTGGAGCAAGTTCAAGGGTATCATAGATCGCCACTACGAGCAGAAAAAGGAACATTTCGGTCAGCTGCGCGACGAGCAGAACAACAACTACAACAAGAAGATAGACCTGTGCCTGAAAGCCGAGGCAATAGCCAAGCGCGACGATTGGCGCAAGGCTACCGACGAGCTGCTGCAACTGCAGAAGGAGTGGAAGGAGATAGGTCCTGTGAGCCGCAAGGTGAGCGAGAAAATATGGCACAGATTCAGAGGAGCTTGCGATGAGTTTTTCAAACGCAAGACTGAGTACTTTAACTCGATACATGGCTCGGAACAGGAGAATCTACAAAAGAAGGAGGCTATCATTGAGCAACTGAAGGCGTTTGAGTTCGGCGAGAGCAAGGAGGAAAACCTGCGCGTGATAAAAGACTTCCAGCGTCAATGGATGGAGATTGGCTATGTGCCTATCGCCGACAAGGAACGTTTGCAGAAGGAGTTCCGCAGGGTGATAGACGAGCATTTCGAGAAACTGAAGATTTCGGCAATCGAAGCCGAGGAGAACAACTACCGTATGCGCCTCAAGAGCATAGGCGGCGATGTGAAAAAGTTTGTCAACGGCGAGCGTGAGGAAATCATGACCAAGATTGAAAAACTCAAAGGCGAGATAAGTCTGTGGGACAACAATCTTGGCTTCTTCTCGAACAGCCGTCAAGCCGACCTGCTGAAGGAAGAGTTTGAGAAAAAGATGCAGCATACGCGTCAGCAAATCGCATTGCTGGAGGCAAAGCTGAAGATTTTGAGAGAAAGCGAGAAGGAAGGCGGCTCTCAGAAGACGGAAGAAAATAAGGACGACAAATGATGAAGTTGCGTTGGGTATTGATAATGGCAGCGTTGCTGCTGACAACGGCATCTTGCGGAAAGAAAGGCGCGGAGGTGAAGTTTAGCCGCTTCGAGAAGGTGCTTTTCGACACACCCGCTGACCAGTTGCAAGGTAAGCTGGAGGCTGTGCGGAGCGATTTCGCCTCGCCGCTTATCAACTGCGCACCCGACAATCCTGTGTATATGCAACAGCTGACAGCTTTTGTGAGCGACCCAATCGTGAAAGAAATTTATCGCCTCACCGATAGTTGCTACAGCAACCTCGGATGGCTTGAAAAGGATCTGTCGGTAGCGGTCAGTAAAGCTCAGAAACTGTCGGACAGCGTGGCTCCGAAACGTTATTTCACGATGATTACAGGCGACATGGAGGACTACCGCAACCGAGTGTTCTGCTATGATGGAGATTTGGCGCTGTCGATAGACCACTATGTGCTGCCATATACCAAACATCTTGGCTACTGCAACTGTCCGATGTACATAATCAACCTGTCGGATCGCCGCTATATGGCTGCGGATTGCATGGCTGCTATGGCTAGAAGCCGCATAGCGATGCCTGGGGGAGAGCCGACATTGCTCGACTATATCGTGATGGAGGGCAAAGTACAGTATTTCCTTGAACAGACAATGCCTTCGACACCCGACACCATCCGTTTGCGTTACACCAAGGGGCAGCTCGACTGGATGCAGCATAGCGAAAAAGATGTATGGGGTTATTTCCTGCAAAAAAACCTGTTGTATGAGAATGACATGGCTCGCATACACAACTTCATAGACGAAGCGCCGAAGACCAACGCATTCCGCAACTCGGCACCTCGCACCACCGATTATTTAGGACTGCAGATTGTGCGTGCATACATGAAACGCAGCGGCGCAAGCCTTGACGAACTCTTTGCCAACACCGACTCGCAGGCTATACTGCAGAAGTCGGCATTCAAGCCAAGATGATTGTAAATCCGTTTACTCCAAACACATAAAGATATGGCCAAAAAGAAAAACAAAATACCGAATATATACGCCTACCTGCTGATAAAGTTCCTGCTGGCGTTCTTTGCACTGCTTGTGGCGCAAGCGGTGTTTATAATTGTCAACCGTGACATGTGTCAGGTCGAAACGTCACACGATTGGTGGCGGCTGCTGTGGGGCAATGTTGTGTTTGGGTTGGCTACGGTCAGTTCCGTGTTTTTGCCATATTTTGTATTGCTGCTGCTTCCTTGGAAACTGCGTTGGAAACGGTGGTACAGAGTGGTTTGTGAGCTACTCTACACCGTGGCGATGCTGGTTATGATAGTGCCGGCGTTCTGCGACTCGATTTACTACCAGCACACGCTACGACTGCTTTCTTCCGATATATTCCATTATCTGACCGTGGGAGGGCAGATGGGCACCCTCACATGGATGTTCCTTATCGACTTCTGGCCTGTAACTGTCACTGGAGTACTTCTTCTGATACTGGTATTTATTGTTGGAGTGAAAATGAAATGGCCTGAGCGCGATAGTTGGCGCAACCATACGGCCAACGACTGGACGGGCTTTGCCGTTTGTATGGTGCTGCTGTGCATCATGGTGCGAGGTGGTTTCGGAAAACATTTCATCCAGTTGAGCGATGCGGCAAAATATGCCGAGCCAAAAAACACCGTGCTGGTATCGAACAGTTTGTACAGTGTTATCCGAACCTTTGGCGTGAACGAACTTCCTCCTGACTATATGGATAACAGTGGTGCAGAACAGCTGTTTTCGACCGACTTCCGCAGCACGCCCATCGACAGTACTTTCGGCTTCGACGGCTGGTGCGCGGGGGCAGGCAATTCCATCGAGAGGATATACAACGGAGACACCTTGATTGGTCAGAAAGTGCGTCACAAGAACGTGGTAGTTCTTGTGCTTGAAAGTTTCTCGCAGGAGTATATGGGCTGCTACGGGGCCGAAAAATCGTACACTCCGTTCCTTGATTCGCTGGCCACGGTGAGCTATCTCTACAACGGACGTAGCAACGGCAAAAAGTCGATAGAGGCCATACCCGCCATAACGGGCTCGGTGCCAACTCTTACTTACACGCCATATTCGCTCTCAGACCATTATGACAGCGATGCGGTGGCACTGCCTATGATTCTGCGCAAACATGGGTACAGTACGGCTTTTTATCACGGCACATACAACGGGGTGATGAATTTCGACAAATATTGTCGTGACGCCGGTTTCGACATCTACTATGGGAAAGATGAATACACGAACCAATGTGGCGGTGATGAATTCGACTATGATGGAGCGTGGGGCATATACGACGAGCCCTTCCTGCAGTATGCAAACGGCAGGATGACTGCCACTAAGGAGCCTTTCTTCTCCATGGTGTTCACCGTCACGTCGCACCATCCGTTCCCGATACCTGACAAATACAAGGAAACCTTCAAGCAGGCCAAGGGTGAAAGCCCATTGCTGAAGTGCATAAGATACACCGACTATGCGCTGCAATGCTTTTTCGATGCTGCATCGAGGGAGAGTTGGTACAACAACACCTTGTTCATTATCCTTGGAGACCACCCCGGCTATGTGTTAAGCAAACCGTTCAGCCAACTTTCGGGGCTATACCGCATACCTGTAATGATTTACGACCCGTCGCACGACCTTGCAGGACGCAGCCGTCGCATTGTGCAGCAACCTGACATTATGCCAACGCTGCTCGACTATCTTGGACTTGATGACAAATGCACCTGTTTCGGCACTAGTGTGTTCCGTCAGAGTAAAGGCTTCCAAGTGGCGTATGGCAACGGTTTCTACTTGATGAATTGCCGTGACACAGCTACGGCGACAATCTGTGGACCCTACGAGAATGGCAACGAGGAAGATTTGCAGTTCTTGAAAGCATACCTGCAAAAGTATCGCGATACATTTGGCAGAGAGTAGGCAGAACAGCTTTATATTGATATGAAGAAAAAGATACTCGTAATAGTGAATCCCATTTCGGGTGTGGGGCGGCAGAAACGCATGGAGAAACTGTTGAAAGACTACATCAACCACGACCTGATTGAATACGACATAAGCTACACGGAATACATTCACCACGGCACAGAGATAGCGCGCGAGGCTTGCCAGAAAGACTACGACGCTATTGTGGCTGTCGGCGGCGACGGCAGCGTGAACGACGTGGTGTCGGGCATGTACGGCAGCAACAAGATACTGGGCATCATACCTTGCGGCAGCGGTAACGGGCTTGCTCGCAACATGAAGCTTCCGCTCATACCAGCTTTTGCGGTGCGCAACCTCAATTTCTGGCATGAGATGACTATCGACACCATACGGCTCAACGACCAATACACCATCGCAAGTATTGCCGGCGTGGGGTTCGACGCCTTCATCGCACGTCTTATGAAAGCCGCCAAGACTCGTGGTTTTCCGGCATACCTCAATTTGATACTGCGAGAGTATCCCACCTACGAGTGCAAGGACTACCACATCTCGTTCGACGGACGCGAGATAGACCGTAACGCATGGTTCATCACTTTCGCCAACTCGAACCAGTTTGGCTACAACGCCACCATTGCGCCGCAGGCGAAACTCAACGACGGACTTATCGATGTGAGTATTGTCGATAAGATTCCCATCGAGCATGTGGGCATCACGGGACCGCTGGTCTATGCCAACCATTTTGAATTGAGCCAGCATGTGGAGATGTTCAAGGCGCGTGAGATAAAAGTTACCGGCAACGTGGACCACTGGGTGAATATCGACGGCGAGGGCATCAACGTCGGCACGGAACTGGATTTCGTCAACCACCACGCATCGCTGCGTGTGATAGGACAGCACACGGTGGCTGACTTTCATGAATACAATATGGCACAGATTAAAAAGACTATCAAGATATGAGACGCTGTTTAACACTTATACTCACAGCTGCTGTTTTCGCTCTGACGTTCAGCTCCTGCTCTTCGTTCAAGAAGTTCGTCAACAAGGACGTGGAGGACGAGGATTTTATTATAAGCCAGCTCTACGCCGACGAGTATGTCGAGGAGAAGCCGTTCGTGCCGCAGAAGCCTGTTGGTACAGTCACCAGCAACGGCAAGGTGGGCAAGCTCGGCATCGAGGTGACGAAATCGGACAACAAGAAACTCTACGACGCCATCGAGGACTGGTACGGCACTCCGTATAAATACGGCGGATGCTCCAAACAGGGCGTCGATTGCTCATGCTTTGTTGGCAACGTGTTCAAGACCGTCTATGGTGTCGCGCTGAAACGTTCGGCGCACGACATCTACGAGAACAACTGCACCCCGGTGTCGAAAGACAAGCTGAAAGAGGGCGATTTCGTGTTCTTCACGAACAACAACAAGAGGGTGTCGCATGTGGGCATCTACCTGAAGGACGGTATGTTCGCACACTCGTCCACCTCGCGCGGGGTGATGATAAGCAAGCTCGACAACAGCTATTGGAAACAGCATTTCTATAAAGGAGGAAGGCTGAAGAAATAGGTGGACTGGGCGAATAAAAGTAAGGAATGGTTAGCAAATATGGGAAAGAACAAAAATAAGGTTGGAGTGGTTTTCTCGACGAATCCCGATTTCCAATACGAGTACGAGGACGATTCGGCGGTGGAGACGCTGGAGCCTTCGAAGCAGAAGCTGACGGTGCGTATAGACCGCCATGCGCGCGGTGGCAAGCAGGTGACGCTGGTGACTGGCTTTGTGGGCACCGACGACGACTTAGCCGAATTGGGTAAGAAACTCAAAAGCCGCTGCGGTGTCGGCGGTTCGGCTAAAGAGGGCGAGATAATCATCCAGGGTGACTTCCGCGACAAGGTGATAGAACTGCTCCAGGCAGACGGCTACCGCACCGTGAAAGGAAACTAGGTCCGTGCCCGGACAGGGCAATAATGATAAGGGTTAAAGAGCATTCAACAAAAATATTTGTCGATTCACTATTCACAATGGCAGACAACAACAATATCATAAACGAAGTAACCAACGAGGAGTACAAGTGGGGATTTACCACCGACGTGGAGACCGAGACCATCGGCAAAGGCTTGAACGAGGAGGTGGTGCGGCTGATTTCGAAGAAAAAGAACGAACCCGAATGGCTGCTCGACTTCCGTCTGAAAGCGTTCCGCCGCTGGCAGGCGATGAAGGAGCCCGACTGGGCGCACCTCGAATACGAGACCCCGAACTACCAGGACATCATATATTTCGCGGCACCCAAGCAGCAGCCGAAGAAAAGCCTCGACGAGGTTGACCCCGAGCTGCTGGCTACCTTCGACAAGCTGGGCATCCCGCTGCGCGAGCAGAAACAGCTGGCTGGTGTGGCCTACGACGCCATCATGGATTCGGTGTCGGTGAAGACCACATCGCAGAAACATCTTGAGGAGAAAGGCATCATCTTCATGTCCATCAGCGAGGCGGTGCAGAAATATCCCGAGCTGGTGAAGCAATATCTCGGCACGGTGGTGCCGGCCAGCGACAACTTCTTCGCTGCACTGAACTCGGCGGTCTTTAGCGACGGCTCGTTCTGCTACATACCCAAAGGGGTGCGTTGCCCGGTGGAACTTTCGAGCTACTTCCGCATCAACGCCAAGGGAACCGGCCAGTTTGAGCGCACGCTCATTGTTGCCGACGAAGGGGCATACGTGAGCTATATGGAAGGCTGTACCGCTCCGCAGCGCGACGAGAACCAGTTGCATGCCGCCATTGTCGAAATCGTGGTCATGAAAGACGCCGAGGTGAAATACTCCACCGTCCAGAACTGGTACCCCGGTGACAAGGACGGCAAGGGCGGCATCTACAACTTCGTCACCAAGCGCGGCATCTGCAAGGGCAGCCACGCCAAGCTCTCGTGGACGCAGGTCGAGACCGGCTCGGCCGTCACCTGGAAATACCCCAGCTGCATACTGCAGGGCGACGACTCCACCGCCGAGTTCTACTCCGTCGCCGTCACCAACAACTACCAGCAGGCTGACACTGGCACCAAGATGATACACATCGGGCGCAACACCCACAGCACCATCATCTCGAAAGGCATCTCGGCCGGACACAGCCAGAACAGCTACCGCGGATTGGTGCAGGTGGGCCGTGCCGCCGAGAACGCACGCAACTACTCGCAGTGTGACTCGCTTCTGCTCACCGACACCTGCGGAGCCCACACCTGGCCCTACATCAAGGCCGACAACTCATCTTCGACCATCGAGCACGAGGCCACCACCAGCAAAATTTCCGAGGACCAGCTTTTCTACTGCCAGCAACGCGGCATCTCGGCCGAGAGCGCCGTGGGCCTCATCGTCAACGGCTACGCCAAGGACGTGCTCAAGAAACTCCCCATGGAGTTCGCCGTCGAAGCCCAGAAACTGCTAAGCATAACCCTCGAAGGCAGCGTGGGATAAGGAAACCTCTCTGCAATCCCGCAGCGCACCATTGCAAAACCGTCTCGCAGCCCTGCAAACGCCAGTACAAAAACGGAAATCCTCCCCGCACCGGTGCGGAGAGCACTCCTTCACTGGAAATAGACCGCGCATTGGTGCGGAGAGCATTCTTTCATCGAAAATCGACCGCGCATTGGTGCGGAGAGCATTTCTTCACCGAAAATCGACTGCGCATTGGTGCGGAGAGCATTCCTTCACTGGAAATAGATCTCGCATTGGTGCGGAGCGGATTCCCCAAAAAAGAATCGTGCCGGACATAAAAAACCGGCACGATTTGTTAGGTTGTTAATAAAATCAGTTCATTATACTACTTATCTTGCCATTGCTGAAGGTTACCATTTTTCTGCCATACCACCAGAATTCGGTAACACAACTTGCCGTAGTGTTTGTACTTATTCTATCTGGCTCTCCGCATATTGCACGACAATCATCTGTACTCATGCCGATAGTGAGGGTTGTGTTGTTCGGTTGAGCGTTCATGGGTTTTGCCGAGAAAGACGTCCCTGTGAGATGTTGGCGAATAACCATGCCCATCTCCTCCAGCATCTTGTCCGACACGGCGCCGCTTAGTTGGCGTGTGTGGATGACCATCCGTTTGCCGTCGGCGCTATGGTGTACCCAGAAAGCGTTTTGAGGTCCAACTTCGTGTGCGCCACCGTTTATGTCGAATGTGACATCGAATAGGTTGTCTATTTCGCGACGGTCTCCGTAATTGACGATATAATCAGAGCATGCAAGGACTATGACTTTGAACCCCTTGAAATAGGGATGTGAGAAAAATGAGTGTTTGCGGACATTCAATTGTTCTTCGAATCCATCGGAGGCTTTTCCGGTCGCAGTGTTTACGGCGGGGATGGCACTCATCTCGGTCAGGAATACACGCTGCTCAAAGTTCATTGTGCCAGTAACGGCTGCATGTTCGGGGAAAATCACATCGTGTAGCTTCTGGTATTTGTTCCATGTGTGACCTTCTTTCCATATAGGATCATTCGGGTTGTCGTTCTTATTTCTGTCAAAATACATTGGCAGTGAGGTTAGCCAATAGTTCGTGCTGCCAAGACCACACTGCAGTTGAAGCATGCCTGTGGATTCTTTGCCAACGAAGCAGATGTCGGCAGCGGGATTGCCGTAACCAATATATTGGTCAGGATTGGAAAGCAAAAGATTGTGAAAGTTGTTCATGATATTTTTTGTTGTTTTATTTAGTCAAACACTCCACATAAACCTAAAATGAGGAATACAACCAAAGGCAATGTCAATAGAACCCAAGGATTGACCAGCATCAATAATGCACGTCGAATACGGGCTTTAATATAAATGCTTTTGTAGTATTGAAGCAGAGGTGCTGACGGATTAACAGAACGGAGTACCAACAGGCATTGCCGGTATTTGCTTAATAGTGCATTTGGAAACTGATTACGAATCCGGCCTTCTTTGCTCCAATAGCTCCACTTTATATTTTCGAGTTGCGCAGACCATATTGACATCAAGTTGGCAAACTCCGTTTCATTTTGAGGAATCGTTGTTTGTAGTACTATGTCGACATTTTTCAATACAGCACTGTCTAACAGGTTGAGATCGGCCCTTTCCTGTCTTTTAATTTCAGCATCAGCTTTACGTTCAGCAATAGAAACTTTTCTCTCTTGATCCACACGGCGATATGGAGTGGAGTGGCTATCGCCAAAAATGAAGTTCGAAACCGCCTTGCCTGCATTTTTCCCAATTTCTCGTTGAAATGAATTTCCTATTCTTCCCATTGTAATGATTATGTGTTCATAAAGACAATTTAGCACCCAAGAAGTTGACCTAGCAACACCTCTCAATAGTATGCACATAAAAAGAGCGTGGCACTTTTAGTTTTCATCGGTATTCTGAGGTCTTCGACTACCTTCCTTTCCCAATTACAACGTATAAGCCCACGCTTGAAAGCGGGCGACGTTGCTTTGTCTGAGAAAGGAATCTAAAAAGTGTCGAAGTTTTCAGAGTACCAGATAAGCTATTTCGCTTCTTTTCTATTCTATGATGTGCACATTAAACTATGCGCTTTGTTTCATTGGCAAATGTGTTTGTTAATACTCGTTTTCCGTCTGCAAAGGTACGATAATTTTAGGATATGTGGAAATTGCGGGGAATGTTGTATCTTTGCAGTCTAATTTAAGACGTTATGCACAAACTGACGACAGAGGAGATGGGGCGCCTTTCGGCGGAAGAGTTCCGCGAGGCGGAGAAGCTGCCGCTGACGGTGGTGCTGGACAATGTGCGGAGCTTGAACAATATCGGCTCCGTGTTCCGCACCTCCGACGCTTTCCGCGTGGAACATATATCGCTCTGCGGCATAACTGCCACGCCTCCGCATCGCGAGATTCACAAGACCGCCCTCGGCGCCGAGGATACCGTGGAGTGGTCCTACCACGAGGAGACGACCGAGTGTGTGAAAGCGCTGAAGGCGCGCGGCTACAGGATATATGCCGTTGAGCTGGCGCACAACAGCCTCAAACTCGACAAAGACGGCGTGGCGACCGACCACCCGATTGCATTGGTGCTTGGCAACGAGATTGACGGCGTGCAAGAAGATGTGATGGCGCTGTGCGACGGATTTCTTGAAATCCCGCAACACGGCACGAAACACTCGCTCAACGTCAGCTGTGCCGCCGCCATTGTCATCTGGGAGATGTTTAAGAAATTGAAAGTTGAAAAATGAAATGATATGAATATGGAAGAGAGATCAGAGAAGGCCCGCAAGCTGCACAAACAGGGCTGCAACTGCTGCCAGTCGGTGGTGATGGCCTGGGCCGACAAGCTGCCGATAGATAAAAACCACGCCATGAATGTGGCCGCTCCCTTCGGTCGCGGCCTCGCAGGCACCAGGGAGGTGTGCGGCTGCGTGAGCGGCATGGCGATGGTGTGCGGATTGACGGGCAACACTGAGATTGTGCGCCCGCTGATAGAGAAATTCCGCGAAGACAACGGCGACATCGTCTGCGCCCGCCTGCTGCAGATGGGCAAGCGCCCCTGCAACGAGATGGTAGCCTACGCCGCCGGCCTGCTGGCAGAAAACTTAATCGACTAACTATGACGAAACGCAAGATAATCAACGACCCGGTTTATGACGGGTTTCTCAGTATCGACGACCCCGTGATACTCGCGGTCATAGAGCATCCGTTCTTTCAGCGGCAGCGGCGCATCAAGCAGCTGGGGCTGACCTTTCTGGTCTATCCCGGCGCCATGCACACGCGCTTTAGCCACATGCTGGGTGCGTTGAACCTGATGGGACGCGCGCTGGAGGTGCTGCGGCAGAAAGGGGTGGAGATAAGCGACGAGGAATGTCGCGGGGCGAAGCTGGCTATACTGCTGCACGACATCGGACACGGGCCGTTCTCGCACACCTCCGAGCGTGTGCTGGTGGATGTGGAGCACGAGCGTATAACGCTGCTTATGATGCAGCGCATCAACGAAGAGATGAACGGCGCGCTGGATACCGCCATCGCCATATTCTCGAACACCTATCCGAAGCATTTCCTGCATCAGCTGGTGAGCAGCCAGCTCGATATGGACCGCCTCGACTACCTGAGCCGCGACTCGTTCTTCACGGGTGTGAGCGAGGGCATCGTGGGCACCGACCGCATCATCTCGATGCTGAACGTCCACGGCGACGAGCTGGTGGTCGATGAGAAGGGTATCTACAGCGTGGAGAAGTTCATCATCAGTCGTCGGCTGATGTACTGGCAAGTGTATATGCACAAGACGGTGATAGCTGCCGACCAGTTGCTGCTGGGCAGCATCCGCCGTGCCCGCGAGCTCGACCCGTCGGTGTTCCGTCTTGACCCGTCCTCCGCCGATTTCATCGACCGCTTTGCGGAACTCGACGACGACGACATCATGGTGGCGGTAAAACGTTGGCAACATTCTGACGACGAGGTGCTGAGCACGCTGTGCCGCAACCTTGTGAACCGTCATCTGCCAGCGATACGTATCAGCAACGAGCCGTTCCCCGAGCAGGCGAAGTCCTATTTTACGGGCACGGGCAAGCTGAAAAACCGCTCGTACGACTTCAACGACCAAGAAATAAAAGTGCTGTACAAAGACGGTCGCTGCGTAAGCATCAGCGAAGCAAGCGACCAGCTCGACCGTCATTTTCTTGAAAAGCAGGTGACAAAGTACTTCTTATACCAACCCAAATAACAAACTTTACCGAACAATGAAAACAAAGCTTTTATGTGCTATTTGCATGGCTGCGATGATCTTCGGAGCGTGTACCAAACATGGTCAGCTGCTGGAAATATATGATGTGGATGGTAGCCACGCCACCGCACGTCTCACCATCGATGGAAAAGAACTGTTCAAAACACAGGTGTATATAGGCAAGAATGGCATAGGCAAAACCCGCGAGGGTGATGGCAAGACCCCGACGGGTACATTGCATATCAAGAGCGCTTTCGGCGTGCTTCCCAATCCGGGTACCACCTTGCCGTACATCAACATAACGCCATCGACATTCGCCTGCGACGAAGACTGCGAATACTACAACCTCATAATCGATACCGCACAGGTGCACCACCCATGCATGGGCGAAGATATGTACAACCTCGTACCTAACTACAACTACGGCCTAACCACCGACTATAACGAGGAGTGCGACCATCAGCTGGGCAGCAATATTTTCCTGCATTGCAAAGGACCTAAGGATTACACAGGCGGCTGCATAGCATTCGACGAGGAACGAATGATAGAAATCCTCACCAACTGCGATGCATCGCTTGTCGTCACTGTCAGAGAATAGTTAGCAGTCAGGTGCGTGCCCGCACAGGGCGATAAATAGCGGTCAGCAGTCAGCCCCCCCCCAGGACCTATAAGACTTATTAGACCTATTTGACTTATCAACGTATAAACATATCAACAAAAAATAATGAACGTACATTTTATTGCAATAGGCGGTGCTGCGATGCACAATCTAGCCATCGCACTTCATCTGAAAGGTTATAACGTCACCGGGTCGGACGATGAAATATTCGATCCCGCCAAAAGTCGTCTAGCCAAATACGGTCTTCTACCTAAAGAAGAGGGGTGGCACACCGAGCGTATCACCAACAACCTCGATGCGATAGTGTTGGGCATGCACGCCCGTGCCGACAACCCCGAACTTCTGAAGGCACAGGAGTTGGGCTTGAGGATATACAGCTATCCCGAATACCTGTATGAGCAGTCGAAGGACAAGACTCGCGTGGTGATTGGCGGCTCGCACGGCAAGACCACCACGACGGCTATGATACTGCACGTGCTGGCGCATGCCGGCATCGAGGCCGACTATATGGTTGGCGCACAGCTGGAAGGTTTCGAGGTAATGGTGCGGCTCAGCGAGACGGCCAAGGTGATGGTCATCGAAGGCGACGAATACCTCACTTCTCCCATCGACCGCAGGCCTAAGTTTCACGTCTATCTGCCCAATATCGCTGTGGTGACTGGCATTGAGTGGGATCATGTGAATGTGTTTCCGACCTTCGATATCTACAAAGACCAGTTCGCACAGTTCATGAACCTCATACGTCCTGATGGCACTTTGATTTACTGCGCCGACGACGCAGTGGTGCGCGAGGTGGCCGAGGCAAACAAACGCACGGACATCGCCAAGCTGCCCTACGATGTGCCGCAGTATGAGGTGCGTGACGGTGTGACCTCACTGATTGGCTGCAACGGAGAACGCACGCCGCTGAAGGTGTTTGGCCGTCACAACCTTTTGAACATGACAGCCGCACGGCTCGTATGCCGCACCCTCGGGGTGAGTGACGAACTCTTTAACGAAGCCATATCGACCTTCGGCGGCGCCAGCAAACGTCTGGAACTGGTGAAGAAAAACGACCACTGCGCTGTCTATAAAGATTTCGCCCATGCGCCGTCGAAGCTCCGCGCCACGATACACGCCATGCACGAGCAGTATCCCGACCGCAAGCTGGTTGCCTGTATGGAACTTCACACCTTCAGTTCGCTAACGCAGGAGTTCCTGAAGCAGTATCACGGAACGATGGAAGAGGCGGACATCCGTTTCGTCTATTACAGCAAGCACGCCTTGCAGCTGAAGAAACTGCCCGACCTCGACCCCTCGCAGGTGCAGGCCGCTTTCGGCGACGGTGTGCAGGTGTTCACCGACAGCAACGCTATGGTCGCCGAATTGAAAAGAATGCAGTGGAACGGTGCCAACCTGCTTATGATGAGCAGCGGCAACTTCGACGGTATAGATTTCAATCACCTAGCCGACGAACTATTGGTTTAATTTCAAGTGAATTATGCTAAGCAGTGTGACGACATATACGACCTATTAGCCCCATTAGACCAATAAGACCTATCACCCCATCAACATATCAACATATCAACATAATAGCAATCGATGTCAAAATTCCAGATAGGCGACAAAGTGAAATTCCTCAACGCCATTGGTGGCGGTGTGGTGACCAAAGTGAACGACGACTTTGTGTTCGTGCAAGACGAGACGGGGTTCGACATGCCTATGCAGCCCACCGAGCTAATACGGATGGCCGACATGAGTGGCGCAGGGAAGATGTTCAACCGGCAAGTGCCAGGTGGCGGACAGCAGTCGGTGGAGGAAGCTAAAAATGTATTCACCCCCAAGAAACCCGACAGCGTCGAGTCGCTGCAAGATACGGTGAAGCAGTTGCAGTCGCAGGTGGCGAACCTAAAAGACCAGGTGGCCAAGTTGAAACGACAGCTGGCGGCGGCGCAGAAACAGGGCGCCAAAGAGCTTGCCAGCAACATACTCTCGCAGCACATGGTTGGCGACGGCGAGGCCGAGGTGGACCTTCATATCGACATGCTGTGCGAGAACCCTGGCGAGTTGGCTCCGCACGAGGCCTTCCAGACGCAGATGCGCTATTTCCGCACCTGTCTTAACCACGCTTTCGACAACCACCTGAAAAAGGTGACCTTCATACACGGCGTAGGGCGTGGCATACTGAAAGACGAGATAATGGCGGAGCTGAAGAAATACGACAATATAGCCGTCATGGACGCCCCAATGCGCAAATACGGCGTGGGCGCCGTCGAGGTGTATTTTAAATGAAATGATCACTGCCCACCAGTCACCGCCCACACCTTCACATCTTAACACCTTCACACCTTCACTTTTACTGACCACCAATCACTTCCTCACAATCACGCTGCCACTGCCCTGATGTGTGGCGAGGATCAGCACTTCGGCAACCTGCACGTGAGCAGGAGCGTTCGATGCATAGACAGCTACATCGGCGATGTCGTCGCCCGTGAGAGGTTTTATGCCCTTATAGACGTTGGCTGCGCGTTCGGTGTCGCCGTGGAAGCGGGTGTTGCTGAAGTTGGTTTCCACCAATCCCGGTTTGAGATTGGTGACGCGTATGGCCGTATTAGCCACGTCGAGGCGGAGCCCGTCGGTGATGGTCTTCACAGCCGACTTTGTGGCGCAATAGACGTTGCCGTTGGCGTAAGCGGCGTCGCCAGCCACACTTCCGATATTGATGATATGGCCCTTGTCGCGTTTTACCATTCCGGGCACCACAAGGCGTGTCATAGTGAGGAGACCTTTGATGTTGGTATCGACCATCGTGTCCCAGTCGTCGTAGCTGCCCTCGTATTCGGGTTCAAGTCCGAGAGCCAAACCAGCGTTGTTTACCAGTACGTCAATGTCTTGCCATTCGGCAGGCAAGCCTTGTATGCATTTCGTCGCCGCTTCGCGGTCACGCACATCAAAGACAAGCGTCAGCACCTCGGTGCCGCCGGCCATAAGTTCTTTGGCTATCTCGTTGAGAAGATTTTCCTTGCGTCCAGTGAGTATGAGACGGTCGCCGTTGGCGGCGAATTTTCTTGCGCATCCCAGCCCTATACCGCTGGTGGCTCCAGTTATCAATACGGTTTTGTTCATGAGAATATGATTTTCGTTATGGTTAAGGTCAAGGTTAAGGTTAAAGTCAAGGTTAAGGTTAAAGTCAAGGTCAGCCGAAGGCGTCACTAACCACTTACAGCTTACAGCTCAATACTCAATTCCTACCTGCTAACGCCCATTAGACTTATTAGGCTTATTAGACCTATTAGACTTATCAATTATTTCTTACAACTAATAAAACTAACAACTTAAAGTTTTATTGTATAGCCAACTCAACTCTGCGATTAAAGTGAGAGCAAAACAAGCTCGCTTGTTTTGCCGAGCCATAGCAGAATAACGCCGAATGGCGGCACTAACACACTAACACACTAATGCAATAACGCAATAACACAATAACATAATCCCACACTAACGCATTAACACATTAACGCATTAACACACTAACACAATCCCTTCGACGATCCTTCGGTGATCCTTCGGCGATCCTTCGGTGAAATTCTTACAACTGTCTAAAAATCAATGGCTTGCATCATTCTATATAATTGACTAATAATCAGTATTATAGCTAGTTTGATCGGGCGAAGACATCACTAACACACTGACCACTGACCACCGACCACCGACCACTGAAAAGGTTTTTGTTTATCCCCCCCAACAAACCTTCACCTCTTAACACCTTCACCTCTTAACACCTTCACACCTTCACATATCAACTTATCCACCTATCAACGTATCAACATAAAACCTATCAACCCATCAAGACAACCCCAAACATCTTCTTCTTTTTCCCTGCGATGCCATCGCAGCAATCCCAAACTGACAGCCGAGTTCGGCTGGCAGTTCCATACCCAACTTTCAATCGAAGCCTTCCCTAGTACTTCCTAGGATTTCTAGAATATCCTATCCCCAACCCCTCAAATAACCTAAACAGTCAACATTGCTCCCGTCGCAACGCAACTTTCACCCCTCCACACCTTCACCTCTTCACATATCAACTTATCCACTTATCAACAATCTTTAACATCTTAACAATTTCACAACTTAACACCACACCCCATTAAAAAGATTCGTTATGCCGAATACCGTTAGCACGTTATACCAAGACCCAACAATTCCCATTGTTCCCACTATTCCCATAATTCCCATCAACAAAGCTCCCCGCTGCCACTGACCACTGACCACCGACCACTGACCACTAAAAAGGTTTTCGTTTTCGTTATGGTTTTTGTTTATCCCCCCCCAACAAACCTTCACCTCTTAACACCTTCACCTCTTAACACCTTCACCTCTTAACACCTTCACCTCTTAACACCTTCACCTCTTAACACCTTCACCTCTTAACACCTTCACCTCTTAACCCCTTAACACATTCACCTCTTCACATATCAACTTATCCACCTATCAACAATCTTTAACATCTAACAATTTTACAACTTAACACCCCACCCCATTAAAAAGATTCGTTATGCCGAATATCGTTAGCACGTTATACCGAGACCCAACAATTCCCATTGTTCCCACTATTCCCATAATTCCCATCAACAAAGCTGCCTGCTGCCTACTAATCTTGTTTTATTTCTTCCCGAATTCTGTTCTATTTCTTCCCAATTTTCGTTATCGTTATCGTTATCGTTATGGTTATCGTTATCGTTTATCTCCCCCCTTGAACCCCACCGTTCACTGTTAAAAAATGTTAAATTTTCACCCTTTGTCACACATGTCAAAAAATTTCGCCCCTATTATAGTAGATAGTAGAAAGTAAAAAAACAGTAAATTATGTACTAAAAGAGATGTTGGTTCGTTATAAGTTTGTGAATATGAATGTTTTGAAATCGACTTAATGCTCACTCGGCGACAAGAAATAGAATTCAGCACCCTGATGAACCGCAACTGCAATACAATAAACAGTATCTGCCTTAGGTACTGTGAAGGTAATGCTTTCTATTTCGATGAACTTCGGCAAGAGTGCGCCCTGGCGATATTGGATGAACTCATTCGTTACGGCCTCGCCCGCTTACGTGATGAAAGCTCGGAGTCAATCTGGATATACAAAATCTCCTATCATGCTATAATCCATTACCTCCGCAATACCAATCACAAAGAGTTCCAGTCTGTCTGTGACCTCCAAAGCCTGGAACACCTCACCGACGGACAATTCCTTGACGATTGGAACTTGCTCGACGAGCTCACGACACAACTCAATAACCGCGAACGCAATATGCTCAATCACTACCTCAACGACGATTCCTACAGCACCATCGCCCGCGTCGAGGGCATCTCACAGAGCAATGCACGTAAACAAATGTCACGACTATTAAGCAAAATTAAAATGTTAGTCCACAAATAATTACAAACCGACCTCTTTCTTCCCTCATCAAAAGTCAATAGTATATAGGGGGGGGGGGTAAAATACTGATTATCAATGCAGAATAAAGATTTTAAAAAAAGCCAAAAAATGGAAAGAGGCAACAATCCGCTTGCTGGCGAAGTCGAGATGATGGAAGCCATACAGCGGCTGAAGTCGGTAAACGAGAAAATCCAGGAACTTGCCTCGCAAATACCACCGTTATCACCGGAGCGAATCCACGCGTTGATTACAAGCGACCGCCTCTCACAGTTCCAGCTCCGCCGCCGGGCCGACCGATATTTGCTGGCCTTATGCCTCAGCCTCCTCGCACTGGCTGCGAGCATTCTTTGGCATACCTCGTCAGCTGGATTCTCGCCGTTCAATATCACTGTTCTCGCCCTGTCCTTCGCCGACATATTGGTGGCACTGCGTGCCGCGTACGGCCTCTGGCTTATGCGACAGGTTGAGCGACTTCGTTTCCATCCTTACCGTATGGCTCGCTATTCTGATCGTCTGAGCCGGCTCTCCCGTCATCGTCGTTTGTGGCTGCGCTTTGTCCTGCGTGGCAGTTATGCAACCTCTTCAGACAGAGACTATAACCGGTCTGAATTCTTCTTCCTACGACTTCCAACCTACTCTATCGCAGCCTGTCTGCTCCTGCTCATCGCCCTGAATGCAGACAAGGCGTTTGCCACCACACACTATTATGCCAAAGTCACCACCACATCGGATAAAGCCGACATGGCAATTTGTGACTCGGTCAAAATTCTAATTGCGCAGCTATGACACGTCCCTTCAATAAAAAACGTTTCTGGCTGGTCATAACCCTCATCGCCGTGGCTGAGGCACTTGCCTTCTGTCTCGTCATGCAGTGGCGGTATCTCTTCCCCTCCCACGAGGTCAGCGAGATATATACCCGCTATGAAAATGTCGAGGGCATTGACGTCTCTTTTATAAAAGACTTTCAAGTCAACGATACGGTTTTTGTGGATGTCACAGTGCTGGAGGCAACAACCGACTCGGCGTGGTCGATATTGAAAGCTGATTACGGTGTACCTCAACTAACACCCCAGACAAAGTCACTCATGGAAAAGGGCTCTCCGTGCATAGCCTTTTGCAAACTGCCTGAATTGGAAAAAAACAATAGCCCTTCTGATTCAAAATACACAAACGACAACACTTTGGTTATTGCCATGCATAATGATAGTACAATATATGTTTTCTATTCAAAAACAAGAGATCACAAACACGCAATTACGGATATGTTAATAGATAAATATTATGGGCAATGAATGTTATTAAAACAGTTTAATATTTTCAGTAACTTAAAAATCAAAAAGATGAGAAGAAAAATCATCACGATGGCACTTTTTGTGTCAATGACACTTTTGGCTGCAAGCTGCCAGAAGGAAGAGAACTCCTGTTCGGAAATGTCTGCTATCGAACTGAGCAATGCAAAAACAATTTCCTATTCGATTGATGGGAAAATGTACAGTGTGACAGTTCAAAACGAAGCTGAATACGACGAACTCTTGACGACCCTGCTTACTGTTGCTAAAAATGGGAGTGTGGTCAAGTTGTACAATACGAACAATTACAACAATGGTGCCAAAGAGACCATAACATACCAAACACACAATCTTAACCAAGCTAAGGCATGGGTTAAAGATATGCAAGATGCTGGGTACAATGTAACCATGGTCTACGACAAGGACCAGGACTTATTCATTTGCACAGCAACAAACGACTGAAAATAATATCCACAAATATTTTTAACCACATTTGTAAGCCTTGACCTGAAAAATTGTTGTTATACGGTATATGGCCTACAATTCAAACAATTAACCGAGTGACAATAAGAAGTTGAACCAAAACAAAATTCGATGAATGATATCTGACAAAGCCCCTCACAGGCCTATATAGTGCCGCTGTGTCGGGGCAAGAAAAAGAAAGGGTGTGTCGCAGGGGATGCGCGAACAAAAATTTCAGAGCTCATAATCGTGCATCACCCTGCCGTCAGCACCCCAGGCACTGTAAACAACGCCTACAATATAAAACGACGATTTCGGATTATTGTTGTAGGCCATAAAAAACTCAAATCAAAAACAAAATTTTACAACAATGAAAAAATATATTTGGTCTACTATAGCCATAATTATGGCAGTTGGAACAATCATCCTCGTATCCTGCAACAAAGAAAGCGTTGACAACGCAACAGCCGAACAGGTACCACCTCAACAGACAAAAGTTGCAACTGCACCAGACCCCAGCTGGGCAAGAGTTACATCTGCGGGTTCCATATTAAGAAGTAAAACACTAAACCCAACACTTTGTTACGAAATACTAATGGGGTATTTTTGTGGTTTCAAAATAACATATCCCCTTGCAACAGGCCCATTTACAGTATATCACGGTTCAGGCTCCCCGTATGGTCTTCAAGTAAGTAATAGTTACTTGACAACCAACAACCTGTCCGCATTAATTGACAGTGCAAAACACGGATATCTGACATTGCATGACGACATTGATATTATGGATACAAGTATGCAATCGACGCTTGGGTTTACCCAAATTCCCGCAGACAGATACCCTGCTATGCTGTTGGGCGATTCTGCAATTTATATTCAATTTTAATACGGAAACGTGACAATATGGTGGGCAGGTTTAAACCTGCCCACCATATTGTTTAAAAAGCATCCTAAACACATTAATTCCGCAACCTTTAAAAAACTATCATGAGGAAAATCATTACAATTCTATTTGTCCTCTTTTGCACTAGTGCTATTGGACAGCAGGTCTATTTTGAATCAAACGGCATCGTCTATGGAATAACCTCGGAGGCGGACAGGGCTACCGAAGTGGAGTTCTATGGCTACATAGAAGGCATTTCCGCCTACAGTGGCGCCATCACCATCCCGCAGACAGTAGAATACGAGGGCACGACATACACGGTCACCGCATTGGGAGAGGAGGCATTTTCGAGCTGCACTGGGCTCTCCTCTCTGAGCCTTCCCTCCACAATCCGTAGCATCGGCGCCTACTGTTTCTACAACTGCAGTCTCACTTCGATCCAGCTGCCCGACTCGCTACGTCGCATTGGAGACTTCGCTTTTCTCTACTCTTCCGTAACGTCGCTTCACTTGCCTGCCCATTTCGAAGAGTACGGCGAAGCCTCTTTCTGGTCACGTAACCTTACAAGCATCACCGTTGACGAAGCCAACCCGCACTACCAATCAATCGACAACTGGCTCTATAGCAAAGATAGCCTAACCCTCTGCATCGTCCCCGACGGGGTGACGGGTGTCATCACCGTTCCATCATTCGTACGACATATCGGCAAAGTTGCGTTCGGGTTCAACTCCAACGCATCGTCGGTGTTGCTACCCGAGGGGCTGATCAGCATCGGCGACTTCTCTTTCAATTCCTGCTCTGTGGTCAACAATGTGGTCATACCCTCTACCGTTACGCACATAGGCATCTGCCCGTTCAGCGATTGCCCGCAACTGACCAACCTCACCATCGCCGACGGCAACACCCACTACGTCATGGACGGCCTGATGCTCTACAGCATCAACTACGACACGCTGGTATCCTGCCACAAGTCGGGCGCAACAGTGACCATAAACCCCAACGTGAAGGTTCTTGGCGGGTTTGAAAACAACCGATCGGTGCGGAATATCGACATACCCGCTGGCGTGACCGACATCCTCGACAACTGCTTCAACGCATGCTCATTCAGCACGATTGCACTGCCCACACATCTGAATTCCATTGGCTCCCGCGCCTTCGCCGAAAACAGCAACCTCACCAGCGTCACAATGCCACAGACGCTTCGCACCCTGGGCGAGGGTGCCTTCGCTTGGTGCACCAAGCTCACCTCCATCGTGATTCCCGACTCGCTCAAGGTGATTCCCAAAGAGGCCTTCAACTCCGACCCGCGACTTTCCACCATCGTCTGGGGCAACGCCGTTGAGGAGATTGGCTATGCCGCCTTCTGGGCGATGGCAGCCAGAGAGCTTGTGCTGCCGCCCACACTGAAAAAACTCGACGACTATGCCTTCGCTGCCTGCTCCAACAATCTTAGCGCCGTAACCATACAGAGCCAGCTCGAATCAATGGGCGAGGGCGTCTTCCGCCACGCCAACATCGACCATATCACGTTCACCACCGGACTTCCTCCCACCACTACTGGCAATGGACCTCTGGCCGAAGTGGGCTCTCTCGATAGCATCGTTATCCCCTGCGGCACCCTCGACTCTTGGCAGTCCGACAGCTACTGGGGTCAGTTCGCCGACAAATTCGTCGAAGATTGCAACGGCATCGACAACCCTAACACATTAACGCAATCAAGCAATCAAGCAATAACCGTCTTCCCCAACCCCACCACCGGCATCCTCCACATACAGCCAAACACTGACGCATTAACCCAATCAGGCAATCAAACAATCTCATCCCTCACCCTCCACAACGCCATGGGACAACCAGTCATGGTTCAAAATTCAGATTTCAAAATTCAAAATTCCATCGACCTCTCCCCATTGCCAGCAGGAGTCTATTATCTAACAATAAAAAGCAACGAAACCACAACACGCCACAAAGTCATAAAAGTCACCAAATAGCCAACAAATGGGGTATGCTTCAATCAACCAAGTAAAAAAAAGATTTGCAACAATGCAAACCTAAAAAAAGAAGTATGAATCTCATCTAACAAAGCCCCACACAGGTTTAAAAAAGTGCCGCTGTGTCGGGGCGTGAAACGAAAAGGTGCATCGCAGGGGATGCTCGAACAAAAAATCAGAAAGCTCATAAATCGTGCATCACCCTGCCGCCAGCACCTCAGGCACTTGAAACAATGCCTACATCCTAAAACGTGCAATAAGGCATATTGTTGTGGGCGTAATTATAAACTTTTAAATTTATTGAATTATGACAAATTTTTTCAAATCCAGTTTTATTATCATTTGTGGAATATTTGCGACCTTAATGCTGAGCTGTTCTTGTTGTAACAAAGAACACAACCATAAACCTTGCCCTAAACCGAAACCAGTCGACATCAAATTTATTATTGGACAAGCCGAAAAAGACGGCACCATTACGCTTCTCTTTGATAAAGAAGCTTTTGATTGCGTATTTAGGAGATGTGTAAAAGTGAATCTTGACGGGGTGTATGAATATGAAGATATTAAAATTGTCGACGACAAACCGTATGAAAAGAAAAGCACAGGTGCGCTCCAATTGACACTTTTCAATGTTGAAAGAGGTGTGACTGACAATATCTTTCTCGTTCTGGAAAAGGAAATCACAGGTAACTACGTGAAGTATTACACTACAAACAACCGAAATGACAGGCGTGTCGTAACATGTGAAGGTACTAATTGTGCTACAGATGGATGTAGATGGGATTCCGAAAAGCAAATATGTACGCCATGCGGTGACCCAAAAGGTACATGCAAAGTTACAGATGCTCCTGATGTAAGCGGAAGAATCACATGGAAGGATGTTATTGAGTGGGTTGTAAAAATTTTTGGGTCACTTATAGGAATATTCAAGTTTGCTTTGTAACCGTATGATTCCACACACCTCTCACCGCAATAAAACAAAACTCATTGCGGTGAGAGCGTTTTTCTGAAAAAACATTTTGCCAGTAAAAAAATATTTATGAAGACCGCAGAACACAATTGCAGAAGGTTTTTAATGGTATTTGCAATTTTTGTAGAGATTCCTTTTCTATCTATTTCACAAGGTTCTTCTACTGAAGCGAATGCTTTCTACAACAAATATATCCTAAATCCTTGCTTGCAGAACAAATACACCACTTTCACCCTCACCGTTGAGAACAGCAACGACAAGGCAGAAGGCCTCAGCAATAACCAATACGTGGTATATAGATTGCCTAAAGGCAAGGTTGTTCGATTGTTAACGGCTGACAACGACTGGTACTTCGGACGGAAAGAGTTCGTAAATGTCAACCACCGCACAAAAGAGATTATGGTGGGACAGAAGAAAGCCGACACCCCCTATTCATACAGCTATGCCTATTACCAAGAAACATTCCTGCACGATGTGGTGCGTCACTTCATACCGCTTGTAAACCAAATCTTGCCAAGCCAGTCGTCGTTCGACTGGTTTCGCTTCGACAGCATACACGACACCGTCATCGCAGGCGACGAATACACGGTGCTGCACCGAATCGACACATCGCGACACAACTACAACGAAGCAACAAAAGAATTCGACATTCCGTTTGCCTGGGATGTGACCTATTATTACGACAACCTAACCGAAGCACTTGTGCGCATTGTGGCCAAACCTGCAATCATCGCAAACAACAGCGCCGCGGATTTCGGCACCTACGACATAACCATATCCATCACCCACGATGACTGCACCGAGACGATGAGCATCTTCGACACAGCCGATGTGCGCTACGCTGGATACTCAAGGCACAACAACACCGACAACCTGCCGCCCAGCGCAAGACGCCTCATGGCGACCAACGAGTCGCTGACCGACGCACTGCTCGATTATCCCTTGGTGGGTTTCGGTGGAGACACCACCTCGCTACGCAAGCAAAAGAGCTGGGTGCTGATGGACTTTTGGTTCACCGGCTGCAAGCCGTGCCTCAGGGAGATGGGACGTATGGCAGGCGACACAGCCGACGTGAAACTCGCCTGGCTGAAAGAACACGGGGTAAAGCTTATGATAGTCAACCCGCTGGCTGCCAGCACCGAGTCCCTGCTGCCCGTAGTGAGCAGGTTCGGATTGAACGACCACATGTACCACGCCAAAGGCCTCACCGATGTCTTCAGCATAAAGTCATACCCCTGCCTCGTTCTGGTCAACCCGCAGAAAAAAGAGTTGATACGACTCGATAAACTTAAGGATATCTATGGTTTCTTAACAGAATGAATGTGGTAGTACGAATCAACTTGCCTACAATGAATTCTCACTTTCATTGAGATTTACAAACTTTTTACAGGCACGGCAAGCAGTTGCTTGCCGTGCCGTTGCTTTCACTATTTGACTAAAATAGCTAATCTTAATACTATATCTTTTCAAGATTTGAAATTCCCCACAGACAGTTCTCGGCCTTCGGGCCTTTTGTTTGATTTCAAGTTACCAGTAAACTGTTTTGCTTTTATTGGTAAGAATTATTGGGCATAGAAGCGAGTGATTTTTTTGCAGTATTGAAGGCGCAATGGGCGTCCATTGTAACTGAAGTACTGTGAAAAAAGCACCGCTTATATGGCATAATAAAATTACTTAACAAAAACAAAACAGTTTACAAAATGTACAAATTCAAGCAAGACCTTGCTATGGCCTATTTCCCCAACTGTAGCAAGAAGACCGCGAGCCGCCTTTTCGCCCGCGAACTCAAACTCACTCCAGGCCTCCTCGACGCACTCCGTCCCACCGGCTACCGCCCCTCCCAAAAACGCCTCTCCCCCCGCCAACTAAAAATCCTCCACAACTTCCTCGGCGAACCCTAACCCAACCGTCCTCCCACTGAATCAAATAAACGTCAGCGAGGAACCCTGACAAGCACATGTAGTGCCTACCAACACCGAGGGCGAGACTTACCATCTCGCCCTCTTTACCCGTTACACCAACATTAATAATGAAACCATGTCAATATATTTTTTGCCAATTCAAAAAGATTGTGTATTTTTACAAATTATTTTAACAGAATAAAATGTCCAACAAGGTCTGTTATACCTGCCTGTTTTTCACAGGCACAAGAGATTCGCACATGATTTTACAATCATATAAATGGAAATAGCCAATGGATAAAGAATACTTCACAATAGATTTGAGTAAACTTGACGATACCCAATATCACGAGGCCATCCTAAATGCGAGTAGTATTTTGGACACTGATGATGGTGAGGATTGGTGTAATCTAATCCTTAAAATCGCAAATGAGATAAAAAGACGAGAAGGTTTAGACAACGCAATCAAGTATCTTGATGCTATTCAATCAGATTACGCGCGAATATTCCTAAATTTATTTGACAAGAACGCCGAAATACTCAAACGGACCTGTTATTATAATCTGGAGAATAATAATTATGACAAGGCCAAAGAGAATATGGCCCACTATATATACAGTGCCCTTTCGCAGATTGATTATAAATCGACACCCCGAAAGATGCCATATTATAGTTTCCGGACTTTCTCGGATTACTCGTTAAAAGATGTAAGAGAACAAAAACTAACATTGTCTCATCCACGGGAATTCAATGATCCGTTGGACACCCTATTGGTATGGTGGATGGAGTCCGAAATAGCTGAATCCCATGGTGATGAACTTGATAAAAAATATACACTTTTATTGAAAAAAGTGTCTGAGGGCATCAAAATACGGTGTTTGTCTGCAGGGAAGACAACTAAAAAAGAAATTCCCGTAGAAGAACTTTCAAGCTTGATGTGGGCACACTATGCAAACAGCCATAAAGGATTCTGCATCGAGTATGATTTTGAAAGAGATTTTTTTACCAAGAATCATACTAAAGATCGTATAGTTGTCCTTAACAACATAAATTATACTAATGTGATTAATCCGCATGGAGAACCGTCCATTAAAGACGCACTATTTAACAAAAGTGAATTCTGGAGTTATGAAAACGAGGTCAGATTGGTAATGTTTGATGGGGAAAACGAGGAAGATTTTCCTTCGCTTGACTGCAAAGGCATGATAAAAGCCATCTATTTAGGGGTGAAATGTTCCGATGAGAACCGCAGAAAAATGGAAAGAGCTATCGGGCATAAAGACATTCCCCTGTATCAAATGAAAATTGATGCAAACAACCTGACACATTTTAAAAAGCAACAAATAGGGTAAATTATGTTTAGAAAAAAAATAACACAAGACGAGTTTTTGTCTGCCGTCATCCAATACGAACACAACACTAAAAAAGCAGAATTTGTAGAACAGATAGATAAAGGAAACTGCCTTTACAAATTCAAAGGTTCGAGGAAAGAGAAGGTGGTAATAGTAATGTGCGAAAGCCAGGGCTTCTTCGAGAAGTTGAACATGCAATTACATATGGCAAAAGATATAATATTATCAGATACAGGATGGCTAGACAATATTGAATTATTCACTACTGCTGTCATTACAGATGCAAAAACAGATGAGTTGGAATCACATCTGTCACTAGATGAACTTTCGCTATCTGTGTTTGACTGCGAACGGATAAAAGATTTGACAGAATTCAATCCCCTCAAGGAGAATGTGTCCCAAACCACGAAAGACCCCGATGTAGACCCTGCATTCTTTGACTATTTGGCCATGAGCAACGAGTCTTCCGATATCAAAAATCATTTCTTTCATGCGCTGCTATTAATGGATGTGTATCGAAGCCAGCCTGTTGAAGAAAAAACATTTATTGAGGAGTGTGTTGAAAAGTACCATAAAAGCAGTGTGGAAATACAAAGGGCTGTTAAATCCCTTCGGCGTGAAAGGAAACTGACTGCTTTGCAAAAAGGCAATGAGTTTAGTCTAAGTGATTCTGAGCAACGTATTATAGATAAATCCGTAAAAGAATCCCGCTCGATAGAACAAGAATTCCTGAAAGCCTACAATATTCTTTTAGATAAATACAAGGTAACATCAGGAGAAAAGATTTTGGAACGATTAAAAAATGAATATTTGTCAAAATACAACGGATTGCACTTTGATGAGCAAACTCAAGAAAACAGCAAAAATGAGGTGGCTGGAAGCTTTGCTGAGTTTATTGGTGACATTCTTGGCGATGACCAGCAATGTTTCATTCAAGAATTATCGGAACTTTGTGGCGAAACCGACTACTTGGATCAGTACGCACTGAATCATGCTTTCCTTAATCTTTTTCGTTCTGATAAATATGAAGAATATTTGAACAAGAAGGAATTTGTAATTTACATGGACACTCCAGTAATTGCGAACTATATATGTTCAAAAAGTTCGTGTGCCGACGAATACCAAATCACATGGAACAATCCCGATTATTTGAATGCCCTAGACCTTTTCGGGTACCAAGAGGAAAATGATGACAAAATAAGATTCACCGTGCCTCACGATTATATCCAAGAGACTATTGGCGAACTAAAAAAAGCATTGCAATTTTCATGGTTTGACCAAATAAAAGATGCACCTATCAAACTAGAAACCTCCAACATCTTCTACAACTTTTATTGTGCTGTCAAAAATGAGATGGAACATTTGGGTGAAGATGTGTCCGGCTTTGGCTTTGAATCATTCGCCAAATTATTGGGATTTAGTGATGTTAATCCGGATTCAACCACTTTTATGAAAAAAAACATCTCTTATTTAAGATATTTTCTTAAACAAATGGGAGTGGAAACTCTTGAAATGGTTGACGGCTATTATGATGGGTTTGAGAAAGTCAAAAATGGATATGAATGGACACTTCACGAACGTGGCAGAGACAAGACTAATTTGGCTATCAACGCCGATGTGCGACAAGCCTTCTTCATCACGAAAGAGGCCATGGCAAAAAAAATTGAAAACAGGGAGTTTTACCTTGTTAGTTGGGACAATACATTGTACAAACTCCGCGACATCGTCAGAGACGAGTTGGAAATAACAGGACATACTTACGGAATATACAAGCCCGGGGAACTCGCAGACAAATTAGCATTTCGCAACTTCCGCATAAGTAAAGAGAACGTAAAAAGCGAAGTCTTTGCCTATGCAAATAACAGTTTCAATTTAACAGATAAAATCCGCAGTCTATTCGACAATGTATTGACTCCATATTTTGCTTCTTCAAAAAATAAGAACAACAAGCTTGTCTCATCTTTGCTAAAAATGGAACAATCCATGATTGATGGAGAAACGGACCGTGATACATCGTCAAGGAGTGACAAGACGTTGTTTGAAGAGTTCTTCTTGTCGATTGTCATGACTCTGCCCAAACACAATTGTACAAAGCAGAATTTGCGAGATTTTTTGGTCGACGAAAACAACAATAAATTTATCATTTCCTCGTTCCAAGAGGCTTTTGAAAAGAAAGAGTCCGTCAATAACCTCGATATAGCAGAACGCTTTTGCACTAAAATAAAAGCATATGCAAATGTTGTATCAGAAGACATTAAGTTGGGGTAACTCAACAAAGAAAAGATTCAAAAGCATGGAATCTCAAAACGTTGAATATAAACAGTCGTGGAAAGACGACTATCTCAAATGGATATGTGGCTTCGCCAATGCCCAAGGTGGCACCATCTATATTGGTATTGACGATGACGGAAACGTCTGTGGGGTGAAGGGAGCTAAGAAACTCCTCGAAGACATACCGAACAAGGTAGTCAACTCTATGGGCATCGTGGTTGATGTAAACCTCCATCGTCAAGATAAATTGGAGTATATCGCTATATCTGTAGATGCTAGCAACGTACCTGTCAGCTATCGCGGCAAATACTACTATCGTTCTGGCAGTACTATGCAAGAGTTGAATGGCATGGCCTTGCAGCAGTTCATCATCAAAAAGATGGGGCATACATGGGATGACATCACTAACGAGAATGCCACCATGGACGCAATCGATCGGGATGCTATAGATTATTTCTTGAAAAATGGTTATGAGAACGGGCGTGTCAAAAAGGACGAATTGGATGCTCCCACGGAAGTAGTATTACAGAATCTTCACCTTTTAAGTGATACAGGCAAGTTGAAAAATGCTGCACTGCTTTTGTTCGCCAAAGTGCCTCAAAGATATTTTACCTGTGTACAATTCAAGATAGGCCGCTTCGGACATAGTGAGGCAGACCTGATAATCCAAGATGTGATTGAAGGTAACATTATCCAAATGGCTGACAGGGTTGTTGATGTGTTGAAATCCAAATACCTCACTTCTCCTATACGATTTGAAGGAATGCGTAGGATTGAGAAGCTTGAGGTGCCTGAAGAGGCTTTACGTGAAATACTATACAATGCTATCGCTCATAAGGATTACATGGGTGCACCCATTCAAATGCGTGTGTGGGACGACCGTGTGGAAATATGGAACGAAGGTGGTTTGCCTGAAGGATATACTCCTGCCACCTTGTTAGCACAGCATTCTTCTCGTCCGAGGAACAAGAATATTGCAAATGCCTTTTTCAAAGCAGGTTTCATTGATGCATGGGGACGAGGTTATAAGAAAATCCTTGAAGGATTTGAGACGGTAGGTCTTCCTGTCCCAACAATTGAAGAGGTTGACGGGGGTGTTCGTGTCATTTTCAAAAGGAACAACCAAAGCAACCCACAAGTGACGCAACAGAAAACTACACAGAAAACTACACAGAAAACTACACAGAAAACTACACAGAAAACTACACAGAAAATAATCGAAGCTATAATGGATAATTCTAATATTTCTATAGAAGAATTAGCGGATATTTGTGGCCTTAGTCGTGATGGTATAAACTATAATATCAGAAACCTAAAGAAACAAGGTATTATTCGTCGAGTTGGTCCAGATAAAGGTGGCCACTGGGAAGTGATTACCTCCCCCAATAAAGACTAAACACTAATCAAAATATCCCCACGGCAAGCACCTCCATGCTTGCCGTGGTTTTTTTATTGCCCCATCCACCCTGAATTCCCCCAAAATCAGGGTGTCATTCCTCTTTTTTCCCATTCCCGCCCATCTCCGAATCGCGACAATCCCACCCCAAATCCACCCTTAACGCACCTCCAACACTCATCATAAACTGACAATCCCCGATTCCGTTTTTTGCCATCCTCGCACTTTTGCATCGTCTTTCGAAGCCACGCCGGCAGGTGCACATGCCGAGCCACGCCAAGAAGACGGTAAACAAAATGTCTAACAAAAAAAAGAAAGGAAAAACACAATGGCAAAACTCTTTGGAATAAACACAAAAATCAGCGGCAAGGTCGGACAATATCTCTACCGCCAGACTCGCCGGGGCACCATCGTCAGCGAACTGCCTGTCAAACCGAACATCCCTCGTCGTTCGTCTAAACAGATGAACCGCCGTACTCAGTGGGCCAACCTAGCCGCCATCTACAAACAATTCGACGCGATGCTTCGCAAGGGCTATGAGAACCTGCCTCCGCAGATGTCCGTCTTCAACGCCTTCATTCAGGCTAACATCGACGTGGTCAAGGTTTATATCACCAAGTCCATCCGTCTCAATGGCGGAGCCATCCTCGCACCCTATCAGATCACTCGCGGCAGCCTTCCCAGCATCGAGATGGCGAAGAACTCCTCCAATATCCTCGTTAGCAGCGTCGCACTCGGGGATCTTTCGATCGATGCCAATACTACCGTGGCGCAGTTCTCTCAAGCCGTCATCGAAAACAACGACTCTTTCGAGGAGGGCGACCAGCTCACTTTCTTCCACGGTAAACAGTCTGTTGACACGGTGACTCGGACACCTCGTGCCAGAATCAAGGGCTTTAAGGTGGTTCTCTCCACCGCCGATGACTCCAAACTGTGGGATGTCGTGGACATGATTGGATTCTCCGTGGCCGACAACCATCTTGCCACCTCGCTCGAAATCACCAACGGTGCTGCCGCATGGGTTCACAGTCGCGAAACTGCCGAAGGCTCTCTGAAGGTCAGCACGCAGCTCTTTTATGTCGAGAACTCCGCTCTCGCCACCTATCAGGGTCGCAACGCTTTCAACATCGCGGTAAAGAGCTACGGTGGCATCAACGCTGCAGCCGTCTATCTCAAACCCGAAGTACCCTTGGCTACTGATTGATGTATTTTCATCATCTGCCGACAACCACACGGAGGGCGTTCCATCGCCCTCCGTGCCCACCGGCAGCCAGTAATCCCCATCGGTCCCATTAGCCTAGCCTTATTATCCTTATCAGACCTATCTGACCTATTAGACCCACAAACCCCTATCAACATAAAACATATCCACAACATAAAAATGCGTAAAATCACTGAAATCATCCTCCACTGCACCGCCACCCGTCCTAACGACCATTGTACTGTTGAGAGCATAAGAAGATACCACCGTTCCCTAGGCTGGCGCGATATAGGCTACCACTACGTAATCTATCAAGACGGCGGCGTTCTCCCTGGCCGGCCATTGGAAGAGGTCGGTGCTCATTGTCCAGGACACAACGCCAACTCCATCGGCATCGCCTATGTCGGCGGCATTGATGCCGACGGCCACCCATCCGACACCCGCACAGAAGCCCAGCGCCTCGTCCTCCTCCAACTCGTCAAAGACCTGATGGAAGAACACCCAATCATCTCAATCCACGGACACAACGAGTACGCCAACCGCGCCTGCCCCTGTTTCGATGTCCGTCAGTGGCTCTCCGAAAACAACTTATAACCTCATTCCCAGTCACCAACCACCGATCACTGATCACTAATCACTAACCACTAATCACCTCTATGACCAACATCCTTAACATCCTACTCTCCGTCCTAACCCTCGTCGCCGGCGGTGGATGGCTTTTCGACCGCCATCGTCATAAACAGGAAATAGAGAGCCTGAAAGCCGACAACCGCCAGAAAGACATGAATCTCTCCAAGATGTATGTTGAAGAGTTCAAGGAGAATATCGCCGAACCCCTGCGGCACGAAGTCAGGGAATTACGAACCGAAATAACCCATTTACGCAATGCGATACAGAAAATTAACGACTGTCCTCATAGTGATACTTGCCCTGTTTACGACGAGTTGCAGAAGCAGCAAGACCGTGACGCAGCAGACTCACAATGAAGTCATCCACGACACCGTGAAAAACGCTGTCATACTGACCATCCACGACACCATCCGAGAAACAACAACTATCACCATCCAAACCAACTCCAATGGCGATACTACCAAGGTGACGACTAACCGCGACTGCGAGAAGATAACCGACCGTGACCGAACCGCCATACAGGACCGTCGCTCAACCGCCACTCTGACCTCATCTAAAGAGTCCTCAACAACCAAGACTGAAGCTCCAATTAAACGTCTCAACCCCAGAGAACACAAACCGGCCATCAAACTCTTTCTAATAGTATCTCTCGCCTCTTTTCTATTCGGACTCATCCTTCTACCTCTGGTAAAACTCCTCTTTCGAGCACGTATATAGATACTGCCCACCGCCCACTGCTCAGCGCTCACTAACCACCGACTACCGACCTCTGACCACTTAAAACTTACAGCTTAAAACTTACATCTTTATTGTATTATTCGTGCAATAATTCTACGTCTGCGGGCGTTTTTTTCTAAAACGATATCAACACTTACAGCTTAAAGCTCACCGCTTAAAACTAATATTCAATATTCAAAATTCAACTTTCAAAATTACTTTTGATGAGCAGACAAATCAATATAGGCAAGTTGACCCTTGGCGGCGGCGCCCCGGTAAGGGTGCAGTCGATGACCAACACCGACACGATGGACACCGTCGCTACCGTTGAACAGACGCTCCGCATGGTGGAGCGCGGATGCGAGCTGGTGCGCATCACTGCGCCCGATGTGAAGGCGGCGGAAAACCTTGGGCGGATAAAAGAGGAACTGTTGAAGCGCGGATGCGACGTACCGTTGGTCGCCGACATCCACTTCAACCCCAAAGCCGCCGAAGTGGCGGCCACGCTGGTCGAGAAGGTTCGTGTGAACCCAGGCAACTACACCGACAGGAATACTGGAAAGCTGAACTTTACCGACCAAGAGTATCGAGACGAGCTGGACAGGATTGGGGAAAGGATGAGTTCGCTTATCGAGATATGCAAACGCCACCATACCGCTATGCGTATCGGCACCAACCACGGGTCGCTTAGTGAAAGAATAATGAGCCGCTACGGAAACACCGCCGAAGGCATGGCCCAGAGCGCCATTGAGTTTGCGGAAGTCTGCCGCCGACAGGACTATCACGACCTCGTCTTTTCGATGAAAGCATCTAACGTGAAGGTGATGGTTGAGAGCACGAGGCTATTCGTTGAGAAGATGCACTCAATGGGAATGGATTATCCAATACACTTGGGAGTCACCGAAGCGGGCGACGCTCTGCAAGGTCGTTTGAAGTCGGCAGCCGGCATAGGCGCGTTGCTACTCGACGGCATAGGCGACACCATAAGGGTTTCGCTCACCGAACCTCCAGAGGAAGAGATTCCTGTGGCATACGCCATATTGCAAGCTGTAGGAGTGCGCATAAGTGAGGCCGAATATATCGCCTGCCCTTCGTGTGGAAGGACTCAGTACGACATACAGGAGGCGTTGCAGCGCATCAAAGCCGCCACCTCGCATCTGAAAGGAGTGAAGATTGGCGTTATGGGGTGTATCGTGAACGGACCTGGCGAGATGGCCGACGCCGACTATGGCTATGTGGGCAGCGGCGCAGGAAAGATAACTCTCTACAAAGGCAAGGAACCGGTGCTGAAGAACATCGACCAAAGCGAGGCGGTAGAGCGGTTGATAGAACTGATAAAACAGTCGGGCGACTGGATGGACGCCTGATCGGTATATTGTGTTGCTTGAGTGGTTCGGTTTTGATGTGCCAAGTTGACCTTTTGACGCGAATTGTTGACATTTTAGAATAAAGTTGTACTTTTGCACATCGAGTCTATCAGTAGGAACCAAAGTATTCACGCTATCAGAGATACACTAAATATGCGGATTGTGCGACACTTGTGTTTAATGCAGGTGGCGTTTTGGTTTGTGCTGTTAGGTCCTGTAAACGGTGTGGCGCAGGAAGTTGAACAGGTGCAGAAGACTGGTGTGTCGCTCAGTGGGGGAGGGGCTTTGTCGCTGGCACATATCGGGGTATTGGAGGCGTTGGATTCGGCTGGTGTGAAGATTGACTGCATCACTGGATGTTCGTTCGGGTCGCTTGTCGCGGTGCTCTATGCCAATGGATATACTCCGGATGAGATCTATAAGATTTTCAGAAAGGAGAAGGTCCACAGGATAGTGTCGCTTTACCGTCCGAACTGCAAAATCACTTCGGGGGTGGTGAGCAACAAGCATCTGAAGCGCAAACTTGCCAAATATTTGCCACACAACTCGTTTGATTCGCTAAAGATTAAGTTCTACTGCAGTGTGACCGATATGGACAGCAACTGTGTACGTCATGTGGGGTCTGGTGGCAACCTAGTGGAATATGTGATAGCGTCGCTGTCGCTGCCAGGATTGTTTCCGCCGGTGAAAATAGACGGTGTCTATTATTTTGACGGAGGCTCGCTGGATATGATGCCGTGGAAGCCGCTGATAGATGAGAACTGCACTCGGCGTATAGGAGCTTACCCGATATTGGACAAACCTCAGAAGGTCACCAAGACGCGTTTCCTATGGACGCGTGTGTATAACAACATCTTTTATCAGATAATACTGAGAGGAAGCGATCAGTTCAACGAGCTGATTGCTATCGATCCGGAAAAATATGGCACGCTGTCGTTCAAGCACATGGCGGAGTTGCGTCGGTGTGGCTATAATCAGACGCGTGCAGCGTTAGAGAATTACTCGCAGTAAAGATCGAGAATTTCGTAGGAGTTTCCTATTCCTTTGACGAATTTCATCATGTCGTCAACGGTTATCACCAATGAGGCGCGATTGTCGTTGGGATGAAAGCTTACTTTTGTGGCATTGAGTAGGTTGCGATCGACGAAAAGTGTCACAACGTGATCGGTGTCGTTCACAAGTGTGAATAGCGATACGGAACCGGGGCGCACTCCGAGGTATCGCATCATACGCTCTTCGGACGCGAAGCTGAGCTTTCCCTGATGCAGCCGATGTTCTATGTCGTGGATGTCCATCGGGTGGCGTGCATCCATGATGACGAGGTAGTGTCGGTTGCCCTTATGGTTGCGGAAGAAGAGGTTCTTGCATAGGGTTGTACCCTCGCCGCGATAGAACTGTTGTGCTAACTCTATGGTGGGGGCTTCAGGATGCTCGTAATAATCAAACTTGATTTCCATGCGCTTCAGCGCTTCATATACTTGTGGCTGTCCTATCATGTGTGATGTATTTGTTGTAAGTGACCAGTGTCTGGTGACCTGTGATTTGTTTTATAATTATCAACGTGATGATTAATCTTTTATTTTGTTTTGCTGTTCAACAAAATAATTGCTATCTTTGTAACTCTCATTATTCGATAGAATTGGTGTTAATTAATTAAGTAATATATATTTAACCAAAAACAAAACAAGATGAAAACAGCTTATAACTTCAATGCAGGTCCTTGCGTCCTGCCGAAACAGGCCATCGAGAACACCATCAAGGCTCTCTACGACTTTGACAACACGGGCATCGGTATCGCCGAAATCAGCCACCGCACCCCCGGTTGGGAGAAACTGATGGCCGACACCCGTCAGCTCTGGCGCGACCTGCTGAACATCCCCGAAGAGTACGAGGTTCTCTTCCTCGGCGGCGGTGCCAGCACCCAGTTCATGACCGTCCCCGCCAACCTGCTCAACAAGAAAGCCGCCTACCTCCAGACCGGCGTTTGGGCAAAGAAAGCCGCCAAAGAGGCTAAGCTTTTCGGCCAGGTCGAGATAGTCGCCAACAGCGAGGACAAGACCTACAGCTACGTCCCCAAGGGCTACTCCATCCCCATGGATGCCGACTACTTCCACATCACCACTAACAACACCATCTACGGTACTGAAATCAAGTACGACATGGATTGCCCCATCATGCTCGTGGCCGATATGAGCTCCGATATCATGAGCCGTCCCGTCGACGTGAAGAAATACGGTCTCATCTATGGCGGTGCCCAGAAGAACGTCGGTCCTGCCGGTGTCACCTTCGTCATCGTGAAGAAAGACATCCTCGGCAAAATCACCGACCGTCAGTACATGAACCCCCTGCCCACCATGGTCGACTACCGCACCCACGCTGCCGAAGAGGCCAAGAACATCTCCATGTTCAACACTCCTCCGGTAATCAACATCTACATGATGTACGAGACCCTGAAGTGGGTTAAGGAGACCGTTGGCGGCGTCGCCGAGATGAACAAAATCAACACCAAGAAGAGCAACCTCCTCTATGAGGAAATCGACCGCAACAGCATGTTCATCGGCACCGCTGAGAAGGAAGACCGCTCTATCATGAACCACTGCTTCGTGATGGCTCCCGGCTACGAGGACAAGCAGGACGCCTTCATGGCCTTCGCCAAGGAGCGCGGTATGGTCGGCATCAAGGGTCACCGTTCGGTGGGTGGTTTCCGCGCCAGCCTCTACAACGCCTGCCCCATCGAGGCCGTCGAGGCTCTCGTCCAGTGCATGCAGGATTTCGAGAAAGCTAACAAATAATAAGAAAAATGGAAATCAGAGACGACGTCAGGGAGGGATTCGAGAAGAAACTCCGCAAGGAGCCTTCTTGCGTATTCTCTGATGAAATAAAGATAATCAAGAAAATGAAAGTTTTAGTTGCAACAGAAAAACCGTTTGCCAAAGTGGCAGTTGACGGTATCAAGAAAATCGTTGAGGAGAACGGTTACCAGTTCGCCCTTCTCGAGAAATACACCGACGTGAACGACCTCTACGCCGCCGTTGCCGATGCCGACGCTCTTATCGTGCGTTCCGACAAGGTGACCAAAGAAGTCATCGACCACGCCAAAAACCTGAAGATCGTCGTCCGCGCCGGCGCCGGTTTCGACAACCTCGACCTCGAGGCTTGCACAGCCAAGGGCGTCGTCGCCATGAACACCCCCGGCCAGAACAGCAACGCCGTCGCCGAGCTCGTGATGGGTATGCTCGTCTATGCCGTGCGTAACTTCTACAACGGCAAGAGCGGCTCCGAGCTTATGGGCAAGAAACTTGGTATCCTCGCTTTCGGCAACGTGGGACGCAACGTCGCCCGCATCGCCAAAGGCTTCGGCATGGAAGTTTACGCTTACGACGCCTTCCTCACCGCCGACCAGATCAACGCCAGCGGCATGGCTACCGCCGTCGCCAACCAGGATGCCCTCTTCGAGACCTGCGACGTCGTTTCGCTGCATATCCCCGCTACCGCCGAGACCAAGCAGAGCATCAACTACGCCCTCGTCAACAAGATGCGTAAAGGTGGAATCCTGGTCAACAGCGCACGCAAGGAAGTCATCAACGAGCCCGAGCTGCTCAAGCTGATGGCCGAGCGCACCGACCTGAAATACATCACCGACATCATGCCCGACGCTGATGCCGAATTCAAGGCATTCGAAGGCCGCTACTTCGCTACCCCCAAGAAAATGGGTGCCCAGACGGAAGAGGCCAACATCAACGCCGGTATCGCTGCCGCCAACCAGATTGCCGACTTCTTCAAGACCGGCAACAAGAAGTTCCAGGTGAACAAATAATAGGCAGTGTTAGGTAAATAGTGGTCAGTGGTTGGTTTCGATCAGCCACTGACTTTTTTTCAACGCCGAAGCAGAATGACGCCGAAAGGCGACAATTCACAATAAGCCCATCACTATTGTCGATTCACTAATCACTAGTCACTAGTCACTAATCACCAATCACCACCCTTGCTCGCGCTCTTCAATCCCGAACACGACCTATGCCTAGCCAATGGCGACGCAAATTATGTGCCGCCGGCATCCGCGTTGCGTTTCGCGCGTCAGGGCGCCTATCTAATGAAAATTCTCTACGGCGACGACGTCACAGCCCTCCCCGCCGAGGATGTAAACTGGTCACAGGTCGTCGGTCTCTTAGCTTCTGAGCATAAGCAGAGTGCCACCGAGGATGCGGATGGCAATTCACTATTGTCAATTCACACATGCTTTAGCATTGATGAGCACCGCTTAATCAAATCAAATCAAGCGAATAATTCAAAATTCAAAGTTCAAAATTCACTCACCGCGTGGGGTTGGGATGCCTCCCTGGTCCGCCGGCTTGTCAAGCGAGGCGTCCCGCGTGAGCTGATGCCGACCGACGAGCAGTTAGCCACCATCAGGCGTCTGTCGCACCGCCGCACCGCCCTCGTCGCCGCCGAAGCCTGCGGGATCAAGCCGATGGGGGAGGAGGCCTTCCGATTGAGCGAGGTGCAGGCGTTGCTTGACCGTCACCGCCGTGTTGTGCTGAAAGCCCCTTGGTCGGGGTCGGGTAGGGGGCTGCGGTGGGTTGACAATGCCCTTTCCGCCCACGACGCCGACTGGCTTGAGAAACTCCTCGCCACGCAAGGCTCCGTCATAGTGGAGCCCCGCTGCGAGGTGATGCAGGACTTCGCCCTGGAGTATAATATTAGCAGTCAGCAGTCAGCGGTCAGCGGGCAGCAATCCATATCGCCCTGTGCGGGCACGCACTTCGCTGGCTACTCGTTGTTTGCGACGCAGAATGGCGTCTATCGTGAGAACCTGTTGCTTTCCGACGACGAGATATTGCAACGACTGTCCGGCTTTGTGCCCCTCGAAACCATCTCTTCAGCAAAGACCTCGATGGAGTCGTGGCTGCAGGCGTATGTGGCTCCGAAATACGAAGGTCCGCTTGGAGTCGATATGTTCATCTACCGAACTGCCGACGGCTACGCTCTGAATCCGATGGTCGAGATAAACTTTCGCCACACGATGGGCCATGTAGCCGTAGCGCTGAGAGGCAAGACCGAAGAAAAAACCTTCCGCCCGGAACCGAGAGTGTGAAGTCCCAGTTGCGGGCGGAAGGGTTGTCCGGTTATCCGTGCATTAGTTTGTTTGCATCGCCGCAAGGGCCTCCTTTGCGGCGTCGAGCAAAGGCTGTGTTGAGACCTCGCTGCCCACGGCGTTGCGCATCCAGTGCTGCGGGGTCAGCCGTCCGGCAGGATAGATGCGTTCTATCTCGGCAGCCACCGACTTGCCTTTGAGCTGCTGTTCCAGCTGGAACTGGATGATGTGGCCGTAGGGGTAGTTGGCAAGATAGAGCGGCGCGTCGATCATGTGGCTGTAGATGGCCAGTATGGGCGAATCCTTCTCGCCGAGGTGTTGGGCGTAGTATTTGTTCCACACCTCCTGCGCCGTGAGGATGACCTGCTCCTTCAGCTGAGCCACCGTGGCGTCGGGATGCTCGTAAAGCCAGCGCCAGCAGTACATATCGACCAGCGCCACACCCATAATCTCGTAGCAGCCCCAGAAGATGTCGAGCGTCTGCATCGCCTCGCGGGTGGGGTCGTTGTTCTTGTAACCCAGGAAGTCGAGGTCGCGCACCTGGAAGACGAAAGCCAGCGCCTCGGTGAAGGCCGTGTTGGGCACACCTTTCATGATGTAGTGATCGACATCGTGCAGGTCGATGGTCTGCTCCACGTTGTGGCCGAACTCGTGCACGGCGATATTGTAGCCTTTGTAATCCATGCCATCTTTGCCGATGCGTGTGCGCAGACGGGCGTTGTCCGAGCGCATGTTCGACTCCCATGCATGGCCGGCGCCGCGCGACGGATCGACGGTGATATGCGAGCAGATGAAGTCGTTCTTCTCCTTGCTGAACCCCAGCTGGCTCAGAATCGAGGGCATCCCTTTGGCGGCGAACGCCTCGCGGTTGGGGTAGAGCTGGCGGGTCATGGCCGAGAGGTCGTCCTCGTTGATGGTGCTGCGGCTCTTGAAACCGTCATACCAGATGTCGAACGGCTCCAGCTTGCGTCCCAGACGCTGCTCGATGAGTTTGGCCACCTCGCCCACCTGCGGCGAACTGCAGAAGGCGTCGAAGAGCTTCTCTATCTCGTCGAAGCTCACCTCCATGCTCTCGTCAAAAGCGCGTGCGACGGCAGTCGGGTAGCGCGGGTTGTATTTGTCCAGCTGCTGCATGGCGTGGAAGTTGTCGAGGAAATACTGGTAGCGGGTGTCCGGCTCGGGTTTCGCCTCGACGTTTTTGCCCTCTTTGGCGACCGTGTTGGCGTAGGGGTTCCAGTCGTATTCGGGGTTGTTGATGACACATTCGGGGATGCTCTGGTCGATGATGCGGCGCATCACCTGGTAAATCATGCGCTGCTTTGCCAAGCCCTGCTCGCCGTCGTTGTAGTGGGTCTTCAGCTCGTCGCGCAAGCCCCAGTGGGTGATGAGCGACATCTCGGGGAAGATATGCTCGCCTTTGTCGTTCAGCAGGTGACCCATCTGTATGTTGTAGTTCGCGATGTAGTTGTCGGCAGCCGAGAGCTGGGCCGACAGAGCCTGCTCGCATTCGGCTGGCACGCGTGCGGTAAAGACGTCACCCAGACGGGCGTATGCCCACTCCTCGCGGCTCCAGCTTGCGCCCATCGAGTTCTTCTCATCCAGCGTGTAGAACGGGAAGTTCAGCACCACGATGAAGGCAATCTTCTGCTGGAACATGTCGTCGTTGAAGTGCGCCGAAGGGCTGTAGGCGCCGAACAGCTCGTCGAGTTTCGTCGGTTCGGGGCCGTCCACATGGATAGGCAGGTTCAGATCGACATTCATCTTGTTGAAGCAACCCCAGAGGCTTTCGAGGTTCTGCTCCAGCTGGGCGGCCATGCGGGCGCGCTCTGCGGGGTCGGCCACGAAGTTCTCCAGGCAGAACGCCTCGAACTCTTCGGGCGTCCCGTCGGCTGAAGTCCACAGCGCCGCCGCCTGTTCCACACCGCGATGCGCGCGGTCCTCGATGCCGTCGGTGCCGTCGTACTTCTCGCACAGCGTCTTAACCGTTTTCTCAACGCAATTCCGGTCGATGTTGCTCATAGAAGTCTCATTTTTTTTCTTGCCGCAGGCAGCCAGGCACAACACCGCCGCCAGCAATACAGTCGTTAATCTTTTCATTGGTATGTCTATTTTTGATTGTCTGATGTGATTATGGATGAAAGATACTCAAAGCATTTCACAGATACTGTCCTTATTTCAATCCTTCAATGAATTTGTCAAAATCCGAGAGCAATATCCGGTCTTGAATCTTTTAACGCCCTGTTCATCCCAATTGTCCGACGGAATCAAAATTTTTTTGATTGACTCGGACAATTGCACTTCTCCGCTTTCACCAATCTGAATCAAGTGGTAACTGATATCTTGTACCGTAACATTAAACAACGCTGTCATCCTTTGTTGCGACAGCCAGAAGTTCTCGTTCGAGAACAGAACCGAAACATTTACCTTGCCAGTAGTTGATCGGTACATCAGCACATTGCCTTCCACGCTGGTGGCGAGTTCTTTTGACGACATATTGCTGGAGAAGTATTCTCTGGCAGTCTTCACCAGGGGCTTCTTTTGGTCGGCATTAGATGAAATGGTTAGGCAGGCCATCCGTGACAGTTTGGTGGTTTTCACCTCTCTCCAGCCGCCATTGTTCAGCTGTGCCATCTCCGTGGTTTCCACCATGTGTTCCTTTAGGTTGAGTCCTTTCTCCTGTTGCAGGAAAGCGGCAGCCTTGTCCATCAGCCGTTCGAAGTTCCAGTACTTTTGGTATCCCAGCAGCCGTGCCAACTTGCGCGAATTCCACCACTCGCGACCCTCGCCGTCCACCTCCTTGATGGCCTCAAACGGCGACTGCATATCTTCTATGTTGATCGGTAGTGCCATATTTTATATTTTTTTGCAAAGTTACACATTCCTCATATATTCTGCTGGCGGGGTGGCTGGGAAGTATAATTTATCACTAATGGATTAAGGTCCATTTATCTAACATTCAGGGATCGCCAAAGTTTGTCTTTTTAATAAGTTTGGTGATTTTAGTATGCTAATATTTTGATATTTATGATTTTCCGTTCTATGAGATTTTGTTTAGTCATATATTGTTTCAATTTCAATTCTTTTTACATAATCAGTTACATCGTTTCATTACATTAGCCATCGATTTTACATTTCAATTTTTCTACCTGCGCCGCAGGCCTTGAGCACCTATTAATTATATCAAATGCAGCGAAAAACTTTCAATTTTCAATTTCCCACATCCATTTGAAGTCCAAAAACCGAAAATGTGACACTTGATATCCACTTACTATTGGTGTGGGCTAGGGCATGTCTTTGATTCTGCACAGGACATCAACCCTTTTATTCTCTTGTTTTATTGTCAAATTCTTGTTTTCTTCGATATAATTCGGATTCGGGATTAATTATATCATTGCGATAATTTTTGTAGTATTCTAAAATACGAAGGTACTTGGGGTTGGATGTAAGTTTTTCGATATTGTTGAATTCATTTTTATATATGATTGGATATAATTCTTTCTTTTCTTTAACTGTTAGGGCTTTCATGGCCTTTCTCCACTCATCGGTATATCCAATATCCTCAAAAAAGAATCGGTATATAATAAATGTTTCTGGCATGATAAGCAACTCCATATACTCGTCAAGATTTCGGCCAAAGGCTTTTTCAAAAAATGATACTCCAATACCTATTTTACCTTTTGTGGCATTCAGTATAGCTTGTACAGCACGAATATATTTTCTGTTCCAATGCTCTCCTATATAATCTCGGTCATGACTATGTTCCCCACGGATGGGATGGTATTTCATTGGGAAGGAGTATATGTTTACGTTATATTTATCGCATAAATCAACATTTATTCGTAACCGTTCGTAAAGGTCTTCTGGTTTGTCTGTGAAATTATAAAGTAAATAGTTGGAGAAATCTTTTAATCCATATTGAATGCTCAGTTCGATGGCTCTTATATATTTGGGCTTAGTCTTGATATTATCAAATGCAATACGAAGAGGACGGATTGCAATACCACTCAATGCAGAAACAATATCCTCGGTGAACAATCGGGCATCAACTCCTTGATTAAAATCAATAAAGCGTTGCTTGCCTTTTATATTTGAATATCGTTTTTTGAAAAATGGTGCAAAAAAGTGGTAGGATTGCAATAGCGCGTCTCGTGTACAAGTATCTAATGATAATAATCCATATTTATCTCGAATAGAATATATTTCTGTTCGTTCATCCTCTGAAAAACGTTTCATTTCGTTTAATTCCTGTAATAAACGAAATGATTTGCGTGTGTACGCTCTATCATTCAGGTGTATCCTTAAGTTGCGAATGGCCAAGTCATATTGGTTTGTTTCTATGTATTTTCCACCTTTTTCAAATCCACAATCTTTAATGTCTTGTATAATTAGGGGGAATTTTGAAGACGCCATAACATTGTTGTCCATTAGCAACAAATTTTGCTGCTCGCCATATAGTCGTCGAGTGCGTTCAATGCGTTCCTTTAGGGGAATGTATTCTACATAATGAGGCTCTAATGTATGAACGGCGCAAAAATCACATTTCCTAATACATCCACGTGTTGTATAACTGAAATATGCATTGTTGTCAGGATAAACGTAATCTATTTCGTCAAGAATAGAGTAATCAAGGGGAAGTTCGTCAATGATATAAGGATTGTCAGGGTCGATATCCCCTTTTAAATGCAACGTACCACAATGAGGCATTATTCCTGTTTCTGCATAAATCTCTTTAGGTTGTATTGAGGCCAGAACTCCACCGACTTGTAATCTGTCAATATCTTTGACAAGTTTTTTGGCGAATTCAATGGTTTTAATGGTAATGTCCCAATAGAAAGTAAAAAGAGTTGTAACACCGACAAAATCAAACTTCGATTCATCCGACAATACTCCAGTACGAAATTCTTTATGGTATTGTTGAATCCAAAAGTTTAGAAAAATAGAACATTCTGAGTCATTTATTTTTATTTCGTTTAAAGTATCTTTCTTTCCCGATTTAATAAAGTGTTTGATTTTATCACCTTTTAATTTCCACGTTATTGTTTCATCTATTGAATTGAATTTTTCAATACACAGGTTAGTTAGCCAATCAAGAAGAAACTCCTTTAATTCCCCTTTGAAAAAGACCACATTGTCCCCACGTAACCGAAAATATGTGGCCATCTTCATTAGGCCTATGGGAGGAAACTTGTTTTTATAGTTAGGTTCGATAAGTAGTACCTTACGGTTCATTTGGTAATATCCTTTTCTATTTTATCTATTAATGCATCACTCATATTATTTGAAAGGGTCTCTGAAATTATTGAGTATATTGATGCAATTAGATTCTTTTCTTTAACGGAGAACTTATTATATATAGGCTTGTCTATTCGTAAATTATCCTTTTGGGTGACAGTGTCGGTCGCATGAAAAAGATTGTCTTGTTCTGGTAGTGAATATTCTTGAGGATCCTGTAATCCTAACGGACCAAATAATTGCAGCAAAGGAGATTTATTTTCTTCCATATCCTTTTTCATCCTTTGCAGCCTCTTTATGGATTCTGCTTTACTCTTTCGAGCATTTATCAGGTCTTTCTCTGCTTTCTCCTGTTCCTCTTTGCTACTGAATCCTCTCTCCTTCTTTTTAATAACAGATTCTTCTTGCTTCGTTGCGCTATTTACATTTTTCTCCTCTTTGCGCAAATTTGAGGCTTGATAACACAATTTTTCCAATTTGAGGAAATTATCCTCAACACTGCTTTCAAATTCTCTTACAGCAGTATCTTCTCGTAAATAATCTCTCTGTGAGTTTGGAATTAGTTTTTCTGAAGAAATCACATGGACTTCACCCAAAAACCATCGTACAAAACGTTGCTTATCATTGTGGAGAAATCGCAAACAGGCATTTTCATCTCCCAACTGAATGTTTTCACAACGTAAACGAATATTGCGTGCGTTATTTGTTTTGGCGATGACGCCTTTAAGGCCAGAAACAGAATGCCAACCCCAGTACATCGGTTTCCCGCCGGTATCCTGCTCATACCAAAACTCAATGCCAGTTACCTTATCACACTCTTGTCCACCAGCGTCATATATTGTCATGGAATAGTCTTTAAACAATTGATTCTGGCCAACAAAGATGTTATAGCAATCAAGATGGAGATTGTGAGTTTTCATAAACTCATATATCTTTGCTCTATAAACAAAATGGTTAGAGTAATCTACAGGTGCTACCATTGAAAGATAATCACGAACATCTTTTTCTATCATCAGTTTCCCGTCAGTAACATCTTCCATTATCACCTTAAAGAAATGTTTATCTCGAATAGATTTATCTAATTCTGTGGTTATTGTGGTAATTGCATCAATAACCTCACCTGCATCACGATCGTCAGAGTCATCATCAAGAATCCTATTCAGTTGTACTGCATCCCAAGTAATAACAGAAACTTTGTCCTCATTATAATATGAAGTTTCAAATTTTAACGTTTTACAGTAGGCCAAACCGCCGAGTCTTCCTATACCTCTAAATCCTTTGTTTACGCCACGTTCTTTGGCGGAGCGAGCAACATCTATCAGTAGTGCTCGGACTTCATCAGGTCTAACCCCCGTAGCATTATCTTCTATTGTAATTGTGTTTAAATGCTGGTCTATTGACACAAATATATTGTACTCCCATTCAGGATGCTCTTTTTTTGCCTCGTCAATTTGGTCGGCGGCGTTTTGGATATACTCACGGTATACACATCGACTATCAGCATACATGCTGCGAGTTAAGGACTCTAGTACATTTTTACCAATTCGTGCCATTAGTCATTAAAATATTTATAGATTGGTTTGGGAAATTTGATGTTCAACAAGGACCGGAATACTGGATTTTGTATAATGTATTCACCTTGCTTTAATCGAGTAAGCATTGTTTTATATACAGATGGTACAAAACGGAAATCTTCTTTTGTTATTTCTATTGCATTTGTACGACCAAAGGCTTGTGTCGCACAATTACCTTTAACGCGTTTGTGAATATCACTAACAAATTGCTCTGCACCAAATAGAACTATTCCTAAAGAACGTCCACGTTCTGTAATGTCAAGTAGCTGTCTTAAAATTGGGGATGATTTTGGAACATCACTTGACGCATATTTGTTCAATTCATCAATGAAAATGATAATACGGTCTGGTATATCTTCGCGTTCATTTCCAAGTTTGAGATTATATACCGCTCGCATAACATCACCAAATACAAATCCTTGTGAATCATCGTCCAATTTAGAGACGTCTACTACCATTACATCGTTTGGCTTGATTTCGGATATCTTTTCACGTAAACGTATTCCTGTTGTCCCTAATCCGTTAGTGAACATTTGTCGATTCTTTTGGTAGCATTTATTGAAAAGGCGATAGAATTTTCTCCAACTGACAACTGGTATTTCGTTCTTCTGTCCTTTTTTATCGACTGACGAGGCACTCGCTTGATCTGCGAGTGCAGAGCGAAAGTCTTCCCATGTCTCTACATTATGGAAGGATCCTTGACCTGCTATAATATAACTAAAGATTGATTCTATTGTCTCATTGGGATCGTCCACATTGGCGAACAATAAATCTAGGCATTCTTTGTCTTCTGCGGTCTCGAATAAGTATTTGTACTGAAATGCTTGTTTCTTCTTTATTCTGCTTTCAAGTCGGGATTTTTTTTCATAAGTATAAGCAGTTCCATCGTCTGTAGAAAACGGATAATAATAAGTCACATGTTGAAACGGCTTCATCTCCAAGCCTAAAATATCATATATGGCTTTTATCTCGTCAAGTTCTTCCTGTTTGGTATTCTTCTGATCGATAGAAAGTAAATCTGTTCCTTTGACATTAAGCATAATGAATGCGACGGACTCCTTGTTGTTCTTTTGAGCACTGTCTTGTAAGGCTTTCATCAAAAACATTGCATAAGATGTTTTTGAGGCCAAGCCCGATATGCCTGAAATATTCAAGTGTGCACCTTCTGGGCCAATAAGAAAATGCGAATTGAAGTGAACAGGGAGAACCTGTTGTTCAGACCCGTCATACATTTGAATGTATCCTGCTGGAACTGGATTTTTGACATTATCCAATCCGAGTGCTTCCATGATTTCCTGTTGAGAGGCAAGTCGTACGGAACTCCCTTCTTTGGCCGGTATGTAAATGTTTTGAGAGTTTCCTACAACCTTACATTTAACATAGTTCATACCTATTCGGTCGGTGTATGATTGAGAATCAACATGGCCAAAATCGCTTGAAATGTAACTGGCAAGTGGACTGGGTGCATCTGTAATATGTGCTATCTCTTCAACAACTCCAAATGTTAGCGACTTGTCAATATGATGTTCAACCACCACAACATCGAATGGCTTAAGCTTTCTTTCCTTGGTTGTCCAAAAGGTAAACTCCTCAATAGTTGATGGGAGCTTTTCTGTAGCGATGATTTTGCCAATGGTTTCCATATTAGAAAATGTTTAAAAAATAATATTCGCTTTTGAATTTGCTTTTACAGTAACATTCCGTCATGTAAACGGGATATAAATGGTTTGCCCACCTAGCATCTTGGCCGTAACAAACGGGATTGCGTTCGTTAATGATATTGGCGGTAATCATATCCACCTCATCGGTTGTTAAACCCTGTTCTGATTCTTCGCCGGTCATTAACATTTTCTCTATCTTGAGAATGCCAGAGTAAGG
>JAFZXE010000025.1 GCA_017616895.1 Bacteroidales bacterium
AACACTACCCCCACACCACCCCAACACCCGTCCCTAGGTTGCCCTCAGTTTGCCATCCGCCCGTCCCCCGCCAGACCAACGGTTCTCCTTCACCACCACCTCACCGACCCCACGGTTCTCATCCATCAGTCCCCAGGTTGGTTCTCTACCACCCCACGCCCGTCCCACGGTTCTCCTTCACCACCACCTCACCAACCCCACGGTTGGCCTCAAGTTGTCCGTGGCTTGTCCCACGCCCGTCCCACGGTTCTCCAAGGCTCGGCTCTTGGTTGGCTTTCGGTCGGCTCAAAGTCGTCTTTACGATGGCCCAACACAAAAGTTGAACAAAACCTCAGCAAAACCTGAGCAAAACCTGTAAACATTATTTATTGGTTTATAGTATGTTAGAGGCCGTATTTTGGCCTTTTTTTGTAATGTTGAAAATGCTTAGTTCGCACATTTTCAACCCCTTGGCTCCCAAGAAAAGATACGGCTGTTTCGGCTCCTACGCTTCATCTGGCGTTGCACTTCCAAGTTGAATCTAACATTCCGTTTTCTCCAATGCCAAACATATCATGAAAATACCGCATAAAATTTTTCACCAAAACATACATTTTCCCCAGCTTAATTTTCTCATTTTCCACGAATCATCTATATGTTCATAAAGTATATCCATGTACTATGTCTCTGAATAGTAGCGATTTAACTTTTAGGTGTTGAAAAATATTGTTATTTTTTCTCTATGTTTGAAAAAAAGAAGTACTTTTGCAATTTGAAACTATCAAGTCGAAGTATGGGTAATGGGTTCTCCCACACAGAGATTAATCGATTAAGAACCTCATTTCTATCAACAAACGCTACGCGTTAAAAATCAAAACTCTAATGACAAAAAAAGTATTACAATTTGGATTGCTGCTGTCCATTTTGAGCTTCTCTATGAGCGCTTTTGCTCAGGATCAGGAGAAACCAAGAGTGCAAGACTACCCGCGTGTGGGGTTCTGGAGCAATTGGTCAATCGGTGCTGACCTCGGCATGAACATTCAGATCAACCAGCAGAACGGTTCCATCTATCGTTCACTTGGACTTGGTGCCCACGGTTTCTTCCAGAAAAAGTTCCACCCGCTGTGGAATGTTAGACTTTATCTTGGTGTTCCCAGAATCACTAAGGACAACAATGGTCCAGCTGACCGTTATGCTGCTGCAGGTGCAGACATGATGTGGTCCATCATGAACGCTTTCAGTTACAACCCTGATCGCAAAGTTGACCTCTTCATCATGGCCGGTAACGGCATCAGCTTCCTGCTTGGCAATGCCAACGGAGGAAACGGAAAATGGAGCCTCTACTCCCGTGGTGGTATGGAGTTTGACTGGTATGTCAGCAAACACTCCACCATCTTCATCGACGGTCTCGTTGGAGTATATGACGTTGTCAACCCCAAAGGTTGGTTCAAGGGTGACTCCCGCACTGGCGCCCTCAACTCCTATGTAGGTTTGGGCTACATGTACAACTTCGGTCTCACCAAGGCTGACCAGGAACTCTTCGCTCAGAAAGAGAAAGCCAACAACTGCGACGCTCTCAACGACCAGATCAACGACCTCGCTTCCGAGCTCGCTTCCTGCAAACAGAACGAGCGCCGTCTTGAGGACCGTGTGAACGACCTCGAGAACGAACTCGCTATGTGCAAGAAGAACAACAACGACGCAGCCAACAGCGAACTCCAGAAACGCATCGACCAGATGAAGAACGACCAGCTCAAGTTCTACGCTCTCCCGTTCTCCATCAACTATGCTACCAACCAGTCTGAGGTTCCCGCTGGCGAACAGGTCAAGGTTAAGACCATCGCTAAGGTTCTTGAGTCCGATAAGGATCTCAAGCTGAAGATTGTTGGTTTCTGCGACGCTACTGGTTCCGACGAACTCAACCAGAAACTTTCCGAGAAACGTGCCGAGAATGTCAAGAAAATGCTTGTCAACAAGTATGGCATAGCTGAAGACCGCCTCACCTGCGAAGGTAAGGGTAAGACCATCGTCTTCGGTGACGGCGCTTGCGCTATCGACCGCCGCGTCTCCTTCTATCGTGAGATTGAATAGTCCGATAGGATAAAAATAAGCAGCCGAAGAGAGCCGTTGATTCAACGGCTCTCTTCTTTTGTCCATCATGTTCAAATTATCTAGTGGAGCCCTGTGCTGCAGGTAAAACGGGTAAAATAAGAGGAGGCTCGCAGTCATCTGCGAGCCTCCTCTTGGTTTCTTTATAAGCCTGATTCTTTAGAACGGGAAGTCTCCTAGCGGCTCTGTGTTCTCGTTCAGTATCGACGCCAACGGGTCGTTGTTCACGGCTGCCTGCTGTTGGTTATCGTCGTTGCGTTGACGGTTGCCGATGACCACGAAGTTGTCCGCCACAACCTCTGTGATGTAGCGTTTGTTGTGCTCCTTGTCTTCCCACGAGCGTGTCTGAAGATGTCCTTCTACATACAGTTGAGTTCCCTTGTGTAGAATCTTCTCCGCAATGTCGGCCAGTGCTCGCCAGCACACCACGTTGTGCCACTCTGTGACCTCGGTCTTCTCTCCATCGCGGTTACGGTGCAGTTCCGTTGTCGCCAATGGGAATGTTGCTTTTTTTACCGTCGTTGTTCCGTCGGCTTTTGCTTCACAGGGAAACGTAACCACATCAGGGTTCTTTCCCAAATTTCCGATTAAAATAACTTTGTTGACTCCTATCATAATGTTTTAATTTTAGTCTTTGTCCGTATGACTTCTTTCATTCAAAAATGTTGAAAAAGTCATTCATCAACCCCTAAAAACACCCCCAAATCCATTGTAACTGTCTGAAAAATCTATGTTAAAATTAAATCAGTGCTTATATGTATGTAATTGATTTATTTTTATATACGATTAACGAAATGTTAAAAAATATTAAATATTATATTCAGTGCTTGAAAATGTTTTGCTGTGTTGAAAAAAAATCCGACTTTTGCAATCCGTTTTCCGAAAGGGAAGACCCTTTCAGATACAATAAAACGTATATAAACAAAAAAAATTATACATCATGTCAAAGATTTGTGAAATCACTGGAAAGAAAGTTGTTGTAGGAAACAATGTTTCGCATTCGCGCATCCACACCAAGCGCACTTTTGCACCCAACCTGCAGACCAAGAAGTTCTACATTCCCGAAGAGGATATGTGGATCACTCTGAAAGTCTCCGCCAAGGGTATGCGTATCATCAACAAGAAAGGCGTTCTCGCAGCCCTTTCAGATGCAGCCGCACAGGGTCATTTCAAATTCTAAGTTAGAAGACAGTTAAACAATTTTTATTAATCCCTTAACAAGAAAGAGGTATTTACAATGATCGTAGTTCCAATTAAAGAAGGTGACAACATCGAAAGAGCGTTGAAGAAACTCAAAAGAAAATTTGACAAGACAGGAGCCGTGAAAGAGCTTCGTCGCCGTCAGCAGTTCACCAAACCTTCTGTGGTAGCACGTGAGCGCAAGCTCCATGCCATCTATGTTCAGCAGCTCCGTCAGCAAGAGCTCGATAAATAAGAGCATAGAGACAATACGAATCAAAGCAATCAGGCGGTATCCATCGGATGCCGCCTGATTTGTTTATGTTGCGATTAGTCGCTCGCTGCGTGGTAGGTTTAAAACTCGTCAATTACCTTGTCAACCCTGTATAGCTTGTCGCCTCGGTGGACGGGCGTTCCTGTCTTAAAGCTGAAAACATCGCCTTGCTTCACCTCATTTACCGCACCTTTGTCAAGGCGCAGCTCTGTGATAGTGCCTCGGTAAACTCCCGTTGTTTGGCCGGTTATCATAACTTCTTCGCCTACAGATAATGATTCTGAGGTCTGCATTCTGGCTTCGGCGACGCCGATGCGGTTGAAATAATTGGTCACGAGACCTAGAAACACCTTGTTCTCGGTAGCTTGCGAGCCGTAGCGTTCGGACCATTCGCCCATTTTGCGCCCCAGATAATAACCGTCCCAGAAGCCGCGATTGAAGACAGTGCGCAGTCGCTCGGTGAGGCCGTCAATCAGTTCTGGTGTGTAGCGGTTTTCTTCGATAGCCTTTAACGCCTCACGGTAGCAGGTTACAACCGTCTGCACATAGTCGGCGCTGCGGCCACGACCCTCAATCTTCAGAACCCGCACACCGGCTTTCACAATCTTGTCAAGAAAACCTATGGTGCAGAGGTCTTTGGGAGACATGATGTATTTGTTGTCCACTACCAGCTCTATGTCCGATTCCAGGTCTTTCACAAGATATTCGCGGCGGCAGAGTTGCAGGCAGGCACCGCGGTTGGCGGAATAGTTATAGTTGTCGAGGCTGAGGTAACACTTGCCAGATACCGACATGCATAGGGCTCCGTGTGCGAAGACCTCTATCTGGAGAAGCTCGCCTTGGGGTCCGCGGATGTTGTTCTCGGCTATGGCTTTTGTGATATCTGCGACCTGACGGAGTGAGAGTTCGCGGGCGGTCACCACCACATCGGCAAAACGCGAGTAGTAGCGGGCGGCCTCGAAGTTGGAGATGTTGCATTGGGTAGAGGCGTGGATTTCTACGCCTTTGCTACGGGCGTATTCCATAACCGCAAAGTCGGAAGCTATAATAGCCGAGATGCCGACCTCGCAGGCTTTATCGACGATGGCTCGCATCTCATCTATTTCGTTGTCGTAGATAATGGTATTCACGGTGAGGTAGGTGCGCACGCCGTGTTGCCGTGCGATGTCAGCGATACGCTCCATGTCCCCGAGCGAGAAGTTGTTGGCCGAGCGGGACCGCATATTGAGGTTACCCACCCCGAAATAGACAGAGTCGGCTCCAGCTTGTATGGCAGCCATGAGCGACTCATACGAGCCGACAGGTGCCATAATTTCCATCTTGTTCATCATCTGGTATAAAGCTGTATGATGTTCATCTTGGTCCATTTGTTGGGTTTCAGAGCCTCGTCCTCGCACTTGGCGTCATAGTAGGTCACCCGACCTGCTAACGCCGCATTTACGAAAGCCTCAAACTCCTGCATGGTGTCGGGCAGGTATCCTGCCACCTCATGTCCACGACCTTTGAACCTCATTATCCAATAGGGGTAGCGGTTCTTCTGGAACCGATGTCTTACCAACCACGAAGCTCCCGCCAGTCGGTGTTTGCCTATATGGAATGTTTTGTAGAATACAATTTTATCTTCTGTGCCGTGGAAGAAACAAGTGGGAGCAGGCGGTGTCCTGTATTTGAGCCTTCCTTGTGTCTCGAAGACCGCACCAGAGTAGGGTATCACCGCAACGGGTTTCCACCCTGCGGGTAGCACTGCAGCCTCGGCACGCGAATTTGCCCGGCAGTAGTCGGTCTGCAATATCGTTACAGCTCCTGCGCTACTGCCTGTAAGTATAATCTTCGACGTGTCTATACCGAGTTGCCCGCTGTTGTCGGAAAGATACCTCAGGGCGGCGCAGCAGTCCTCGGTGGCAACACGTATCGAGCTGTCGAAATAGTCGAACACTTTGGTCCACTTGATTTTATCGGGCGACATGCGTTTGAGCCATAGGCGGTAATCGATGGAAACTGCGGTGAACCCTCTGTCGGCCAAAAGGCGGCAGGCTTCGACCGACATGCTGTCGTTGCGTGCCCCAACCACAAAGCCACCACCGAAAACATAAACCACCGTAGCTTTGTCAGGTCGTGGGTTGGCGGGACGGTAGATGTCGAGTTTCATCTCCTGGTCGCCTCGTGTTGTGTAAGTATATGTCTCCTGTGCGCCTCCCACCAACGGCGAGAGCAGTAACAGGAAGAGTTGAATGGATAATCTAGCGGTTCTACGACAAATCCTCATCACCTACTTTCCTTTCTTTTCGAACACGTTGAAATCGTAGGTGAGTCCAGTCGTGATAGTGAAAGGCATGTAGATGGCACTTGTTCCAGAAAACACCTCTTTATCAGTGCTAGTACTCCAAAGCTGGCTGTAACCTAAGTCCAAAGTCCATTTGAGATGTTTGCCTCCGGCACGGAAAAAGAACTGCGGTTCAAGCAGGGCAACGGGGTCGGTGCAGGTGCGTATCTGGTGCTGCCCACTATTGGATGTGTATTTATCGTCATAGATATTGGGGAAAATAAAACCGCCTTTCAACCCTACACCGATGTCGATATGCCCGTTGGCAAGACCTGCCCAACCGAAGTTGAGTTGGCCGAAAGGCAGATGGAATCGTGAGGTTACGATATGAGTGTTTTCATCACTACTGTTCGACTCCCAGCGATTTCCACCAAAGCCGTAGCCTACATAACCTTCAAGTACTGCGTTTTTCCAGGCTTTGTAAGCACCGGCGGCGGCCTGTCCGTAGGCACCCCTGTCGCCGGTCCAGTTGACATGAGCCTGAACAGCCAGCCAGTCGGTGGCACCATAGGTGGCTGTGGCGCCAAGGTAGGCATCACCGAGGGGGGCGCTCAAGCCGAGACTACCGTTTATCTGTAGCTCGCCTTTTTCGTGAATAAGCGGAATTTGTGCAACCTGAGGACGATAAGCTACGCATGAGCACATCGTCATCGTTACTAACAATGCTATGGTCAGAAATGTTAAATTAACGCTTTTCATGGTTTAGTCTTTTTAGGTGTTGTAATTCTTTTGTCCTTTTAGCTCACCATTTATTTCATTTTACGCAATATATCGAAGCGTGTTACGTTATTTCTAAAAAATTTAAAAACCTTTCATTATGAGCGAGAATCAGACATCCTCAACAAAGAGTTTCATACTCGGAATTAGCTTGGTTTTGGCAGCATTCGTACTCGGCCTGATGCTGTTGTTCACAGTCAGAACTCTCAAGTCGTTTGACGACACCGTTTCGGTGCGTGGACTTTGCGAACGTGAGGTCCCTGCCGACCGCGTAGCCTATAGAATAAGCTACACAGACAAGGCCAACACACTCTCCGAAGCACGCAACCTTATCGACCATCACAGCAAAGCCATCATTGCCAAATTAAAGGAAGCCGGTATCGAAGATTCTGAGATTTTCGTTGGCAACCCCAGCATGGACGACCGCTATTCGTGGAGCAACGACATATCTCGTATCACCTACCGCTATAATGCAGGCCAGAGCATTAACGTTTACACCTCCAAGATGGATGTGGTCACCAAGTTGCAGAACACCCTTGAGGCCGACATGCTGAAAGAGGACATCCTCGTCAACGGCTATGCCGACTACCAATTCCTCGGCCTCAACGAGATAAAGCCAGACATGATTGCAGAAAGCTTGGTCAAAGCACGCGAGAGCGCCGAAGAGTTTGCCAAGAACAGCCACAGCAAAATTGGCAAGATGCGCACCGCTTCTCAGGGATATTTTGAGGTGAACGACCTCGACGAGACAACACCGCAGATGAAGAAAGTGCGTGTGGTTACAACCGTTGAGTACTATCTCAAATAAATAGCATATTATAAAGTAAAAGAAATGTCGATTCGCAAGGCTCTCTCATGGTTGGCATTTCCAGTTACCATCTGGTATGCAATCGCGGTAGCGTTCCGTAACCTTCTTTTCGAATTAGGAATACTACATCAGATTATCCCGCCTGTAACCACCATTGGTGTTGGTAACATTGCTGTTGGTGGTACTGGCAAAACCCCTCTGTCTGACTACCTGTTAGGATTATTTTCCGATAGTTACGTCACGGCCTTGGTTAGTCGCGGTTATAAACGTAAAAGTTCTGGATGCATTATCCATCTGCCAGGACAGGATGAACCGAGTGAGTCTCTGGACACTTTTGGTGACGAGGTTTCGATGCTGATAGGAAAGCATCCGAATGTCACCACTGCAGTATGTAAGAACCGTAACGCGGCGGTTGAACAGCTGCTTTCTTCCGATAATCCCCCGCAGTTGATTGTATTTGACGATGTATATCAGCACAGATACGTCAGGCCGACTATCAATATTCTTTTGACGGAATATGAGAAGCTCTATTCCGACGATTTAATGCTCCCGTTCGGCAATCTGCGCGAACCTCGCTCTGCATCTCGTCGTGCAAATATTATAATAGTCACGAAGACTCCTAAAAAGATCAACTCTCTTGAGCGTCATCTTATTGCTGCTCGACTGAAAGTTCAGAGCTATCAAAAATTGTTCTTTTCCTATATTGAATATGCGGAGCCGATACCTCTGTCCCCAAGTGCCGATAGCCCAGTCGAGTTGGCGGATGTCCGCCACATGTTGTGTGTCACAGGAATAGCCAATCCTAATCCGCTACTCGCTGAGTTGCGTCAACGTGGCATCCGTGTTGATCACATGCCTTTCTCGGACCATCACGACTTCACAGCCAAAGACATTTCGGAAATCAAAAAACGTTTCGAATCGATTAATAGTCCTTCAAAGATTATTATCACCACCGAAAAAGATTCGGCTCGTCTTAGTAAGGCACTGGAGTCGGATGAGGATTCAGGATTGCCTGTTTATTACCTACCGATGTCCATTCGATTCCACGACGAGAACAGCATCAATTTCACGGATTATATAACATCTATCGTCCGTGAAAACATCTCGTTTTTGTCCCGTCTGGCTTCTGTTGATTAGAGCTCTGGCTACGCTTCGATCAGCTTAAAGTCACTTTTCCCATGTTTGCAGATTGGGCAAATGTAGTCGTCGGGGAGTTCGTCGCCTTCATAGACATAACCACACACTTCGCACACCCAGCGCTTCTTGCCGGCAGCCGTTGAGTTGACCGCTGGTTTCGGCTTGATATGCTGCTGATAATAGGCGTAGGTTATGCTGGGCGAATCGCTCAACACCTTAGCATCCATCACCATCGCGATGAACATGGTGTGTGTGCCAAGGTCGATAGCTTTCGTGACTACACATTGGAAACAGGCGTTGATATACTTCGGCAGGTAGCGCAAACCGTTTTCGCTGCGTAGCTCCACCTCACAGTTCTCGAATTTGTTGACATTGCGACCACTCTGGAAACCGAAGTGTTCAAAGGGCTTCATCGTGGCTTCCTCGCTGAGTGGACACAGGTTGAACTTGGCGGTTTTCAGCACCATGTCGTGAGTCAGGTTCTGCTTGTTGACGCAGATCATCAACTGCAACGGATCACTGGTGACTTGCTGAGCCACGTTGATAATACAGGCGTTGTCTTTGCCTCCCTGTTGGGCAATCAGAACATATAAACCGTATCCGATTTTGTGAAGTGCATTATTGTCCATATTGTATGTTTTAGATTATCTAACCACCAATGTTTTCCCATCCAGTCGTGCATCAACGAGGTCGTCGCCCTTGTATGTCAGCTTCAGCGAAAAGAAGGGTTGATTATCATCCAAGATAAGTTTCAAGAAAATCCTGTCTCCTTCCCATAGCGATAGGTCGAACAGCTCACCCTTGTCAATCCATTGTAGGTCTCCTTCATCACATTCTCTCATCTCTCCCGTCCAGCTGTCTGCGGTGAAGAGGTGCATATATTCACATGGCCATACGTCGGAAATAAAGGTAACAATGCCGCGGTAACGCCATTGTTCTATCGTCAGTCCCGTCTCTTCTTTCACCTCTCGCATCATACACTCGTCGGGGCTTTCGTCGGCCTCACATTTTCCGCCTACACCAATCCATTTGCCTTGCGACGCGTCGTTTTCTTTCTTCGTGCGGTGGAGCATTAGGTACTTGCCGTCATGCTCCATATAGCAGAGTGTGGTCTGTTTCAAACTAATTATCAGTTATAAAGATAACTACCTTGTTACTGCGAATTTACATGTCCGTCCGTTCAGAGTGCAGTAATATATGCCTGACGGCAGGTGTGCTGCATCAAATGTTGATCGTTTTCCATCGGGCAGCAGTTGTATGCGTGCAATATGTTGCCCCGTCACTGATCGTATATGCAACACGGCAGGAGACTCAATGCAATACGATATGGTTAGATATTCGCTTACTGGATTGGGGTAAACTGAAAGTTGGATTTCTCTTGCTGTATCGATTTTATCTATTCCAACAGGCTCGGGAGGGTCAGGAGGGTCAGGAGGATCTGGTGGTTCGGGAGGCGCTGGTTGTTGTGGCTGTACCCCTAGTAGTGCGGCTTGTAGCGCCGAGAAGTGATACCCATAAACATTTAGTTCTGAGTTATACAAGTCAAACCATCCGTCTCCGCTTCCGCTCCAACCCCAGTTGACATGGAAAAGTGAATTCACTGAATCGTATCCATCCAGAATAAAAGCATGTCCAGCATCGTTTCCTTCGCTGTCGTTGTCATAGCCACAATAAAATACAGGCCTTCCAGCCGCAATCTCTTTCCGGATGGTATCTACCCATTGTTCAGAAGTCATTGTAGAGCGGTAGCATGCTCGTGTTGTGTTGGTGTCGAATCCAAAGTTGTTTTTAAGTGCACGGGTGCAATAGTGGCCGATATTGCTCATTCCAACACCGCTGCTGCTTACACCATATTGCATCCATACGCTTACCCCTGCGTGATAGCAAAGAGTTGATACTGCCTCTTTTTCTTCGTTGCTGCTGTCGTACCCTAGTATGTCGGGCATGTGTTCGTAGTCGTATGTGGTTTCACTGAAATCTTCAGAAATACGTACACCGCATGAATGACATAGATACGACGTACTTCCGAAACCGTGTTCAGGATATCCCCAGAATCGTATGATTTGTGACAATGCGGTTGCCACACATCCGACTATTGCTGTATTCCCGTCAATTTCCGGGCAGTGCATATTATATGGCCAACTCTGGTCCCATGTGCTGCTTATCAGGTAGCTATGGGCGTCTTTAGTGTTAGTTGCCTTTTGTTTAGAGTGTGTTGTCACCTGTCGTAGGTCTTCCCATTGTGTGATAGTCTTCGGGATAGGTGAGAGGCGCTTGTTTTGTGCATACGATGTTTCGTCGGCGCGCATCTTAAGATAACTACTTAAACCGTCGGGTAGATGGCTTAAATTTAGAGCACTCTTGTTCGAATATCCCAATATCGGCTGCACACAGTCGTTACCAGCCACAATCACAAATCCTCCCTCTGTCATGTTGAACACATACACCGCAGGTATGTGCTGGTCCCCGTTCTCTATTATTTTTGCCAGTACAGGCTCCCCTTTGATATTGTTTAGATAGGCAAACCGTGCTGCAACCATCTGAGCCTCGGCACTATCTATATTGCGAGCCTGCGCCGTCACGAGCGACAGCCCCAACAAAATAAACAATATAAAACTACGCCTGACCATTTTTCTTCTGCAGCTTTTTACGGGAATAATATATATAAACGACGGGAACCACAAAAATATTGAGTAAGGTGGAAGAAAAAAGTCCGCCTAGCACCACAATCGCCATCGGGGCTTGTATTTCATTACCCGCCTTCGATGCAGCTAATATCATGGGTATCAAAGATAAAGCTGTGGTAAGTGCTGTCATGATGATAGGGTTGAGTCGGTCTAATGACCCTCTCTTGACTATCTCCTCGATGCTACCCGCCGACTGCTGCCCGCTGCCACCTAACTGCTGATACTTTGCAATCAAAAGTATCCCGTTGCGGGTGGCGATGCCGAAAAGGGTTATGAATCCGATGATGGCTGGAATGCTGAGCAAGTTCGACGACAGCTTCACGGCTATCACGCCGCCGATAAGTGCCAGCGGCAGGTTGAGCAACACTATGAGCGACAGCGACAGGTTGTGGAACTCTGTGTAAAGCAGCAGATAGATAACCAGCAGACAGAGCACAAACACTAGCACCAGCGTCCGCGTAGCTGCCTTCGCTGTCTCAAACTGTCCGCCATACTCGATGCGGTATCCCTCTGGCAGCGTCACCTCCTTATCAACAACTGATTTGATGTCCTCCACAACACTCATCGCATCTCGTCCGCTCACATTGGCCGACACCACCAGCTTGCGCTGCACATTTTCTCGCGATATCGTGTTCGGTCCCCCACACGACACCACATCGCACAACTCTGACAACGGCACTGCGACAGCCGACTGCTGCCCGCCGACAACTATCATCGCATCCTTGACATCGTCTATATTCGGACACTCGTTATTGCTCTTAAGTTTCACCACGAGGTCAAAAGCCCGCTGGCCCTCATACACCTCGCAAAGTTTTTCCCCTCCGAAGGCGAGCTCTACAAAATGGTTGAATTCTTCTATCGAAACGCCATAGTGAGCCAATTTGTCTCGGTCGGGCCTCAGCTGCAGTTGCGGCACTTCCGTCTGCTGCTCCACATTCACATCCACCAGTCCTTCCACATTCGCTGTGGCTGTCTTTATCTTGTTTCCGAGCATATAAAGCTGGCTCAGGTCGTTACCGAAGATCTTTATCGCTATCGTTGCCTGTGTGCCGCTCACCATGTGTTCTATTCTGTGCCCCAGCGGCTGTCCTATGCTCACCGCTATGCCCGGAATGTTCGCCAGCCGTGTGCGCACCTCTTCCATGAATTTTTCTTTCGAACGTTTCCCGAGTTTGAAATTGACATCAATCTCTGCCCCGTTGGTGGCCTGCGAGTGCTCGTCTAGCTCGCCGCGTCCTGTGCGTCGTGAGGTGGAGGTAATCTCCGGCACCTCGAGCAGTTGCTCCTCAATTAGGTTGCCGATTTTGTTGCTCTCTTCGAGCGAGATTCCTGGTTTCGCCACAGCTGCAATGGTTAGCGACCCCTCGTTAAACTCTGGCAGGAACCCTCGTCCCATCGTAAACATCAACACAACGGCACCGACCAGCAGCACTCCCGTGACACCCATCACTACACCTCTGTGCCGTAAAGCTCCGTCTAACATCCTCTCATACACCCCGCTCATCTTGCGGCTCACCCAGCTTTCTTTTTCGTTCTTCGACAGGTATTTGTCCGACGAGAGGAGCATCTTGCACAACAAAGGCGTTATCGTCATCGCCACCACAAGCGACATGAACAGCGCTGTCAGATAGGCTACTCCCAGCGGTTTAAGCATTCTTCCCTCCAATCCGCTCAGGAAGAAAAGTGGCACGAAGGTTATCATGATAATCAGCGTGGCGTGGATTATCGAGCTGCGAATCTCCGACGAGCCTTTAAACACCACCTCGTATGCCGTCTTCCTCTCGCCTTCTGGCTGTCGGTGGTTCTGCCTCAGCCGTTTATACACGTTCTCCACATCGATTATGGCGTCATCCACCAACGATCCTATCGCAATACACATTCCGCCCAAAGTCATCGTGTTTATGTCCAGCCCCATAAGATGGATACAGAGTATCGTTCCCAGCAGCGAAAGAGGTATCGCCACTATTGAAATCAACGTGGTGCGGAAACTGCCTAGGAAAAGGAACAATATCGCTATCACGCACACCGCTCCTTCCACCAGCGACCGTCCCACATTGCCCACCGACGACGAGATGAAATCGGCTTGACGGAATATATGGGTGTTCATCGCGACATCTTCGGGGAAGCTTTTAGCAATGTTGGCGAGATTCTTTTCTATGGCTTTCGTCACTTTCAATGTGTTGATATTTGGCTGTTTTGACACCGAAAGGATAATCGCGGGTTCTGCATTCGCCGAAGCATAGCCTTGCTTTATTGCGTTGCCTACCTTCACTTCCGCCACATCGTATAGCCTCACAGCCTTGCCGTCGGCCATTTTCACCAAACTCTTGCCCAGCTCTTCTACGTCGCTGCTCCGTGCCATCCCTCTAAGTGTGTATTCGTTGCCGAAATCTCTCACCACTCCGCCTGTCGAGTTGCTCCCTATCGACTTCCCTACGCTTTCTATCTCGTCCATCGTCACTCCGTATGTCGCCATTCTCATCGGGTCGGCCACAATCTGATACTGCTTGTAGTCGCCGCCTATTATGGTCACCTGCGACACTCCGCCTGTGCCCAGTATGGCTGGCTTCACCACCCACTCGGCCAACGTCCGCAAGTCTTGCATCGTCGTATGGCTGGCTACCGATTGCCCACTGCTATCTGCTTTTGTCTGCAAACTCACAAACAATATCTCTCCCATCACGCTGCTCTGCGGAGCCATCACGGGCGTCACATCCGGTGGCAGCTGACCGCTCAATGTGGTCAGTTTCTCGCTTACTATCTGGCGTGCCTTGAACTGGTCCATTCCCCAGTCAAACTCCACAAACACAAACGAGCTGCCCTGCATCGAAGTCGAGCGCACTCGTCTTACGTTCGTCGCTCCGTTCACCGCTGTCTCTATCGGGAAAGTCACCATCCGCTCCACCTCTTCGGGTGCCATCCCGTGAGCGTCGGTCATCACCACCACCGTCGGTGCCGTCAGGTCGGGAAACACGTCTATGTCCGTGTTCCTGCCCGCCCAGATGCCGGCAACCGTGAGCAGCACCGCCGCCAGCAGTATGAAAAGCTTGTTGTCCAAGCTGAATTTTATGATTTTATTTAGCATTTGCTTACGAATTGAAAATTGAAAATTAAAACATTGCGAATTGAAAATTGAATTTACATTTGTCAATTCACTATTCACTATTCACCAATCACAATTTCGAATTGCTCCAGCGCGAGCAGCGTGTGCTCCAGTTCGTGCTCTATTTCAAGTATCTCTATTTCCGAGTCGTGATAGAACTCCACTTGCTGCAGATAGCTTTCTAACTTTATCTCGCCGGCTTCAAACGCTTTCAGCAACAGTTCTTCGCTGTTGTATTTTGCGAAAGTCTCTTTTAGGTTTTGCAGGTTGTGTTTCAGCGTCTGCGCCTTGCGGTACAACCCTTTCAGCTGGTTGTACTGTCTGGCGTAGGTGTTGTCGTATTCGGCTTGTGCATATTGTTCCAATGCCCGCGCCTTCTTTATTGTGCCTTTTTGGTGCCACAACGGAAGCGTCGCTTGCACGGTCACTCCTCTGAATGTCTCGCCCACCACGTTCTCGCTCGCATACCCCACTGCCATTCGCGGCAGCCATTCTGCCTTCGCCAGTTTTGTCTGTTCCTCCGACAGCGTTTGTTGTTGTTTCAGCAACATCAGTTCGGGGTTCTTTGCCGCAGCCTTTTCAAACCATTGCTCGAAGTTCTCTGGCAGCACGACATCGTCAAAACTGTCTTTGTCGAAAGCCAACGGCTTCCCTCCGTTCAGCATCTGCAGGTTGTCCAGCATCATGTCGCGCTCGGCTTCCGCGCTGTGCAGCTTATTTTCTATCGCGGCCAGATCCATCTCCACTCGATGGTATTCCAGTATTCCGCATTCGCCTGCTTCCATCTTCCGCTCAAAAAGCTCCGCAACCCTCCGCGCGCTCTCCACACAGTGTGCATAGAGTGTCACGTATGCGTTGTAGTATATCATGTCGGCGCAGGCGTTCTTCGTTTCCGTTATCAGTTCTATCCTATGTCTGGCATATTCGTTGTCGCTAAACTCTGTCATAAGCTTGCGTATGCGGCTTTTATGCACATACACCGACGGCATATCGAACGGCTGCGTGACCGACAAATCCCAGCGTTTCCCTATGGTGCTGGGCGCACCCCAGTAGTAGCCGAATGCCACCTCTGGATTGTCCAAAAACGCGGTGGCGTTCGCCTCTGCCTTTTCGGCTTCGTTCTTTGCTTTCAGCGCCTTGAACCCAGGGTTGTTTTTCTCCAACGAGTCAAGCACCCATTGGTAGCGGCTCTGCGCAAAGCCATCCTCCGCCAAAACCGCCAAAACCAGCAAAAATATTATCCTATATATATTCATCTTGAATCAATTAAACAAACTAACGTATCAACATATCAACGTGTCAACATAAAAACATATCAACGTATCAACATTAAACATATCAACAATCCTCAATGCACATGTCCCGCATGTGGGTCCAGTGCTCCCGCTCCCTGTGCCAGTTTCACCATCGTCGCACCTTTCGTCACCACGCGTTCGCCGGCCTTCAACCCCTTCGTCACCACCGTCCTTTTCCCGTCGTTTCCGCCAAGCGTCACAAGCCGTTTCTCATACAGTTCCGGCTCCACCTGCACAAAGACGAAGTTGTTCCCCATCTCCTCCACAATCCCGTCGTTCGCCACAGCAATCTGCTCTTCGTCCGACTCCGAGATGATATATATCTTCACAAAGCTGCCGGTTATCAGGTCTCCGCAGTTCTGTATTCTGAACGTCACAGGTATCAGCGGGTTGTTACCGTCCGATGCCTTTCCGTAGCTCACAAACGCTCCCTTCAGTTCCTCCAGCGAACACACACCGCCTCCGTTGGGCAGCTCTATGTTCGCCGTCTTGATGTTCTTCAGGGTTGCGTAGTATCTCGGCGACAGCTCTGCCCTCAGGTACAGGTCTTTGTTTTGCGACACAGTCACCACCGCCTGTCCGGCTTCCACATATCCGCCGTTCCTCACATTCACCGTCTTCACATATCCGCTCATCGGTGCGTTCACCACCGACCCCGACGGCGAGAAATTCCCTTTCAGGTTGTCGTATGCCGCCTTGGCGCTCTCGTATGCCGCACGGCTGCGTTCCAGCTCTGCCTTCGACACTATCCTGTCTTTCGCCAGCTCCGACTTACGCTCATATTCCGATTCGGCGGCTTGATAGTTCGCCGCAGCCTCCTGATAGCGCACAGTCATGTTCCCGTCGGCCATCCCGCTGCTCTCTATCGTAAACAGCCGCTGCCCTTTCTTCACGCTCGCGCCTTCTACGATATTGTTCCCGGCAAACCTCACCACCCCCGACGCTCTCGCCGCCGCCACCTGCTCGTCGCCCGCAGCCGAAGTCACCTGCGCCGTCGTCTGTATCACCTGTCCGCACCGCTCCAGCTTCACCTCTTCGGTGGCGAAATCCACGATGCCGCTCTGCTCCTCGGTAAACCTCACGCAGTTAGCCGGCACCTCGTGCTCATGCTCGTCCTCGTCGTGATGGTGCTCGTGGTCATGGTCATGGTCGTGATGGTGATGATGTTCATGTTTATGTTCGTGGTCGTGTTCATGGTGACAAGCTGTCGCGCCGCCCAGGCACAACCCCAATGCTATAAAAATTACAATCTTACATTTCATGGTCACAACTCCTGTATTAAATTACTGAAACCCACACTCGGAAATATTCCAAATCCAATAGGAACTTCCCGAGCATAAATTAGATAAACGCTTATCCTTTTTTCAGCAATTCACAGGAGGCCCTCGCAGCTGTTCCGCCCTCACAAACCTCGACGGCAACAGCTCCTTGCGGTCATAATATTCAACCTGCCGACCACAGTCAATAAATTCCCACTGCCCGCTAACTGCTAACAACTGCCCGCTAACCGCTAACTGCTGACAACAGCCCGCTAAAAAAAACTTATCATCCTTAGTGCTTATCACCAGTTGCGACAGAAGGTCCTGCAGCTTGCAGCATCCGTCGTGGTGGTCGCAGTCGTGGTTATGGTGGTCGTGGGGGCAACTCAGTTCGTTCTCGAACACCAGACCTCCGTCGCTGCAGTCGTGATGATGATGGGGCACCACCGAGTGCAGCACGATGATGAAGCAAGCCATAGCCATCATCGTCGCCGCCGCAAAGTTCCTATGTCCCATCCCAATCATTTCCGCCTGCAAAGATACAAACTTATTGCAAAACAACACAATTTAGAACAATAAAACAAACCCCATACGCCTTGGTAGCCGTATTTGACCTATATGACTTACTGCCCCAGCAACCCCAGTCACCACCAGCATGCCGACTGCACACACCACAACCAACAAAGGCATATACAAACCATAGAGCCGCCTAGGAGTTATGTAGGAGAAACCTAGGAGGGGTATAGGAGGGGTAACGAAGGGGTATAGGAGGGGTAACGGCCTATATACGGAGTTGATACGGCTTTGATACGGAGTTAATACGGAGGGGAAGACACTTTATCACTGAACATCAATATGTTGCAGCGGCTAGTTCTGCAAAGTCGAATACACACGTCTGTGCAATATCCTGACAGACACTTTCTTGCATATGTTCATAACAATCGGCTTCACACCACAAATATACGAATACTTTTTCAATCCAACGAACACTTTCTTATAAATATTTCCTAAGAAAAGAAGTGCCAGATTCGGAAATCCGTCACAAAGAAGTAGCGCTTATTTCAAGAATCCATATTGGTAAACCTTCGGTTCAATATGGGCGGCGAGTTTGCGCATTGCTTGCTTCAAGGCATTATGCAGATTGGTGTATGTTTCATCCGTACTGTCAGAATTCATCTGCTCTTTTCCGCTCTTGGTAATTTTAGTTCCCTGAAAATATAGTCGAATGTCGTAGTAACTCGCGTTCGGATTGGCGTTTTCTTGACTGTGGTAGTATCTCCATAACTCACGTCCTGAATCCATAACAGCCTTTGCTTCCGATGATAAATAATCAAGTGGACAAATTTCAACAGTTTTTCCCTGTTCTGACGGTTTGGAGAAAAGATCTGCAGCTTCAGTATTTTGAATGACAATATGCTTTTCATGCAAGTAGTCGCTCATAAAGTGGCTGGCGAAATTGTCTTGCGCACCAACCTCTTGTTCTGTAAAGGGAATCCAATAATTAACACCCAAAGAGCCACGGATATTATTGGAATTGGAAAAGACGGAAAAAATGAGGCAATCCGTCTGAAACTCCAAATCATGTTGCCAATTGTCATCTGGATAAAGGAACTGGTCTCGATCATTAAGCCAATTGGGTTCGACACAATGGCATACAGCAAGATACACAGATACTTCCCGTATATTCTTGTCTGTGACCCATGAACCACGTGGCGATTTCATTTGACACTTATCGTTCATTATGAAGTTATAATTCACATTAGACATATCATGCGAGCGACAAGACATATATCCAATTTTCTTTTCGTTATATTGATTTCGAGTTTCAATAAGCCAGTCGTTTATTGACTTGGTTTCATCTAATGCCCATAACTTTTTTTGTTGAGTTTGAATTCCGTCATTGTTGTAAACATCAGATACCGTGTGTGTGAATATTTCGGGTTCGCTTAAATCCCATATAAAAAAGCCGATAGGAAACTTCCCTGTGACATTGTCAAAAGAGTTGGCTGACACTAAAAAGCTACGTTTCAGTCTTGCTTTAAATGCTTTTCGGAATTCTCGGAAGTTGGGTGCTTGCATTATTTTCAGCTTTGAAAATTCAGCAAGTATTGCACCTGGTATTTCGCAATAAATTCGAATAAAGAATTGAGCAAACAATTCTCTGCCTGCAATACCTATCACATTGAGATATTTACGATAAGTATGGTGTGATACAGCTACGTTTGTCTTTTGCTTCTCTTCTCCATCCGAATTGACAATTACACGTCGGTTACCCGCTTCTGCATATGGCGGGTTTATATACACAATGAGTCGTTTGCGTTTTTCAGGGTCATTAATGACAGTGCGAAGGCTTTCGGGCAGGTCTTTGAAATCGTCGTTGAGAAAGTCGAACTGAAATATATGTTTCTCCAGTAGGTTCAGCTCGCCATCTTCGGCACGCTTTTTCATTACCTGCACATCTCCGTGGTCGAGTGTGGAAGCCCAAACCCGATATGGTTCAGTGAGGCCAAATAGGAGATTTCCTGTACCTGCACAGCAATCCCACACATAATACTGCTGTTGCCAATCTTCGCCCAATTCATCGGCGATATAACGCTGCGAAAGTTCCACCCACTGCGGAGGAGTGAAAAATGCTCCTTGATACTGTCGCAAATTATGAGGGATGAGCAGGTCTCGACGCTCAAGAATAATGTCGATAGCTTCTTGTCTTGGTGGACGCTTGTATTTATTCCAGAAAGCACGATAGGCCTTCATTCCATCGTTGAATGCACATTCGCTGAATAGCATCTTGCCACTCTGCATAATCTGCTCAAGTATCTTGTATTCATCGCCACGAAGCACAACAGCGAGGTCCGACCTCAGAGTGTAATCACCACGAGAAATTAGGTCGGCAAAGAAGAAATCAGCCACTCGGGTTGCAGGTATATCGTTCCAATCGACACCGATTGTTGGCTTCACCTCCTCAACCCAACGTTGAAAAACAAATAGGTAGTTATTTCTTGTTATTGCAACGCCATCAGTTTTACGACCGTCACGAAAGTTTTTTTTGATAAACTGGCGTAGCTCTTTTTCGTCCTTTTTGAGGTTAAATTTGGCGATATGCTCGCGCAAAGTATCCTCAACCATTGCCTTCAGCTGCTTGAACTCCTTGGTGTTGTGATTACTTGGAGTAACGTTCCAGTTGAAGTCGTTTTGGTATAATACGCTGACAATATGGTGAAACTCAACGAAAGCTATTTTCTCTGCATCGAAGGCACCCAGAAACGTCGGCGGCATGTGCTTCTCATGAATATGAGCCTTGCCTATTGTGAGGATAAGCTGAATAAACGAATCGTTAATACTGTGAGACGAGCCTTTCTTGGCCTCCGCCCAAAGAAACCATTCTCGTTCAAAGAGTTCTTGTTGAGAAGGGTCATCACGACGCGATGTAACGGCGAAGTCTATATCTCCAAGAATAGGTGTAGCGTCGTATGCCGAGAAAAATTGGTCGCGTAATGAGTTTTTTATTTCTTCTTCACGAATGGTGACGGTCTGATCCATAATCACTAAGTATTACAACAGTTTTGTTATGTTTGTGATTATGCCCCTCTTTGTAATAGACATAAAAGAAATCCGTGAGACCTTTTTGTCTAAACGGAGGCTCGCCAAAGCCTGTACTACAACAAGAAAGCCCACGGATACCGTGAGCGTTTCACTTTCTCTTGTAGTACATTTGAAATTTGGCGATTTCCGTTTACAAAGAAAAGCAAAAACGCTTCTAAATTATTTAATTATCGTTATTTATCTATCTCTATCGTTATGATTTTGGTTAATAATTATCGGTTTGTTTTCACTTTGCAAAGATACAGCTAATAATTGTCTCATCTACATATTATCCAGCAACTCTTTCGTTTTCATTTCCATCTTGGAGAAGGCGAACCACTTCTTGCCGAGGTCCTTCAATGAGGCTCCGATATGATAGACGGTGTTGTCGATGCATAGGAAGCGGTCGTGGACCTTGTCGAAGGGCTTTACTTCGATGGGTTGGTACTGGGCGTTGTGCTTTGCAAGGTCGAGCGAGAGCTGCTGCTTTATCTTTTGCGTATAGATGGTGGCAGAAACTCGCTCGCCTCGTTTGTCGAGCATCGACAGCACGGTGTCGTCCACATAGTTGTCGAACAGCACGATGCTTTTCTTCGCCGAGCGTATAAGGTCGGATACGAAGGTGTAGGCGTCGAAAATCTGCCCGTCGAAAAAGATGCCCTCCACCGGAGGCAACGAGGTGCGCACAAAGAAGTCGATCTTTTGGTCATGTTCTTCTATTTTACGCTCTATGCTGATCAAACGCTGATTGATGGCATAACCGCGCAAAAGATAATCTTTCAATACGACATTTGCCCACTTTCGAAACTGAACACCTCGCTGAGATTTTACCCTATAGCCAACAGAGATTATGACATCAAGATTATAATATTCGACTTGATAGGTTTTGCCATCTGCGGCAGTTGTCGCAAATTTTGCGACAACTGGAGTGCACTCCAGTTCTTCTGTAAGTGCATTTGCAATATGCTTGCCAATGGTTTTCACATCACGTTGGAACAGAGAGGCCATTTGTTGACGATTCAGCCACACGGTTTCCTCATTCAAACGCACTTCTAACTTGACATTGTCATCAGGTTGGTAAAGAATTATTTCGCCCTTTTCTTGGTTCATTTAATATGCTGTTATTATTTTCATTACAAGTTGTCGCAAATTTTGCGACAACTGAAATGAGAAAGCAAAAACTCTTCTAAATCATTTAATTATCGTTGTTTATCTATCGCTATCGTTATGATTTTGGTTAATAATTATCGGTTTGTTTTCACTTTGCAAAGATACAAAAATATTGAAAACAAGCAAAATCAGTGGTTGACTCTCAACGGGGGATGAGTATATTTTGAACTGTAACAACTGTAAATGTAACGCAAGTCAATCAAACGATTGTTTGTAAAGTATAATTTGTCAAAGTTTCTGAGTATCTTTGCATCACAAATCCACTCAACTATGTTACAAAAAGGTACAAAAGCCCCTTATTTTGAGGGCGTTGATGAAAACGAGAACCCCGTCAAACTTACCGATTTCGCCGGCAAGAAACTCGTCCTTTACTTCTATCCCAAGGACAGCACTCCCGGATGCACCGCCGAGGCCTGCGACCTCCGCGACAACTACGAGCGCTTCATCGCCCTCGGCTATAGTGTACTCGGCGTAAGCCGCGACTCCGCCGCCTCTCACCGCCGTTTCATCGAGAAATACTCGCTCCCCTTCCACCTCATCGCCGACACCGACCTCACCATCCTCAAAGCCTACGAGGCCTGGGGCGAGAAGAAGAACTACGGCAAGGTCAGCATGGGCACCCTCCGCACCACCTACGTCATCGACGAACAGGGAATCATCATCGACGCCATCGGCAAGGTCGATACCAAGAACCACGCTGCGCAAATAATCAAATAAAGTACAATCCCGTGAAAACAAAAGTCCTTTTTGCAGCGTTTCTCTGCTGCCTCTTCTTATCATGCAAGCAAAAGCCGACCGAGGCCGTCGTATGCGACTCTGCCGTTCAGCAGGACATAACCCTTTCGTCATCCGACTTCGTCAACGTCAGCGATGTGGTGCCCGACGCCCTTTTGGAAATCCGCTACTACAGCGCCTATAATTTCGTGGGAGCCCGTGTTGACGGCTACGAGCAGCCTAACGCCCTTATGACCCGCCAGTCGGCCGACAGCCTCCGTGCGGTTGCTGACGAACTCCGAGCCAAAGGCTATGCCATAAAGGTTTACGACGCCTACCGTCCTCAGATGGCCGTTGACCACTTCGTCCGCTGGGGCGAGGACATCGCCGACACCGCCATGCGTCACGTCTTCTATCCTAACGTTGACAAAAGCCGTCTTTTTGACCTTGATTATATCGCCCGCAAGAGCAGCCACACCCGCGGCTCGACGGTTGACCTCACCCTCTTCGACATCGCCTCGGGCAAGGAACTCGACATGGGCGGCCCCTTCGACTGGTTCGGCCGCGAGAGCCATCCCGACTGCGGTGGCCGCTATATCGATAAGGTTCGTATCGAATATCTCCCCAACGACACCATCTCACGTGAACAATTCAACAACCGCATGCTGCTTCGCGAGGCTATGATGAACCACGGTTTCAAGCCCTACGAGTGCGAATGGTGGCACTTCACCCTGAAGGACGAACCCTATCCCGACACCTACTTCAACTTCCCCGTGAAAGAGTTGTAGCACACCATTAATAATACTATGGATAGGGAACGCGAGATATATAAAGTTACTTTAGTGGGCAGCATAGTCAACGTGCTGCTCACCGTCTTTAAGTTCGTTGCTGGCATATTGGGTCACAGCGCCGCTATGACCGCCGATGCCGTTCATTCTCTCTCCGATTTGCTTACCGACGCTGTGGTCATTGTCTTCGTCCGCATAAGCTCCAAACCAGAGGACTGCGGCCACGACTACGGTCACGGCAAATACGAAACCCTCGCCACCGCCATAATCGGTTTCCTGCTGGCTGCGGTGGCTATCGGAATTGGCTACAACGCCGTGTCCGCCATTATCCTATGGCTGCATGGCGAATCCCTTCCCGCTCCTGGTATGTTGGCTCTTTGGGCGGCTATTCTATCCATTGTGGCAAAAGAGGTTGTGTATCAATATACCGTCCGTAAGGCTCGCAAGCTCAACTCCCCTGTGGTGGAGGCCAACGCCTGGCACCATCGCAGCGACGCGCTCTCGTCATTGGGCACCCTTGTGGGCATCGGCGGCGCCATACTGCTCGGCAACCGATGGACCATTCTCGACCCGCTGGCTTCGCTGGTTGTCACTTTCTTCATTCTCCGTGTTGCCTATAAACTTCTGAAACAGGGCTTCAGCGAGTTGCTTGAAGCCTCGTTGCCCGACGATGTCGAAAACGAGATTCTCTCCATCGTGACCGCTTTCCCCGATGTGTCAGACCCGCACCACCTGCGCACCCGTCGCATCGGCAGCCGCTATGCTATAGAGTTGCATATCCGCATGGACGGCTCCCTGCCTCTCTCGGTAGCTCACGAGCGCACACGCGAAATCGAAGCCGCCCTGAAAGCCCGGTTCGGCGACTCGACGCATATCAACCTGCACGTCGAGCCTATCAAGTAAAAAGGATTGTCGTCACGCGAAGAGTTTGCGGAAGGCGTCTTCTATGACGGCTAGTTCGACTATCTCTATCGGGTATTTCTTTTTGTCTAAGCCTTTGGTGTTGTAGCGCGAGACGAATATCTTCTCGAATCCTAATCGTCCCGCTTCGGCTATGCGCTGCTCCACTCTCGTCACTGGGCGTATCTCGCCGTTGAGTCCCATCTCTGCAGCCATACACACCGTCGGTGGGATGGGGATATCCACGTTGCTGGAAAGTATCGAACAAGCCACCGCCAGATCTATCGCCGGGTCGCTGACTCGCAACCCGCCGGCGATATTCAGGAATACATCCTTTGCTCCGAGCTTGAATCCGCAGCGTTTCTCCAGCACTGCGAGCAGCATGCTGAGGCGTCGGAAGTCGAAGCCGTTGGCGTTGCGCTGGGGTGTGCCATATACGGCGGAGGAGACCAGCGACTGCACCTCGATGAATATCGGTCGCGCCCCTTCCAGCGTGGCCGACACCGCCGAGCCGCTCAACGTCTCGTCGCGTTGCGAGAGTAGTATCTCGGAGGGGTTGGGCACTTCGCGGAGGCCGCTGTTCAGCATCTCGAAGATGCCGAGTTCGGCTGTCGAACCGAAGCGGTTCTTCAAAGCACGTAGGATGCGGAAGCCGTAGTTGCGGTCGCCTTCGAACTGAAGCACCGCATCTACTATGTGTTCCATCACCTTCGGTCCTGCCAGAGTGCCGTCTTTCGTAATATGACCAATCAGCAAAACGGGCACACCCGTCTGCTTGGCGTAGTGTTGGAAGAGTGTGGTGCACTCCCTGATTTGCGATATGCTGCCTGCCGAGGAGTCGATGTCCTCCGACGATATTGTCTGTATGGAATCCACTATCAGCAGCTCGGGCTTCACCGCTTCGATATGCTCGAAGATGCGCTTCGTGCTGGTTTCCGACACAACATACATCTCACCCTGCGGTTCCCCAATGCGGTCGGCTCGCATCTTTATCTGCTGCTCGCTCTCCTCGCCGCTGACATAGAGGAGCCGCTTGCCCTTCATGGCGAGGGCTGTCTGCAGCAGCAGCGTCGATTTGCCTATACCGGGTTCTCCTCCCAACAGCAGAAGGCTGCCGGGCACGATGCCGCCGCCAAGCACACGGTCAAACTCCTCGCAATGTGTCTGCATGCGTACCGTCTCGTCATACTTCACCTCCTCGATTCGCACGGGTTCCGACTGCTGTCCGCCGACTGCCGACTGTCGGATGCTTGGCGTCTCCCGTTGCACCACCTCCTCGTCGAAGGTGTTCCACTTGCCGCACTCGGGGCAGCGTCCAAGCCACGAACTGCTCTGATAGCCGCACTCGCGGCAGAAGAAATATCGTTTTGCTTTAGCCATCTTTTACAACCTTTCCGCGACAACGTTCCAATCCACTATCTCCCACAATGCCGTCAGGTAGTCGGCGCGGCGGTTCTGGTAGTCGAGGTAGTAGGCGTGCTCCCACACGTCGAAGGTCAGCAACGGCTGAAGGCCGCGACGCACAGGGTTCTCGGCATTGGGCTCCTGGGTGATGACCAGCTTGCCGTCGGCGTCTTTGCTGAGCCAAACCCAGCCGGAACCGAAGAGGGTGGCACCCTTCTGCTCAAACTCTTTCTTGAACGCTTCCACACTCCCGAAGTTGCGCACAATCATGTCGGCTATCGCACCCTTACATTCGTGGTTCGCTGTGCCGAACTGCTCGAAATACATAGCGTGGTTGAGCACCTGTCCTGCGTTGTTGAAAAGGCCGCCGGTGGCTTTCTTGACCACTTCGGAAATCGGCAGGTTCTCCAATCCGCTGCCCGGCAGCAGTTTGTTGAGGTTATCGACGTAGGCTTTGAGGTGTTTTCCGTGGTGGAACTCAAATGTTTTGGCGCTGATTACGTTGAGTGCGTCGGCAGAGTAGGGGAGAGCCGGCATCTCGAACTGACCGTTTTTAGGGGTAATGTCGTACATGATGTGTGATTTTTTGTGAAAGCGTATGCAAAGATAGTCAAAATTTTGGAAATGGAGAGCGTATATTTTAGATTTGAAAAAAAAACGTATATTTGCAAACTCATTTAACGCAAATTGAAATTAATCTAACATCTATAAATCATGAAGAAATTTGTCACAGTAAAAGAAGCTGCCGCCATGATTAAGGACGGCATGACCGTTATGGTTGGAGGTTTTCTCGGTGTAGGTTCGCCCATCAAGCTGCTCGACCAGCTCGTGGAGAACGGCGTGAAAGACCTCAACGTCATCGCTAACGACACAGCTTACCCGGAGGTCGGTTTGGGCAAACTCATCACCAACCATCAGGTGAAGACCCTCACGGCTACCCACATCGGCACCAACAACAACACCATCGACCAGATGAACTCGGGCGAACTGAAGGTGACGCTTCAGCCGCAGGGCACTCTGGCAGAGCAGATACGCGCTGCCGGCGCTGGTCTTGGTGGCATCCTCACTCAGACGGGTCTCGGCACCGTGGTGGAGAACGGCAAGCAGAAAGTTACCGTTGACGGCAAGGAATACCTGCTGGAGAAGCCGGTGCGTGCCGATGTGGCAATTATCGGAGCCAACATCTGCGACGAGGATGGTAACCTCGTTTACAAGGGCACCTCGCAGAACTTCTGCCCGCTGATGGCGACGGCAGCCGACATCGTGATTGTGGAGCCGCAGGAGATTGTGCCGACAGGCAGCATCAATCCTGAGAACGTGAAGACCCCGGGTATCTTCGTCGATTATGTAATCAAGGGGTAACTCAAACCTTTTCAACCTTTAAAACATTAAGAAAACAATGGCAGTAAAATCAATGCTTCGCGTCCGTATGAGCGCCAAGGACGCACACTATGGCGGAAACCTCGTTGACGGCGCACACATGCTTCACCTCTTTGGCGACGTGGCCACCGAACTTCTAATCATACAGGACGGCGACGAAGGTCTCTTCTGCGCCTACGATATGGTGGAGTTCAAGGCTCCCGTCTATGCCGGCGACTATATCGAGGCTTACGGCGAGATTACCCATGTGGGCAACACCAGCCGCAAGATGAGCTTCGAGGCCTATAAGGTCATCAAGACCCGCCCCGACATCAGCGACAGCGCTGCTGACGTTCTTGAAGAGAAAATCCTCGTGTGCCGTGCTTCCGGTACATGTGTCACTCCTAAGGATTGCCAGCGCAAGAACAAATAAGTGTATCTGAACAATTAGAATACCGACAGAGGGAATCCGAGAGGATGTCCCTCTGTCTTATGTAAAAACCAACAATAAAAAAATACCAAGCAATGAACGTAGAAGAATACATAGTAGCACGCGTAAACGCGCTGATGCACACGCAGGACGCCGCCATCGTGAAACGCCTCGAAGGCGGTATGAGCAACTACACCTACGTGGTCGAAACCCGCGGCAAGAAATACACCTACCGTGTTCCCGGCAAGTTTGCCGAGAAATTCGTTGACCGCGTCGAAGAGTGGGACAACATACAGGAGATAAACCGCTTGGGGCTGAACAACGCCACCTCATACGTCGAGGTCATCTCGGGCGAGAAGCTGGCCGAATATGTCGAAGGCACCATCCTCTCCGAGACCGACATCGAGAGCTACAACGCTATGTCTGTCACAGCTCTCAAGAAGATTCATTCCAGCGATATGCGGTTCCGCGACTATAACGCCTTCGGCCGTCTGAGCGACTACGAGCGCTACTGCCGCGAGATGGGATTCACCCACCCCAAAGAGTACCACGAGCTGAGAGAGCAACTCGAGCGTATGCGCGACGCACATGCCGACGTTACTCCGGTTCCGTGCCATTGCGACTACCAGCCGACAAACCTCGTCATAAGCGGCGACAAACTCTATGTCCTCGACTGGGAGTTCGCCGGCATGAACGACCCCATCTACGATATCGCCTGCTACGGCAACGCCGGTTTCGACAAAGCCCTCTCGCTGCTCGAAGCCTACGTAGGTCATAAGCCCACCTCCGAGGAACTGAAACGCCTCTATTTCCACCGTTCGTTCCAATGCCTCCAGTGGTACAACGTGGCCATCTTCAAAGACCGCGTAGGACTGAGCCGCGACCTGAATCTCGACTTCAACAACGTGGCGGCATTCTTCTTCAATATGGCCAAAGACCTGGCATCGAAGTACGACACACTGTAAGATGGTCAACTATCACACCCACTCACACTACTGCGACGGGCACGGAGAGCTGCGCGACTACATCGACTACGCCCTCGCACACAACTTCACCGCCCTCGGTTTCTCGAGCCATGCGCCTGTGCCGTTTGAGAACCATTTCGCGCTGCCCGACGGCGACTTCGAGCGCTATTGTGCCGAGGTGCGCTCCCTCCAGGCGGAATATGCTGGGCGGCTCACTCTGAGGCTCGGACTCGAGATTGACTATATCCCGCATCTTCTCGACGACTTCCGTCCCCTTATCGAACGGGGTGGTATCGACTATTGTATCGGCTGTGTTCATCTCGTTTCCAACCCCGACGGCGACCCCGCTGACCTCTGGTTTATCGACGGCAGCAAACGCGAGGTGTATGACGAAGGCCTGCAGCGTGTTTTCGGCGGCGACATCCGCAAGGGAGTTCAGGCGTTCTTCCGTCAGTCGTGCGACATGCTCGAGCGCAACCGCCCCACCATCATCGGCCACTTCAACAAGATAGTGATGCACAACGCCGGACGGTTTTTCTCCGAGCAGGATGCCTGGTATCGAGCGCTGGTGCGCGACATACTCGACCTCATAGCCGCCAGCGGCACGATATGCGAGATAAACACACGCGGCATCTACCGCAAGCGCCACGACGACTTCTACCCCTCGCGCGAGATAATCAAGTATATGGACACCCTCCACATACCCGTCGTGGTCGGCAGCGACGCCCACAACCCCGAGGACCTCGACAACTTCTGCGGCGCCTACGAGTATCTGCACGAAATCCACTACGGCAACGTGGTGACCGGGATTTAACCTAACAAACGATTGATATGGTCATAGATTTTAACGAGATAGCATTGTCCGAAGATCTGCATTTCAAGGGCGGCGAGGGAGTGACCAAGACCCGCGCCTACTTCGACGGAGTCAACAAGATAATGAAAGGATGTCTGGAGCCTGGCTGCTCTATCGGTTACCATTGCCATGAGAGCAACTGCGAGATGATATACATATTGAGTGGCGAAGCCCGCTGCCTCTATGACGACGGCGAGGAACGCCTGGCGGCAGGGCAGTGCCACTACTGCCCTAAGGGACATTCTCACAGCCTTATTAACGCCAGCGCGACAGAGCCGCTGACCTATTTCGCTGTGGTTCCGGAACAGAAATAGGCGATGCGCATGCTGCGATATACCCTGAAGCTTGCGATAGGTGTGCTGGCGGTATGCTGTGCAGGAGCGGTCAGGGCGCAGTTCGAACCGCAGCCGCTTTCGGCTAAGTGTCAGGCTATGGGCGGAGCGAGTGTGGCGGTACGTGACTTCAGCGGTAGCAACGTCAACCCCGCCACGCTCGGATGGCTGCGGCGGTGGAATGTCACCATCGACTACCGCCAGCTTATGGTGCTGAAAGGTATGGGTTACAAAAGTGTGGCGTTGGCTGCCCCCACGGGAAATATCGGAGCCGCTGCGGTATATTACACCCATTTCGGCGACCTCGCCTACAACGAGCAGTCGGCGTCGCTCCACTACGGAATCCGCGTCGCCAAAGGCGTCTCTGTCGGGGTGGGCGTCTATTATCTCCACAGCGGTACCAACGACGGCCACTACGAGCCCTTCAACTCCGCAACGGGCAGCGTGGGAGTGCAGTATTCGCCCAACGAAAAGCTCTGCTTCGGCCTCTCGGCGTTCAACCCCTTCTTTGTCCGTCGCGACGGTGTCCACCGCATTCCCGTGCAGATGAACTTCGGCGCAGCATATAAACCCCTCGAGTCGCTGCTGATCACCACCGAACTCGAAAAGAACATCTACGACCCGCTCCGTGTGCGGCTGGGGGTGGAATACTGCATCATCGACCGCATCCCCGTTCAGGCGGGAGTCGCCACATCCCCTATGGTTTATTCCATCGGCGTGGGTTACCGCCACCGCCACATCCGCGCCAACCTGTGTGTCGCTGTGCATCAGCGCGTGGGCGTCACCCCTGGCGTAACACTTGGGTATAGTTTCTAGGTCTATGCGTTCTCGGCTTCCCTTTCTGCTATTGCTCATCCTGCTCGCTGTGTCCCTCTCCGCTGGGGCGCAGTCGCTCGACGATATCCTCGAACGTTCTGTCGAGCAGGACTACGACGACGAAGCTCTTCAGGAGCTAATCGACGAATATTCCGACGCCCTCGAGCAGAAGGTCAACCTCAACGACACCGCCGCCTATATCCCCGAGTGGCTTCTCTCGCCCTTCCAGCACGAGCTGTTGCGCGCCTATATCTTCCAGCACGGCTACCTCCTTTCGTGGGAGGAGGTGCTTATGGTCAACGGCTTCGACAGCCTCACGGTCAACCGTCTCCGTCAGTTCTGCGTCTTGGAAAAACCCTCGTCGAAGCCCCCGAGCCTAAGGCAGATGCTCCAGCGCGGCACCCACAATCTCGTGGTCGGCACCTCGCTCTCCGTTGAGCAGGCGCGTGGCTATAACGAAGGCATCTACGAAGGCAAACCCTACCGGCTCTATGGCCGCTACCGCTTCAAGTATAAAGACCACATCTCCTTCCAGCTCTCCTCCGAGAAGGATGCGGGTGAAGGTTTCTTCTATGGCAGCCGCAAGCAGGGGTTCGACCTCTACAGCGGCCACCTCATGGTGGGCAATATGGGATGGCTGAAGAGTGCGGTTGTGGGCCGCTATAGGCTCCAGTTCGGCCAGGGGCTCACCCTTTGGTCGGGCAGCCGTGCTTTTCTCGGCTGGGGTGCCGCTGGTATGCGCTTCGGACGCGGCGTCTGCGCCAGCTCCCCGTTCGCCGAGAGCGACTACCTCCAGGGCACCGCCCTCGCCGTCAACCTGCCCTACGGACTCGAACTCACCGCCTTCTATTCCTACTCTCTGCACGACGCCTCTATTGACTCCGCAACCTCTGTGGCCACCTCCATCGGCTCGTCCGGCTACCACCGCACCGCTTCCGAAATCGCCAAACGCTCCACCCTCGGCGAACACCTCTACGGAGGCAACATCCAATGGAACCGCAAGGCCTTCCACATCGGCGTCACAGCCTACCGCACCTATTTCAACCGCCAAGTCCAACCCCGTTCGTATGTCTATAACCATTACGCTTTCAGCGGCAACTCCAACACCAATGCCGGCCTCGACTTCAGCTACCGCTGGCGGCGGCTTTTCTTCTACGGCGAAGGCTCGCTTTCCCAAGGGGGCGGCAGGGCCGGCCTCGTCGGAGTCGATTTCTGGATAAACGCCACCACCTCGCTCTCGCTGCTCTACCGCAACTATTCCGCCAAGTACCACAACCTCCACGCCAGCACTTGGGGTCGCCAGTCGCTTCCGCAAAACGAGTCGGGTTTCCGCCTTGCCCTTCAAACCCGCCTGCCTCTGCAGGTCGAGATGCTCTTTCAGGCCGACCTCTACCGCCATCCCCACCTCCGCTACGGCTGCTATTCGCCCTCCGAGGGAGCCAACCTGCGCACCGAGCTCTCGCGCCTCTTCTCCGTCGGGAGCGACAAACGCCAGACGCTGCGTCTCAGCCTCAGCCACCGCTACGGCAACTTCATGCGCAACGACAGCCAGGCCTCGTCAAACGAATACCGCGTCGAGACCTGCAACCGCCACCTTCTCTATGGCGACATCAACTATCAGCTGCGGCACCTCGCCTTCCGCACCCGCGTCGGCTGGTCCTCGTTCCGTAGTGGTTCCGGCTCCGCTACCCACGGAGTTGTGCTGTTGCAGGATGTCCAGGCCTCCGTCGCCGATTTCTCCTTCGCTGGACGGCTCGCCCTCTTCGATGCACCCGATTACGACGCCCGCCTCTATGTCGCCGAGCGCGGCCTCGAATACGACAACGGCGGCACTTCGCTTTACGGCAAAGGCATGCGTTTCTACCTCATTGCACGTTACAATCTCAAGGACCGCCTCACCGTCGCCCTGAAATACTCCGTCACCGCCTACGTTGACCGCGAGACAGTCGGCAGCGGCTACGAACTAATCGACAAGCCCTACCGCCAGCAGCTGCGCCTGCAGCTAAGATACCGCTGGTGATGCTATAATCTGTATCCGAACCTCACCGTGACGAACATAGGAGTCGTGTGTCCGCCGACGAATGACGCGCTACCCGAGACAGGGCTCGACAAATCCTGGTTTGTGCTGAATCTGTAATCCTCATAACCCTCCACAATCTGTCGGCCGGTATAGAGGTAAGAGGCATCCACCATCCAATGCTCCTTGAACACAAATCCCAAGGTGAGCCTGAATGCAAACGACAATGAGTTGTAGTAGTTGTCCCGATACACATATTCGTACATCGACACACCGTTCTCGACCACCGGAACCGTCGCACCCACAAACTCTGCGCTGCGGTCGGTTATATGGCGAAACGAAGCACCTATCTGAGGTTCCACAAACATGTTGGCGTTTTTGCCTATGCCGAACTCATAGTGAAAGCCCCCGAGTATCGGCACATTGATAAACCTCGGGAAAGTCACGCTCACATTCTCGAAATTGCTTCTTGCGTTATTGGCCTCTATGGTCATATTTTGCCGTACAGCTTTCGACAGTTCCGTCCAGAGCATGTCGGCGCTGAATATCAAGCCGTATCTCTCGCTTTCTCCAAGCGGAAGGCGGTATGCGAATCCCACGTCGAAACCGCATCCGGCGCCGCCCTTAATGCTTGTGTTCGAGATGAATATCCAATCGTTGTTCGGTATATCCACCCTGGCGAAGCTCCCCACCGCGTTGTTGTAACCCACATGGAAGCTCCAGCGGTCCTTCTGCGCCGCAGCCGAAAACACCAAGCCGACAAGTGCCAGAAATATTGCGAATCTTTTCATATCCCCAGTCATTTTATGACTTAACGCAGAATGATTTTTGATATTGTATCATTTTCTGTCGGCTTATAGCTGGGATTTGATATCTACCAGGAAGGAGCGGAGGTTTTTCAGGGTTTCGATGACTTGCATGTTGTCGGCGTTGTCGGGGGTGTGCAGCTGCTCGCGTGCGCCTTCGAGGGTGAGGCCTCGCTCTTTGGTGAGATGCTGTATGCGGCGCAGCAGGTCGATGTCTTCCTGCTTGTACATACGCACGCCGCGCGCGTTCTTGGTGGGTTTGATTTCGCTGAATTCGGTCTCCCAGTAACGCAAAAGAGACTGGCTCACGCCGAGGAGATCGGCCACTTCGGATATGGAATAATAGAGTTTCATTATTTGAGTTTTAAGCTGTAAGTTTTAAGTTTTAAGTGACCTGTGATATGTGACCTGTGACCAGAAACTGACTTCTGATTACTGTTGATAGGTTTGAGATTTTGTTGATAGGTTGATATGTTGATAGGTTTTATGTTGATATGTGAAGATGTGACCTGTGAACCGTGACCTGTGAACCGTGACCTGTGACCTGTGACCTGTGACATGAGACCTGTGAACCGTGAACTGTGAACAGAAACTTAAAACTTACAGCTTA
>JAFZXE010000026.1 GCA_017616895.1 Bacteroidales bacterium
AAACGCCAAGTAACCATTAAACCTCTGGTGGCTATAGAGTGAGTGTACACCTCTTCCCATTCCGAACAGAGAAGTTAAGCCTCACATCGCCGATGATACTGCATTTATTTGTGGAAAAGTAGGTCGCCGCCATCCTTCTAAGGAGCATCACCAAAAGTGATGCTCCTTTCTTTTTTGTATTTACCTATGATATAGAAAGCGGCGATAATCTAAGATTACCGCCGCCAAATTATTGTGGCAATATTATCAACTCCAATACTTAACCCAGAACTCATCAATAATCTGATTATTGGTTCCTTCTTGGCGTTCATATTCTGTCAATTCAACCAAATCTTCAAAGGAAATGCACTTCCAGTTCCCCTTTGCTTCTTTGCACTGATTTGCGATAGCCTCATAATTTTCTGAACCATTATCAAAGAAGGTTATTACCCAATAGTGTATTATCACATCCTTGGTCTTATAATAATCCTCAATGGTCTCTGCATATCGACTCAATTGATCGTCGTGAATACCCGTGTATGCCTTGTTCTCGACGACAACAACATGGTGCTTGACCCCGCTTCCGCAATCAGCATCTATCTCAGCAGTCAAGTCAATACGTTGCCATTGTTTCCAAACCTTTACACTCTCTACATCCAAATTTGTAATAAAATTTTCAACAAAACCAGTGGTCATTTGAGGTGTTTCCCCAATTAATTTCATTAATACGCGTTTGGACAACTCGATGCTTTCTGTTGTTGTTACTCGCAACAAATACGATAGTTGGAAATCAAGCATTGATTCTTTGCCGTGGTCTCCTTCGGAGTCGTCTATCATAAATATAGACGGCATGTCGGCTAAAGCAATTTCCGGTTCTTTTGTTTTGTCTTTTTTGAATAAGCTCATAATCTTTATTATTAGTTAGTAAACTGTTACTATTTCATATATCTTCTTCCATGGTCCAATCTATCTGCGTTGATTCTTCGCCAACGTTGTCTTCATCAGTCACCACTGCTTCTTCTTCAGTTGATTTGTCTTGCGTACCTGAATTATTAGTTTGTTTTTTGTGCCTAGTTGAAACCTTTGTGTCTTTTTTCGTGGTTGTCGTCGTTACAATTTCTGTTTTTTCTTTTTCTTTCTTGTTTTTCTTTGAAATAAGACTAACGATTGCCCCTGCTATTATTGAGATTATAAAAAAAATCCCAATAATCAATCCAACAATATAGGAGCAACCAGAATGTGGATCTGGTAGTTTCCCGTCTTTAACGGCCTTCTCATAGGCCAATTTGCATCTTTGAGAGCAAAACCGTTTGTCGGCATATGAATAATAGCCGGCATCAGATCCCTCATTAACATGCTTGTTACACCATGCGCATTGCATTTTTTTCTGCCGTTTTATCCTGTTGGCTCGTCAGTTTTAATATTAAAGAATGATTACCTGCGAGTAATACGTGGTTTTGAATGCTTGTTTTTCAATAAAAGTTCATGATATTCTTAACTTGATTTTGCAAAAATAGACATCAAGTGCGCCACATTGTGCCATACAATAAAAAAGTTTGAGAACAACTTAAAATCATTATTTCGATCCTACACCATAGTCCTGTGCCGAGAGGAATTGTTTAAAACAAAGCGTGGCACTATATACCACTTCTTCAATCGGAGGTCGTAGGAATTACCTTATAATGTAGATGTAATATAAGTCCACGCTTTTAGCGCAAGACTTTTATACCCTCTTGCATTATAATCCGAAAATTTCCTACGTTTCCGATTGCAAGAACGAGCATAACGCTTCGTGGTTTCTATTTGAAACCAACTGCAAAATTACACATTTTATTCTATTTATTGGGGATTAGGTGAAATTTCGTACTTTTGGGGGTGTAAAACTTATGGCGGTGGTTGCCGCTGACTAAATCTTATTGTTATGAAAAATGTATTGTTTATCGTGGGTTCCATGCGGGAACGGTCGTTCAACAGGCAGCTGGCTAAGGTTGCCGAGGGTATGATTGCCGACAAGTGCAACGTGAAGTACCTCGACTACAGTGACCTGCCGTATATGAATCAGGATTTGGAGATGCCAGTACAGGCGAGCGTGGCGCGTGTTCGCGAGGAGGTGAAGAACGCCGACGCGCTGTGGATATTCACGCCAGAGTATAACTTCAGCTACCCAGGCGTTCTGAAGAACCTGCTCGACTGGCTATCGCGTCCGATGGATATGTCCGATTTCCAGAACCCGTCGGCGGCACTCGGCAAGAAGGTGGCCCTCAGTGGCGCGGGCGGCAAGAACATGACGCAGAGCTGCCGTGCCAAACTCACGGAGTTGCTCGACATCATGAAGATGAACGTGATGCACGAACCGCAGACGGGTATCGCCCTCGGCGTGGAGGCCTGGACGAAAGGCGAGTTCGCCATAAGCGATGAACAACGCGCCGAGTTGCAGCGTCAAGCAGACGCCTTCGTGGCTTTTATCCAGTGATACCGAACGGCCAGCACTATTGGTTGGATTCTTCGGTGAGGTGCTGTTGGGCTTTTTGGATTAGGGTTTCGTCGCAGCGGAGGAGGGTGGCGATACGGAGGGCTTCCTGGGGTACGGTGTCGGAGTTGTCCTCAACGAGAGAGTAATCCATAAAGAGGTTGATGTTCTCGGGTGAGAGGGCGGCGGTTGCGAGGTCTTCACGGAAGCCTGCAATACGCAGACGGCGGCAGGGGACTCCAAGCTGGGAGTAGTGGGTGGTGATGAGAGATAAGGAACCGCGGGAGATAAGGATGTCAGAAAGGGCCTGCACGATGGCTTTGCCCTCGACGGGGTTGGTGGTGCGGGCGGGTTCGTCGATAAGTATGAGAAGGCACTGTGTGGCGCTGAGCTGTACGACTTCGGAAATCTTGATTATCTCGGAGGCAAACGAAGAGAGACCGTTCATCTCGTTCTGCTCGTCGCCGATGCAGAAAAGCACATCGTCCACAAGGGTTACGGTGGCGGATTCGGCCGGAACATACATTCCGAACTGGGTGAGGAGCTGTGCGATGCCGAGAGTTTTCAATAGGACCGTCTTGCCAGCCATGTTGGCGCCCGTGATGAGGCAGAGGCCGGGTTCTACGGTGATGTCGATGGGTTGGTAGCGAAGACGGCGCTCCTGGTTGCGGTGGAGAAGGCGAGGGTTGAAGAGCGCAGAATACTGCGTAAATTTTGAATTTTGAATTTTGGATTTTGAATTGCCGTCGTTGACTGCTATCTGGGGGCGGGTGAAGTTCCAGGCGGTGGCGAGGCCAGCTTTGGCGAAGAGGAGGTCGATGTAGGCGAGACGCTTGACGGCGAGTGCGAGGCGGTCGGCGGAAGCCCAGAGCTTCTGTGAGAGAGAGGCCTCGACGGAGTGCTGTATGTCGTTATGCTGAGCGAAGAGGTCGGCATAGAGAGTGGCTGCTTCGGGGTCGTCGGTGCGAGCCTGAAGCTGCTTCAGACGTTTTCTTATATCGGGGAGGTCGGGATGGTAGGAGTCGTAGATATAGAAATGAGGAAGACCCGTCTGGTCGGGGTCGAGCAGAGAGAAGACGTCGGAGAGGTCGGGCAGAGAGAATATCTCTTTCAAGCCCAGCGGTTCGGCCGAGCGGGATACCGCAGCGGCGGTATAGGCGATATTCTTAACTTCGAAAAGCTCCACCTCGTTGATGACTGAATGTTGCGAGAGGTTGGCGACGGTGCCCTGCGAGTCGTGGAGGCACATAAGATGGTGCTTGATCTCGGAGACGGTGTGCAGGTTCTCGGTGACGGAGACGACGCCGATGACAGCTTCGAGGTTGTCCAGCTCGGCATTGACGGCTTCGGGAGAGGTGAGGAAGGGGAAGTCGAGAAGAGCACGACGGCCGGCAGCAGAGATGAGATTGAGGGCGTCGATGATGTACTGGAAACCAGGATCGGAATGAAGTTTATCGCGGAGAAGCATGTGTCTAATTTTGAATTTCGAATTTTGAAATTTGAACTCTTTAAGATATACTTTCTATCTTCATGACGTCGTAAACGGGGAGGTTGAGGGCTTCGGAGAGGGCTTGGGTGGCGGTGTGGGAGTCGAGGGCATAGCCGTGAGGAGAGGTGGGGTTGAGGGTGACGGCGGCGAGGTGGGACTTGCGGAGAGCCATAATCTTACCGCCGCGACGGATGTAGTCGTTATAGACCTCGGGGGTGACGAAGAGTTTGGTGAAATCGCGTATGATGAGCGTGATTTGCTTTATCTCGTCTTTGGCGGCGAGGATTTTGAGCAGTCGGTCGGATACCGCGCCGGAGGCGAAGAGTGTGGTGCCGTAACGGAAGAGGTCGGAGTTGGCGGAGGAGAGCATGAATACCGATGGTATGTTGAGGTCGTGAGCGAGGCCGTCGGAGTCGAGAGCCCAGATGCCGGAAGAGGCCTGAGAGAGAGCGGTGCGTATAGCTGGCTCCACCTCGGGGAGGTCGATAAGGCGGCAGACGAAACGGGTCTTGGAGATTAGTTGCTGGAGGTTGGGCGAGACGGCAGCGCCGGTGGCGAGAATCATGGAGTCGGTGACGGTGGGCGAAGCGAGTGAGAGCCGCGAGAGGGCACCGTCGATGACGGTAAGCTGTACGCCCTGCTGTTTGAATTGGTCGATCTGCTGTGCGAGTATGGCGGTGGCGGCGGCGCCGGATATGAGAGCTTTGCCCGAAGAGAGTATGCGGGCGGTGAGGAGCCGTCCGAGGGCGGTGCGCTGGTTGGAGAGGTCGAGAATCTCGGAGACGCAGCGACGCTGGAGATAATGCCGCTCGGAGGTGATGAGATACATGCCCTCGTAGAGCGTCACCTCGGGCTTGGCGGTGGCATAGACGCTGTCGGTTTGTTCGCCATCGACGCCGATGGATGTGACCGCGGTGGATACCCCTAGTTCGTGGAGACGACGGAGGACATAGTTGAGGCAGACGGTCTTACCGGTGTTTTTCTCAAGGCCTACGATGGAGAGACTGCGACAGGAGAGTATGTTCTTTAGAAAGGGCAAGGAAATTGAAAGTTGAAAATTGAAAGTTGAAATTAATGGATGTGGGAAAAAAATCTTTGCAAAAGTACGAAATATTTTTGGGGTTGGCGGTTTTGTGTGTCAATGAATCCACAAGACATTTAGTTCTCGCGGAAAGCGCGGAAAAGAGCAGAATTTTTTTGTTTGGTTTTCGAAGGGATTCGGGGGATTTCTTGATAGATTTTTTGATTGTTGTTGAACAGCTGTTGTTGCAAGTTGTTTATTTAGTGACAGATACGGAACATTTTAGAAAATGAGATTTTTAGTGTTGTAATATACTGGTTTACTGCAATGTTTGTCAGTATCATTAGGTAGTCATTAGGTAGTCATTAGGTTATCATTAGGTAGGCATTAGGTAAGGAGTGCTTTAGTTGGTCGGAAGGAGGTGCTTGTTAGAGGGTTATTGGGGGAGCTGGATATCCTAGGAGGAGCTAGATGCCCTAGAGGAACTAGATGCACTAGAGGAACTAGATGTCTTAGGAAGGGGCTAGATGTCCGAGGAGGAGCTAGATGTCTTAGGAGGAGCTAGATGTCCTAGGGAGCTAGATGTCCTAGGGGAACTAGATATCCTAGGAGGAGCTAGATATCCTAGGAAACGTTATATTGGATGTTCTATAACGACAGAATGCGGGACAATAGATCCCGCATTCTGTGATTTGAGGTGGTGGAAAAGTATTTTTATTAACTTTCGCTCTTCGTTAGCGTGTAGGTGTCACCCTTGAAATTGAGTGTCATTTTATTCCCGCTTATAGAAAACGTGGCACTTACTTGATTTTGAGGATCAGTTCTTACATCCATAGTGCCACTTCCATTTGAGTAGGTATATGGTCCGGAGTACATATCTATGTCGAAACTTTGGTGACATAAATTAACGCTTACATACTGAAGATTTCCAAATGCAACCTTAACGTTTATAATCTCTGCAGCATTAGGGTCACTTGCATTATAAATCCATGTGGTATTTTTCAGCGACTCGTCGGTTGTAGTTGTGGTTGTAGTTGTGGTGTTGTCGTTAGAATTGTCATCTGCGTTATCTTTTTCACATGCTGTGAAAGAGAATATTGCTGCGACGAAAAGCAGCATGCTAAGTTTTTTTACCATTTTTTCCATAATGTTAATTGAATGAAGGCTCTATAATTTTTCAGGTTTCAACGAGGAGCCTGATTTACTCGTTTTGCTGGCTATAATCTATATGTAATGTTTTCATTGAGCTATCTCTACATAATTGTACCTTCCTTTCTCTCCGCAATCTCGACTGTGCCAAAACGAGAGGGTTTGTAGCAACAAAGCGTGGCACCACATGCCACTTCTTCCGTGAGAGGTTGTGAGAATAACCTTGAAATGTTGAAATGGATATAGCCCACGCTATACACGTGAACCGATGTCCCGTTCTTACATTTCGCTAGAAGTTTCTCACATTTCTCACGATAAGAACCGAGGCATAACGCTTCGCGGTTTCCTTTTGAAACCAAATGCAAAGATACGAAAAAGATTTGATTGCATATTGGTTCATCACCAAGATTCTGAGATTTTAGGTGGGGAAAAGATAGTGTACCTGCTATGAGGATAGGTCTTATAGGACTAATAAGTCATATAAGTCTTATAGGACATGTAAATCTTATAGGGCGTAAAGGATGGGGAAATGGAGGTGGGATTTTGTCGGGATGAAATTATTTTGTATATTTGCAATCCTCTATTGAACGGGGTAACGATTAAGAAACTGTATAAATTTAATTCAATGTTTTTCTTAAAATACATGAACGGCATCTTTTCCACCTTCTCTCAGTTACAATGGACACCCATTGCGCCTTCGATAAGGCGAAAAATCTGCTCGTCCATGTCCATAACAAAATTCATCAATCAAATTTAAACAGTTTCTAAACAATTAACACATATAAAACACAAAACAATGATTACAAAACTTGACGATTTGCTGGAATTGGTTAAGACCAAAGGCAAGAAAAGACTTATCGCTGCATACGCCAACGACTCACACACTATCGGAGCTGTGAGTATGGCTGTGGATCGCGGCATCGTGGACGCCACGCTGGTGGGCGACATCGAGACGATAAAGAAAGTGTGCGCCGAAGAGGGCATAGACGTGAACAAGTTTGAGCTGGTGCAGGAAGCCGACGAGACGAAAGCCGGAGTGAAGGCCGTAGAGCTGGTGAACGAAGGAGGCTGCGACGGCAAGTTCCTGATGAAAGGATTGCTGAGCACCGACAAATATATGCGCGCCATCCTGAACAAGGAGAAGGGCTTGATGCCTGGCAAGAAGACCGACATGCTGACACACATGGCTGTGTTTGAGGTGCCTAAATACCACAAGCTGCTGGTGTGCTCGGATGTGGCTATCGTGCCGGCTCCCGACATGAAGCAGAAACAGGCTATCCTGGGTTACCTCATCCAGACGGCCAAGAGCCTCGAGATTGCGAAGCCGAAGGTGGCTGTGCTGGCCGCCACAGAGCAGGTTTCGACGGGTATGCCCGCCTGCGTGGAGGCAGCCATCATCAGCAAGATGGGCGAGAGAGGCCAGATAAAGGGCGCCATCATCGACGGACCTTTGGCACTTGACGTAGCCATCGACAAGGAGAGCGCACAGACGAAGAAGGTGGGCGGCGAAGTGGCCGGCGATGCCGACTGCATCCTGTTCCCGAACATCGAGAGCGGCAATGTGTTCTACAAGACCTGCACGAAGTTCGGCGGTGCCGAGCTGGCTTGCATGGTGGTGGGCGCGAAAGTGCCGTGTGTGCTGACCAGCCGCGGCGACAGCATCAACACGAAGCTTTACAGCATCGCGTTGGCTGCGCTGAATGCTAGATAGCAGGCAGCTGACAGCGGTCAGCAGTCAGTGTTTTTATTGGCGGAGTGGGTGATGCTGCTCCGCCAATCTAATTGAAAACGGATATGAGAAAACTATTTTTTGTCGGGTTGTTGATGGTGCTTGTGTTGCCAGCGAGGGCGCAGTATGTCCACCACGAGTCGTATGAGAACCCATTTATGGGTTCGAAACGAGTGTTTGCCGGAGTTGGCTACCAGTTTGTGACCGGGGTGCCGACATTCAATGTCGTCGGAGTTGGAGATGTAACGCCGACGCAGTTTTCAAACTATGGGACGGCTGTAGGTACTTTGGGGTTCGACTTCTCGAGCAACGAAGACAAGTTCGGATGGGGTTTCTTTGTTAACTTGGACCTTTACCGAGACGGCTGGAAAGCGAGCTTTGACGGAGGAACCACATACGGAGCCCAGTATGCGCCATATACCTACAACTACACGTTGTCGGGATTGGAGATATGCGGTGCATTAGGACTTAACCTTAACTATATCATTGCAGAGAAATTTCAGATACTGCTTGGAGCGGGTTTTTATTTCGACGGAATGGCGAATGTCAACGTGACATCAAAAATCACCGACGCTTCCGGCAAGGAGTATGGCGAGGACAAAGTCAGTTCGCTAAACAACTGGGGAGCGGAGCCAAATATGAACATAGGCATTGTCACTCAACTTCAGTTCAACTACTTCATCGGAGAACATTTTTCTGTGGGACTCTGCGGGCGGTTTGACGCATTGCCGTTCTACAGTTCGTGGGCAAGCGACGACTATTCGGATATGTACTATATTGGCAGCATAATGACCGCCGCCAACGACCATCGGCGCAAGGTGCAGGCGATGGTTACATTTGGATATAAATGGTAATAGAAATGAAAAAAGGACTGCTGGTTTTAATCGCAACGATTTTTTTCGCCGTTGGAGCAGCGAAGGCGCAGTATTTCGTCTGGGACGGAGAATATATGATGGGATTCTCGGTGGGTGCGGTAGCTCCATTCAGCTCTCCGCAGCCGACGCTGGAGCCGGGGAGCAACGTGAAACCAGGCACGCTGAAGCGGTCGATGTCACCGGTGTTTGCGTTCACCTACGGGATGGAGAGAGAGCTGAAAGGGAGGCTCGACTTCGGGTTCATGTTCGACGCTTCGTTCTCGCGCGAGAGGGCGAGCGTGACGTATGTGGACAGTGCCAGCCTTACGGCGATGAAGCAGAAGTCGAATGTGGTGGAGATAGCGGAAGAGGTATATCTTGCCTATTTTCTCACGGACAAACTGCCCATCATGGCGGGCGCAGGATTCGCCGAGTCGCTGGTGTTCGGTAGGGCGCACAAGAGAGATCTGCTGGACCTGAACGGCAATATGTTGAGCGAAGGACGTTATTCGATGGAAGGAGAGTACGGGATGGGAGGAGCCATCTCGGTGGAGGCCTCGCTCGGGGCGTTCTACTATATCACCAACACCTTTTTTGTGTCGTTGCGACTCAAGATGCGGTACCCGTTGTTTGACTTCTTCACGACAGGAGAGGACAGTGCAGACGCCTACCTCACCAAGATACCAGTGACGCTGACACCGATAGCTACCATCGGGTTCAGGTGGTAGGTGATGGTTAGTAGTCAGTGGTTGGTGGTTTTGATGACAACTTTTGAGTTAAAAACAAAAACATAACAGATATGAAAAGATTGACACTCGTTTTTGCGTTTGCTTTTATTGCATTGGGCGCAATGGCGCAACAGGTTGAGATGACCGCACAGGAGGCCAAGGGGCTTACGAGCGGACAGGCCAGCGGAGCTCATTTTGTAGGCAAGAAAGACGGCCTTACGGTGATGGTATCCAACGTCTATTACTATATGCGGGCGGACTTCAGCACAGGTGTTGCGATATATGGGCTCAACGAAGCAGGAAAGGCGGAGAAGAAGTTGGTGGTATCGAAATCGAAAGAGAGTATGCTAGTGGATGTCAACGCAGTGGGAGACACCGTATATATGTTGATATGCGGTGCGGTGAAAGATGCGCCAGGCGACATACATATCGTCAAGGCGAGCCTCACAAGCTGGACGCTGGTAGGCGATCCGGCGGTATTCTATCATCGCAAAAACAAGGGGTCGAACATGATGGATTGGAAGGTGGCCACCTCGCCAGACGGTCACGCCAAAGCTATTTCGATTAAGGAATACAGCAACAACTCGCGTATAGCCAAAGCGTTTGGCAAAGAGGACGCCGAGTATGACGCATTGGTGGTGACCGACAACCGCTACACTGAGCTGTGGCGCAGAGACGACTTGCCAGGATGGTACAGCATGATGACGATAGACGACGAAGAGGCGGTACACGCGATGCTGGTAGGAGCTTCGGAGAGCAGTACATTCTTCCTGTTTGCCAACCACACCTCTATGAGCGACGACACGTTTGTAGATTCGGTGGGGCGCAGCGACTTGGCATCGTGCCGGCTGATGAACTATATTGACGGACATTTCGTAGCAGGAGGTACCATAGGAGAAAAGAGACGCGGGTTGCAGAATGTGCAGTATTCGGGCATCTATGCACTCTCATTCAATACCGAGAGCAATAAGCTTGTGTTCAACCCCCAACCGCTGACGGAGACGGAGTTTGCCGTATTGGAGAATGTGGATTTGGGATCGAGACGCAGCAAGGTAAGCGAGATACAAGGACTGATGACAAAAGAAGGCGTGGCGACACCGTATGGCGGAGTGATGCAGATATGGACATTCATGACCACAACAGTGTATTCGAAAGGCTCGATAGATTATGTGTTTGACCTGCACGGAAGCCTAATGGTGGCAATCGACAAGGATGCCAACTTTGTGTGGCGAGTGCCTATCAGGACATATATCAGGTCGGCCAACGACATGTCGCCCATACGCCAGCATGTGACATACGAGAACGGCAGGATATACGTGGTTCAGACGGAAAGTCCGAAAGCTCCAGCGGAGTATGACATGAGTGAGCACCTTCCAATGCTGGCGATGCTGGCCGCTTCGAAGGCGACTCTGGCGGTTTATGCCATTGACGACGGAGGCAAGGTGAGCAAATACACATCACCGCAAGACAAACTGCTGTTCCTGACCGGACAGCTGCAGAAGGTGGACAACGACTGGTTTGTAACCCTGTCGAAAATGAAAAAGAGCAGGGTGGTAAACATAAAGTTTTGAGTTCCCAGTTACTGGTTTTTAATGGGTGTGGACGGAAAAATAGAACGGTTTTAAACAGTTTCTTATAATGGACAAATACTTTGAAGGACTGAAGAAGGTCGCTATCACGGTGTGCGACAAAGAGGGCAACATATTGGACATGAACCAGACGTCGGCAGACGTGAACAGTCACGGTCATAAGATTGTGGGCAACAACCTGTTTGACTGCCATCCAGAGAGGGCGGCGAAGATACTCAGGGAGCTGCTCGACGAACAGAAACTGAACGCCTACACGATAGAGAAGAACGGCGTGAAGAAGTTGATATACCAGGTGCCTTGGTATGACGGCGAGGAGTTCGGCGGGCTGATAGAGATATCGCTGCCGATACCGATGGAGATGCCACACTACGTGAGAGGGTAGGCTTTAGTTTTAAGTTTCAAGTTGTAAGCTGTAAGTGGTTTGCGGGTGGGGTGTGCGCAGTAAGTTTTGAGTGTGTGGGGGGAAAATATGTTTTTTCTTGGGGAAAACCCTTGAAAAAAGGAAGTACTTTTGCAAGTGATAAATAATGCAAATTTTTAGCGTTATGAAACACTTGAAATATATAGCTTTGGTGCTGGCGGTGGTGCTTTGCGGCAGTGCGGCGGCACAGGGCAAGCTGACCGGCAAGGTGGTGGAGAAGTCGGGCGGAGCGGCAATCGAATATGCCACCATAGCTGTCCTGAAGACGGAAGACTCGTCGCTGGTGGCGGGAAACGTGTCGCTGGAAGGAGGAAATTTTGCGGTGGAGAAGATACCCTACGGCACATACCTCGTGCGTATCACGCTGATGGGATTCAAGCCGTACTATCACCCTGAGAATGTGACTTTTTCGGCAGGTAAGCCCGTAGTGAACATCGGAAAGATAACCTTGTCGCCCACTTCGACAGTGCTGAAGGCGGCGGAAGTTTCGGCCGAGCGCTCGATGATGGAATACCAGTTGGACAAACGAGTCATAAACGTCGATAAAAATCTGGTGACAGGCGGTGGTACGGCGACAGACGTTCTGGACAATGTACCGAGTGTGGCGATAAGCAGCGACGGAGAGGTGTCGCTGAGAGGCTCGTCGAACGTGAAGGTGCTTATCAACGGACGACCATACGAGTTGATGGGAAGCGAACTGGACGTGCTGCTGGAGCAGATACCGGCAAGCTCGATAGAGAATGTGGAAGTGATAACGAACCCGTCGGCGAAGTACGACCCCGAGGGAATGTCGGGCATCATAAATATCAAACTTAAGGAGCAGACGAGCGGAGCACTTGGGTTGACCGGCACGGTGAATGTGAACCTGGGAGCCCCCCTTCCCTTCCAGATACCAAGTTTGGAAGGATATAACACCGGCCAAGCCGGAGATCCCGACTACACCAAGTTTATACCAACGGCGATGGGAACTATAAACCTGAACTACTCCACAGAGAAATGGAGTGTGTTTTTCAACGCCGACGGAGGAGTGAGAGGACGCGGAAACCGCAGCACGACGGATATAACCCGCAAAAACAGCGGAACGCCCATCTCGCACGACAGCCTATATGAGTTCAACAGACACTCGAATACGATGAGCAGTGTGAAAGTGGGCGGCGAATACTATTTCAAACACAACGCATCACTGTTGCTGTCATACACCTACAACGGCGGCAAACACATAAGGAGAAGCTATATAGACGCAGAAGACCTGCTGTATGACGGGTTATACAACTACCGCCAGACGGATACGAACACCACGCATAGGATGAACCACATAGCCTACTTGCTTTTTGTGAAAAAGTTCGACAAGGCCGACCAGCAGCTGACCTTCGACCTAACTTACACACACCGGAACGGTACGGGAGGCGGCAACCAGCGCCAGTTCTACGACATAGATTCAATAAATCTGGAAAACTACTATCTCAGGGAAACCGACAACAAGAGAGGCGGCAACTCGCTGAACGCGAAATTAGACTACACACATCCGTTTGCCGACAGGTTCAAGCTGGAGGTGGGGTATGAGGGGTTCATCAGCCGCTCGACGCTGAGGTCGCTTTACTATATGAATACCTACGACACCAACGGGACCCTTAATAGAGCGATGGACTCGCAGTCGTCGGTGGATGAAGACTATAACCAACAGATACACGCCATATACGCCACTTTTGGCGGCAAGATTATAGACAATCTGTCGGCCCAGGTAGGATTGCGCGGAGAATATTCAAATATCGGAGGCAAGGACAGGATGCACAACAACACAGTGGTTGATAAAGACTACTGGCAGCTCTATCCGACGGTACACCTCTCGTACAACATCACCGATAAACAGAGCATACAGCTGAGCTACAGCAAGAGGGTGAGAAGACCGAGGATGCAGTCGCTCGACGCATATATCAACATCCGTCAAGGCAAGGAGATGAGTTTCGGAAATCCTAACCTCGACCCCGAGTACACACATGCCATCGAGCTGTCATATAACGTGGGCTTCAAGCAGACGAACATATTCACATCAGCCTATTTCCGCCAGACGAACAACAAAATGACGATGTATGGATTTGTGTGGGATTCGGCATCGGCGGCATACTACTCGCCGTGGATGATATACAACTCCGACTATGACGGCTACTGGGCCTCGACCTGGCAGAACCTGAGCAAAGGTATCAACTACGGATTAGAGGTGATTTGGGACCAGCAGATACTGAAATGGTGGAAAATAAACGTCAGTGTGAACCTATACGGCGAATATATAGAAGGCACCGAACTGCTGAACAACACCAGTCGCAACGCCCTCAGGGTGAGCGGTAAGCTGAGCTCTTACATGAACCTGCCCAAAGACTGGGCGATACAGTTCTCAGGACAGTTCCGTCCAGGCTTCCAAGACCTGCAAACCAAGATGCGCGGCTCGTACTGGTTTGACCTAGCGGTGCGTAAAGATGTGCTCAAGAAACAGGGCTCAATCAACCTGCGTGTCAGCGATGTCTTTTGCACAGGTGGATTCGGTCACGACACCGAGAATGAGCAGCTCAGCCGTAGATTCCGCGGCAACCGCATAGCACCGACCATCACGCTCGGCTTCACCTACAAGATAAACAACGGATTGAAACAAGAGAAGAAATCCGAACAGCGCACCGACGACGACAACTACATAGTAGAATAGTAGCACTATGCCCGAATCACAGCAACCACAGATACGCCAAACTGCCGACGGGCAGGAGATATTGGACATCGTGCGCAGACGCTATGTGGCGTTGACACCCGAAGAGGGGGTGAGGCAGGCGGTGATACGATATCTTCATGGCGAGAAAGGCTATCCGCTGGAACTTATGCAGGTGGAGGGGTCGATAACGCTGAACGGGATGAGCCGACGGTGTGATATCGTGGTTTATAACAAAGCGCTGTCGGCGAAGATGATAGTGGAGTGCAAACGTCCGGATGTGGCAATCACGCAGAAGGTGGCCGACCAGGCATGCAGGTACAACACGGTTCTGAGAGTGCCGTGGTTGCTGCTTACCAACGGAAAGCAAAGTATTATGGTTGAGGTGGCGGAAGGAGAGTTGAAACAATGTGAGATACCGGGCTGGGAGACAATTAATAATAGTTGAGCTTATGAAAAAAACACTTGCGATAGAATATGATGAATATGCCTCAAAAGGAGAGCTCCCAATCGCCGACCAGGAGTTGATAGAGGCGGCACAAAGAGCTACGGAAGGGTCTTACTCGCCTTACTCACATTTTCGTGTCGGAGCAGCCGTGCGTATGAAGGATGGGACGATAGAGATAGGGAGCAACCAGGAGAACTTGGCATACCCGTCGGGGCTGTGTGCCGAGCGAGTAGCGCTGTTCGGTGCGTCTGCCCGATATGGAAAGGACTGCATCATAAAGGCACTTGCCATTGCCGCCGTAGATGGCGAGGGCAAAGCAGCGGAGGCCTCGCCCTGTGGAGCCTGCCGCCAAGTTATGATAGAACAGGAGCAACGGCAGGGGTGCAATATGAGGATATTGCTGCCACTTAACGACGGGAGTGTTCGAGAATACAACAGTGCGTCAGACCTGCTACCGTTTGTATTTGCTGCGGAGCTGTGAGTGTAGATTACGCTATCACAGTACTTTACAATCAGGCTGATACTTTTTTTAAGCAAAAAGAGTGTCAGTCAAGTTTTTATTAGTACTTTTGCACACTTAAAATAGAATATTAACAGTAATAACTCTATAAACAAAATGGGAGCAATAGGAAGTATTAGAAAACATTCAGGAATTGCCGTAACCATTGTAGGTCTTGCCATTGTAGCCTTCATCATAGGCGACTTGCAGAAGAACCGCGGAGCAGGACAATTTGAGGTGGCCAAAATCGGCAAAGCCACATTCACCATCCAAGATTTCAACGAGCGCTATGATGAGCTGAAGGCCAATTACATGCGCAACCAAGGTGTGGACCAAGTGTCGAACGACGTGGAGTACCGTCTCCGCGAACAGGTGTGGCAAACCATACTGGAAGACACCCTTATGGGTACACAGTACAAGAAACTCGGCCTGATGATATCAGAAGACGAGTCAAGTTCGATGATGTATGAGGACGGCTCATACACACACCCATATATGCGCCAGTGGTTCACCGACCCGAGCACAGGCCAGTATAACGCACAGGCAGCCGCACGCTATTTCCGCGACCAATATGACCAGCTTGACGATGCAATGAAGCACGACATCACAGCCATGCGTCATGAGGTGGAGAGCAACCGTCTGCAGGAGAAATACAACAACCTGATAAGCAAAGCCTTCTATGTGCCAACCGCTTTGGCCGAGAGTGAGGCGAAGCTGGCTGCAAACCGTTCTGATGTGGTAGTTGCGATGGCGTCCTACCAGAACGTGAGCGAAGAGAACGCCAACCCCACAGACGAAGATTACAAAAATTACTTCAACGAGCACCGTGCAGAGATCGAAACTGGCATGGGTCTGCGTATGTACAACGAGATTCGCAAAATTGAGTACATCGCTTATCCTATCGTGCCATCAGCTGAAGACCTGACCAAGATTGAAGAAGAGGTTGACACCATCTGGAAAGAGTTCCAGACCGTCGAAGATGCCAACATATCAGAGTTTGTGTATGGCAACTCGAAACCCGCCCAGAGCTACGACACCACATACGTGAAAGCATCGCAGATAAGGGGTCTTGACACCATCATAGAAAAGACCCCTGTCGGAGGATTCGTCGCCCCGCGCCAGATAGGCAACGAATGGGTGATGGCAAAGGTTATGGCTTCGGCTATGCGTCCCGACAGCTTACGTGCCAGCGTGGTGCTGATTCTCAACAGCACGGCTGGACTTGAGAGCGTGACCCGCACCGACGACGAGGCTAAACTGGTGGCCGACACCGTGGAAGCACTTCTCAAGATGAAAGATGCCAACGTTGAAGATATCGTGGCCCGCTATTCCGACGACCCGCAGAAGAACAGCAACAAAGGAGACATGGGCTGGGCACTTGACGGCACAACCTATGGTTTTTTGAACGACAATATCATCAACACCCCCGAAGGCGGCGTATTCACCTACAAACGTCCCGACAACTATGGATACGTTGTGGTGAAGGTGACCGGTAAAACCACACCCAACCGCAAATACCGTGTGGCAAAACTGACGCGTGAGATAGCCCCCAGCAACAACACCAGCACACAGATATTCAACAAAGCCAGCTGGTTTGTGGGACAGAACCGTACTGAAGAAGAGTTGACTGCATCGGCGGCAAAGGAGAACCTGTCAGTGCGTGAGGCTATGACCACCCCGATGATGGATCAGCTGCCCGGACTTGACAACTGCCGCAGCATCATGCAGTGGGCCTTCGACAAAAAGCGCAAAGTCGGCGATGTATCGGAAGAGGTTTACTCATGTGGTGAAAATTACGTGGTGGTCGCCCTCAAGGAGGTTTATAACGAGAAAAACTTGACTGTTGACAAAGTCCGCACCGACATCGAACAGCAGGTGCGTCTTGAGAAACGCTCCGAGTATATGATGGCGCAGGCAGAGGAAGCTGCAAAGTCAACCAAAGACATAGCTGCTCTGGCAACGAAACTCAACACAACAGTCGATACGCTGACCAACGTTGGATTGAGAGACTACTATCTGGGCCGTTACGGCATGGAGCCTAAGGTTCAGGCCCATATAGCCATGACCAAAGAGAACGTGGTGTCTGGCCCAATAAAAGGAGCTCAGGGCGCATACTTCATCAAGGTTATCGGTCGTCAGGCAGACGAGCGTAACGATGTGGAAAGCCTGAAAACCATTATGGCCCGCGACTATGGCCGTAAGCAGTCAAGCGCCATACAGGTGCTGCAGAACGCCACCAAGATAAAAGACAACCGTAGCCGTTTCTTCTAACCGATAGTTTCAAGTTTACCGGAAACTAATAGGATGGCATTCAGTAAAATAAAACAATTCACAAAAGGCGTGACCAAATGGTTGCGCCTTTTGTTTACGACGAGGCCAGGCGATGAGGCATCGCACAAGGGCAACAGTCCTTTCATGCGGAAGATGCATATCCTCTATGGCAAAATGAAGAGGAAGCAGCGACTGGTGGTCATGGATGCCGAGAACTACCGCGAGCACTGGTCGTTCCGCCTGTCGGCTCTCAACCTTTTCGTGGGAGTAGGTATTGTGGGCATTGTGCTGATGGTTATCACATTTCTGCTCATAGCATTCACACCCCTGCACAACATGATACCAGGCTACACGAACAACGATATGGTTGACCAGACCTACCGCAATGTAATCCTGCTTGACTCACTCAACCTGAAAGTGCAGCACCAAGAGGAGATGATGGCAGTGCTGAGTTCCATTGTAGCTGGTGAGGAAATAGCCGACACGGCAGAAAACGAGAGCCGCCCCAAAGCGCTGGGAGAAGAGGACAAACGCTGCAAAGCCGACAGTATGCTACGTGAAGATATGGCGAAAGCAACGAAGGCTAACAGTGAGCAACAGACGACTGGCGGCCCCCAGCAAAACCCAAGCGGCGGGCAGTTGTTCTTCCCACCTATCAAAGGTAAAATCGTTACAGCCTACAACAGCAAAGAGGGTCACATAGGGGTAGATGTCGCCGGAAATATAAACGACATTATCAAATCGGCTGCGAACGGAACGGTGTTCTTTGCAGGATTCACCGCTGACGACGGCTATGTGATTGCGGTGCAACACCCGGGCAATATCATTACCGTATATAAACACAACAGCGCACTGCTGAAACACAATGGTGACATGGTCAGGGCGGGTGAACCAATAGCCTATATGGGACACTCGGCAGGTGCGGGGACTCCACACCTCCATTTCGAGCTCTGGATCAATGGCAAGACTGCCGATCCGCTGTCGTATGTGTCGTTTTAGTGCGGTCAGTGGTTAGTAATTAGTTTTAAGAAATCCTATAGTGAAACATATAGCCATATTAGGTTCCACCGGCTCTATCGGGACACAGGCCCTAGATGTCATACGCTGGCATCCCGACGAATACGCGGCTGAGGTGCTGTGTGCAGGTTCGAATGTAAATCTTCTTATAGAGCAGGCGCTTGAGTTCAAGCCCAACGCAGTTGTGATAGCCGACGAATCTAAATACACCACACTGCGCGACGCGCTATCGAATGAAGACATCAAAACCTACGCTGGAGCTGACGCGATGTGCGATGTGATGAGTATGGAATCGATAGATATGGTGCTTGCCGCCATAGTAGGCTTCGCCGGGCTGAAACCCACGTTGAAAGCCATAGAGGCAGGAAAGGCGATAGCGCTGGCCAATAAAGAGACCATGGTGGTTGCGGGAGGAATTGTGACCGATGCGGCAGCACGCCATCACACACCTATACTGCCTGTCGATTCAGAGCACTCGGCCATATTTCAAAGTTTAGTGGGAGAATGTTCTCCCGTTGAGAAAATACTGCTCACGGCATCGGGTGGTCCGTTCTACGGCCGCAGCCGCGAGAGCCTGTCCGCCGTGACCCTCGAGCAAGCACTGAAGCATCCAAACTGGTCGATGGGGCGCAAAGTGACCATAGACTCAGCGACACTGATGAACAAAGGTCTTGAGGTAATCGAGGCACGGTGGTTGTTCGATGTGCCGGCCGAAAAAATAGAGGTGGTGGTACACCCACAGTCGGTGGTACACTCGATGGTGCAGTTTGAAGATGGAAGCGTGAAAGCACAACTCGGTATCCCATCGATGAAGACTCCCATACAGTACGCTTTCAGTTTTCCGAAAAGAGTTGGAAGTCCATTGCCGCGACTGGACTTTGCAAAATACGGGCAGCTCACCTTCGGCAAGCCAGACACAGAGACTTTCCGATGCCTTGCGCTGGCTTTCGAAGCGATAGCACGAGGCGGCAATATGCCGTGCATAATGAACGCCGCAAACGAGGTCGCTGTGCAGCGGTTTATAGACGGCAAAATAGGATTTCTGGACATTGCCGACCATGTGGAGAGAACCATGCAGAAAGCCCAGTATATTGCAACTCCAACTTTGGATGACCTGATAGAAACCGACAAAAACATAAGACTGTCAAATTAATTTAGCATTAAACCTCCCATGAAAGTATTAGCATTATTTCTCAGCCTTTCGCTGCTTATCATAACCCACGAGTTCGGACACCTGGGATTGGCCAAACTGTTCAAGACCCGAGTACGCAGGTTCTACATGTTCTTCAACTGGAAATTCTCGATATTGAAAGCTAAGAAGTTCGATGGCAAGTGGCATTTCCTCTTCTTTAACACCACGACACCTAAGGAGTGGGAAGAGAAAGAACCCGACAACACGCTTTGGGGTATCGGATGGATACCGCTCGGCGGCTACTGCGACATAGCTGGAATGATTGACGAGACCAAGAAAGCCGAGGATCTGGAAACCACACCGCAGCCGTGGGAATATCGCACCAAGCCAGCTTGGCAGCGGCTTCTGATAATATCGGGAGGTGTGCTTGTTAACTTCGTGTCGGCACTGTTGCTCTACACCCTCATCTTCGCACACTGGGGCGAGGATAAGCTGCCTGTGCGCAATGCTGCTCTCGGATACGACTACCACCAAGTGTTGCTCGATGAAGGCCTGCAGAACGGCGATGTGATATATGCCGTCAACGGAAAGGAGATATTCGATTTCGACAGCCTCGGTAAACAAATATTGCTTGCCGACCAGCCTACTCTCACTGTGAAACGAGGCGACAGCTTGCTTTCGCTGAAGCTTAGCGAAAATTTCATAGGAAACGTCAATATGGAGCGCCCCAAGATGCTCATGGCACCGCGGCAACCCTTTGTTGTGAAAGACTTTACGCCAGGTTCGCCGGCGGTGAAAGCAGGTGTGCAGGTAGGCGACAGCGTGGTGTCAATCAACGGTGAGGCGATGGCAACATACAATGAAATCAGCGCCGCGTTGAAAGAACACGCCGGAGAGACCATCACGATAGGGTACTTCCGCAACGGAGAGGAGTCGGAGATGTCGTTCAACCTGCCCTCAAACGGCAAGATGGGCGTGATGCTGAAATCCCCTCTCGAGGTGTTCCAGGTAAAACATCTTTCGTACAACATATTCCAAGCCATTCCAGCCGGTATCTCGCATGGATGGGAGACGCTGGTCACATACGTCACAAGCCTGAAGATTCTCTTCACAAAGAACGGGGCACAAAACCTCGGAGGATTCATCTCGATAGGCAGTATCTTCCCCGACCACTGGTCGTGGCACGCCTTCTGGGACATTACAGCGCTTCTGGCACTCATCCTCGCGTTCATGAACATCATACCTATACCAGGACTTGACGGCGGACACATACTGTTCACCCTCTGGGAGATGGTCACGCGCAAGAAGCCGAGCGACAAGTTCCTGAACTATGCACAGAACGTAGGCATGGGACTTTTGCTGGCGCTGCTGATACTGGCTAACGGAAACGATATCTGGAGGCTGCTACAGGGACTCTTTTAATGAAAAAGATAGACCGACACATACTGCGCTCGTTCATCGGGCCGCTGCTGCTGACGTTCAGCATAGCGGTGTTCGTGCTGCTGATGCAGTTTGTGTGGAAGTATATCGACGACATGGTGGGAAAAGGTCTGAGCGTGGGAGTTATAGCGGAGTTGCTGTTCTATGCCTCGGCTACGTTCGTACCCATGGCCCTACCTATAGCGGTGCTTTTCGCCTCCATCATGACGATGGGCAACTTTGGCGAGAAGTATGAGCTTATAGCGATGAAAGCAGGAGGCATATCCTTGAGGCGCGCCATGATGCCTATGGCGGTGGTGGTGACGCTGCTCACGGGCGTGGCGTTCTACTTTGCCAACAACGTGTTGCCGGCAGCCACCCTGCGCTACCGCATGACCCTGTACGATGTGACACGTAAGAAGCCAGCGGTGAACATACGCCCCAGCGAGTACTACAGCGAGATTGAGGGCTACGTGATACGAGTGAACGAGAAAGACTCAGAGACAGGCGAGCTAAAAGACATAATCATATACGACCACACACAGCGGCCATCGCAGTCGTCGCTCATATTGGCCGACAGAGGCACTATGCAAACCAGCCCGGACGGACAATATATGTTGTTCACGCTGTATAACGGTCACTCCTACACCGAGGAGACCGAAGGAGAAAACCACAATTCGAGGCCGTTCACATCCATCGATTTCAAGGAGCAGGTCATTACCTTCGACCTGTCGTCCTTTGCCTTTGACAAGTCGGACAAAGAAAGTTTCCGTTCCAACTGCCAGATGATGAACGTGAAACAACTGGATTCGACAACAAGGCAGATAAAGCAGGACGCAGTGAAAAGATATGAGGACTTCACAGCCACTACAATATCGAAGATGTCGCTATATCAGCGCTATACGCAGTTGAAGAAGGCGGACGGCAAAGCAATAAGAAAGGCTTCACCATTTGACTATGAAAAGTCAATAGCGGAGTTGGAACGGCTCAACCAGATGCGGGTGATGAACCGAGCTCGAGCCATAGGCGACCAAGTGTTGAGCGATTACAAGGTATATTCCCAAGTGATGAAGTCCGACAGCGAATACCTTGCACGTCACTATGTTGTGTGGTACCGCAAATACACATTCTCTATCGCCTGCATAGTGCTGTTTCTTGTAGGGGCACCGTTTGGGTCGATTGTTCGCAAAGGAGGCCTGGGAATGCCGTTGGTTGCGTCGGTGCTGTTCTTTGTGATGTATTATGTAATCGACATGATAGACGAGAAGTCGGTGCGCGGCGGTGCAATGGGCGAATGGGGAATGTGGGTGGCCACGCTGGTGTTCATACCCATAGGGATATTCCTGACGGTGTATGCTACTACCGACTCATCGCCAAGCAACCTGCGATGGTACATAAAGCTGCGAGAGAAGATAAGCAGACGACGTAAAAAGACCACAGCCAAGTCGGAGTAAGCCTAAATAAATGTATGACAATGATTTGTGCCTATCATTAAGCATGATAGACGGTTGTTACAATTGAGGGCGAGAAAACTTTTTGTTAAAAAACAAGGGTTGTTTGTTACTTTTTTCCGTTTTTTGCAACTAATTATAATGGAGGATGCGAAAAGAAGAGGAACAACATAGGGAATTCTTGCAGATGCTCAAGCAGTGCGAAGGTACACTGCTTAAGGTATGCTTTACCTTCTCATCGCGACGGCATGACGACTTCCGCGACCTCTACCAAGAGATAGCCACAACCCTCTGGGAGAGCTGGCCGAAATATAAAGGAGAATGCGCGCTCAACACATGGGTCACCCGCATTGCCCTCAACGTGGCCCTGCAGGAAAAACGAAAACAACGAAACAGACCAGACTTTGTCGAGTTCGACGAGAAATTTTACGACACCCTGGCCAACGAAGCCTCCGAGCCACGCTTCCAACGGCTCTACAGACTCATAGACCAACTGGAGGACGACGAAGACCGCATAATCATATATTTTTACCTGGACGGGAAGAGGTTGCGTGAGATATCGGAGATTATGGGCGGCATAAGCGAGGCAGCGGTGAAACAACGCATATACAGAATAAAGAAAGACTTGATGACACTTAAAGAAAAAGAATATGAAGAAGTTGACTGACAACGAGAAGAGATTGGGAGAGGCAGTTTGCGAAGTCGAAGACCCCGAAGCAGAAGCCCTCATGAGAGAACTTCAGGAGGTGTGGAACTTACATTCGCAGCGTATAGACGCCATAATACAGCGAGCAGAGGCGCAACCGAAAGGTCTCGATATGCGTTATGCGCGCAGCCAGCGTAGCAAAGATATGAAAGCATGGCTGGTGTTGGGACTGCTCAGCTTGGCGGTGAGTGTCGGCTCGGCGGTGCTCATAGGCCATTCCGACCTGCTTGTTCGCACAGCGGGTGTGGTGTTGACGGTAGTCATCGCAACGGTGTCGTTTTACAGCTTCCATCGTTATCGTATGCTCCGTCGAGTCTTCACACGATTGGTTCCTGTCAGTCATAGTGAACTCAAGTTGTCCATACCACAGGTCTCCACAGTGAGTGCGGCGGCGGCCGTGGCTTTGCTTTTTGTAATGACCTTGCCGCTCGGCGACGGATACACCATGACTCAGAGCGACCGCTCACTCCGTGCCGAAGCCTATTCTAACGCAAAAACCATACTCTTACAATCATGACACGCAAATGGATTTTGACAATACTCGTCAGCCTTCTCCTTGTCGGAGGAGCGGTGATAGTTATTGTTATGCCTCGCGTTGTGCCATTCTCCAAGACCAGTGACATCTACAAACATTACGCTTCAACAGACAACATCCAGGCTACATACATAAAAGACATGGCAATCATCGACAGCGTGGCCGTCGATGTAACGTTACTCGAGGCTAAGGACTATGCAGGATGGGAGAGGTTGAAAGAAGACTTCGGGGTGACAGAATTCTTTGTGGAAAACAACGAAGACCGTTACTCCCACCGTGTGATAGCATGGCGCGCACCCAATGGGAAACCGACAGAGCATATCAAAGAAAAACATGATAACGATTGGAGCGTGTCGGTGGCACCAGCACAAAGGAGCGTATGCGTGTTCCACACCGAAACCGACGAAGAAAGCAAAGCAGTGACATTATATAAGTTTCAAAATATCTAGAGAATATGAGAAAAAAAGTTTTTTTCGCAGCACTTCTGGCCATATTGTGCGCAATGTCTTTCAGTTGTAGTAAAATATCTGATGATGGCGATTTTGTGGTGACACGCATCAACGCGCACAAGATAGAATATAGTATTGACGACGTGCAAAAAACTGCCTTAATAGGAAATAGAAGAGGGTTGTACAATTTCATGGAAGAGATGGTCTTCCTGGCTCAAAGGGGGCATAGGATTGTAATACAAAGCGAGAACCCGACGAAAGCATCAACCAAAGACGTCCAATCGTACAATACTCGTAGTAGGAAAAATGCCATCGACTGGTGTGTCAAGATGCATGAAGCCGGATATACCGTTGAGCTTATATACGACGAAGATGCAAAAACATATCATTGCAAAGCTACAAAGTAATAAGCAAAAACACTGATCCCATGAAAAAGACTTTGATATTGCTGATGATAGTCACACTTGCTGGATTTGTGCAAGCTCAGCGAGATACGGTAGGAAATGTCGTAGAGAAGCCTGTTCGGTTTCAAGGAGTGGCTTCGCTTGGATTAAATGTAAATTGGTTTTACATGCTTCCCTACACTGACCTTACGCTCGGAGTGAGGATAAAGGATCTGGCATTTGTTGGAGCTGGCGTGTGTGCCGCTGCGGGAATAGACATGTTAAACAAAAACGGCGAATGGGACCCTAATTTCGGAATGGTCCTGCCTTTAGTATCATTGCGGAGCGATGTTTATCTGGCGAGGGGAAATAAGGTGCGTCCATTTGTATCAGCGCGACTTGGACTATGCCCTATCATAACTAATGAGGATATGATTGCATATTTCGGCGTGTCCGCAGGAGTAGAATACCACCAGTTTATGTTTCAACTTGGATACAATCCTTTGGTGATGATAGACTTTTCTTACGAAAACTATATTCTTCATGGGGGATACATCGAAATAGGCTACCGCTTCAACACCCACAAATACGACCAAGCGCATAAAAAAAGATGACGAACTGGAATTTATCAATAATTAATGAAATCCGATGAAACATGGTTTTATAATTGTATTGATAGTCACTCTTACCAGCTTTGCACAGGCTCAAGGTAATACGGTGGGGAATGGTGTGGAGAGGCCGGTGCGGTTCCAAGGAGTGGCTTCCATAGGTATAAATATGTACATTGGTGGCGGTTATAAGTATGGGACAACATTGTTAGATGTGCCTTATCTACAGTTGAATTTGGGTGTGAGAATAAGAGAGAAGGCTTATGTGGGTATGGGTATAGGAGCTGTAATGCCGTTGCTGTATAATCGTCCGGCTATTGCACCGTTTCCGTTTCTTGTTCACACAGTGAGGGGCGATGTGTATCTGCCTAGTGGCCGCCTTAACCCTTATGTGTCAATCCAATGGGGTGTGCTCAATATGCTGTTTGATATGTCACGGTATCTCTTAACGTTTGGTATGGTGGGAGTTGGCTTTGACTATAAATGGCTAACATTTCAGGTGGGGTATAGCCCGTTATTGGACATCGACTATGGCGATGGCTGCAATGCCGAGCATGGTGTATATTTTGAAATCGGTTACCGCTTCAACACCCACAAATACGACCAAGCTCATAAAAGATGACGAACTGACATTTAAGTAAATAATGTAATCCAATGAAACGAGGTTTTATACTTGTATTGATAGTCACACTTGCTGGATTTGCACGAGCTCAGGGGGAAGGCGACGAAGAAACAAACTATGGAACTTCCACTACGGCCAGTTCAGTACATTTCCAAGGTGTCGGCTATATTGGATTGTCTGCTATACCAATTCCGCTGCCCATAACCAAGCTCTCGCTTGGCGTTATGAAAGACAAGCGCTTTTTCTTCGGCGGCGGAGTTGGCCTTGTGATGTATATGAGCAGATACCATGATGCCGATCCGACAAACAAAACATTGTATGCACTGCCAGCACCCTTGCTATACCTGCAAACCGACATATATTTCAGCCGCAAATGGGGAAACGTCGCTCCATATTTCACGTTGTCAGCAGGATGTGCGGCACTGTATATGGGCTATGCTTCGGTGGGGGTCGGCTTGGATTACCGCTCGTTTGTCTGGCAGCTCACCTATTCGCCGAATTGCCCATTCGGCGACACCGACCTTTTTAATCACGGAGTTTCGTTCAACTTCGGCTACCGCTTCAATACGGCGAAATATAATAGGCAACGAAAGTTATCTTTATAATTCAAAGAAAGCTTATTTGGTCAGTATAAGTATAGGCAAAAGTAAAACAAAGGTAGGAGAAAAGTGAAAACAAATCATACTTGCGCATTACTCATATTTATAGCATGTTGAGTGGAGTGAAGCATAGTCCCCCACAGGCGTGGTAGAACGGCGGAGGAGGGTTTATAAGGTGCGGTAAAGAGCTGCATAAAAAGAGGGGGCGAGAGGAAAAATAAACTATTTTGAATGTTTTTTTCGGCGGAGTGGAAAAAAGTTTGTACTTTTGCAAACTCAAATCGGGGCGACTAAGTAGCTCAGCAGGTAGAGCACATCCCTTTTAAGGATGGGGTCCTGGGTTCGAATCCCAGCTTAGTCACAAGAAAAAACAAGGGACAAAAACGCAATGCTTTTAGCGGCGACTAAGTAGCTCAGCAGGTAGAGCACATCCCTTTTAAGGATGGGGTCCTGGGTTCGAATCCCAGCTTAGTCACAAACCAGAGGAACCGGAGGTGAAAACGTCCGGTTTTTTTTATTTCAATCGAAATGTCACATCTGCGGCTCATAACCATCGTTGCTTTATTGGGGCTTATGCCTTTGGCGGGCTATGGGCAGCAGTCGAAGGAGCAGCTGGCGCAGTACTATTTCAACAACGGGGAGTTCAGGCAGGCGATAGAGGTGGCGGAACCGCTGTACAAGAAGACGGCGAACAAGTACTACTACCAGATGCTGTACCGCTCGTATGTGGCGCTGGAGGACTATAAGGAGGCCGAACGGCTGGTGGACTCGCGCATGAGGAAAAACCCTAACGAGTTGTACCTATATGTGGATTTGGGCAAGCTGCATGCGGCTCGAAACGACAACAAGAAGAAACAAAAAGCATACGACGAGGCGCTGGGGAAGCTGAAATATGACCAACGGCAAATCACGGAGCTGGTGGATGCCTTCGTGTCGGCCAACGAATATGGATATGCCGCGAAATGCTATCTTAAGGCCCGCGAAATCACGAAAAACAAATTCCTATACCTCAACGAGCTGTCGTCGATATACGCCACGATGGGCGACTACGAGGCTATGACGCAGGAGTATATGAATCTACTTGAAAGCTCGCCCGGATCGATCAACTCGGTGCAGGTCTCGCTGCAGCGTAACCTGAGCCAGGCGTCGGGGACGGAACTGGCCGACGGATTGCGCCGAGCGTTGGTGTCAAGGATTCAGAAGGAGCCGTCGAACAAGACTTGGCTGCAGATGATGATATGGTTTTCGCTGCAGGAGAAAGACTTCGAGTTTGCGCTGACTCAAGCCAAAGCGGTGGATGTGCGATTCCCGGAGAACGGTGGAGAGCTGGTGAAGAAGGTGGCCGACATAGCCAAAAACAACGAGGCCTACGACCTGGCGGAAGAGGGGTATAACTATCTGATGAAGAAGGGTAAAGAGCACCCGCTGTATTATGAGGCAGAGGTGGGAAGTCTGGAGGTGAAGTTTTTGAGGCTTGACCGAAAGTATGCTTTGTCGCCCAAAGAATACAAGGCGCTGAAACTCGACTACGAGAAAGTCATAGGCGAATTGGGCAAGAACCTACAGACGCTGCAGCTGATGCGCAACTACGCACAGCTGACGGCCTACTACGGCAACGAGGTGCAGACGGCCGCCGATATTCTCTACGACGCGTTGGAGATTCCCAAACTGCCCACACAGGACGAAGGCGAGATAAAGCTGGAACTGGGCGACCTGCTGCTGTTTGCCGGCGAGGTGTGGGACGCTTCGCTGCTGTATATGCAGGTTGAGAAAGCAAACAAGAACGACATCATAGGTTCGCAAGCGAAGTTGCGAAACGCCCGACTGTCGTATTTCACACATGAGTTTGAATGGGCAAAGACCCAGCTGGACGTGCTGCGAGGAGCGACGAGCAAGCTGGTGGCCAACGACGCGATGGAACTTTCGCTGTTGATAAGCGACAACATGGAGGACGACAGCACGTACACCACGCTCGAACAGTACGCTACAGCCGACCTGCTGATGTACCGCAACATGCTCGACTCGGCGTGGGATGCCTTCGACGCCATAGAACACCACACCCTCTCGCATCCTATCTTGGACGATGTGCTGATGCAGAAAGCCAAGATACGTATAAAGCAAGGCCGCTACGCAGAGGGTGAGGAACTGCTGCAAAAGCTGATAGACTTCTATGGCGACGGCCTGCTCGCAGACGACGCCCTGATGATGTCGGCACAGCTGAACGAGAAGCATCTGGACAACAAAACCCGCGCCAAAGAGCAATATGAGAAAATACTGCTCGACCACCCCACAAGCCTCTATACCGAACAGGCAAGGAAACGGTATAATGAGTTGAAGAAGGAGTAAAGACTATTTGGCGTAGCGGGAATAGATGGCCTCCATGGTGTCAACATTCTTCTCCCAATCGTAGAGCCGCAGGACACGCTGACGGCCGGCTTTACCCATAGAGGTGCGTAGAGAGTCGTCCGTTAGGATTTTATAGAGAGCCTGAGCCGCAGAATGGACGTCCTCGACGGGAACAATCAAACCTGTGACACCATCTTCAACAACCTCCTTGAAGCCGTCGGCATCGGATGTGACCACCGGACACTCACAGGCCATTGCTTCAACTGCGACGACACCGAAACTCTCTCGACGGGAGAGCGACACCGCCACGTCGAACGATGAGTAGAGTGCTGGCAGTTGTTCGTTGGGAATGTAGCCCAGAAACTGTACTTTGTCGCTGACACCAAGGGATTTGCATAAATCTTGTAACGCATCTTTTTGAGGTCCTGTACCAGCTATTTTCAGCAACAGGTTGCGTTCGGGTGCCATCCGACATAGCTCTGCAAAGGCTTTTATAAGTATGTCTATGCCATAAACTGGCTTGAGGGTTTTAACATTGCCGATAACGAAAGTTTCTGATTTATTGTCTTTGGGATATGGCGCAAACCTATTCACATCGACGCCAAACGGAGTTATGGAGATATCTTTATCGGTATATTTTTTTGTTTCAGCCGCCATACAGTGGCTGGTTGAGAGGATGGTGTCGGCTTTTCGGAAAGTGTAGCGAAGGAGTCTGCGGTAGAGGCCGCCGGCGTTGGGATACTCATAGACATCGCTGCCCCAAACAGAAACTATATAGGGATGGAAGCCGGCCAAAGCACCTATCAATCCATAGCTCGACGCATAATGGGCATGGAGTATATCAGGTTGAAACTCCTTGATTTTACGTTTTACAGCAGCGAGGCCGCCAATGTACTGTATTTTGCCGTTAATCCACTGACGTTTGCGATAGAGCTCCTCGAGCGAATAGTCACAACTGTAGATGGTGAGATTTGGAATGCCCTCGTAGGGTGTGATATCGCTTTTGAGAAGTCCAAAAAGAAAGACCGTATGCCCACGCTGGCAAAGGGATGTGACCCAGCGGCGGGTATGGATGCTGATAATCTCAGAAAGAATGAATATTCTCATATATCAATGGGTGTAAGAATTCACATCGGTCAGCGAGTCGGCAACTTGTCTGGCACGAGCCTGCCAAGTGTGGGAGGGGGCTATGGAGAGCATCTTGTCACGGAAGGCAGTGAGCAACGAAGGGTTGCGGGACAGGGAAGTCAATATGGAGCGCACGTCGTCAACGGAATTGTTACAAACCACCCCTACCCCATTGCGTTTGACAAACGAACCTGTCCAAGTGTCAGAAGGAGCGAACACCGGCATAGAGTAGCCCATCGTGTCGAAAAGCTTGTATGGCACTGCAAACTTGGTATAGTCGTTGGTGAAAAACATGGAGAAAAGGTCAGCCTCTGCATAGAGTTCGTCCAGACCTGAGCCATACTTATGGACAATATTTATATTGTCGGAAAGGAGTGGCTCGTAGATATCCGTCACCGCACGCCATTCGTCAGGTCGGCAGCAGACAGTAAGTGATACCTCGGGGGTTTGCGCCACAGCCTTGAAAAGAGTACGCATATCATATATACCTCCGATACCTCCGATGTAAAGCAGCCGCAGGCGGCCATCGAAAACATGAGGATTCGAGGGGTGCAGTTCACACCCAGCCGGCAACTCCTCGACCTTGCGAGTGAACGAGAACGGAATATGCTGCAACATCTCGAACGAAGGGAGAAAGAGCACATCGAGCAACTTGGAGTACTGGGTTAAGTCGTAGCGGTAGAAATATTTGGCGACACGCTGCTTGAAGTCCTTGTTCTTATTGATGAAACACCAATGGATGTCGCGATAGAAAAGACCGATGGGGATGCCGTTACGTTTGCAGAAAGAGAAAAACGGGAAGTCGAGGAACGGATGAGTCGGCAAGTGGTGGCTTTCGGTGAGCAGGGTGGGCATGGTGGATGACTCACTGTAGAGAAAATCGTATTTAACCCCATTGCAGATGTTGCGTTTGATGGCTGCAATCTGCAGCTTGCGGTCGGCGGCACACCCTTCGATGACATCTACGGTATAGCCTATGTCGCTGAACGCCTTCTGTAACTTTACTGGACGAATCTGGCTGGCAGAGTGGAGCGTCGGGTCAATGTGCAGCGGCACATGGAATATCATACGCGCAAGTGCGTTGGTTTTCGTATCGGTCATTTTGTATGTCGTTAAAAAAGATAACCCTTTAGCTCTATAAGGAATGTACGGTTGAAGAACCAATAAATAAGTAGATATACAACGCCAAAGAGAGCAATCAGGGCGAGCTGTAGATAAAAGTTAACACAAAAATGGAGCATCAAAGCCGAAAGAACTGCTGCAACCACCGCAGCTATGAACGCAAAGGCGATAGCCCCAACATAATGCCGCAGGGATAACTGAATCATCTTGTAAACCATCATACGCCAATAAGCAACCATAAAGACCGCAGCTAGCGCCACTTGAACATAGGCAAGAATTTGAATATCGAAAAGACATGCAACGTATGTGGCTGCAAACGTGAACACAACACGAATGATGGTCCAATAGAACCCCAGGTCGGTACGTCCTAAGGAAATCATCAGTATGGAGGCTGGGTTGCCTATTGACTGGAAGAATCCCCACAAAGAAAGCACGCGGACAAACCATGCCACCGCAATCTTGTCCTGTCCGTAACACAACAAAGTCAGCGGATCAGCAAATACAAACAAGATTGCAAAGACGGGGACATTCAAGAAAGACAGGATGTTTAGAATCTTTCTATAAGAGAGCCGCATACGCTCCTTGTCGTCCTGAAAGCGTGCGAAAGCTGGTGCGGCCACAGATGTAACCATAGGATTTATGACCTGGACGACCTTCATAACCAACTCTTTTGCCAGGTTATAGACTCCCAGCAGTTCCTGTCCGAAGAATCGACCGATAAGAAATATATCGGCTTTTGCTGCCATATAATCAATGACTTGCATGCCGAGCTGATAGCCGCCGATTTTGAAGAGGTCGGTAATTTCGGACGGCTTGAAATGGAAGAGTATGCGATATTTTCTTATACCCAATACGGCGTATATGCCTTGCATGATGACAACCTGAAGCAAGGTGCCATAGACAATGCTATAAACGCCGTAACCCCTGACAGCCAGCACAACCGTGAGCACAGCACCCACAAAGGTGCTGGCAATGTTGACTATGGATATGAATTTGAAATCAAGCTCCTTGGACTTGAATGTGAAGAACATCTTGCCAAATGAAGAAACAATTAGCTGAAGGCCAATAAGAGGGATTATCTTGTTAAGCTCAGGCTCATGGTAATAGGTGGCAACCAACGGAGTTGCGGCACAAAGAACGGCATAGACAGCACAACTTAAGATAAGGTTAAGCCAAAAGACAGATGAATATTGCTTTCGGGTAATATCCTGCTTGTGGATAAGTCCTGTGGCGAGGCCCATATTGGCAAATATCTCAGTGAAACCAAGCACCATAGTGGCAATGGCAAGAAGGCCAAAATCGCTTTTGGAGATAAAACGCGCAACAATGAAAAGCTTCAACATCTGGAGAAGGGCCACAGTAGCCGTGCCCACACCATTCCATTTCACGCCACCAACGGCTTGTTCCTTCAACGACATAAAGCTCCTTTCTTTACATTTTCCACATGGCACGCATAACAGACAATGAACACAAACGACAGATACTGGCCCCAGAGAAACAATGAAGAGCTAGGGGCAAAAAGCAGAAACAGGTAGAACAAGGGAAGGATCCAAAATTCGTTGCGCCCAGCCTGTGCCATTGTTCGCATAATATAGGCTATAAGCAAGATGTAAGCCAAAAACGGCACAAGCCCCGAGGTGAGCATTATCTGGAAAAGGTAGGAGTGTACGTTTGTGAGCCCATGAAAAAGGTCACGATTGTCTTGCAACGAAAAATAGTAACGGTCGCCCCAGATGCCGAACCCCAAACCATAAGAATCGAACAACGACGAAAAGGCGCCAAAATAAAGGTGGAACCGATAGCCGAGAGTATTATCAGCGACAAGCAGATAAATTCCGACAGCCACAATACCCAATGCAACTACCGAAAATATTTTCCAATATCTCATAACCCACTTGCGGAACATAAATAGGAGAAACAATGCCTCGGCGACTATGGCGGTACGACAGGCAGACATAACAAATACAGCTGTTGCCAATACAACAAGCAAAGCGTCAACCCACAATTTTGAACCTGTGCAAACAACCCTGCGATAGGAAAGACAATAGAGCAATGCCAAGGCAACAAGCACAGCGTAGTCGTTTGGGTTGTGACTTAAGCCGCTTGCAGAGCGAATCGGTATTGACCAAGATGCAGAGTCTGGCATGTGCCACCCTGTGAAAAACTCAATGCAACCCATAAAAAACATGGCTGCAATATACGTCATACTCAGCCAATAAAAAAGCCTTAAAGAACGCGTCGTATCATACACCGCAAATGTCAGCAACGAGTAAATGAACAAGCCAATTATCAAGAAATCAATGAAGCCACTGTCTGTAGCGAATGTCAGGTATGGAAAAGTAGCCACAAATGTTACAACCGAATAAACCAAGAAATAGAGCAATGTCAGGTAATATACCTTTGGCTGACAACGACGGAACAGTAAAAACGAGAGGCCAGCTGCAACCAACGAAAGCACCCTGACCAAAACCAACTTACGCGAGAAAAGAAACAGATATCCAGCCCCCCATGCCGACAAGCACAGCAAGGCCAAAATAACATTAATGGCAACTATGCGATATCTATTCTCGGCCAATGTCATTCTACCGTTTTTTGAGATTTGTTACCAGCAACGAAAATGCTGCGGCGGTACAGAACGAGAACACCAGAGACAACAGAAAAGTCACCACCCAATGCATAGGTTTGGGAGAGGATGCCACATAGGGGTGGTCTATTATGTCAGCAACAAAAAGAGTGTCAATACCATCCCAATGATAGTCTGCCACACTTGCTTCAGCAAGACGTCCACCAGACGCCCTCTCAACTATAGACGACGGATAGTTGTCGTAAGTCTGTTTCATCAAACCCACCGCATCAGACATCAAACGCAAGCCAGCCAGTGTATCGTCAGCGTAAAGATGAAGTAATATCGTATGCTGAGGCGTCTCATAAAATTTGAAAATAGAGTGGAAGTTGGTTTCAGAAAGCACTCCTTGCGAACAATTTACCAGTTTGTTTTCAAATTCTTCGCTTTCAAGCGCCCGCCGCATCTTATAACACGGATTTATTGATGCCTTTGAGGTCTCTCCTGTAATCATTTGTACAGGATAAACTTCCGCGACAATATCATAATGCAAATAGGTCGGGACGGTCAGAATCCTTGCCACAAAAATAATTGCCGTAAGGCACAAACCAATGATATAGAATAGTTTTGATTTGAAAACGGACAGTAAAGAATATCCTATGTCGGTCATTTGTTTAAGGAAAACAGGGCTGAATTATTGACTGCAAAGATACGGAAACTATTGAACTCTGCGATTTTTTGAAATAAATTAGTATTTTTGCACACATGAATTATGTTATAGCAGCCATTATAATACTGGTAGCCGAGCTATTGTATTTTGCTCTTGCGAAACGCTTCCGTATTATGGATCATCCAAATGAACGGAGTTCGCACACCCGTCCCACATTGCTTGGCGGTGGTGTGGTGTTTTTTATAGCTATCCTCTGCTACTCGTTGTTTCACCACTTGGCCTACCCTTGGTTTCTCATCGCAACGGCCATGTTGGCGGTAATATGCTTTGTTGACGACCTGCATCCGTTGCCCAGCTTGCTACGCATGGCCGTGCAGTTTGCCGCCACACTGCTGGTGCTCTTTCAGTTCCAGGTGTTCGACCTTGCTGTATGGAAGATAGTCGTAGTGCTGATTATTGCCGTTGGAACCATCAATATCTACAATTTCATGGATGGTGTAAACGGGATGCTGGCGGCCTACTCGCTGGTCGTCCTTTCCACGTTGGCATACGTAAACCTTAGGGTGTCTCCTTTTGTTGATCAGGATATTATCTGGTATGCAATCATGGCGGTACTGGTCTTTGGGGTCTTCAACTTCCGCAGGAAGGCCTATTGTTTTTCGGGCGATGTCGGAAGTGTCGTAATGGGAGCGCTGGTATTGTTTTTATTAGGTTTGCTTGTTCAAGCTACACCTACTGGAAAGGTGGAGCTGGGATATCTAGTGTTCATCGGCGTATATTTGGCAGACGGGGGATTCACCGTGCTGAAACGTATGCTGCGAGGTGAGAACATACTGCTACCCCACAGAGAGCACCTGTACGAAACCCTTTGCAACGAGTGTAAGATACCACACCTGTATGTATCGTCGGGCTACGCTTTGGCGCAGTTGGTTATTAACATTCTGTTTTTCGTGTTCAGCGACCATACGCTGTATGCCGTGTGTGTGGCAGTGGTGCTGCTTTTCTGCTACAGCGGCTTTTTCTATTTCATAAAACATCATTTACCTCAAAAATGAGAGGTTGATAATGGAGAGGTTCAGCAGTTTATTCAAAACCTTACACCCCTGTCAAGCCTGTGAATACGCATTGTTGATTTCTGTGGCTGCTGTACTGCCTTTTTCCTGGCATATCTCGTTTTATCTCCTAAGCTTGCTAGTTATAAGTGCTATAGCGTCAACTATTGTAACTAAGCGGACAGGTATTCGTAGTCATAGCCTACTTCGTCTCATCTCGCTTGTGGCAATGGGGTTGCTTCCATTGGTTTATCTTGCGAGCCTGCTATATTCCAGCAATGTGGAGGAGGGCAAAACTGAGGTATTAAGAAAAATGTTGCTTCTCGCCTACGCGGTAACCTTTCTTGTATTTGATTGGTCATTTCTAACACGCAAACGGTTACTTGGAATTCTGCAGTTTATGACCGCAGCCCTATTGGTACGTTTTGCGATACGCTTGGGAATTTCAACTCACAATATAGCGTCAGGTGAAATACATCTGTCTGAATGTGTGGGTTTTTTCTTTGACCCAATGCATCATGGCTACCTGTCGATGTACATTCTTTTGTCGGTGGCATATTTGGTTTACGTTGCCTTGCACAAAGAAGAAACTGAACGGCCACATAAAATCCTTGCATACTCCTCGTTGATAGTATCCATAATTATCTTGACTGTATATCTGTTCATATTGCAGTCAAGGTCGGGCATACTTGGTCTGATTCTACTTACCATCGGTGTATTGCTTTTCATATTTTTCAAATTACGGCGATACCTGCTTGGAGTGGTTCTATTATCTTGCATCGCGGCAGTAGTGGCTGCGGTATTACTCGCAGTTCCGACTTCCCAGCATCGACTGTCCGACACCTTGGCAAAAGTGGCAGTACATGACCAATCCGACGAGCGATATATCATTTCAAAGGCCTCCCTAAATGTTGTTAAAGACAACATGCCTTGGGGTGTTGGCGCAGGAGACCGCATAGACGAACTTGTGGCCGAATACCAACACATGGGCGCGGAAAAACAATACTGGCGCAGATACAATCCTCACAACCAGTTTGTCGATACACTTATGACCACAGGAATCATCGGTCTGTTAGTTTTGTCCATCATACTGATTCTTCCTGCCATCGATTGCTTTAAGGATAAGAATTACCTTTTCCTGGCGTTTTTATTTATGGTTGCATTGTCTGCACTTTTCGAGTCAATCTTGGAACGCCAGATGGGCATAAACTTCTTTTGCTTCCTCTATTGCCTGTTTATGGTTGAGTCAAAAAATAATACCGAACCATGCTAAAACCAGACACAACCATACATAATGCCCCTCGAGAGTCCAACATAGAATTGTTGAGGATTCTGGCGATGTTTATGGTTTTGGTTGTCCATGCCGATTTTTATGCGCTCGGTACACCAACCTACGATCAGCTTTGCAACAGACCCTTTAATGTTTTTGCACGTATATTCTTTGAGGGGTGGGCCATCGGTTGTGTGAATATTTTTGTGCTTATCTCTGGCTGGTTTGGAATACGACCTAAACTTAAGAGCTTCTCATCATTTTTATTCCAGTGCATTTTTTTCATAGTAGGCATCTATCTGATTTTTTCGGCTATAGGCTTGGTCGATTTTAATCTGTCAGGGGTAAAGGATAGCTTGATGCTTACAAAGTGGTATTGGTTTGTCAAAGCCTACATATTTCTGTATATTCTCTCACCTGTTCTTAATTCGTTCATAGAACACACCGAAAAAAAACAATACAAAATAATCTTAATAGCGTTCTTTACGTTTCAATCTATCTTTGGTTGGCTATACAATAGTACGGAGTGGTTTGTTCATGGATATTCCACTATTTCATTTATCGGATTATATCTCCTTGCCGCATACGTGAGAAAATACACCCCTAAATTTTCCACCCATAACAAAATCCTAGATGTTACTGTTATTGCGGTCATGACAATCTTATTTGCTATTATATCGTACTTTAGCTTAAACCTCCAATATCCTATCTGGGATGCAATGCTTGCATACACCAATCCGATAGTGATTATTATGGCGTTATTTTATCTGTTGTTGTTCAGCAAAATGAGATTTAATAATCGCATTGTGAATTGGTTTGCCGCCTCAAGCTTTGCAGTTTTTCTTTTTCATCTTAATCATAGTATAACGGAACCTTTCTTTATTCCGTTAATACGTTATGTTTATGGGCATACCTCTGGTATTTTGTGCATCCTGGCTATCGGGATTACTTTGGTTGGAGTCTTTATTCTCGCCGTTCTACTTGACCAAGTTAGGATATTTCTTTGGTACCAGATACGCCGCATACTCCCAAAACACCAACAAATAGACTAATCGCAAATTTAATATCATAAGATTCATTCATTTATGCTTAATTTCGCACTTATTGGAGCTGCCGGCTATATAGCTCCGCGACACCTAAAAGCCATTGCCGACACAGGCAACAACCTTGTGGCGGCATACGACAAATTCGACAGCGTGGGACGACTTGACAGCTCTTTTCCAAAATGTGCTTTCTTCACCGAGCAGGAACTCTTCGACCGCTTCTGCAACAAGGTAAAGGGAACCGAGCAAAACATCGACTGGCTCTCGGTGTGCACACCCAACTACACCCACGATGCTTTTATCCGTTATGGTTTGCGCCTCGGTGCCGACGTGATTTGCGAGAAACCTGTGGTGCTGAATCCGTGGAATGTTGATGCTCTTGAAAAAGTCGAGGCCGAAACCGGACACAAGGCATATAACATATTGCAACTGCGCCTTCACGACCGCATCGCGGACCTGAAGAAAAAAGTCGAAGCGGGTCCGAAAGACAAAGTCTATGACATCGACCTAACCTACATTACTTCGCGTGGCAACTGGTACTACACCTCGTGGAAGGGAGACGTGCACAAGAGCGGCGGCGTAGCCACCAACATAGGTGTGCATTTCTATGATATGCTGCAATGGATTTTTGGGCCAGTGCAGGAGAACATAGTACATGTGATGGACTTTGACCGTGTGGCGGGTTATCTTGGATTAAAGCAGGCGAGGGTGCGCTATTTTCTGAGTATCAACGCCGACTGCCTGCCAGAGAACGCTGTACAGGGCGAGAAACGCACTTACCGCACGTTGAATATCGACGGCGAGGAGTTCGAATTCAGTCAAGGATTCACAGAGCTGCACACCAAGAGCTACGAGGAGATACTTGCGGGACGCGGGTTCCGCATAAGCGAGGCGAAACCCTGTATCCAGATTGTGCATGACATACGCAACGCGACTCCCATAGGGCTCAAGGGCGATTACCATCCGCTTGCAAAGCTGCCGCTATCGAAACACCCGTTCGGTTGGGACGATATGAAGTTTTAAGCTGTAAGTGGAAAGTATTAAGTAACTTCTTATTTTCAGTTCGTATGATTCAAATGGTTGACCTACACGGCCAATATCTCAAAATAAAAGATGAGATCGACAGTGGTATTCGTTCGGTAATCGACAGCTGTGCTTTTATCAATGGACCACAGGTGAAAGATTTCACCGCCCATCTAAGTGAGTATATGGGCGGTTGTCATGTGATTACCTGTGCCAATGGTACCGATGCCCTTCAGATTGCCCTTATGGCACTTGGATTGAAACCTGGCGACGAGGTGATAGTGCCGGCTTTTACATACGTGGCGTCGGCAGAGGTGATAGGACTGCTGCAGCTCACACCGGTGATGGTAGATGTGGATTACGACACTTTCAACATCTCTGTTGAGGCGATGAAGAAATCGCTAACGACCAAGACGAAGGCTATTATTCCTGTGCATCTCTTCGGGCAAAGTTGCAATATGGCGCCCATACTTGAATTTGCAAAGGAGCATGGGTTGTATGTTATCGAGGACAATGCTCAGGCCATAGGTTCGGAATACACTTTCAGCGATGGTCGGAAGGCTAAAACCGGCACGATGGGTACTATCGGCTGCACATCATTTTTCCCATCAAAGAACTTAGGATGCTATGGTGACGGTGGCGCATTGTTCACCAATGACGACTCGCTGGCCGAGTGTATCCGTATGATTGCCAACCACGGACAAAAGGTAAAATATCATCACTCGGTTATTGGGTGCAACAGCCGATTGGATACCATACAGGCTGCCGTATTGGACGTCAAACTGAAACATCTTGACGAATACTGCACCGCAAGACATACTGCGGCACAATACTATACACATGCAATCAAACAGATAGACCCGGTGGAACGGTTGTTTGTCACGCCCGTCGAAGCTTCGTATAGTACACACGTCTATCACCAATATACACTGAAAATCAAGGGTGGACACCGCGATGCGTTGAAGGCATACCTTGCCGATAATGGGGTGCCCAGCATGATTTACTACCCCCTCCCGCTACAAGAGCAGGATGCATTCAAACCTATCACCAGGGCTTCTGGCTCTTTGGATGTGGCAAAAGAATGTGCCGACAGCGTGCTCTCACTCCCCATGCACACAGAACTAACACATGATGTGCAGAACATGATACTAAACTCTTTGGAATCATTTATTAACGCCCTCTGACGCCTCACTCACTATGAATATTCTAATGCTCAGCCATTACGCAGGTGCTCCACAATATGGTATGGAGTACCGCTCGTACTATATGTCTCGTGAGTGGGTCAAGGACGGACACAAGGTCATGATTGCCGGTGCCTCATTCTCGCATCTCCGCAAGCAACAACCAACCGTTGAGAGCGAAAACCTCGAAGGCATCGAATACCGTTGGTTGAAGACACGCAGCTACGAAGGGAATGGCCTGGCTCGTGTTCTTACCATGCTGCAGTTTGTCCTTGAGTGTTATCGTAACAAACGGCTTTTTATTGATTTCAAGCCAGATGTGGTGATCGCTTCGTCGGTTTACACTTTCGACATCTATCCTGCACACTATATCGCCAAAAAGTGCGGTGCAAAGCTTATTTACGAAGTCCACGACCTCTGGCCGCTGTCACCTATGGTGATAGGTGGATATTCAAAATACCATCCCTTTATATGGCTTTTGCAGCTCGGCGAGGACTACGCCTACAAACATGTTGATTTGGTTGTCTCTATGCTGGACAAGGCCTTTCCTCACATGCAGCGGCACGGACTTGACGAAAAGCGTTTTGTATGTGTGCCCAACGGATACCTTGCTGAAGAATGGAGCAATACCGACACCCAGCAGCTTCCGCAGCAGCATCTTGAGTTGTTACAATCATTGCAGGCTGAAGGCAAGACTCTTATAGGCTTTGCCGGAGGACTTACCCAATCCACTGCGATGCAGGTCTTTGTAGAAGCCGCCGACAAACTCCGCAGTAACACCAACCTTTCTTTCATCGCTATCGGGCAAGGACCGCAAAAAGATGAATTAATACAGATGGCTAACAACAAAAAGTTGTCCAACATCCACTTTTTACCGCCTATCCCCAAAACACTGATTCCAAAAGCGATATCTTACTTCGACATCTGCTATATGGGCGGCGTCCACTCCATACTCCACAAGTACGGCACCTCTTTCAACAAGATGACCGACTACATGCTTTCGCAGAAACCTATAGTTATGTCCGTCGATGAACCTGACAGCGTCGTGCAACGCTGTGGATGCGGCATACAGGTCGAGGCGGAAAACGCCGATCAGGTGGCAGACGCCGTCATGAAGATTGCATCCCTTTCGGATACTGAGCGTGCCGAAATGGGACGCAAAGGATATGACTATGCTGTAGAGCACTTAGAGTACGCCACTCTCGCCAAACAGTTTATACAAAGTATCAAGTAAATGCAACTCCTCACCGACAACCTTCACCGCATTGCCTACGCCACGGATGCAAGCGCTTACCGTGAGTTGCCTATGGCGGTGGCTTACCCAGAGTCGGTCGAGGATGTCAAAGAGTTGATAGAAACCGCACGCAAACGAAAGACACATATCATACCGCGTGCAGGGGGGACCTCTATCGCCGGACAGGTGGTGGGTGATGGCATCGTGGCCGACATCAGCCGACATCTTAACAAAATACTAGAAATCAATACCGAAGAGCGGTGGGTGAGGGTACAACCTGGCGTAGTGCGTGACGAACTGAACTTGGCTCTTAAACCCTACTCCCTCTTTTTCTCCCCCGAGACCTCCACTAGCAACCGCTGCTGCATAGGCGGCATGTATGGAAACAACTCCTGCGGAGCCAACTCGCTGGTTTACGGCAGCACGCGCGACCATGTGATAGAAGTGAAAGGTGTGCTCTCGGACGGGAGTGAATTTTGTACTTCTACCAGCAAAGGCAGCAGTCTTTGGGAACGCATCTACGACCAGCTGAAAAGCTGGCAGTCGGATGCAGAAACGCGCAAACTGCTTGCCGACAGCTACCCCGACCGCAGCCTTCGCCGCCGCAGTTGCGGCTACGCTATAGACGAGACAATACTCGACGGCGAGATAAACCTATGTAAGCTGCTTGCCGGCTCGGAAGGTACACTCGCTTTTATCACCGAGCTCAAGTTGTCGCTCGACCCGTTGCCGTCCAACAAGCGAATGGTGGTGTGCGCTCACTGCAACTCGCTTGAAAACAGCTTTCTCGTCAACCTCATCGCCTTGCGGCATAACCCGGTGGCGGTGGAGTTGATGGATGGACAGATACTGGAACTTTGCCGAGGAAACAAAGAACAGGAACACAACCGTTTCTTCGTCAACGGAGAGCCTGCGGCGATTATTATCGCTGAGTTCAACGGCGAGTTGATGGAGCAAGCGGCCGAAGCCTTCGAACAGGAACTAACCGGGCAAAACCTGACCAACTGCACGACACGAGTCTATGGAGACGATATAGCAAAGGTTTGGGCATTGCGCAAGGCCGGTCTCGGTGTGCTGAGCGGCATGAAAGGCGATGCAAAACCCGTAGGCGTTGTGGAGGATACGGCTGTGGCGCCAGAACGGCTGCCTGCATATATGGCTGACTTCCGGGATATGCTCAACCGCCTGAATCTAAACTGTGTATATTACGGTCATATAGGAACGGGCGAATTGCATCTGCGTCCCGTACTCAACCTGAAAAACCAGCACGACCGTGAACTATTCCGCACTGTAGCATACGAGACCGCAGAATTGGTTAAAAAACATCGCGGTAGCCTCAGCGGAGAACATGGCGACGGTCGTCTGCGCGGCGAGTTCATTCCTTTGGTTTACGGTGAAGAATGCTACGAGCTGATGCGGCAACTGAAACGGTGTTGGGATCCTGACGGCATCTTCAACCGAGGCAAGATTGTCAATACTCCTCCTATGGACTCCTTCCTGCGTTTCGAAACCGACCAGCAGTATCTGGTGGAGAAATATCTTGCGTCCGACAAGACCTATTTCAACTGGAAATCAGCCTTCGACGAATGTACTGAGCAAACAGGCGAATCCTGTTCAAAATTCAAAATTCAAAATTCACTCAGAGTCGTGCTTTGATATGTTCGGTCGAGCAATGCAATGGAGCTGGCGACTGCCGCAAAAGCACACTCATCGGTGGAACTCTCTGTCCGTCCTACAAGGTGTCGCACAATGAGACAATGAGCACTCGTGCAAGGGCAAACATCATCCGTGAAACCCTAACGCATGGTATCAACGGACTGACTCTCGAAGCTCCGGAACTTCAGGAAGTTCTCGACAGCTGCCTCGCCTGTAAGGGATGTCGCTCCGAATGTCCGTCGAATGTCGATATGACCCGCATCCGGGCCGAACTGCTACAGCAAATTCACGACCACAAAGGTACACCGCTCCGCTCGTGGATGGTGGCTCGTATGGCATCGGTACAGCAATTGGGGCATATTGTCGCACCGCTGTACAACTTGATGGCCACATGGAAACTCTCCTCGTCGATTATTAAACGCATTGTCAGTTTCGCCCCCGAACGAAACATTCCCACCCTGAGCCTCAAAACGATGCGCAGCCAGTGGAGTTCTTGTGGCGGTCAGCAGTCAGCAGTTAGCCGTCAGCAAAAAAAACTCACACATTCACACATTCACACATTCACACATTCACAAGGTACTCTCTTTCTTTTTGCCGACGAGTTTACGAACTATATGGAAGCGGAGCTGGGGATAACCTTCGCCAACCTGCTTACTCGTCTGGGATACAACGTAATAATTCCGAAACATGTCGAGAGCGGACGCGCTGCAATATCGAAAGGTTGTCTGAAACTGGCAAAGAAATATGCCACCCGAAATGTGGAACTGCTCGCTGACATAGTGTCTGACGAATCACCACTCGTAGGCATCGAGCCCTCGTGCATCTTGAGCTTCCGCGACGAATATCCCGACCTTGTGCCAATAGCTATGCGGAAGAAAGCCAAACAGCTTGGAAACAATGCTTTGCTCTTCGACGAATTCCTCGTACGCGAAATGAAGAAAGGCAATATCTCTCCAGACGACTTCAAAGATACTCCTGTCGAAATCTGGCTTCACGGCCATTGTCATCAGAAAGCGCTTGTAGGCATTGAGAAGACCGTCGAGATGTTCTCTCTGTTGAGCGGCGCCACCGTCCACCGCATAGCCAGCGGCTGCTGCGGTATGGCGGGCTCGTTCGGCTATGAGAAAGAGCATTACAAGACCTCGCTGGCAATAGGCGAGATGATACTGTTCCCGACCGTAAGAAAAGCTGTGTCGGGGAGCAACGAATCGGTTCCTATGTTTGTCGCAGCTCCAGGCACCTCGTGCCGACAGCAGATACTTGACGGTACAGGCGTGCATGCCGTCCATCCAATTGAAATCATGTATAGAATGTTAAAGTAATAACAATATGGAAAACAAGGATTTCTTCGTTCATGAATCGAGTTACATAGACGATGGTGTCACCATCGGCGAAGGCACCAAAATATGGCATTTCTGTCATGTGCAGAAAGGGGCGTCGGTAGGGAAGAACTGTTCGCTGGGACAGAATGTCAACATAGGAAACAATGTGAAGATCGGCAGCGGTGTGAGAATACAAAACAACGTGTCTGTTTATGAGGGTGTTGAGATTGAAGACAATGTCTTCTGCGGGCCGTCGTGCGTCTTCACCAACGTAACCACACCGCGAGCCCATTTCCCCGTACACGGCGTTTATTCCAAGACACTTATAAAGGAGGGAGCCTCGCTTGGAGCCAACTGCACGGTGGTGTGCGGACATACCGTTGGGCGCAGCGCACTTATTGCAGCAGGAGCGGTGGTCACCAAAGATGTCAAAGACTATGCGTTGATGGCAGGGGTGCCAGCCAAGCGTATCGGATGGGTGTGTGAATGTGGCAAGAAACTCGACGGTACCCTGCAGTGCTCCTGTGGACGAAAATACAAAGAGGATAATGAAACGCTCAAACAGATATAGTGTACCGCAGCGCAAAGGTGCAGGCGATGTGACTGCCAAGAAATTTCTCGGACAGCACTTCCTCACCGACGAGACCATCGCCCGACAGATTGTGGAGAGCGTCACAGCTCTAAGCAATCCAACGGAAGCGGCCAGCGATAAGGCAGCTGCCAACGTGCTGGAGATAGGTCCGGGAATGGGTGTCCTTACGAAATATATGGTTGACGATAAGCGGTTGAATCTAAAGAGTGTTGAGATAGATACCGAGTCGGTGGCATATCTCCAAAGCCACTACCCCACCCTGCAGATTATCGAAGGCGACTTCCTGCGGCTCGACCTGACCAAGATATTCACACCATCAAACAGTTTCACCCTTATCGGCAACTTCCCTTACAACATCTCCTCGCAGATACTTTTCAAGGTCTATGACAATCGTGACCTCGTCCCCGAGGTGGTGGGCATGTTCCAGAAAGAGGTGGCCGAGCGCATCGTTTCGCCGCCAGGCAACAAGTCATACGGCATCCTGAGCGTGCTACTCTCCGCCTACTACGACATGGAATACCTCTTCACCGTGCCCGAGTCGGTGTTCAACCCGCCGCCGAAGGTCAAATCAGCCGTCATACGGCTCCGTCGCAACAGCCGTGCGACCCTCGACTGCGACGAGGAACTGTTCAAGAAAGTAGTCAAAGCCGGTTTCAACCTACGCCGCAAAACCCTTCGCAACGCCTTGAAAGCAATGGTGGTAAACTACGAAAATGTACCTGCGGAATTCCTTGACAAACGCGCCGAACAGCTCTCCTATCAAGACTTCGAGCAGATAACCAACCTTATACAACCCTAACACCCTAAACCACTTGCAAACAATCGAATATATTATTCTCTGTATTGCCCTCAGCATACCCTTGATGATAGAGCTGAGGCGCAGTTCGGCAGCGTCGAACATAAAATCCATAAGCGGAATCGGCATAAGCGTGGCGGTGAGCCTCTTTCAGATAGCCCTTATGCTCGGCGGACTTTACTTGGGCAAAGCCCTGCGATTCGAACCCGCAGAGTTGTGCGAAACCATTGCCCTCGCGCTGCTGGTGGTGGTCGCCGTTAAGATGTTTATCACGAGCCTTTCGAAAAAAGAGCGTCCGAGTTACGACCTTTCGAAAGCAGCAACAGTGTTAACACTCGGTATCGCATTGGGAATAAACACCTTCATCACAGGCCTTGGGCTTGGAATGAGCACCGACAACATGAAACGCACTGTGCTGACGACCAGCATAGCCATTGCCGTATGCAGCCTGCTTTTCAGCGAGACAGGCATCATGCTCGGCCGACAGAAGAAAGCCCTCCGCGAGAAACGCCATTGGATAGTATCCCTCCTACTCTACCTCGCCGCCATCGCCTGGCACGTGGCGTTTTGAATTGTCTTCGTGCTTCTTTGTAGTGGTATTGAAAGGTGGGTGGTTTTTGTCTTTTTGCACTCTAAACCTGAAAATAATCAGATATGATACAGATTGAAATTTGTGCGCCGGGACGTGTGTCGGCGGAGAATGCTAAGGCTGGCGGCGCTCAGCGGATTGAGCTGTGCGAGAACCTTAATATCGGCGGCACCACTCCGAGTATCGACGATGTCCAGTACTGTGTCCACGAGCTGCATCTACGCACTCATGTGCTCCTCCGTCCCCGCGGTGGTGATTTCTGTTATGATGACGAAGAATATAAGCAGATTCTCGATGATATAAGGCGGTGTAAAGAGGCTGGCGCACAGTGTGTTGTAGTGGGATTTCTGACTGCCGACGGGCAGGTGGATATTGAACGCACGAAGGCTGCGGTTAAGGTGGCCGAAGGTATGGAGGTAACTTTCCACCGTGCGTTCGACCGCGTGGAGGACCCCTACGAAGCTCTGGAGGATGTGATTGCGTGCGGCTGCCATCGGATACTGACCTCGGGTTGCAAGCCAACGGCCGAAGAGGGCATAGAGGTGCTGAAGGAGCTGGTGAGACGCTCCAACGGGAGAATAAAGATACTCGCGGGCAGCGGTGTGACTCCTGAGAACGCCGTACGGATAGTTTCGGAGACGGGCGTAAAAGAGATTCACGGGTCGTGCAAACGGATTGATTGCAAAGGTGTTGCCGTCACCGATTCAGGAAAAGTAAGACAGTTGATTTCAAACTTAAAGGATTATGAATAAACACATCTGGTTATTGGTTGTTGTCTTTTTCGCAGTTTGCTTGTTGTCGGGTTGTGGCAAGAAGAACCATTTCATTACGGACAAGAGCTATCGTGCTCAGGTTCATGAAGATTACCTCAACCGCACCAAGTTGGCCGAACGCCGCAGCGAGGCGCTGTTTGCGGGTATGGACACCCTCTGCGTCAAAGAGCGGGAGGCGATGGAGTTTCTCTATGCCTATATGCCCTATAGCGACTTGGCCGACTACGACTTCGTATATTTCTTGAAACATGTGCGTTACGCCTTCAAAGCCCAGCAGGAGATGGCATGGGGCAAAGATGTGCCCGAGGACATCTTCCGCCATTTCGTACTTCCTTATCGTGTTAATAACGAGAATCTTGATACGGCGAGGATGTATATGTTCTCCGAGTTGAAGGAGCGTGTGGAGAATCTCTCGATGGAAGATGCTGCCCTTGAGGTAAACCACTGGTGTCATGAGCATGTGGCTTATCGTGGTGCCGACGCACGCACATCGGCTCCGTTGGCAACGATGCGTACCGCCCTCGGTCGCTGCGGTGAGGAGAGTACCTTTGCTGTGGCGGCGTTGCGTTCGGTGGGCATCCCTGCCCGTCAATGCTACACGCCCCGTTGGGCACATTGCGACGACAACCACGCCTGGGTCGAAGTGTGGGTGTATAATCCTGAAACCAAACAAGGTACGTGGAAATTTCTCGGTGCCTGCGAACCCGACCCGATGCTCAACATGGGTTGGTTTGCCGAACCCTCGAGCCGTTGTATGATGGTGCATACCAAAGCGTTCGGCCGCTATCACGGCGACGAGGAGGTGGTCAAAGGAACCTCCACATACGCCGAGCTGAACCTTCTATCCCACTATGCTCCAGTATGTAAGGCTACCGTGAAGGTCGTGGATGACGAAGGCAAGCCACAGGATGGGGTAGAGGTGAAGTTCAAACTATATAACTATGCTGAGTATTATACACTTGCCACCTTCACGACCGCAGCCGACGGCTGTGCTTCACTAACCACGGGTTTGGGCGACCTTCTGGTTTGGGCGTCCGACGGCGACAAGTATGGCTATGCCAAGATGGACACCCGCACAGACAGCACCATAACGCTCCAGCTGACACTTTCCGTTGGCGAGCAGTTCACCGACAACCTCGACATCGTGCCTCCCGTTGCCTCCGCCCAGCTGCCCGAGGTGACCGACGAGCAGCGCACCTCGAACCAATGCCGCATCGCATACGAGGACTCGCTGCGCAACGCCTACGTGGCTACCTTCTACTGCAACCGCAGCTCTGCTGATAACGCTGCTTCCAAGCTGCTTCCCAATGCCAACCTCACTCCAGAGCAACTCGCCGAGACGCTGAGACGTTGTGAGGGCAACTACGAGGAAATCATAGCCTTCTTGAACCAGCACAGCACACAGAGCGACTTCCCGCTCTACGCTTACCTCAAGTCGTATAGCGACAAAGATATGCGCGACATCACGGCCGAGGTCCTTAACTCCCACATCCCAGCTCAATTTTCAACTTTCAATTTTCCATTTTCAATTTACGAGAAAGGCCTCCTTCCCGCACGCATCAGCAACGAGTTGGTGCGTCCTTGGCGTCAGCCGCTGGCCGAAGCTCTCCTTGGCGAGAACGTCTCCACCCTTGAGCAGCTGAAAGCCTGGACGATGAAGAACATCGCCGTCGATGATACGGGCAACTACTACAACTGCCCCATCTCGCCTATGGGAGTCTTAGAGTTGAGACATTCCGACGCCCACTCGCGCGACATCTTCTTTGTCGCAGCCTGCCGCTCACTCCAAATACCCGCCTACCTCGACAACGCCACCGACGAAATTTTTGTCTATTCCAACGACCGATGGAATACGGTAACCTTCAAGCAATCAGCCAAGAATGAGACATCGGTTTCCGCCAAACTCACGGTGACGCAACCTTCTGCCGCCGGCAAAGAATCCGCACCCCAATATTGGTCGCACTATACCATCCAGCGGTTCCAAGACGGTGATTTCATGAGTCTTGACTACGAAGACGACTCACGGGTGGCGCAGTTCCCGTTCACCCTTGAGCTGACTCCAGGATATTACTGTCTCTCGACAGGCAACCGCGACAGCGAGGGTTCGGTAAGGTCACGTATGCAGTTCTTCGAGCTCAAAGAGGGCGAAAGCCGTTCCATTGAATTGATTCTAAGGTCGCTCGAGGATGATACCGACGAAGCGGAGTTTGCCATCGACCCACATTTTGAAGTGATAGCTGATATGGCCACCGTTGCGGATTATGCTGGCGACAAAGGGTTTGTATTCATCTCGTTAGGCGACTACCGCGAGCCTTCCAAGCATCTGGTCAAAGAGCTTCTGGAGCACAAGAAAGCCCTCGCCGGTTGGGGCGGGATGGTCTATATGCTTGCACCCGAGGGTGTTCCGGCTATGAGCTGGGATATTCCCGGAGCCGATATCTCGGTGTGGCGTGGTTCCGGCGACGACCCACTCGAGCGGGAGCTGAGCAAGATACTGCAGCTCAAAGCCCCCATCACCTATCCCATATTGGCGCTCGTAGCGTCCGACGGGCAAATAAAGTACCACTCAGTAGGTTACAAGATAGGAACCGTCGAGCAGCTCCTGCGACAGGTGACCACTTCCCGCTAATCTGGGAGAGAAATAGGTCAGATTTTTGAAGAAATATTCCAGTTACTGACCACCAATATCCAAAATTCAGCATTCAACTCTGCGATTAAGGTGAGCAAAATGACGCCGAAGGCGGCAATTCTCTCTAAGAGCTGAGAGAAATTCAAAGCATTCATGAACACTAATGAATAAACTAAATCATGTGAATAAAAGCAAGCTCGCTTGTTTTTCCGAACCGAAGCGGAATGACGCCGAAGGCGGCAACATTAGTAAATCTGCCTCCCTAGTAACTCCCTAGTAACTCCGTATTAACTCCCAATAAACTCCCTGTATCCTCCCGTCCCCTCTTCCAATTGTCCCCTTTGAAGTTACTTCTTTGAAAATTAATAGCATAGCTTGTTTTCTTTAAGTTTGCCGTTGCACCGTTGCAGTTCGACTCCAAAAAACCCCTTAAGGAAAAACTAACTGCAACGGTGCAACGGTATGGCGTCACTTGTTGATTTTGAGAAGATTGTGCCGTTGCAGTTAATTTTCAACCGCAAAAAATCCATGTTTTTCGCCCTAATTTTAACAGATTTCTCGCTGTTTTTTGATGGATTTTTGCTGTTTTTTGTCCGATTTGGGATTTTTACACGTGGCGCACGGATAAGTGTGTCGAAGACACAATATCCTATTTTGGTATCGTTTTTGAGCCTTTTAGGAGGAAAAACTGATCGATTTTGTTGTTTTTTGAGGGTCAAAATCTGTTGAATCGGAGAGTTGTTGATACGTTATCTTGTTGATTTATCGCCTTATAGGGGATGTGTGTCTGCTTCCTGCAATCACAATAACAGTATCACAGTTCGTTTTTTGAGGGGTATCAATTCCTTTATATCTTATATATATTATTAATTATTAATTAGTTATATAGTATATAAGGGTGTGATTGATATCCAATTTTTTAATTGTGATACTGTTATTGTGATGCGCTTGAAGGTACAGTTCGAAATTTTCATCTCCCTTCTTATCCACTGGCCGATTTTGCTTGTTTCCTATTTTTTAGTACTTTTGCAACGTAAAAACAGACCGATAAGTAATAACTAAAATCATAACGATAGAGATAGACAACCAACTACAATTTAATAATTTAGAGCGTTTTTGCTTATATGGACATTCAAAAGATAAAGCAATATAAATCGACTTTCGACCTGATTGTGAAAGAAGTCAGGGATGATGAAGGCAACTCTATTGAGGTGTGGTATGCCCGCGAATTGCAAGAGGTTCTGGGTTATGCCCGTTGGGAAAATTTTGTGGGGGCGATAGGTCGTGCGATGGAATCGTGCAAAACACTCGGTATCAATGTTGATGACCATTTTCGTGAGGTCACGAAAATGGTCAATCTTGGCAGTGGTTCGCAGCGCGAAGTGCAGGATTTTATGCTCACCCGATATGCCTGCTATCTGATTGCCCAAAACGGCGACCCGAAGAAGGAAGAGATAGCCTTTGCACAGAGCTATTTCGCCGTGCAAACCCGTAAGGCCGAGCTCATCGAGGAGCGACTCAACGAGATTGCCCGTCTCGATACCCGCGAACGCCTTCGTGCCTCCGAACGCCAGTTGAGCAAGAATATCTATGAGCGCGGTGTTGACGACCGCGGATTCGGACGCATCCGCTCCAAGGGCGACCAAGCGCTGTTTGGCGGACTTTCCACCGAGCAGATGAAGCAACGGCTGGGAATCAAGAGCGGTGCGTTGGCCGACCACCTACCCACGCTGACTATCGCCGCCAAGAATCTGGCCACCGAGATGACCAACTACAATGTGGAGCAGAAAGACCTTCATGGCGAGGCGAGCATCACGGCCGAGCATGTGCAAAACAACCGCAGTGTACGCGGAATGTTAGGTCAGCGAGGTATTAAGCCAGAGGAGTTGCCGCCTGCCGAAGACATCAAAAAAGTCGAACGGCGTGTGGCAAAGGACGAGAAAGAGATGCAGAAAGAATCCAAGAAACTCCCCAAAGGAGAGTAAAATATTCAGTACTTTTGCAAAGTGTAAACAAAACGATAAGTATTAACTAAAAACACAGCGATAAAGATAGATAAACAACGATAATTTAATAATTTAGAAGCGTTTTTGCTTTTCTTTAGGAAGTCGAAATCTGGACAATTTCACTATCATCACAGGAGAAAGCAAGGAACGCTCGCAGCATGAACTGCGGGCTTTCTTGTAAGTGATGATGGGTCGTCCAGAACCTCGACTTCAAACAAGAAGTTCGCGGTTCTTTTTTATACACCTATTGAAACACTAACATAATCAAATAAAACCCAATCATTATGCTTTACAAAGTAACAGTCAAACAAAACAAGCTGACTAGCGGTATGCGCGTCGAACGGGGGATGTCGGTTGATGTGGTCACAAACAGCATTGCCAACCCCGTAACCACCAATGGCGGCCAAGCCGTAGCCGACGCCTTCATGCGAATTTACGGAATAGACATCCGCAAAATAGGAGCCTTAAATATGGCGTACCTTGATGTGGAACGAATAGGATAAAAGTTATTAATCATTAAAACACAAACAAATGTCTAATTTATTATTAATAGGCCCCTCGCAAAGTGGGAAAACAACCATGCTCTATTCCTATAAGGGGGAAAAAGCACCCGAAGGTGCTACTATGAAAGCGGAAACGAAAAAAGCAGGAGGCTTCCTCGGGATAGGTAGAGATGAATTAACGGAAATTGGCGGAAACTCTCTAAACAACGAACTTGTCATAGGACAAGCCACATATTATTCTCCAGGGAAAGTATTATTTGTTTTTGATGGTTCAAAATTCATTGAACAGTTGGCACACCCCGAATTAGGTGGTGAAATCTGGGGAAGATGGCTATTATACAACACTAAGAAACCCCTGAAAAAGGTTCACATGGTTGCAACACACGATGACTGTGTGGATAATATGCGAGGAAAGATACTTGACCTTATTAAAGCAGCCAATATACAATACAGTAAATTGCTAGGAGGTCTCGGTACTGAACGATATACAGCATCCTGTTTCGAAGAACCATATTTTCATTGTATCAATGCAAAGGATTCTTACCAAGTAAAAGAATTATTAAATAAAATAAGAAAGTCATGAATGCAATTTTATCACATCAAAAGGCCTCTGTTGATGGTTTTGACACAGTTGTTATTGACGGAAATGTTGGCGAATACAACGGTACTAACGACCAAGTTGAGGCAATGAAAAAATTGAATGACCCTGAAGAAAAAAGAGATTGTTCATTTTTAAAATTCTTAGTGCCAGGTTCAAGCGATGCGTTAAAAGTCCTGACCGGGAAAAAGTCAAAAGGGGTATGGGTTTCGTCCCATTTTGCGGAAAAAGATGACAAAGGAAGATTTGTGCCATTTTCTTTTTGGATGGATTCATTCAGTACTGCTGGAGAGGTTAGAATGAAGTTGGAAGAGTATGCACGTCTTGTTAAAATGAGACTAAATCCATCGGATGGTTTGGCTGTCGAGAAATGTATATCAGCATATCCCAAGGTTAAATTTGGTCTTTATGCATTACTTGTGCTGCTTTTGCTAATATTGTTAATAATCATCTTTTAATACGTAACAGTTATGGAAGAAAATAAAAGAATCGAAAAAGTTGTATGTATTGCAAATCCTGACGAGATATATCTCGTCCAGCATTTTGGTGGTGGAGATACTTCAGGTTTGATATCTCCGTATGATTTTGACAAATACAAGGAATTAGGATATGCGTTGCCGCCGTTCAAAGAACATACCATATATACACATCATCCTTTTAAGAAAGAATACATTGTGATGGATGAACAGTATGCAGAAAATATGGTTCTTTTCCGGATCAATCAAATTGAGGTCATACTATCCTATCTTGGTGCAAAGAATTTTCATGTATTAGATTCAAGTATTCAAACAAATCGTAGAAATACTGAAGTCAATGTTAATCTTGATGGAGAATATAAAGGTGTTGGAAACCCAAAAATTGGAGGAGAAGTTGGCGTTGGCGTTAATAATAATCATGGTGATGAAATAGGTTCCACCACCGCAGTTGATACAGGATGGAAAGGTTTTTATACAATTGAGGGGTATCAGCGTGCGTGTGAAATAGCAAAACAGTCAGGATTGGATAATGACAGTACGATACAATCATTCTTGGAGGAACGAAATCCTGCTCATCCCAACGAGATATTGAAAAAGGAATATCACATAGACGTTCGCAGCGACCTTGACACACTACGAAATGTATCTGTTGACCTAAAAGCAAAGGTGGAAAAAGTCCTATCTGCAAATGTGTCTGTGGGATTCCAGTCAAAGGTTGAAGAGCATCGTTATAATACATTTGATTTTGAAGTGGAATTTGGTCCTCTGCAGCTTTCTAAGAGGGATGTTTCAAAATACAAAGAGAACAAATCTGTTGGAACAAAAAAGAAACGCACCGCATTGTATTTGGCAATTGCTGCCGTTGTGATTGTCGGGATTTTACTGGCAATTCTGCTATAGAAACCCCACTAACCGTTTGAAATATTATGATTAAGTGCGGCAGATTATATCTGCCGCTTTCTTTTTAGTGTGCCGTTGGCAAACAATGAGGACGTTTTACAGCAAACCACAACAGGATAAGTGTCGAACCATCGCCGAAGGATCACCGGACAAGTATAGGACAAGCACAGGACAATCTCAAGACAAGTACAATGGGACGGCATCCGATACGTTGCACACGGATAATCCCAATGTTCAAAGACTTGTGTGTGCGGTGGGAGAACAAGAAGTATCTGTCAAGGAGATGATGTCTATACTTGAACTTAAAGGACGAAACAATTTCCTAAACCTTTACCTAACCCCAGCCATTTCGGAAGGATATATCCGTCTGCTATATCCCCAATCCCCTCGCCACCCCCGTCAGAAATACTTGCTGACGGTGAAAGGGATGGTATTATATAATGAACTAAAATAAGGATGTGGTATGAATGCGATGGAAGAATGGAGATGCGGGGATTATGCTGATCACTTGATAATGGCTTTGAGGTAGTCGCGGCTTTCGGCGGGGCCTAGGTTGAAAAGGAGGTCGATGATGCTGAGGTTGGGACAGAACCCGTGTCGGTCGGCCCAGATCTGGTAATAAGGGTGTTGATATGTTGATATGTTGATACGTTGATTGTCGCCATTCGGCGTCATTCTGCTACGGTGAGAAAATGAAAGCAAGCTTTCACTTTGCTCACTCTTAATCGCAGAATTGGTTGATACGTTGATAGGGGCTGGGGTGGATGGTTGCTCGATGGGGTTGATTCCTTTGTTGTGGGCGAACATGTCGCGAAGGTCTAACAGCTGAGTACTGTCTGCCGTCTGCTGACCGCTGAGATACTCTTCGCTATAGCTTAACTGACATTTGATGGAGAGTTTCGATAACAGATAGTCCATAAGTTTGGCATTCAGGTCGATAAGCCTCTCGTGCCGTTCCAGCAGTATGGCTTTGAGCGGATCCCAGAGATAGAGGAAGTAGGGTGCGGTATTGTAGGCTGATTCTATGGCTCTTATGTGCTGTATGTTCCACCGTTCGGCATACGAGATGGCGATGTCCTGGGTGAGGGTGTGGTTGCCGTTGGTGCGGACGACGGGTACGCTGAGCCGCATGATGCCGTTGGAGGTGAGTATCTCGCAGCGGTTGCGGTGGGTCTGTTTGGGGAAGGTTTCGCACACTTCCACAGTGGCGCTGCTGCGGCCAATGAGGAGCGCCAGGTAGCTGACGGGGGGCAGATAGGAGGTGGGAAGAAGGAGTTCGTTCATGATGCAAAATTATTAGTTTTTCGCTGTTCTGCGCAATTTTTTTCGCCGAAAAAAGTTTATTTATGTGTGGTTGACTCAACTAACACAAACAAACAATCACACTCTCAGACAATCACGATGGATATAGAAGTATTTAAATTCGGTGGCGCGTCGGTCAATAGTGCTCAGGCGGTGCAGAATATGGCGTCGATTGTGAAGCACTACCACGATGCCGGACGGAAGATGGTGATAGTGGTGTCGGCTATGGGCAAGACAACCAACGCGTTGGAGCAGTTGGTGCCGAACATAAAGCAGGAGGACGAGCAGGAGATTATATACAAGAATCTTGTTGACTACCACTTACAGATTGTAAGACACCTCTTCCCAAACCCGACAGACGGGATTTACGACAAGCTGAGGGTGCTCTTTGACGAACTGGAGCAATGCCGCAAGGTGTCATCGGGCGAGTACAACTATGACTACGACCAGGTGGTGTCGTTCGGCGAGCTGATATCGACGACGATAATAAGTGCCTATCTGGAGAAATGCGGTGTTGGAAATCAGTGGGTTGACGTGAGAAAGATTATAGTGACCGACGGGATGAACAGGTGTGCGCAGGTTGACTGGAAGCGGACGATGGAAAACCGCGAGACGCTGGTGCAGATGCTCGACGGAGGCCAGTCGATAGTGACGCAGGGATTTATTGCGGCATCGGGCGAGGAGGTGACCACGACCCTCGGACGCGAAGGGTCCGACTACAGCGCTGCGGTGCTCTCGTATATGCTCGACGTGAAGCGGATGACGATATGGAAGGATGTGCCGGGATTCTTGAACGCCGACCCCAAGTACTTCTCCAATACGGTGAAGATCGAGGAGATGCCCTACGACGAGGCCATAGAGCAGGCCTACTACGGTGCGTCGGTCATCCACCCCAAGACAATCAAACCACTTCAAAACAAGCAGATACCGCTTTATATCAAGTCGTTTGTCAACCCAAAGGCCGACGGCTCGGTGGTGGGACCGTTCCCGGTCATTAAACCCGAGGTGCCGCTCTATATCTTCAAAGAGGACCAGACACTTATGTCCATCATGCCGAAGGACTTCTCGTTTATAGCTGAAGAGAACCTGCAGCGCATCTTTTCCATCTTGTCGCAGGTAGGCGTGAGCGTCAACTTGATGCAGAACACAGCGTTGAGTTTCTCGATATGTATCGACAGCAACAAGATTCTCATCGACAAGCTTATCGCTTTGTTAAGCGTTGATTTCAAGGTACGTTACAACCGCAATATGGAGTTGCTGACCGTCCGCCACTACACCCAGGAGGTCATCGACAGCATCGTGGCCGGCCGTCAGGTGTTTCTCGAACAGAGGAGCCGCGACACCGCACAAATGGTGGTCGAGAACTGAATCAAATCTTGGCGGCGCTGAGCAGCGTATCGCATATCTCGTTGTCGCTCACCGCCACATCAATCACAGGCACCCCGATATCTTGGAGGAGTACGCAGAGTACGGCCTCGTCGCAGTTTTTCTTGTCGAGATGCATGAATTGTAGTATTGGCTCGACTTCTTTGAGCGAGAAATGCGGAATAGCCATACGGCTTGAGAGCCAGGTACGATACAGAAGGAATGTGTTGCGGCTGAGTCCCAGCTTTTTATGTGAGAGATAGAGGGCATAGAGCATACCGATGCCGACACACTCGCCGTGGGTGCGTGGGGTGTTGAGTGAGAGGTAGTAGGATTCGAGTGCGTGGCCGAAGGTGTGCCCGAAATTAAGTATCTTCCGGAGGTCTTTGTCCAAGAGGTCGGCTTTTACGACGGAGAGTTTGAAATCGACACACTCCTTGATAAGTGGGGTGTAGTCGGGGACGTTGCCACTCGGGAAGGAATCGATACCCGAACCGTTTAGAATCAATGACTTCATTATCTCGTACTCACCCGAGCGCAGTTCGTTCTCGGGGAGAGTTTCCAGAAACGCTGGTTCTATGCATGTTATGATTGGGTTGCGGAAGCACCCTATCTGGTTTTTCGCCCCATCGAGATTGATGGCCGTCTTGCCCCCGATGGCGGCATCGACCATAGCGGTGAGCGTGGTCGGGACGTTTACGAAGTCTATGCCCCTTTTGTATGTGGAGGCGATGAATCCACCAACATCGCAGACACATCCACCACCGAGGTTGACGATGATAGCGTTGCGGTCGGCATTACTGGCAATCAACGACTTCCATACCTCAGTTACTATCTCGGCCTCCTTACACGCTTCTCCGGACGGCAACTCCAGGAAATCAGCCTCTTCGAGTTCTGTAACGTTGCATATAAGCGTCGGCATGCAGTGTTCCAACACATTCTCGTCGGTCAAGATGAAATACTTGCGGCTGTGGTCATCATTGAGTTTTTTCAATTTGCGGTCAAGCAGTTTAAGTGCCAACTGTCGGTTGGAGAGAATAATCTGAGTTTTAGCCATAATATGCGAAAGTATTGATTCAACGTTTAGGGTTATCTGAAAGGCAGTTTCTATCCAGCAAAAGCCAATGAAGCCACGCTCACCCTTACTCCTTCCGCTTGAGTCAGAGCGGAATAGCAGGCTTTCACGGTTGAGCCAGTGGTTATCACATCGTCAACCAGCAGCACATGTTTGCCTTTGAGTTGCTTCAGGTTGTGGGGTTTGAATGCCCCAGATACATTTTTTGAGCGTTCGTGGTGGCTTTTTCGCGTTTGTGATGTGGTGTAATGTGTGCGTGCAATCAGGTGGTTCTCTATCGGGATGCCAAGTTTATCGGAAATGCTGAGACTGATTTCACGGCTTTGGTTAAATCCTCGTTTCATCCATCGAAGTGGATGCAAGGGCACGGGAATAATCATGTCCAAGTCGTCAAAGCGGTGCGATTCGAGGATAGATTCACCCAGTTGTCTGCCGAACAACTTTGCCAGACGCAGGTTACCGTAGTATTTTATCCCGTGTATGATGCTTTGCGATACCTCGCCTTTCTCAAAATACATCAACGCTGTTGCCGTTACATGCGGGATGGTGTCCTCCAGCAATTTTTCCAACGGGTTGTCCGTCATCGTGGCGAAGTTGGTGTAAGGGATGTGGCTCAAACACTCTAGGCATAGCAAACGCTCGTCCCCCACCAGCGCTTCCCCACACGCTACACACGTTGGGGAAAACATAACATTCAGCAGATCTTTAATCGGACGGAAGGCGTACATTGAATCAACTTAAACTCTCACAAACAATGGGTTATATTTTCTGTTACGGTGCTTTGTAAATCTCCATCTCGCAGCGGGTACAGTCGAAGCGTAACTTGAGGCGGCGACCGTTGTTTTCCAGGTAGAGGTCGGACTTGTAATCGGGCGCAACTTGTTGATTGCATTTGTGTTTCAGGCACTGACCTAACTCGTAACGCAGACAGTATTTTGTGGTCATCAGAGGTTTTTGGTCGTAGTCGTGGGTTTGCTCAACCCCGTATTCTATGTTTGAGACACCGTGACGACGGTAGAACTGCTCCGCCTTACGGTTAACGATGTTAAGCCTGAAGTCAGTAGGTCCGCAATTATAAACAATATCTTTGGAATCAATTCTCTCTGATGGCGTCGGGCGGAAATGTTTTATTCTTTCCTCAATAAGTTGTTGGACAACATCGCGGCGCATCTGGTTGATAACCGATACGGGTATGAACGAAGTATGGAACGACTCTAAATCAACCCGTACGGCGTTGAAGGGTGTGCCGCCAAGTTTTGAAAGCTGGGCACAGATGGTTTCTCTTACTTTCTCGGGATTATTCGCCACCGTCTTGTTACAGGTTTCCAGTACTTTAGCTTCGCATCCGTCACTATCCACAGCATGTAGCATAAAGCCCTCGGGAGTGTCGGAAAATGTCAACGACACATCCACTTTGCGCTCCGCCGACTTGCCCTTGAAAATCTTCTCAAACTGCACATCGTGGTTGCGCCATAGTTCCATACCAGATTTGAGGTAGGGCATCGTATTGGGAAATATGGACTTGCCCTCAATGCGATTTACAAAGAAACCCGTCATCTCGCCCGTCTCGGAGTCGTAGGCGCACAAGCCATCGCCGGCGGATAGAGGCTCGTAAATATCTGCAACTATGGCGGAACGCTCGACCTTCAGCACCTTGGCGACTTTCTTGCCGATGGACTTTTGCGTGTAGAACGATGCCATCGGCTGCCGCTTGTTGAGAAAATAATCGGTATATCGACGGGAGAAAGTGCGCTCGGGGTCGGGATTGAAAAAGAGTGTGGTCTTACCAGATGAGAGAGACTGGTGTTCAGGGCGTTGTTCGAGTATTCCGTCAAGCAGGCGACGGTAATAGGCGGTGAGGTTGCAGACGTAAGCCTCATCCTTCAGACGGCCCTCTATCTTGAACGAGCAGATTCCAGCATCAATCATGGATTCAAGGTATTGCGAGGCGTTGAAGTCGCGCAACGAGAGCAGATGTTCGTTGCTGCGCAGGAGTTTGCCATCGGCATTGTAGAGGTCGTATTTAGAGCGGCAAGGCTGAGTACAGCATCCGCGGTTGCCGCTGCGGTCGGCAAGGTATTGACTCAGATAGCACTGGCCGCTGAATGAGACGCAGAGGGCACCGTGGATGAATGCCTCCATCTCGACTGAGGTCTGCTGTCGTATCTGCCGCATGCTCTCAAGCGATGTCTCGCGGGCGAGGATGACTCGACGGAATCCCACCTGCTCGAGAAACCGCACCTTTTCGGGAGTGTAGTTGTGGGTTTGAGTGCTGGCGTGCAATGCAATGGGAGGAAGGTCACATTCGAGCAAGCCCATATCCTGAATGATAAGGGCGTCGATGCCGACATTGTAAAGTTGTCGTATAAGTTTTACGGCTTCTTCCAGCTCGCTGTCGTAGAGAATGGTGTTGAGTGTCACATAGACGCGTACGCCGTAGGTGTGCGCATACCTTACAAGTTGCTCAATGTCCGCCACCGAGTTGGAGGCCGCCTGCCGAGCGCCGAACGCGGGAGCACCGATATAGACGGCATCGGCGCCGTGTTTGATGGCAGCGACGCCTTGCGTAAGATTCTTGGCCGGAGAGAGAAGCTCTATTTGCACGATTGTTTCATCTGTTATTCGTTATTACGCGATTCCGAAACAACGATTGATTTTACCTTCTCCCAATCTCGCGCTGCATGTCGCGACGAGTGTCTTTATCTTTGATTGTCTGGCGTTTGTCGAAGAACTTCTTGCCTCGGGCGAGGGCAATTTTCAGTTTCGCGTAGCCGCGATCGTCAACAAAGAGCAGTACAGGCACTATGGTGTAGCCCTTCTCCTTGGTACGCGCCTTAAGTTTGCGCAGTTCGCGACGGGTGAGGAGAAGCTTGCGGTCGCGCTTGGCGGGATGGTTCATATAGGAGCCAAAACGATACTCAGACACATGCATCTGTCTTACAAACAACTCGTTGCCTATAAAAGTACAGTAGGCATCCGTGAGGTTTGCCTTACCGTCGCGTATCGACTTTATCTCGGTACCAGTAAGCACCAAGCCGGCCACATACTCGTCAATAAGAAAATACTCAAACGACGCCTTCTTGTTCTTTATGTCAACTACATGCTTCTCTTCCATCTTTATCGCTGTAATAATCAGATATCCGGTCGAACAACGGCATCAACTCGTCCATTGTTCTGGCCTCCATTAATAACGTGCGGAACTGCTTGAAATTGTACAATCCTTTGAAATAGGCGGCGTAATGACGTTTCATCACAATCAATCCTGTATGCTCGCCGAAAAAGTCGATACTGGCTAACAGATGTTTGAGGCATACATCAACCCTCTCGGCTACCGTTATTTCCCTCTCGGGCAATCCCTGCATCAGGCGCTTTGTCTGCTCGAATATCCAAGGATTTCCGATGGCACCGCGACCTATCAACACCCCGTCAACACCGTAACGATTGTACATCCCCACTGCCTGCCGCGCCTCAACTATGTCGCCGTTGCCGTATATTGGAATATGAATCTGCGGGTCGTTCTTCACCTCACCGATTGCCTTCCAGTCAGCCAAACCTCTGTACATCTGCGTCTTGGTGCGCCCATGAATAGCAAGCATAGCGATACCTACGTCCTGCAGCTGACGTGCCAATGTGGCAATACAGCGACTGTCATCATCATAACCCAAACGAGTCTTCACTGTAACGGGAACAGACGAGTGGCGTACCACCGATTGGGTGATTTTAAGTAGTTTAGGTATGTCTTTGAGCATCCCGCTGCCAGCACCTCGCGAAGCAACCTTGCTCACAGGACATCCCCAGTTGATATCCACGAAGTCGGGCGATACACTCTCAACTGATTCCAAGCATTTTATCAACTCTTTCTCGTCTGCCCCGAATATCTGAACGCCTACTGGACGCTGTGCGTCGGAGATGGTCATCTTGCGTTTGCTCTTGAATGCGTCGTGGTTAAGACCCTCAGCGGCGATGAACTCGGTATAAAGTATATCTGCCCCAAATTCCTTACAGAGCGACCGGAACGGAAAGTCCGTAACGTCATCCATGGGTGAAAGCCCTAATATGCAGCTATTTGAAGTGAAGTCCATAATGCTTGAAAGAGTGGCAAAGTTAGCAACAATTATTGATATACTCCATACAAATATAGAATGTTGTATCATAAAAAACTGATGAATTACGTTATATGTTTGAGTATTGTTTTTATGACCATTGAGGAAAGCATAACTAAATATGAGGCGTACCTCCGGACGGTGAAGCGTCTGGCAGAGGGGACGGTGAAGAATTATGTGACGGACTTGAGGGGGTTGGAAGAGTGGTTGACGGAGGCAGGCGTGACGGAGGTGGGAGAAATATCCGCAAGAGACATAAGAGGATGGCAGATGGCGCAAATGGAGGCAGGCATAGGAGAGGGGACGATGAGAAGAAAGCTGTCGTCGTTGCGTCCGTGGTTCAGATATATGAGGAACATGAAATGGGTGGAGGGAGACGTGATGATTAAAGTGAAATCACCGAAGGTTCCCAAGAGACTGCCTGTGTTTTTCAAAGAGTCGGAAACGGAGCGGCTATATGAAGACGGAATGTTTGAAGAGGGTTACGAAGGGGAGCGTGACAAGCTGATTCTAAGGATGCTGTATGAGACGGGGATGCGTCGTTCCGAATTGGCGGGTCTGAACATTGGTAGTATAGATTTCGGAGGAAAGAGGATAAAAGTGCTCGGAAAGGGCAACAAAGAGAGGTTTATTCCAGTGGAAGAGGAGTTATTGGGCAATATTGAGAGGTATTTGGCGTTAAAAGAAGAGACATACCCTGGTGCGGAGGCGTTGTTTTTGAAAGGGAAAGGAGTGGCGATTAATGCGAACGACGTCTATAGGATAGTGAAGAAATACATGTGTTTGCTGTCAAATGCCGAAAGGATAAGCCCCCATGTTTTCAGGCACACGTTTGCTACTCACATGCTGAACGAAGGGGCGAACATCGATGCGATAAAAGAACTACTTGGACACGCTAACCTTAACGCCACGGAGATATACACTCACAATACACGCGAACATTTGAAAGAGGCCTATAAACACGCACATCCGAGAGGTGATAAATAGCCGACAAAATCAGTTGAGTTGTTAAACTTTAAAATCATATCGTTATGAACACTGTAATCAATGCCGTAAAATTCAAGGCCGATCCAAAACTGGAGAACTTTGTTACCGACAAAGTGGCAAAATTGGACAAGATGGTAGATAACGCCACCAAATGTGAAGTGACGTTGAAGGTGGACAAGCCTGAGAGCGAAAACAACAAAGTGGCTGAGATTTCCATCTCGCTGCCGCGTCAAACGCTGTTTAACAGCAAGCAGGCTGACACATTCGAACAGGCAGTGCTCGAATGTGTAGATACAATGAAAGTGCAGATTGAAAAATACAAGGCCAGCTTCAAATAAGCCGCCCGCAAAATAGTACAAACCGAAAGAGAGAGCCGCCCTACGATTGCAGGGCGGCTCTCTCGCTTAATTCATTCCACAGTATAGTTATTCGTTGTCTGCCTCGTAGATGAGGAGTTCGTCGCCGGTGTAGATGAAGAGGAGCGGGTCTTTGTCGTTCTTCTTGAATATCCAGCATCCACCGTTCTCGCGGTCAACTTCGAGCTTGCAGTACTTCTTGTTGACATCCTGTTCGGCCAGAAGCTTGTCCTCCTTGCTATAAACCTGGAGGTAGGTCTTGCCGTCGGAGTTGACGAGGGCGTACATGTAGTCACCGTTCATGGCGAAGTCTATCATATCGACCTTGTAGTTGTCGCGTACATATTCGCGAACCACAACGACATCGGTGCAGTGGTAGTCATACCAGTAGCTGTTGCAGTAGTACCAGAATCCGGGCCAGTACCAAGGACGCGGCGGCATGGGGTGCCAGATTACGGGGTGCATGTGAATCATGCCGTGATGGTGCGGGTGATGGAAGTAAGGAGCGGGACGCACGGGGCGTGCAGCCGGAGGCGTGACACCGCCAGGACGGCCGGGGCGTGCATAGCCTGTATAGGCAGGACCGCGTGAACCAACGGGTGTGTTGGGGTGTTTAACTTCTCCGCGTGGAGTGCCAGCCACACCTGGGGCGGGAGCCGAAGGACGACTTGAGCTGTAGGCATCCGAGGTACCGCGATGCGATGGCGCACTGGGTGTGACCACGCGACCGCCATCCCTGTTGGGTGTGCGGGTGCCACTATAAGTGCCGCGCACTACGCCGTCGGTGGGTGTGCCACGATGTGGAGTGTGGTTGTAAGACGAGCCTCCGCGCGGGGAAGGTGCACTATATGATCCGCGCGATGCTCCGTTGTCGCTGTGCGGACGGCTACTGGGTGAAGAATAGCTGCCGCGCGAGGGCGAAGGTGAGCTGTAAGAACGGCTGCTGGATGAATAGCTGCCGCGTGAGGGTGAAGGCGAGCTGTACGAGCGGCTACTGCTGGATGATGAGTAGCTGCCGCCGCGCGAAGAGGATCCTGAGTAGGAAGAGCTGCTGCGCGAGCCGCCAGAATAGGAGGAACCACCACGGGAGGGTGAACCGCTGCTGACCGAATGTCCGCCACCACGGCTACCACCACCGCCACCGCCTCGCTGTGCATAGACAGGGGTTGCAGTTACGGCGATCCCTAACAGAAGTGCTGCGATGAATTTTGAGGTTTTCATAATGTCTCCTTTCTTTTATTGTTTGTTTTCGATGCAAAGATAGGAGGATTCCCTCACGGTTTTCCCTGAAAAAAAACATATTTTCCCCGAAAAACCCTATAACATGACCGAAACCCCGTTTGAAACGTGGTTTCGCATGAATGAGGCTGTCGTTAGAAATGGTAGAAAAAAGTAAGAGAGTGTGCTGGTGGCCAGTGAAAAAATGTTAGTGGGAGAGGTTTTCCAAGCATTTGCGTAAACTGATTTCCCAATCTGGAATATCGATGTGGAAACTGGCTTTGAATTTGGACTTGTCGAGCACCGAATAGCTTGGGCGGTGAACTTTGCTGGGATATTCGCTGCTGAGGCAGGAACGCACATCGCATGTGGATTCGGTCAGGCGCGCTATAGCCTTGGCAAAGTCATACCAGCTGCAAGAGCCTTCGTTGGAGTAGTGGTAGAGTCCTTCGTTGCCACGATAAAGTTCGCTCTCGAGAATGGTGAATATCGCAGAGGCTAGGTCTCCGGCGTATGTCGGTGTGCCGATTTGGTCGCAGACAACGTTGACAGTCGGGCGGGTAGCGAAAAGGTTGAGCATGGTCTTGACAAAGTTGCGGCCATACTCGCTGTAGAGCCACGAAGTGCGTATGAGGATATGCTGGCAGGAGGAGGCCAGCAATGCCTGTTCCCCAGCCAACTTGGTGCGTCCATAGGCTCCAAGTGGATTGACTGGCGTTGATTCATTGCACGGGCTGTTGAGCTCGTTGCCCCCAAACACGTAATCGGTAGATATATGTACAAGAAGTCCGTCGCGAGCGGCCATAGCGTTGGCAAGGACGGCAACGGCAAGGTGGTTGACGCGGTCAGCATCGGCCTCAGCATCTTCGGCTGCGTCAACATTAGTATATGCGGCGCAGTTTACGATGCACTCGATGTCGTTTGTGTCGATAAAACGGGCTACGGCATCGGCATCAGTAATGTCAAGGGTGTCTATATCACTGAAAAGCCATCGGTTTGTTGTGGCGTGGGCAGCGAGAATACGCAGGTGCGTACCCAGCTGTCCGTTGGCTCCTGTAACGAGAATATTCATTGCCGTTTTTTATTCGAAAGGTGATACTATGTCGGCCAGAAGCGGACTTCTCATATCCTTGTCGGAGAGGATGACGTCATCGGTCGGAAGTGACCAGTCAATTGCGAGAGACGGGTCGTTCCATGCTATAGAGCCTTCGCTCTCGGGGTGGTAGTAGTTGTCGCACTTGTATTGGAAGATCACATCCGAGCTGAGTACCGAGAATCCGTGAGCCATGCCACGGGGCAGATAGAGCTGGCGGTGGTTGTCGGCTGAGAGGCGGACGGCTATATGGCGACCAAAGGTGGGCGAAGAACGACGTATGTCAACCGCCACATCAAGCACCTCGCCGCAGACGACACGGATAAGTTTGGCCTGGGCGTAGGGCGGCTTCTGGAAATGGAGACCGCGCACCACGCCGTAGCGCGAACGGGACTCGTTGTCCTGAATGAACGGGTCGGTGAGGTGCAGAGCGTCGGCATAGCGCTGGTCGTGGTAGCTTTCGAAAAAGTAGCCGCGAGAGTCGCCGAATACCTGTGGCTCGATGATTACAACACCTTCTATATCTGTCTTGTTTATAGTCATATAATGGTTGATGCAAAAGATTTTCAACTTGCAAAGATAGTAATTTCCACGCAATCGACCGACACAAAAGACATAGCTTCCGGGATTATTATATCTTTGATATAATAATGGCCTACTGTACAACGACTTGCACCATGGGTAATTCTAGGGTAATTCTAGGATAATTCTAAGATAATTCTAGGGTAGTTCTAGGTTAAAGAGCAGTCAACTTCTACTCAACTCCTACCCTACTCCTACTCAACCCTTACCTAAGTCCTGCCCAAGTCCTACTTGGGGTGGTTCCTTTATTGGGTGCTGGATGGCACATAGGCTACGGCTATGCTGACCCTGCTGCGGGTTTGCCTGCCATCAGGCTAGAAAAGCCTTAAAAGATATCGGATAATCCGGATGAGATGAACAAGGAAAATGTGCAGGATGCCAATTCTTGACTCAAAGTCATATCAAAGTCATATCAAAGTCATGTGAAAGTCATGTTTTGCTTCGAGGATGATGTGGGGTGTAGGATTGGGTATAGGCTCGTGGCTGGTCGCAATAAGCGCGCCGTTTTTCCGTTAATAGACAAAACGTTTATCCTATGGAGGCTGTTATTCTTGCGGCGGGGCTTGGCACACGGCTCCGACCCCTCACCAACGACAAACCCAAGGCGTTGGTTGAAACCGGCGGACGGACACTGCTGGACATAGCCATAAACCGCCTTGCCACCGAGGGTGCGAGCCGTATAGCCGTAAACGTACACCACTTCGGCGACATGATGATTGAATATATCAAAAGCCACAAGTGGCCGGTGGAGGTGATGATTTCTGACGAGAGAGAGATGCTACTCGACACCGGCGGAGGGGTGAAGAAAGCTGCAAGCCTGCTGTCTGCCAAAGAGCCTTTACTGGTACACAACGTCGATATTTTGTCCCATATTTCTCTGAAAAACATGGTGGAGCAGCATCTGATGAACGGTAACAGTGTGACTCTGGCCGTAAGCGAACGCGACACAAAACGTCAGTTGATATTCGACGGTGAGGAAACACTTTGCGGCTGGCATAACCGAGAAAGCGGCGAAAGGCTTTGGAGCATGAAGCAGCCCAATAGCGTGAGAGAACTGGCATTCAGCGGTATATGGATTATCAATCCCGAAACCATAGAAAGTCTCCCTAAGGCTGACCACCCATATCCTATCATACCTGAGTTGCTTAAGATTGCTAAGAATGAGAAGATTGGTGGATTCGAGCATCGGGGAGATGAGTGGTTGGACGTCGGAACCCCCGCAAAACTAGCCTCTGCGGAAAGTTTCATGGAGAATACTTGAAAACCAGCAATTATGGAAACATTTCTGAAAGAAAGTCTCAAACGTATAATAGCGGAACAGGGCAGCGACCTCGGCGATGTGACGCTGGTATTCAACAACCAACGCCCGGCACTCTTCGTGAAACAATATATGCGGGAATTGTTCGGCGAGACATTCATCATGCCTAAAACCTTAGTGCTTGACGACCTTGTGGCAGAACTGGGTGATGTAGATATTCTTCCTAACGAGTTTCTGCTGTTCGAACTCTATCATATACACCATAAAATCAACACTTCCGACCATCGCACCCTGGAACAGTTCATCCCAATGGCCGATATGATGCTGGCCGACTTCTCTGAGATTGACCGCTACATGGTAAATGTCCAAGACATATATGGCAACCTGCACGACATCAAAAAGATAGGCGAATGGGATGTGAGCGGAAAAGAACTGACCAAATTCCAGAAAGATTATCTTGAGTTCTACAAGTCGATATACAGGTACTACACCGAATTGAATAAACTGCTTGAAGAACGAGGCCAAGCCTATTACGGAATGGCATACCGCAAGGTGGCCGAGAACATAGAAAGCATCCTTGACGAGCGAACCGAGGAGAATCTTTACTTCCTTGGTTTCAACGCTTTGTCGAGATGCGAGGAGGCTATCATCAGCGCCTATGTCAGGCGCGGTTGCGCAAAATACATACCTGATGGGGATGATTACTATGTGAGCGACTCTTCTCACGAAGCTGGGAAATTCATCAATAAACACCTTGAAATAAGTGCAATAAAGACATTTGAAGAACACTTTAAAGAGAAGAAGACCATCAACATCGTAACGGCTCCCGACAATGTTACGCAGGCCAAATATGCTGGGACACTGCTGAGCAAAATGGCTGCAAAACAAGGCACTAGCGAGAAAGATATAACTATTGACGAGACGGCGCTGGTACTGGCTGACGAAAGTTTGATAACGACTGTGTTGAACTCTCTACCAAAAGAGATTTCCACAGCCAACATCACTATGGGTATTCCATTTACAACCACCGATATGCACTCTCTGGCGCTGTCAATTCTGGGTCTTTATGCCGACATGCGCAAAGAGGGTAGGATGTTCTACCATAAGAACATCACCAACCTGTTGGGCAACCCGTATATCTGTGGCTTGGTAGGGTCGGGCTCAAAAATTGAGAAAGTGGTAAAGGAGTTGACCGAGAAGAAGTTTATATATGCAAGTCTGGAAAACCTGCGGAACATCTTCGATAATACCGGTGAAGATATAGAGCCCATCGCATTCCTATTCGAGGCAGACCCGAATAATCCTTTCGAGGTGCTGGACACCGTACGGAAAACCGCTGAGCACCTGCAGTCCAAAGATGTGATTGCCAAAGAGTCCAAGGAGATGGCGGCATTAGAATGTCTGGTGCAGGCGATAGATTATCTAGACACTCTAAAGGAGCACTTAGAAACCGTGGGGTCGGAAGGAAGTACTCTGATTGAAGATGTGCAGACATTGAGAAAAATCTATCTACGCATTGCGCAACGCCGTCATATTTCGCTCAAAGGCAGCCCCGAAAGCGGCTTGCAGATTCTCGGAGTGCTGGAAACTCGAAACCTGGACTTCCGACGTGTGATACTGTTGTCGGCCAATGAAGGTGTCATTCCTTCGACTCGAAGCACAAACACTCTGATTCCAAACAGTTTGAAGAAAGCGTTTGGAATGCCGACTTACTACGAAAAAGACGCCGTCTATGCCTACAATTTCTATCACCTGATTCAGCGTGCCGAAGAGGTGTATATCATGAGCGAGAACAGCGGCAAGAACTCGGAAAGCCGCTTTGTGCAACAAGTACGCGCAGAACTAGCCAAACGATACAAGAACATAGAAATCACCGAGACAACCGTTTCAAACAGCAACAAATCCTTCGACAACCACCTAGTCACAGAGATAGAAAAGACTGATGAGATAATGGAGCGGTTAAAAAACAAAAGTTTTTCGCCGTCGTCCCTTAGCAAGTATGTAAAGTGCCCGTTCAGGTTCTTCTACGAGAGCCTGCTGAAGGTCAACGAAGAGGAAGAAATCTCGGACGTGATAGAAACCAATGAGCTCGGAACAGCCATTCATGAATGTTTACGAGAAATCTACGAACCCTTCATTCAACGCAAAGTAGAAAAAGAGGTCCTGCAAGAGACTATTAAAAAAGTCCCTGAGATGGTCGAAGAGCAGTTAAAGAAGATTTTGGTCAACGGTGAAATGCACGAAGGCAGAAACGACCTGCTGCGAAACATAGCCATAATGCAAATCACAAAATTCCTAGAAAACGAGATATCTTTTCTTGAAAGCAACTCGTTAGAGATTGTACAACTTGAAGAAACAATGAAGGATCCCGTGACGCTCGAAATAAACGGAGAATCTTTGGAACTACACTTCTGGGCGACAGCTGACCGCATTGACCGAGTAAACGGCAAGCTGAGGGTAATCGACTACAAGACGGGGAAAGTCGATGACAACAAAATGACTGTCGAAGCGATAGATTCCAACGACTGGAGGGACGTGTATGAAAAATGGTTCCAAGTGATGTTCTACTCATGGTATTATTCCAAGACCCACAAAGCGCACGAGCCGATTGTTTCCGGTTTATGTCCTTTGCAGAAACTCGGCGGAACCTTTTTGCCAGCAACAATACATGAAGACGAAACCTTGACACAAGAGACCCTTGAACAGTTCGAGGAAATGCTGAAAAATATTTTTTCAGAGATGTTCGACAAAGAAATTCCGTTCCGCATGACCAAGGGCAAAGAAAACTGTAAATACTGCACTTTGATATCGGTTTGTGAACATCTGGAGCCTGCAGCGGGAAGCACTGTACCTAACGAAGAATGACCCTACAGAATAGAATCAAAAGGCAGAAAGCTCTCTCATTAAAACTTTTTATGTATCTTTGCAATTTAATAAGAACTCGTGAAAGAGTTAAAAACCATAACGAATTTTACTTGTTAAACACTAATCATCAGTTATATACATGAAAAAAATTCTCTTTCTCATCCCTGTGATGTGCATCATGTTTGTCGGATGCAAAGGATTGTCTTACATGAAGAGACACGCGGGAGAAGTGCGCTATCAGGCAATACCAGATCCTGTGGCTACGATGGACGACAAGGTGGTGGTAAAATTCACCGGTGCCATCCCGCAAAAATATTTTGCCAAGAATGTGGCCGTTTTTGTGCAGCCCGTCTTCACCTGGGACGGCGGTAGCATTCCGCTGGAGCCTATGACTCTCAAAGGTGAGAACGTTGAGGGCGACGGCACTATGATAAAATACCAGACAGGCGGTCGCTTCACCTACACTGACCTTATTGATTTCAAACCTGGCATGGAGACCGGCCGCGTCACCCTCGCACCTGTGGGTTACAAGACCTCCTTCACCGATGCCGAAACCAAGTTCGCCGACGAGATTGTCGATAAACACAATGGCAAGACCTTCAACGAAGTGCTTATCTCCGACGGTGTTAACAACACCTCGGCATGGGTCGATATCCGCGGCAATATCGCCATTGCCCCCATCAACTACAACAAGAAACAAGGCGTTGTCGAGACAGCCGACATCTACTTCCCCAACGGGCTCTCTAAGTTGGATTGGAATTTCGAGATGAACCGCAAGTTCGACACAAAGAACGGCCTCGAAGAGCTGAAGCAAATCATGCTGCAGAACGGTATGCCCAAGCAGGTGACCATCACCGGATGGGCTTCGCCCGAAGGCGAGGAGACCAACAACGTAGGTGTGTCGAAAGGCCGTGCAGACGTGGCTGCCGAGCAGTTCAAACGCGTATTCGAAGAGACCCTCAACGCTATGGCTAAACGCGCCAAGGTGAAACCGCAGGACCTCGACTACTTCAAATACAACCTTCAGAAAGAGGTGGTTCAGACCACACGCGCCGCGGGTGAAGACTGGGTACACTTCGTGCTGATGGTTGAAGAGTCGAACATCCAGGACAAACACAACATTGTAAACATCGTCGAGACTCAGCAGAACCTCATCAAACGCGAGCAGATGATTAAGAACTACGCGACCGTCTATACCCAGCTGGCCGACGAAATCTTCCCCAACCTGCGTCGTGCACAGATAGCCCTCTACTACTCTGAGGCTCGTAAAAACGACCAAGACCTCGCCAAGCAGGCCACTATCAATCCATCGAAGCTTTCGTTCGACGAGCTGATGTATGCCGCCTACATCAACTACAGCTATCCCACCAAATTGAAATACTACAAGTGGGCCACTGAAAACCACAGCGACCAGTGGGCTGCCTGGAATAATGCAGGCGCCGTATCGCTCTATATGGGAGATGTCGAGGAGGCAGAACGTTACCTCAACGTGGCTCGCGAGCTGAACCCCCACAACCCCGACGTACTCAACAATACCGGCCTGCTCTATATGGCAAAGAAAGAGTACCCGATGGCGAAGAAATACTTTGAGGAGGCGCAGCGTCAGGGCAGCGTCGATGCCAACGCCAACATTCCCATCCTTAACCTCAAACAGGGCAACTATGAGGACGCTGAGAAGAGCCTGAAGGGCAACACTTGCAGCTTTAACCTCGCCTTCGCTCAGCTGCAGAACGACCAAGCCACAACCGCTATCCGCACCCTCGACTGCTGCCTCGACCAGAATGCCGAGGTCTATTACCTCCGCGCTGTTGCTTACGCACGTCTGGGTGATAAAGCCAACGCCTTGAAGAACCTCAAGGAGTCGGTAGCACAGAACTACGAGTACAAGAAGACAGCACAGACCGATGTCGAGTTCCGCAACTACTGGGAGGACCAGGAGTTCAAGACCATCGTTCAACTCTATACCGAAGAGTAGTCAGTAGTCAGTAGTTAGCAGTCAGTAGTCAAGTGATACAAAGGCTGCTGACTGCTTTTTTTATTTACTTCCGAATCATAGACCCATCAAAAACTATGTTCAACGCCATTAAACGCAACATACCCAACTTTATCACCCTCTGCAACCTCTTGTGCGGCACCATAGCCGCGTGGCAGGCGGTCCTCGGGCAGCTGCATTTTGCAGCCATATTTATCTTGTTGGGCATCTTCTTCGATTTTTTCGACGGGCTCGCCGCTCGCGCACTGAAGGTTGCTTCGCCGGTCGGAAAGGAATTGGATTCTCTCGCCGACCTCGTCACCTCTGGCGTGGCGCCGGGATTCATCTTGTTCTACATCCTCTTACATCACGCCTCTCCCAACTGGCTCGCCTTCTCGGCTCTGCTAATACCTCTGGCAGCGGCCTGGAGACTTGCCAAATTCAACCTCGACTCACGTCAGACATCGTCGTTTCTGGGTCTTCCCGCTCCGTCCAACGCCCTCGTATGGGCTTGCATAGGGTTCTATTACAACTGCCCTCACTGGTCATCGGTCGCACTCGTTCGGCTTCACGACCTGCCAATCTTCCTCTTCTCACCGGCGGGCTCTGTGTTTTTAGCGGTCCTCGCCCTAACCTGCGCCGTGCTTATGGTTTCGGAGATTCCTCTGTTTGCCCTCAAGTTTAAAAACCTGAAATGGGATGACAACAAAATACGCTTCATCTTCCTCATTTCGTGCTTGACGCTGCTGGTGCTATTCGGCGTCATCGGAATCCTTTTCATCATTCTCTGGTATGTTATTCTATCTGTCGCCACCTTTTATATTGGAAACCATGACTGACCCTAAGACGATAGCTATCGCCGACTACGACTACCCCCTGCCCGAAGAGCGCATAGCGAAGTACCCTCTCGCACAACGCGACCAGTCTAAACTGCTTGTTTTCAAGAACGGTACGATAACAGAAGATACTTTCTGCAACATCCCCGACTTGTTGCCCGACGATACACTACTCGTCTTCAACAACACCAAGGTCATACATGCCCGACTTGTATTCCAAAAAGAGACGGGTTCGACGATAGAGATTTTCTGCCTTGAGCCGTACCAAACAGCTATATCCGAGGCTTTCGAGCAACGCGAACGCTGCAAATGGCTCTGTTTCATAGGCAACAACAAGAAGTGGAAAAGCGGAGATTTGACAAAAGCAGTCAGCGGGCAGCAGCCAGCAGGCACAGGTCACAGGTCACAGGTCACTTATACCCTCACCGCCACCCGCAGGGAGCCTGTGGGTAATGCCTGGATAGTGGATTTCAGTTGGACGGGGGAAATCAGCTTTGCCGAAGTAATTGAGCTGGCCGGAGTGATACCTCTCCCACCCTACCTGCACCGCGAGGCCGAGAACGACGACAATACACGCTATCAGACCGTCTATGCCGACCCCATGGGCTCGGTGGCGGCACCCACCGCAGGCTTGCACTTCACCGACGAGGTGTTCAACCGACTGAAAACAAGACATATCGCCACAGAATTTCTCACCTTGCATGTTGGTGCGGGAACCTTCAAACCCGTCAGCAGCGACACCATAGGCGAACACGAGATGCACACAGAGAAGATAGTGGTCAACCGCAGCACCATTCAGCATATACTGCAACATGCCGGAAAACCTCTCATCGCCATCGGAACCACCAGTGTGAGAACCTTGGAATCAATCTATTGGTTCGGTGTACAGCTGGGTAAAGATTCCAACGCAAAGGCCATGCATGTCGAGCAGTGGGAGCCATATGAAGGTGATGACACACCCACTTTGGGCGAAGCTTACGGCAACGTGCTTGCCTGGCTCGACAGCCAGTCACTCGACACCCTCTATGGCGAGACACGGCTTATCATTGCACCTGGCTACAAATATCATGTAATCAACGGTATGGTGACGAACTTCCATCAACCTAAGAGCACACTTTTACTATTGGTATCAGCTCTTATAGGCGACAGTTGGAAGGACTGCTATCGCTATGCGCTGGACAACAAATTCCGATTCCTAAGTTACGGCGACAGCTGCCTGCTGGTGCCATAGATTTCTATTTCCTAACAAGATTCTTTAACCCTCGAAACTAGAAAATACACTTTTTTGAGGGGTATTCCAACAATAATTATTTCTTTCCTTTCCGTCTATTGCATTCCTGACACAGCATCTGACAGTTCTCAACAACCGTGCGTCCACCTTCACACCATGGAGTGATGTGGTCGCCCTCCATAAACTCAAAATCCAACTCTTTACCGCATTTCGCACATTTGTGTCCCTGCTTCTCCCACACCGACAACTTGATATCGTCTGGAAACGACCTCAAATCTAGATAATGCTCGTCACCGGTCAAAACGTATGGTATAATGCCCGCCTGACGCTGTATTTCACTGTCACGCATCAGCTCTGAAATTCGCTTTCCCAACGCAGTTGTATCCAACGTCTTTGAGCCATATTTGTCATACAGCCATGCCCAATCCAAACCCTTCATGATTTTCTTGAACTTCTTCATGTCGAAGTTCGTGATAGCCCAATTCAGCACCGTCTGAAAATACGTCCACAGGTTGTTGGCGTTCGGGTCGTGCTGATGTACAGCCATATATCCCACAGCTGTTTGCATGTGTCCTTCACGGGTCTCGTGTTCTGCCATCCACTCAAGAGCTTTCTTCAAGAAATCCTGTCGTATTGGCGTGCCGTTCACCAAATCCTTTCCCAGTCGGTATGCACCGCAGTTAGACTTGGAGAAATGTCGTTTCGCATCCGACACGAAAGGTCCTGCATATACGGCATTATTGATCTCCTGCTCGTTGAGCGGCTTGCCCGCTATATTGATGGTCTTGAACCACTCCAACTTCTCCGATGGCTCACCCTCACACATATAGACGGTCAGCTTATAGTCGAGAATCTTCTGTTGTATGTCCTCTGGCTGGTTGAAGAAGTTCTTGAAGAAATACGAGAACTTACCAGCCACATATTCGCAAAGCGACAATGTGCGCTGCTGGCCGTCCATCACCTCGTAGGGGCAATCGGCATCGTCTGACCGCTTCACCCAATACATCACGTTCAAAGGATAGCCGTTCAACACGGTACGGATAACCGCCTGTTGTTCCTTCTCGTCGTAGATAAACTCACGCTGGTAAGGAGGACGGATATCGAGCAATCCACCGTATCCACGGACGCCCATCTCGTCGTTGTTTACGTAACCCTTGGTGATTTCGCCAACAGTTATCTCTAATGGTGTTATTGTCATCATATCGTTTGGGGATGTTTGTTGCGAATAAATATTCGTTTGGCCTCAGAATGAACGATTTCTCCACTAGGCCCTAGATAGTATGTTTTCTTTGTTCCCTTTCCTGGCAAAACGGCATTCTCATTGGTTTTTCCACCCGAAGACTTTGTCGGAATATCTGTTTCTCTGACAATTTCTTTGTAACTATTGTATTTCTTTTTATCAGGCAATAAATCGTGACAGCCAATCTGAGATAAACCTACTATTTCGAATTGTTCTGGGCAGTATTTATCCAAAAAGGTTATTGGAACACCCATAACTCCATCGTAATCCATAGGTATATCTGAAGTTTGCCCGACATCTATTGCATCAAAGTTGTCATACATAGGATACTCTTCCCTTGAGAAATGACATACAAGATCTAATTTGTCATGACGCTTGTTATGGTCAAGGTTTGTAAACCAGCGTACACCCTTTACTCGAATATAATTCCTTCCATCCTCATCCACTCCACATCCTGCTGCATCTAATGGATAATCACTCGGTACATTGAATTTTCGATCCCCACTGGTAATACTTGGCCCCAGCCATAACTTATTATTGATGATTAAGGGGAATATCTCTTTGCATGTTACCGACATTACATTTCCAATAATCAAAAACTTCTTGTCATATTTGATTAATTGTCCTACAAAATCCCTAAACAACGAGAAGGGAGGATTTGTCACCACAATATCGGCCTGCTTCAGCAACTCAATACATTCGGGATCACGGAAATCTCCCGTCTTCAACGTCGAAAGCACATTCTTGTCGTTCTGCAATAGGTAGCGGACATCGGAGAGGTCAACAGCTCCGTCGCCATTCAAATCCTTCACTTCGGTTATCTCTACCTTGTAGGCAATCTTGGTGGGCTCGGCATCGAACCCATCAAAATGCAGCAACAGCTCATTCCCCTGAACAGGAGAGCCATTGTAGCAAGTGCATATCAGTTTCTTCAATCCCAACTGGTTGAATCGCAGAGCGAAGTATTTAAAGAAGTTGCTCTCGTATGGGTCATCACAGTTGCATAGCACCACTTTGTCACGGAAGTGTGGCCAATAGTGCTGCAACTCACGCTCAATATCTGTCAACTGTGTATAAAACTCATCCTTCTTCGCCGTTTTTGCGGCATTCAAATTCTTGTTCGCCATATAGATAGTCTTTACGAGCGCGGCTACCTATCGGGCTTACGGGCAATGCAGGGCACTAAAAAAGCGTAGATTTTGTCTTATCCACGCATTGAGGCCCTGAGAGTGCCCGTAAAAGTCAATAAGTCGCCATCTACGCATTGCGCAGACGCTCGCAGACTTATCCGTGACTTTTACTTTTGAAATTTCTCAGGTTTCAATGCTTGTGCCGAATAAATAGCAAACGCTGTTAAATTATTAGTATTTTAGATTATTATGTCATTAAGTGATTGTTACTATGTGCGGTATTATGATATAATTGATGTGTTGGTTTAGCTGTGCATTAATGGATTTTGTCACGAGATCTTTATTTCGGTTGTCATTGTCCGCGTGCCACCTGTTTTAAGTTCAGGGGTGTTGATGCGGATGTCACAATCAACCACGAAGATGTTGCCCTCGCGCGATTTGATGACGTTTTCGTCGTGCATGTCGCTGAGATAGATGTCGGGGGTGGAGTATGTCCAGTTGCGGGGGTTGTGCAGTTCGAAGCCCATCTTGTGCATATAGTCGGCAATCTCTTTGTCAGACACATGCGTTCCCTCTACAAATGGTTGCTCGACGATAATCTTGAACTCGCCATCGGCTGTGCGGCCAAAGCCCAGCACGGTCAATGTGGTTTCTGGGAAATAGGCGTTGTGCAGAGAGATACGGTCGAGCGCCAGAATAGGTTGGATAAAATAGTCAAGGCCAATTGCTTTCACAAGTGTGGCTCCGTGGTCGTAAACTTTGGCTTCCCCACCTTCGGCAATCTGCTCACCAAGTTGTTTAGTTAACGAGTCATCGATGGATTCTGTCCAGCATCCGACGGCACGAGCCCAACGTTCTATGCGTTCAGCTTGCTGCGTTCCTCGTTTGACTTCTGCTTTGAAATCGTTGCCATCAGGTGCAGCAGCTCTATCTGCCGCAGTTTCTGCTCCCGCGAGTAGGGATGCAATGACATGCGTTGGACCTCCCGCTGCGCAGCCATGCTGTTCGAACGGTGAAAATCGTTGATATACAAGCCGTCCATTGATAAATAGCTCTGCATAATGGTCAAGTTTTTGCAGACCTTCGGGTGTGAAACCATCGGTGACAATGGTTTCGATTGATTTCCAAAAGTCTGTGTTATTCATATTGTTTGTAACGCAAAGAAAAAAGATTTATTGTCTTATAGTTATGTTTTGGTTAAGTTGTAGTAAAGTCATTGTGAACCCAAACTCATAATCTGATTTTAATTTAATAATTTTCAAGTGTTTGAGATACGAAATGAATGTTTTGCATGATCATTTGATACCTAGAACGTTACACAAATTCCATCGAGAGTTCGCCGAAGGGCCGTCGATGGATAGTGATTTGAGCTGAAAAATGACTACGACCACTAAAAGTAGTGAGTGTGAGTGGTTATTTTGCCTAACTTTGGTTATTTGCTGTTTTTCACGACGGCAGTACTTTTGCAATCGTAAACTGGAACAGCGCATTTTGCCATTATGCTTTTGCCCGTAAAGGCGCTAATGTTTTGGTTTTGTGGATTAATAACGGGAGGCGACCGCTCGGTGAAACGGGCGGCCGCTTTTTTTGTGGCCACAAGGGAAGTGGCAATAATAAAGGCTACCGCCTACATAGAGTCGGTAGCCTTATCATTAATAGAAACCCTATTTATTTTTTGAAATAGCGGTTGAGAAGTCCTTCGAGTGCTTTTCCGTGACGGGCTTCGTCGCGAGCCATCTCGTGGACGGTGTCGTGGATGGCGTCGAGGTTCAGCGCTTTGGCACGTTTGGCGAGGTCGGTCTTGCCGGCGGTTGCGCCGTACTCGGCATCGACACGCATCTTGAGGTTCTCGGCGGTGCTGTCGGTCAGTACTTCACCCAGCAGCTCGGCAAACTTGGCAGCATGCTCGGCCTCTTCGAAAGCGGCTTTCTCCCAGTAGAGACCGATCTCGGGATAACCTTCGCGGTGTGCCACACGGGCCATAGCGAGATACATTCCAACCTCTTTGCACTCGCCTTCGAAGTTGGCGCGGAGGTCCATCTTGATATCCTCAGGAGCGTCTTTGGCAACGCCTACGATATGTTCGGCAGCCCAAGTCTTGATATCTTCTTTCACTTCCTGCATAGGTTTGCCGCAGATAGGGCACTTCTCGGGCATCTCGTCGCCTTCATAAACATAGCCGCACACGGGGCAGATAAATTTCTTTGACATAGTTGTTTCGTGTTTTATGGATTAATAATTTTCTGTCTTTTAGTCAAGTACAAGACTTGGTGCGGAATATACTCTTGCTGCGAGCTCCTGGTTGAGCATATAGAGGCTCTTGGCGTCACTGCCGAAGAGTTCCATCTTGGTAATCATGTCGCGAGCGTTGGTTTCCTCTTCGCCCTGCTCTTTCACGAACCAGTCGAGGAACTGCATGGTACGGAAATCTTTTACCTTATAGGCAGCATCGTAAATAGTATGTATTGAGGCGGTTACATACTCCTCATGCTCCAAACCGGCTTTCAGCACGTCCATATCTTTCTTGAACTTTTTGTCGGGTTTGGCGATGGCATTCAGCACGATAGGGCAGTCGTTGTTCTGCATGTACTTGTAGATAAGCATAGCGTGGTCGCGCTCTTCCATAGCTTGAATCATGTACCAGTTAGCGAAGCCGTTCAAGCCGCGCTTGTCGAAATAGTTGTTCATGTCAAGGTACAGGTAAGCCGAGTACAACTCCTTGTTAATCTGCTCATTGAGCAGGTCTGATACTTTCTTGTTAAGCATAATGATAAATTTTAATGATTGCGTTATTGTGTTAATGCGTTATTGCCGTCTTTCGGCGTCATTCTGCTTCGGTTCGGAAAAACAAGCAAGTCTGCTTTTCTCTCGCCTTAATCGCAGAATTGCGTTAATGTTGGCGTAGTTATTGTTTCTTGAAGTTTGTCTTATCGACAGAGCAAAGCGGGCACACCCAATCGGCGGGCAAGTCTTCGAATTTAGTGCCTGGGGCAATTCCGTTGTCAGGGTCGCCAACTGCGGGGTCATAGACATAACCGCATACTTCGCAAACATACTTTTCCATGGTTCAATTATTATTAATAATAACTTGTAACGCATTCCGTGAAATTTTATTGCTGTATTCAGATTTTTTGTATGCTTTTATGGCTCAAAAGTATATCACAAAAGCGCTGTTGTTCTAAAGTGACCGTTCTAACAAAGTGATTTTCTTACATTTCAAAGAATAGTTTATTATAACTCTCAAAAAATGTTATATTTGCAAATCATTTCTGCTGATTATTTTGGCAGTTTGAATATTCTCATGCTACGTTAAAAACAACATCAAACTCGCATATACGTGTTTACAAGAAAGACCCGTTTCGCCGACCTTTTCTCGGCCAACAACAACCTGGTACTCCTGATGCCGCGTTTGGGCATAGGACTTGGTGTAGGAAACCTCTCCGTGCAGGAGGTTTGTGTTCGCCACAACGTCTCTCCAGACTTTGTGCTGCTCGTTTGCAACATATATACGTTCCGCGACTATGTGCCCACCGAAGAAGAGCTTGAATCCATTGATATGAGCATGCTAATACCCTACCTGCAAGCCTCACACACATACTATGTCAACGAACGCATGCCCCATCTCGAACGTCACCTCAATGGGGTGCTCCACAACTCCGATCAGCGCTATGCCGACGCTATGATGCTTTTCTTCAAGCAGTACAAACAGGAGATGTATGACCATTTCGCTTACGAGGAAAAACATATCTACCCCCGTCTGCAACGCCATACTACTGCTTCAAATAACACCATCCATCTGGTTGAATCCCATATCGGTATGGTTGACAAAATATCCGATTTGCTGCAGATACTATACAAGTACATGCCAAGTCATGCCGATACCGAAGAGCTGAACGAACTCATCTTCGGGTTGCTGCAACTTTCCTCTGACTTCGAACGCCACGCAGCCATCGAGGAACACGTCCTTTTACCCTATATTAACCTCGCCAAAAAGAGCCAGTAGATGAAATCGAATATTGACACCTTGATCGTCGAACCATCCGACATCATACGCACTGGCTTACAGTCAATTCTCGACGAGGATGGTTCATTTCAGTTTCTTGCCCCTCTGCATGATGCAACAATCCTGGAGGAACGCATAAAAACCATGCAACCCGACCTTCTGATTGTCAATCCGACAGTCATGATTCCGCCAGTATCCCTGCAGATGGCCTCACTCCTTCAAGCAAAATCCAATATCGCCATCGTAGCGTTGGTTTATCAATACGTGGAGCCAGAGCTGCTGCACCGATTCCACGCAGTCATCGACATCCGCGAAAAACGCAGCCAAATTGCCACAATACTAAAGGATGAGGTTCGACGTGTTAAAGACATCGACGATGAAAACTACGAACTTAGCGAGCGAGAACGCGAAGTGCTGATACTCGTTGCACAAGGACTCAGCAGCAAGGAGATAGCAGACAAACTCAATATCTCTATCCACACAGTCAACTCGCATCGCAAAAACATTACTCGCAAAACCGACATCAAATCCGTTGCCGGCTTGGCAGTTTTTGCCACACTCCACAATATGGTATAACCTATCGTCCACATACCAATCAAAAAACACCAATCTGCCACAAATATCTCGCTTTTTTCAAAATAGTTACGCGGAATGTTTCACGAGAAACATTCCGCGCTTAGTTTTCAACAATTAATCATTACGACGGCAAGGAATAGGCCAACAATACCGAAATGTCGGCAGGGGAAACTCCGCTTATCCTGGAGGCCTGGCCTAACGTTTTGGGACGAAGAGCTGAGAGCTTTTCTCTGGCTTCGTAAGAAATGGCGTGGATAGAATGGTAATCGATATCTGAAGGGAGAACCACATTCTCAAACTTCACAACCCTCTCCGCCACCTCCTGCTCTTTTTCTAAATAGCGCTGATACTTGGTGGCAATCTCCACCGACTCCTCCACCTCATCCCGCATATCATCTGGTATTGATTCTATGGCTTGCTGTAGTTCGGGCGAACAATTTTTGAGAGTCTTCAAATCAATCTCAGGACGTAATAGAAGATTCTCAAGCTTGGTGCGTTGCTGCAGCTCAGCAGAATTACATTTGACAAGCGTCTCGTTGATTTCCGACGGGGTAACTGACAAGGCGGACAAATGTTCCTTCAACTGAGCAGCGTTTTGTTGTTTTTGCTCCACACGTTGCATACGCTGTTCGGATGCAAGATGGTATTTCTCGTATGAGAGCGGGGTTAGACGCTCGTCGGCATTGTCCTGCCTTAAAAGAATGCGATACTCCGCTCTTGAGGTGAACATACGATAGGGCTCGTCAACACCTTTGGTCACAAGGTCGTCTATTAACACCCCAATATAAGCCTGCTCACGGGTGAGGATGAACGGCTCCAAACCTTTCAGTTTTGCCACAGCGTTGATGGCTGCTACAAGTCCTTGACATGCAGCCTCCTCGTAGCCGGTGGTACCGTTTATCTGTCCAGCGAAGTAGAGATTCTCTATAAGCTTGGTTTCAAGGGTAAAACAAAGTTGTGTGGGAGGAAAATAGTCATACTCTATGGCATATCCAGGCTTGAATATGCGGGCATTTTCGAAACCTTCAATTGAACGAAGGGCTTCAAGCTGAATCTCCAACGGAAGGGATGACGAGAAACCATTAAGATAGTAAGAGACTGTATCTATGCCTTCTGGCTCAACGAAAAGCTGATGCCGACTCTTGTCGGAAAACCGAACTATCTTGTCCTCGATAGAAGGACAGTAGCGAGGACCGCGGCCATGTATCACACCCTGAAACATCGGTGAGCGGTCGAATCCTTTTCTTAATATATCGTGTGTTCTCTCACTCGTATATGCCAGATAGCATGGTTTCTGCGTATTAAGACGATGTTCGGACGGAAGGAACGAGAACCCCTGGGGGTTATCGTCACCAGGTTGCTCGGTGAGCTTTGAAAAGTCGATGGTGCGGCCATCTATACGAACCGGTGTGCCGGTCTTGAGGCGAGCCACTTCGAACCCTTTAGAACGCAAGGAATCAGAGAGTCCGACGGCAGGCCTCTCCCCTATCCTACCCCCTTCAAAACTTACCTCACCGATAAAGATGCGTCCGTTAAGGAAAGTGCCATTGGTAAGTATCACCGCCTTGGCTGGTATCTCAATGCCCATACGAGTGCTTACTCCACTTACGCATCCTTCGTGTTCTATAATATCTATCACCTCATCCTGCCAAATGCTGAGGTTGGGAGTATGCTCAAGGATGTTCCGCCATTCAGCAGAGAAGCGAGCCTTGTCGCACTGAGCACGAGGGCTCCACATAGCAGGTCCTTTGGATCGGTTGAGCATACGGAACTGTATGGAGGTGTGGTCGGTGACAATGCCAGACATACCTCCGAGAGCATCTATCTCCCTTACTATCTGCCCTTTGGCCACTCCACCCATAGCAGGGTTGCAAGACATGCGAGCAATAGAATCAATCTCTTGCGTAACAAGGAGTGTTTTAGCCCCCATCTTGGCAGCGGCATGAGCGGCCTCTGCACCAGCGTGACCACCTCCAACGACTACTATTTCATACTGACTCCAAAGCATAGCACAACAGCGTGTTAAATAACGGGAATTCTGGTATATTTGGGCGGTTTATTTATTCAATTAATTATTAAATTGTCCTACTCTATATTCATAATTACTTGCAATTTAAGCAATGCTTCTTCCTCTTTTCTTCGCATTTCCTTCGATTCTTCTTCGCTCTTGTCACCCTGTCCCAAAAGATGCAGTACTCCATGTGCTATGACCCGGTGTAGCTCATCCTCAAAACTCACGCCGAACGTTTTTGCATTCTCCCTTACCCTATCAACACTTATCATTATGTCGCCCGAAACTAAATCCCCCTCAACATAGTCAAAGGTGATGATGTCGGTATAGGTGTCATGATTGAGGTAACGTTGGTTGGCTTCGAGTACAAATTCGTCATCACAAAAAAGATACCCAATGGTGCCGACATGTTTGCCGTGACTCTGTATGATGTCTGTGAGCCAATTTTTAATTTTATTTTTATTGTGTAGTGTAAAACCCTCTATATTTTCCGAAAAAGTGATTGCCATCGTTGTTGAATAGGTTTTAGATCTTACAGGTCGTATTCTGAAAAACTATTTATTATGCACTTATTGCCAAGCAATTACATGTGTTGTGGTACACTTTTTTCCTTTACGAGAATCAAATAGAATTGGCGAACAACACCGCAGCCTTGACAAATCGCACCAAAAACGGCTATTGCTAGCAGAAAAAAATTTAAAAAACGGAGAAACATTGTATAAGAAAATATGCGGCTTAAACCGTAACACATTTTCTGACACCAAAATTTTCGAGCACGTTGCGACGACTTGCAGCGTAACGTTCATCAACCCCACTCAACATAAACTCCATTGATACCCTGCCGTCGGAGAAAGATACATTGTCGGCGAGAAGTTTGATAAGATACAAACCCTGCTTGTCGCCCTCGGCTTCCGGAAACGAGCCATACTTTGTGTGGTCAAAACCTTTGCCATCGTCCGAAACGCTGATGGAGAGGCCACTTGGCGTATTGTTACAAGCGATATGCACTTGTTTTTCGGCATCGTTATGGTTGCCGTGCTCTATGGAGTTTTTAACAGCTTGCACCACAGGAACGGAGATAATGCCGAAATAGTCGGTGATATGCTTGGCCTCGCAGATATCCCAAAGATAGGATTCCACCTTTTCGATATTTTCCGTATTTGACTGTATAACAAGCTCTTCCATAATAGCGTGTGTGTTATATGACTTACACAAAGATACTATTTTAAGGTGATTTAACATATATTAAATCATAAATTTATTAACAACTACCGAACAATAAGACTTCCTGTTATGGGAAGACAACCCAAAGAGGTTTTAGGAAGGACTGTATAATCGCTAGAACTTGTAGAAATAATCCGCCACCTTGCGCTTGTAGTAGTCGGTCATTGACGGTACCGAACGGCGGAAAACATCAATGTTGCTTTTTTTCAGTTGCTCGTATTGATCGAGTTCCTGCGGGGATGGGGCAAAAATTTCTTTACCTTCACGGCTTTCACGACGCTGCTCTTTTTCACGCTGCATCTCGGCTTTCTCGTGTTCGAGGAGACGGGTGAGTATCTGTTGCTGACGCTGTATTGTCTGCTGTGTGATGGTGCGGTTGACTATATCCTGCTCCGTCTGCTCCATCTGGCGCTGAATCTGTTCTATCTCCTTGGCAAGTTTGGTGTTGCTGGCGTCACTCTCCTTCATACGTTGGCCGTATTCCTGCATCATGCGGCGAATCATTTCCTGCTGAGCCGCCATCTTCGCCAGTTGCTCACTCATGCCGTTTTTCTGCCCTATCTGCTTACGTGCCATCGGTTTGCCGTCTTTCTCGAGTTGTTTTTTCAACGCCTCCAGCTGCTTGTTCAGCTCCTCCTGCATCTTGCGCATCGACTTGGGTGAAGGGTTTTTGCCCGGGTTATTACATTGGCTCTTGCTCCTCATCTTCGACGAGTTCTTGCATTGGCTGTTTTTGCTTTGTCGCTGTTGATCCTGCATTTTGTCGAGAGATTCGGCAAGCAGCAGCGCCAGGTTATTGATAGAGGTCATCGAATACTGCATCCACTTGGGTGCCGCGTTGTTTTTCGAATTGCCATAGAAAGACTGGTTGTATGCTAAAAGAGTGTTGAGCGACTTACCTATATTTAGGTTCACGTCACCCAAGTTCTGGTTGATAGCCGACGCCACGTTGAACTGTCGTTTGGCGATGCTTCGCAGCGAGTCCTCTATCTGCGCGAAGTCGTCTTTTATCTGGTTCTGTTCAAGGATGATGGATTGATAGCGTGGATCCTGGATGAAGGTCTCCCCTACCCTATTTATAAGCTCTTCTTGATTGAACGAGATGCCCACCAGGTTCTTCAGCAGCTGACGTATCAGCTCGGCGTCCTCGGCCATCTCCTCCTGTTCCATACGCTGCTGCTCCTGCTCTATCTGTTGTGCGAGTGAGTCGAGGCCATCTGCAGCTTGTTGCTGCGATTTGGATGCCGCTTTGTTGTTGCCCTTGTTCATCTGCTGCTGAGCGTTCTGCTGCTGTTGCTGGATGTTTTGCTGGGTATTCTCATCAAGCTTGAAATTGGACGACGGCTCAAGTTTCTTGTAATCCTGCTCTATGTTTTTCAAATCCTGCTTCAGCTGTTGGAATTTGTTCGAGAGCTCTTGCTGCTTGGCCTTCTGCTGCTCGTTGTCCTTACCCTTGGCATCATTGGTTTGTTCGGCGAGTTTACGCTGCTCGTCCGACAGTTTCTTAGCAGATTCCTTAGCGTTATCAACGCGCGACTCCAGCTCCAGACGCTTCATCAGTTCCAGGTTCTGGTCGAGCTGTTTTTCCAAATCAGAGTTCTGCATCTTGAGGTTTTCCAACTGCTCCTGCACCTGTTTCTTGTCGGCTTCCTGCATCAGCTTTTCTATCTCCTCGAGAGTTTTCTTCATCTCCTCGCTCATCAGGTTCTCCATCATCTTCTCCAGCTCACGTTGTTTCTCCATTATCTGCTCGCTCTGCTCATAGTATTTTTCTTTCAACTGGTTGTTCTGCTGGATGGTGTTCTTCATCTGCTCCAGTTTGTTTTGTAGCTCCTTCTGCTTGTCCGACAGTTTTTTCAGTTCCTGCTTGTCTTGCCAGTTGAGTTCCTTCTTATCGACCATCTTGCGCACCATCTCGTCAATCTCCTGCTGCAATTTCATAATCTCAGCTATCGAGAGGGAGGCCTGGCTCTGCACATCGGCGGCATTCTTCGAAATGGTCTCTTTCAACTCCTCTTCGGAAGGCACCGAATACTCGAACACACGGGATTTGGTACACTTGCTACCGTGAACCTCGTCATTGTCCCATACCTGGAAGAAGTAGAACAGCTGGTCGCCGAGCGAGATATCAATAGTGTTGAGGTTATATGAATAGCTGAAATCCTGTTCTGTTTCACGTGAAACAGCAATCGGATAATACAGAGTATCAAATAATTGTTGGCTTGACTTATTACCATGTACCACCACAAAATCCATCTTGCGGAAACCATAGTCATCCTTTATGCGTCCTTTGAAAAAGAGTCGGTCGTCATAAACCGAATCGCGCATCTCCATAACAGCGATTTGCGGATAACCATCTGGTATTGTGGTGACAGAGTAGCGTATAGTATCAGAAGAACTCACCGCATTATTTGCGACGGTGAAAGCATAGTTGAACGAACGCCCTGCGCGATGGGATATCTCTAGTCTTCCATTCTTGTCGGGAGTAAAGAATGAAGCGTTGCTGTCGATGATAAACGACAGGTTATCTGTGTGTTTCAGCTGAAAATACCACTTTATCGAAGTACCTTCAGGCACCACGATGTCCCCAACGTTTGCAAGCGTTTCCACACCCTTTCCCGTATAGACAGGATAGGACAGTTTAACGCTGAACGATGTGACCAATGGACGGTTGAACACATTGATTGTGAATGTTTTCGACGACACCCCTCCCCCACTGACATTGAACTCACTGGAGTGCTGAATGTTTTTGATGGTATAGGAGAAATGGGTGCGGTCGAGGTTCTGCATCTTGTACGAATAGCCGTCGATGTTGAGATACACCTCTTCCGGAACCGACGATCCCTCCACGGCGACCTGAAGCGTATAATCCTCCTGCTGTACCGCCTCGAGGCTTTTGTTTGTCACCACAAACGAGAACGGCGCAGGTTTCTCAAAGACAGCGTTATGATGAACGATGCGCTGAGTGGGAGCGGTTATGAACGACGGCTTCACCGCCAACAACACCACAATTATCAGCAACGGAATCGCCGCATATTTTACATATTTCCAGTTGACTTTCAGGCTGATAGCCTTGTCTATCGGAACAACCCTCAACAAAGCTGACTTCTGATCGATACTTGCCTGCAACAGTTCTTGTGTTGCGTCATCGGCCTTCCCGCCCATCTCCTGCAGCTGCAACAAGTTAAGCAGCTTGTCCTGTATCTCAGGGAAGTGAGCGCCGGCGATACGAGCGGCGTCAGCATAAGAAATACCGCCAGCGAGGCGATGCATCCGCAACAGCGGCGACACAACATAGACGGCAACCACCCCAACGATGGCGGCGATGAAAAACCAGAAGACAGCAGTACGCACACCCCTTCCGAACCAACCGAAATACTCAGCCGTCACAAGCACTATGAACAACGAGAAAAGAAGCGCACAAGCATACAGGATTCCGCGTATCAGACGGTTCTTGTAATACTTACGGATAAAAGAATCCAAGCTTTCTATAAGCAATCCCTTCTTAGCCATATATCACTATCCAGCAACACATTACACATAAATACGCTGCCATATAAAATTACAAAAATACAAAAAAACCTCAAAACCCCACATGCTCACGCTACTGTAGCCTCAACCAAGTGCAACAGCGTTGTACTATAGACACAACCACCTCTGCCAAACACGACCCGTGCACAATATATCATCCTCCCGATACCAGCCAAACCGTGTGCCAACGGCACACCATCCCATTAACCCCACACTCCCAGTGTGGGACAATGCTGCCGCCAACAGAAAAAGCGTGCCGACGGCACGCCACAACCAGCCGTAATCAGCTACAGCCACAGGGGGTTGCCGACGCCATATCCGCAACCACATCACGATAACCCGATATAACGATATGCCGCTCCCCCATTCATTCCCATCACTCTTCCCATAACTCCCATTAGCCCTACTATCTCCCATCCCAAAAAACGAAAAAAGCGGCGGATTTGCAACAAATCCGCCGCCTCTAACAAAGGTTTGCAACCATGGGGACGGTTTCCTACACCTATCTGAACTGTATATTCCATTCTCTGTCCTATGCCTTGTCACGCTTCAGGAATTCCTCCAACAACTTCCTGTCGCCAAGTTGTCGGGCATAGTGTATGCAATTGCCATTTACTGATTTTAACGTCTGTAACCGTTGCATTTTCCACATCGGGTCTCTTGCAGACTGGTACTCACCCATTACCGAGAAATACTCTTGGTTATACTTGTCCAGTTTCTTCAGTAACGCGTCCCTCTCCGATGAATTAGAAGACCCTGTTCCTCTTGCATATGCTCCCGAACTACAGGACGACGACACCTTTTTGAAACGTTTCCCTTCATCTTTTGAGTAGTATAAACATATTCCTCGAGAGTAATCAATGAAGTCAAACTCAACACGAGACGATGAACCGAAAGAAATAACTCCCTCTGCCATATCGATGTCCTTGATGTCACCTTGATCCATCACGCCGTTGTTTCCATAAAATGTGATATGATTTCCATCCACTACCAATCGGCAGCTCACGTTTTCATACATCGAACCATAAACATGTGTTCTTCCACTCCACTCCCAAGTTCCCTGCAACATGCTTCTAATCATGTTTTCCTCACTGGCCAGTTCCTCTTTTTTTATTTTTCCAGTCTCGTTAAAACCATCCTTCGACTCCTCCATGTTCTCCATTTTGTTTATGGCTTGAGTAAATGCCTGCTGATAGGCATCGTTTGATGCATTTACAGCTTCTGTGGTTTTATGTTCATCGTTGTTACAGGCGCAGAAAATTAATACCCCAAACAACAAGAATCTAAAACAATTTCTATTCATAAATCACAGATTGAAGTTCTAAATAATTAGCCTTTGTATTCCCACCTTTCTGGATACAGTCTTGTATAGCCTTTTTTCATGATCACTATATATGCAAGAAAATCGTCCTTAACATCTTCTAATGGCATATAATATTTACCATCTCTGTATTCGCTGTTACATGGAAACATTGGGTAATCAGTATTATTGTCACACTCAAATGAAATGTGGTTGTTTTTTGCGGCAATAAGACTTACGGTATTTGCCATTGATGGAATTTCATACCCCATTTCAATAGTGTCACATCCTCCCAAGTATGAATCATTCTGTGTTGTAATGAATTTTGCATTGTACTTAGAAAAAAGTTCACCGGAAGACATACCTATGTGTAAACCATTTTCAAATTGGAACTTGTTTGACATAATCTTTATTTTTGTGATTCTCCACTCATTGTCAGCAGTTACTATCATAAGGGTGTCTATTCCAGAGACAATGAAACAATTTGCATGAGTGTTCTCTATGGTCCAACCGTCTTCTTCGCCCCCATATTCTGCAAGTTGTTGCTCTGTCCACTCGTAATCTTGCCCATCCATTGTTCCGCTAACAGAATACATGATTTTGAAAACTATTGTGTCGTAATAATCCCCTTTATAAGAAATATCTCGAATAGAAGCTCCCAGTACAAACTGTCCTACACCATTCTCGGTGATGTTAGGGTAATTTACGTGAGCCTCTTCGGTTTTTGTCTCTTTTTTCGTCCCACATGACGCCACAGCCAGCTCTGCTAACAGCAAAACCACGGCCAATTTTACGATTTTTTTCATTGTTTTTAATTTTTAGTTTGTATATAAATGAATTGCAAAATTACACTACAATCACTTCACCAATCCGGTTCATTTTGGTTCAAGTTGGTTCACACCTCTAACACGCTCATCCACACACTACAAACGCGCAACAAAGAAAGTGGAGCCATTCAGTATGTCTCTATCTTCCTGTGTAAGGGCCTAGACTTCCCTGTGAAGTGAATATAAAGGTGCTTTGAATCGCTCCACTTAGGATGTATGTGGCCATACAGCCTAAGGAAGCATCTCGTGACTCCTCTATTCCTAACTTCACAGTAATGTGCAAATTGTCTAGGTTTACACAGTCGGAATAAGGCGAAAATGCGCTTTCTCTGACAAACCTTTCCTTGCGGTCTGCGTTGCAAAGATACAACTTTTCCACAATCCAACCACAAAAACTTTTTTGACACTTTTTTATGTTAAAACCCTTGCCCATGTCAAAAAGCTTCTTTATATTCGTTCCGTTAAATCAAACGGCACCCACCGAAAGTCGAATATATGTCGAATGTGTATCGAATGAGTGTCGAATGGGCTCAACCCCGAACTCGAATCTAAAATACTGGCCGGTATTCAGATTATAATTAATTATTTACAAACTCTAAATTCTAAACAAAATGGGAAAATCTAACAATGGTATGAAAATCCACCGGAACGGCCAGGTAGGCCGCATCGTGGGCTACACCGTCCGCGGCAACGACCTTTGGCGTTCACTCGCCAGCAATCACAACGACGCTCGCTCCGACGCGCAGCTCCTCCAGCGTGCACGCCTCGCCTTCGTCACCGTCTTCATCCACTCCATCGGCGACATCTACAAAGCCGGCTACCACCACTACAACACCTCCAAGTCCCAGCGCGCCAACTTCTTCCGCCAAATCTACCGCAATGCCCTCTCTGGCAACCTCATCGACGGTTTCACCATCGACTTCTCCAAGGTCCTTGTCTCCCGTGGCAACCTCACCCCTGCCCACTCCATCGCAGCATCCGTGACCCCCGCCACACAGACCGCCACCATCTCCTGGTCCGACAACTCCGGCGTTGGCGACGCCAAGGCCGACGACCGCCTCCTCTACTGCATCTACAACGCCACCAAGCACACCAACGTCTTCTCCGACAACGCCGCCACCCGCGCCGCCGAGACTGCCTCCGCCACCTACCCCGCCGACTGGGCCGGCGACACCATCTACATCTACGCCGCCTGGACCTCCTCCACCGCCGAAAGCGACTCCAAACTCCTCGGCCTCTTCACCGCCTGACCCCAGGCTGACTCTTTCTAATCCTAACACTTTAACCACGCAAGCCCCGCCCCAAAAAGCGGGGCTTGCATTTATCCAACTAATTTGCGTACCTTTGCGCCGTTATTTGAATCACCATGAATAAGATTATACTTATTACCGGAGCCTCTTCCGGGTTTGGGAAGGCGGCTGCAGAGCGGCTTGCTGCCAGAGGGCATATCGTTTACGGTACCAGCCGGAAGCCTTTTCTTCACGAGACGGTTAGATTCCTCCAGATGGACGTGCGCGACGCCGAATCGGTGAAGACCGGCGTGGAAACAATAATAGAACGCGAAGGGCGTATAGATGTGGCTATATGCAACGCAGGTATGGGCATCGGAGGGTCGCTAGAGATGGCCACCCACGAAGAGATAGAGCTGCAGATGCAGACGAACTTTATGGGGTGTGTGAACGTGTGCCAGCAGGTGCTGCCATATATGAGAAAGCAGCGCAGCGGACGCATCATCAACCTCAGCTCCATCGGAGGAGTGATGGGCCTCCCCTACCAAGGGTTCTATTCCGCATCCAAATTTGCGATAGAGGGCTTCTCAGAGGCTTTGAGCGCCGAGGTGAAGGGATACGGCGTAACGGTGTCGATCGTCGAACCAGGCGACTTTAAAACGGGCTTTACGGCCAGCCGTAAGAACTCAGACGCCACAATGCAATCGGAGGCCTACGGCGAGAGTTTCCGTAGGTCGCTGCAGATAATAGAGAAAGAAGAAAACGGAGGACTTGCACCAGAGGTGCTTGCCAAAACTATAGAGAGAATCGTCAACGCCCGCTGCCCGAAACTGCGCTACCCCGTAGCCAACCTCGAACAGCGACTATCGATATTGCTGCACACAATCCTTCCCGGCAATATGTTTGTGAATGTGTTGCGCAGTTACTATAAGGTTTGACTCCTTAGATATTATCTTTCTACAAAAAAATCCCACTCCGTTTTGAGAAGTGGGGTTTTCATTTTGTTTCTGTATCGATTATATCTTTTTTCCGAAGACGGCGCGTTTCATTAGGGGGGTGGCGGTGTATTGGGTGCTCCAGATTTTGACGGCTTCGTTGCCTATAATCTGGGGGTTGGTGTAGGCGGTGTGGACGCCGAGACGGATGGCGGCTTCGCTCATAGCGGCGTAGTAGATGGAGTGGACGCCACGTTTCTGCCAGTCAGGATGGACGCCGTTGAGGAGACCGTCGATGGTGTCGTACTTCTTCAGGGCGCGGAGGATGTGAATCCAGCCGAAGGGGAAGAGGTGTCCGTTGGCTTTCTGATAGGCGCGAGTGAGATCGGGTACGCTGAGGCCGAAAGCCACGAGGTTGTCGTCCTGATCGACCACAAAGGTAGTGAAGTCGAGGTTGATGAAGGGGAAGTATTCCTTCACATAGACGTCGATCTCCTTCTCGGTGAGGGGGACGAAGTCGTAGAGGTCCTTGAAGGCGTCGTTGAGCGTGTGGAAGAACTTGCGGGCGTAGGGATAGACCTCCTTGCGGCTCTTGAATTTGAGGAGCTTGAGGTTGTATTTCTCGAGGATGAGGCCGTTGATGCGAGCCACCTTGGGTGGAACCGGCTGGTTGGCGGGCATCTTGTACTGCGCCCACTGGCACTTCTGCTCCATACCGTAGCGCTCGACGAAACGGATGTAGTATTCGGGGTTGTAGAGAGTGCTGATGTTCTGGCGGGCGTCGAAGCCTTCGATGACCCAGCATTCTTTGTCCATATCGGTGAAGCCGAAGGGTCCTTCTATCTCGTCCATCCCGTGCTTGCGGCCGAACTCGACGACAGCGTCCATGAGAGCGGAGAAGACGTCGTAGTCGTCGATGAAGTCCATCCATCCGAAGCGGACGGCTTTCTTCTCCCAGCGCTCGTTGCAGCGGTTGTTGATGATGGCGGCTACGCGACCTACGATGTTGCCGTCGCGGTAGGCAAGATACATCTGGAAATCGCAATACTCGTGAGAGGGGTTCTTCTTGGTCAGGAGCTTGACTTCGTCGCTGACCAGAGGCGGGATGTAGGTGGGTACGTTCTTGAAGAGACGGTTGGGGAACTGAATGAATTTATGGAGTTCCCGACGGGAGGTAACGGGGCGGATTTCAACCATTGGCTTTAATTATGTTATTCGGAATATTCAGAGTGTTCGGAATATTCGGAGTAATCGGAATGCTTAAAGTATCTCGAGTTGCTTGAAGCATTGGTGGATTTTGTCAACCGCGAAGTCGATCTGCTGCTTGGTGTGGGTGGCCATGAGGGCGACGCGGATGAGGGTGTCCTGCGACTGGACGGCGGGAGCGATGACGGGAGTGACGAAGATGCCCGCTTCGAGGAGGAGGTGGGTGAGGAGGAAGGTCTTGTCGTTGTCGCGGACGAAGAGCGGTATGATGGGCGTTTCGGTGTTGCCGATCTCGAATCCGAGGTCGCGGAAAGCCTTCATAGCGTAGTTGGTGTTGTCCCAGAGAGCCTTCTGGCGCTCGGGTTCGGAGCGCATGATGTGGAGCGCGGCGAGGACGGAAGCGGTGGTGGCGGGAGTCATGGAAGCGGTGAAGATATAGGGGCGCACGTTGTGCTTCATCCAGTTGATTGTCTCGGCGTCGGCAGCGATGAAGCCGCCGATGGAGGCGAGAGACTTGGAGAAGGTGCCCATGACGATATCGACGTTGGGGAGCTGACGGAAGTGGTCGCAGACGCCGCGACCCTCGCGTCCGAAGACGCCGAGGCCGTGAGCCTCATCGACCATCAGGGTGGCGTTGTATTTGTTGCAGAGCTCGACCATCTTATCGACCTGAGCGACATCGCCCTCCATCGAGAAGACGCCGTCGGTGACGACGAGTTTGCCGTCGTCGGGGTTGTTCTTCTGGAGGAGACGCTCGAGGTCTTCGAGGTTGAGATGCTTGTATTTGTAGTTGGAGGCGAAGGTTATCTGCTTGCCCTCCATGATGGAAGCGTGGTCACGCTCGTCGAAATAGACGAAGTCGTTGCGTCCGGTGATGCAGGGGATGGTGCCCGAGTTGGCGAGGAAGCCCGCGGAGAAGAGCATGACGGCATCCTTGCCCAGGAACTCGCAGAGCTCGTCCTGGAGCTGGATATGGATGTCGAGAGTGCCGTTGAGGAAGGGAGAGCCGGCGCAGCCAGTACCGTATTTGTCGATGGCGGCTTTGGCGGCTTCCTTGATTTTGGGATGGTTAGTAAGGCCCAGATAGGAGTTGGAGCCGAACATAAGGACTTTCTTACCATGAACGAGAACCTCGGTGTTCTGTTCGGACGATATGGGGGTGAAATAAGGGTAGATACCTTTAGCTTTGGCCTCCTGAGGGGCTGTGTACTGTGCTAACTTTTTTCGTAAAGGTTTCATTTGCTTGTTGATATATTACAGAACTTGCAAAGATAGAAAATTCCTGTCTAATATCTAATTTTTTTGTGCTAAAAGTTCGAAGAGTTTCGAGGTGAGACGGCTGGCACCGATTCTAAAGTACTGTTTGTTAAAGCATTGCTCGCCTAGGAAGAGACGTGCGAGATCGGCATATTCCATCGCCTGTTCGACGGTGGAGATGCCTCCGGAAGCCTTGAAACCGATAGGTTTTTTTGAAATTTCGATGTTATTTGTTAAAACTTTTAACATAATTTCAGCTGCCTCGATGGTGGCGCCAGCGGGTATTTTGCCCGTAGAGGTTTTGATGAAGTCGGCGCCGGCGGCGATGGCCGTCTGGGAAGCTGCGGTGATGTTGGCTTCGGTTTGGAGTTCGCCTGTTTCGAGTATGACTTTGAGTTTCTGGGAGAAGCAGTACTCGCGTACGGCGGCGATGTCGTCGAACACCTTGATCATGTTGCCCTCGAGGATGTCGCCGCGAGTGATGACCATATCGACCTCGTCGGCCCCTTGGTCGATGACGTACTTGACCTCGTCGATTTTGAGGCGGAGAGGGATTTGTCCGGCCGGGAAGCCGCAGGCGACGGAGGCGACGGAGATGCCGCTGCCCTTGAGGGTTTTGGCTGCGACGCCGACGAAAGCCGGATAGACGCAGACGGCGGCCAACTTAGTGCCTACGGAGTCGCACATCTCGAGCGCGTTGGCGCAGAAGCGCTCGATGGAGGCCTCGGTGTCGGTGGCGTTGAGCGAGGTGTGGTCGATGCAGGAGAAAAGGGGCTTTAGGTCGCTGGTTTGATGAGACATCTAATTAATTTTGAACTTTGAATTTAGAAATCTTTTAGGGTTGGTTGTGGTGTGTCTTCGACACACATATTGGTTTCTTGGGTAGATCCCCACACTGTGAGTGTGGGGTTAATAGGATGGTGTGTCTTCGACACACGGGGTCTTTGGGGTCTTCTCGCTCGATGTTTGTAGCGTTATTAGGATGGTGTGTATCAGGCACACTGGGGTTTAGTTCAGCAGTTGGTTTATTTTTTCTACGCGGCGCTGGTGACGGCCTCCTTCGAAGGGCGTTTCGAGGTATTCCTTAACGATCTGGAGGGCGAGATCTTCGGGTATGAAGCGGGCGGGCATAGAGAGGATGTTGGCGTCGTTGTGCTGACGGGCGAGATGAGCTATCTCGACGTTCCAGCAGAGAGCGCAGCGGACGTTGGGGTATTTGTTGACGGTCATTTGGACGCCGTTGCCGCTTCCGCAGATGACGATGCCGCGCTTATATGTGCCGTTGTTGACGGTTGAGCCGACCTGGTGGGCGAAGTCGGGGTAATCGCAGCTGTCGGTGGAATAGGTGCCGAAATCTTTGACCTCGAAGCCTTTGTCGTTGAGGTAGGCGATGACTTTCTGTTTGAGCTCATAACCCGCGTGGTCGCAGGCGATTGGGATAATTTCTGACATAACTTTTTTATTTTGGTGCAAAGATACAATAAAATATGCCTCATCTATAGTTAGACGAGGCAATATTTTTTAACTAACATCTTATATTGCTGAAAGATAAGATGGTGTGTGTTAGTAAGAAACTGTTTTGAATTTATTCAATGAGAATATTACAGCCTCTTGTTGGTGCTTTTTTAACTATTTTTCGGTTACAATGTCCCCACATTGCGCTCTCAAAACAATTAAAAAATCCCACAACAATAGACAATAATCTTGTTCATCAATAAATTCGAAACAGTTTCTATTTACTTTATCATCCAGTTGATGCCTATGAGGGAGTAGGATTCGAAATGTTGTATACCACCACCGAAGGCAGCTGAGAAAGAAGATTGGGCTTTGAGTTGGAGGTTGGGTTTGAGCTGCCAGAGGGCTTCGATTTTGGCTCCCGAATTCTCTATGCCGAATCCCAGCATGAAGCGGTCGGTTATCAGACAACGAGCGAAGATGGAATAGCGGAGAGCGCCGAGCAGATGGTAGGCAGGAACCGTCTTACCCCCCGACTTACCCCACATGTAGCCGAGCGAGTAATCGAGAGCCCACTTCTGCCCTATCCTATTGCGGAACTGAAGAGCGATGAGCGGCTGGACATCGTACTGGAAGCTGCTTCCGAAAGTGCTTCCAAAGGACATCGGGAAGTAAACCTGAGTGTGGAAAGTGACCATAGGCACCCACTTCCTGCCACCGAAAAGGAGCAGGCGAGCGCCTACGGAAGGAGTGAAGATTCCTGACGAGAAGAATTCGTTGCGTGTGAGGTTGTATTCGTTTGCTGAGGTGTTTCCAGCCAAAGAGATGTTGAACTCAGCTCGATGACCTATTCCGAATCGCACACCGAGATTAGCGCCTATGAGGTCGCTACGCAGATGGTAAGGATTGGTTTGATGATACTCCTTGTTGAAGTAGAAATAGTCGAGAGCGCCGTTCATCTCGATCTTTCCGGCACCAATGACGTTGGCTCCTGTGGTTTGGAAGAGAGGGTTTTCGTCGGAGGGTTGAGCCGAATCGGTTTCGTTTTGAGCCGAAAGATTAAGCGTTAAGAGGGTTGCAACTAAAAGTAATACAATGTGTTTCATCGGTATTAAAGTTTTATTGTTTTAAAGGAAAAAGGTTACGCCAGCGGAGTAGATGTTTTTGTTGGTTTTGAGGTCTTTGTATGTAGGGAGTAGATTGGTGTAGAAGCGGACACCGTGAAGGATGCCGATGATGTCGGTGGAGACGGTGAAGCCGAGTTCCAATCTCCAGGGGAGAAGCGATGGGTCGCCACCATCGTCGCCCCGATGCTTGTTAAGCCAATATTTTGTGTCGTTCTTTTTCACACAGATATCCCTCGAGAGGGCGTAACCAGCGTAGAAGTCGAGAGAGAGGGCGAGGAGATCGCGATCACGATTCCAAGGATACCAGGTTATCTGAACCGGGATGCCGATGTAGTTGTGGAAGACGTTGGCGCGTTGATGGCCGACATGAGGGGTTGTGTCGATGTCTATACCACGTGTGTGATGGTTCTCGTATTGAATATCGACACAATGGGAGAGAGGGGTCCAGTTGAAGTCGTAGCGAAGACCTACGGAGAGACGCCAATGAGGGTTGAAACGGTAGTTGAACGAGAATGGAACCTGAAGGGTGGTGCCGAAACGAGAGAAATAGGGAGAAGAATCATCGGCGAAGAATATGGTGCCACCAGCAGAAAGGCCAACGGTGAAATCCCACTTGCTGGAAGAAGAGCTGTCGGCGATAGTTTTTTCCGTCTGGATAACAGAAGTTTGGGCGGATAGGAAGCCCGACAGGAAAAGGAGGATTATGAAAAGGAGCTTTTTCATAGTATGAGGTTTTTATTTCTTCAGGTTGAATGCGAGGACAGTACCGTCCATATTACTGGGGTTGGCGAGACGAAAATGACGGCGTTTTTTCACTTTCTTAGGAGGATGAGAGGGTTGGGGTTCGGGGTCCTGCGTTATGGAAACTGTGGGTTGAGCGGTTGTGACAATAGGTTGAGGTTCTGATGGTTGGGGTTCTGATGGTTGTTGTGGTAAGAATTCAGCTATCTGAGAATCATTGATTTCGAAGGAAGGAATTGTATCGATGTTGTCTTCTGAAGAAACCACTTCGGGAAGGAGTTCGTTTTTCTGAGGTTTGTTATTCTGAAGTTCGTTTATCTGAGGGCGAGATTGAGGTTTAACTTGTTTGTTATTAGCCAGAAGGGTAGAGGATGGGGTTGGGGGAGAAGAGAGAGGAGCGGGTTTGATGACGGTATCCGTTTGGGCGGCAATATAGATGGGTTGTGACGAGGGATGACGGTTGAGAATGAGGTTGATAGCGATAGGCAATAGGAGTAGAGCCACACAGGCGGCTGAAATGCTGAAGTAGAGGACTTTGCGACGACGGCGAGATTCCAGATGTTTGATTGTCTGAGTTATCTGCTGACGACGACGAGAGTCTTTCCCGTCTTGCTCGAGAGCGGAGAGGATGTCGGAAAGATCATAGTTCTTCATCTTTTACTAACTTTTTGAGTGTGGTGTAAGCCCTTGATAACAAGGTGTAAACATTACCCTCGGTGATATTCATTTCTTTGGCGATATGGGCGGTGTCTTTAGCTTCAAAATGTTTCATAATTACGACCTTTGCCTGACGAGAGGGAAGACGCTGGATGAGTTTTTGTGCGATGAGGAGACGTTCCTCATAGTTGTCTTCTTCTTCGGTAATGTCGGATATAAGGACGGGTTGATGTTGACGACGGAGGTAATCGATAGAGCGGTTGCGAACCAAAGTGAGGCACCAGGATTCGAGGTTTTGGATGTTGTGGAGGTTGGAGCGGTGGTTCCAGAGAGAGACGAAACAATCCTGAACGATGTCGGCAGCGAGGTCCTCGTTGTGCAATATAGATTCAGCCAGACGCTGCATGCGAGGTTGCAGAGGGAGGAACTGGTTGAGGAACTGCTCAGAGGAGTGTTTCATATCTATAAGACGCAGAAAGGGGCGAAATCTTACATTAGGGGGTAAGAATTTGTTGGTAAGTGAGGTTTTTTGAAGAGAATTGTTGAAAAGTTTTGATAGTGGATGTTGAAAAAGGGAAGGGAGAGGCACCCATGTTTATTTTTGGGCGATTTATGAAAGGTTTTTCACAAAGTCGTTAGGGCGTATGTTGGTTTCAACAAAGAGGTGTTTATGCGATTATAAACAGATGTTGAAAGTGGAAACAAGACGGTGAGAGAGAGGGAGATGGAGTGTTGATAGAGCTGTTAGGAGCGGGTGTTAAGTTTTGGTGTATGGAGAGCAGTTAGGGAGATATTAACCAAATTAACAAGGAAAGAAAAAATCATTATTTTTTTATCTATATTTTATTTTTCTTTTTTCATTTTCCCATTAGATGAAAGGTGTTGGTAAAAAAGATAGTTATAAATGTAAAAAAATTCGCTGAACGCAAAATATTTGTTGTAGTTTTGTAGGGTGAAAATGAATGAGTGATTGTGAGTAAGATTGTGCAAAACAATGAGATAGAATAGGAGAGGGGTTTATAGTTTCAGTTGATTGCAGAAGGCGAAGATTTGAGAATGTTGGTGAAGGCGATGAGTTCTCTGACATTCCTCTGACATTTGTTTGACATTTGTCTGACAGAAACTGCTGTTCAGATGCTGTTCAGATGGGGGTTAGAGTATGTGCAAAAGGGAGGCAGAAGGGTAGTGGAGTTGTTTAATTGTTGAAATGTTACATTTATAAATAAGAATGGTATGGAAAAGAAAAAAGAAGAGACGACGTTGAAAGAGCAGATTGAAGCGCTTGCTGTGCAGGTGGAGAAATTGACGGAACAGGTGAAACTGCTGAGTGAGATAACCGGGAAGAAGAAACGTGCGGCGAAGGGTGAAAGAACTGACAAGCAGAAGGCTCAACAGGAGAAGTTCAAAACGGTGTCGAAACTGGCTGCTGCGATGAAGACTGCATATATGATCGGGATGAGATTGAAGGCCAAGAGAAAGGGTGAGAATCCGAGAGATGTGTTTAAGAGGATAAATCTGCAAAAGTTTTACGGATCAACTGTGGATTACAAGAGGTTGCAACTGAGCTATGGGACAGGCAATATGGTTGAGCTAAAGGCTGCGAAGACAACGGAAGAAGGCAAGGTTAGGGTGGAGTATGGTATAAAGGGTGAAAAGAGTACGGAAGAAAATATGGTGTTTATATTTGTTTTCTGCAAGGATTTGATGAAGGGAAAGCTGGCAAGAACGTATAAAGGAAAAGTGGAGTGTGAGTGCGATGTGCCGGAAGAATGGAAAGGGAAGGAAATGTATGTTTATGCGTTTTCATATAGCAATGAGAGAAACGTATATTCGAATACGAGTTGTATAAATGTTGAAAAAAATTGACGGGTCGTGACGGTTTTGGAAATTTTGTGCAACTAACTATACGAGAGATCTCAAAAAAATTCGTATATTTGCACATTAAAACAAATTAAAAACCAAAAAATTAAAGCCATGAAAAGAATTGTACTAATCATGATGGTATTTGCTGCGATGGCGGTGAATGCACAGTCGATTCAGCTGAGTTTTACGGCAGTTGACAACGATGGAAAGTATCATGAATTCCAATCTGTTCAGATTACGAATCTGACAAGAGGATGGAGTGAGACGCTGACGTACCCGGACACTACGTTTACGCTAGATGCCGGCAACGAGAGCGGAATAGAGAGTGTGGAAGGATTGAGAGCAGGGTTGATGCAGAACTATCCTAATCCGTTTGCTGGACATACGGAAACGGTGCTGAGTTTGGACGAGTCGGGTATGGTGACGGTAAGATTGGTGAGGATGAACGGCGCTGTGGAATATGAAAAGAGCGGATATATGACTGCCGGAGATTACCATTTGGGGATAGATGTTTCAGGGAAAGGAATGGTATATCTGCAGGTTCAGACAGAGAAAAGAAACTATGTGACCAAGATGGTGAACATGAGAAATGGAGGTACATCGAAGGTGGAAATAGCTCAGACATCGACCTCACCGAAAAGGACAACAAGAAAGGAAGGGGAACTGTTTGATGTGGGAGACAGGATGATGTTTACTGCGATGGATATTGAGAACAACCGGGTGATATACAGCGATGCGGTGATTAGGACACAAGAAGTAAGCGAACAGATAACGCTGACGTTCACCGCAGAGACAGAAAACAGGTGTATTGTGCCGTTCAATATGTCACAGAGGTTATTTATTCCAGACGGGCCACATTGCCAGGAGGGAGGTCTGATGGTGGGATTGGATGTGACGGGATATGATGAAGATAGAACAATACAGAACGCCAGCGAAATAGCATCGGTGTGTATCAACTATGAACACTCCTTTATGGGCGAACATAGCATAACACTGATATGTCCGAATGGACAGCAGAGCGTATTGAAAGAGAATGGAGGGTATAATGGTATGGCAGGTTATCCATACGGAGGAAACAACCACAACGACTATGACGGCCAACAGGCATGTGACGAGCTGGACAATATGTACGGAATAGGGCTTGAGTACTGTTTCAGCCAGAATCAGGGATATAAGTATGTGAACGGAGAGCCGGCAAACTCGGTAGTAGTGGCACAGAACTATTTCAACGACAACGCATATATAGATACGGTAACGGTGACGTTTGGCGAGATATCGGCGCCGTTTTACGGAACGGTAAGCGAGCCGTTCGGCAGCACGTTTGCGACGAAACACGCGAGCGACAAAGAAAACAAAAAGGACTACTATAGGCCGTCGCGCGATTTCGCAGAGCTGGTGGGTTGTCCGATTAACGGGACGTGGTATATAGAGATAGTAGATAGGTGGGCAATTGATAACGGATGGTTTTTCGGATGGTCGATAGATATAGAGACGACCTGCGATGAAGCACCGACAGGAAACCAAACTGACAAATAAATGCAAAAAGGGTGGGGGATTTGAGAAAATCCTCCACTCTTTGTAAATGGAAGTCCACGAAAAACCCAGGCGGGGTAATATATGATGGAAGATAACATTTGATTGGTTATAAATAATGGAGTGAGGAGGGAAGGAAGATGAAAGTTTTTCTTATCTTTGCAAATTGATAAAGTGTGTTTTTTTATAAAGAAACTATAATTATTACATGATGGAAGATATAAAAAGACTGCAACAGGAGATTACCGAACTCAAGAGAAAGAAAAACGCCGTGATACTGGGGCATTACTACCAGCGGCCGGAGATACAGGAGGTGTCGGATTATATAGGCGACAGCTTGGCGTTGGCGCAGGAGGCGCAGAGGTGTATGGCGGACATCATAGTGTTTTGCGGCGTACACTTTATGGCTGAGACGGCGAAGATATTGAATCCGACGAGGAAGGTGCTGCTTCCGGTGATGGAGGCGGGATGTTCACTGGCGGAGTCGTGCAAGGCGGAAGACTTGAGAAGGTTTCACGCGGAACATAAGGACCATATAGTAATATCGTATATAAACTGTACGGCGGAGGTGAAGGCGGAGAGCGACCTGATATGTACGAGTGGAAACGCGGAGAAGCTGGTGAACGCGCTGCCGAAAGAGCAGAAGATAATATTCGCTCCGGACAAGAACCTGGGATCGTATATAAACTCGAAGACGGGACGGGAGATGCTGCTGTGGAACGGTGTGTGTACGGTACACGACGCGATGCAGGCGGAAGGGGTGCTGAAACTGAAAGCGGAGAATATGGACGCTCCGGTGATTGCGCATCCGGAATGTAACGCGGCGCTGCTGAAGGTGGCGGACTTCGTGGGTTCGACGAAGGCGATGCTGAACTATATAAAGAAGAGCGACGCGAAGAGGTTTATCGTGGTGACGGAAAGCGGCATACTTTATGAGATGAAGAAGGAGAACCCGGACAGAGAGTTTATAACGCTGAAGGACGAGAAGAGCTGCGCGTGTGACGACTGCGGATATATGAAGATGAACACGCTGGAGAACCTGCTGGCGTGCCTGAGGGACGAGACTCCGGAGATAGTGATGAGCGAGGAGTTGATAGAGGCGGCGAAGAGACCGATAGTGCGGATGCTGGAGATGTCGAGGGAGATGGGAATCATTAAATAGTGAAGGAGTGAAATTGTTAAGGTGTGAAATTGTTAAGATGTGAAATTGTTAAGAAGTTAAGGTGTTTAGTTGTGGACATAGGGGGTACTTTATTCTGATGCTGCTGATGGCGGTGTTGCTGCCTGTTGGTGCGAGGGGGCAGCTGGTGATTACGCCGGGGTGTGAGTTTCCGACGAACTGGACGCCTGACTCGCTGGTGAGGAACGTGCTGCTGGGAACGGGCGTGAGGGTGAGCAACGTTAGGTTGAACGGAAGCGAGGGAATAATAAGCAACGGAGGCGACAGCTGCGGGATGATAGGAATCTTCACAACGGGAGAGCAGGAGACGAACCTGGGAATAGAGTCGGGGATAGTGCTTGCCACCGGATGTGTGGATGGAGTGGCGGGAGTAAATAATGACTGGGGATTCACAGGATGGGATTGTACGAGTAATTATCGTTGTAGTTTGCTTGAAGATATAATAGGTGTTGATGATGAATGGGGGGGATGGGGAGGAGCGAACGATGTTGTGCTGCTGGAGTTTGATTTTGTGCCCACGAGTGACTCGATAGTGTTTGAATATGTGTTCGGGTCGGAAGAATACCCGGAATATGTTTATTCGTTTAACGACGCGTTCGGATTTTTCATAAGTGGACAGAATCCGTACGGAGGACAGCCGTATGTGAACAAAAACATAGCGCTTATTCCGAATACGGAAATGCCGATAACCATCAATAATGTGAACGATTGGGACAATACGGAATACTATGTAAATAATGAGTATGGTCAGTGGGTGCAGTATGACGGATTTACGGTTCCGCTTGCGGCGGAGGCGAAGGTGGTGCCGAATACGATGTATCACCTGATAATAGCGATAGCCGACGCATCGGATTGGGCGTTGGATTCGGGAGTGTTTTTGAAGGCGAACAGTTTGACGTCGATAGCAGATACCATATATGACACGATATGCTACGGAGAGTGCTATCAGTTTATAGATACTACGGTATGCGAGTCGGGGGTATATGTGCACGGAGAAGATCGAGCGGAGACGACGCTTATACTATATGTAAGAGATGCGAACGAGACGAGCTATCAGAGTGACACGATAAGGCAGGGAGATTTGCCCTGGGTTTACGAAGGACGGATATACAACTCGCAGGTGATGAACGACAGCGTGATGCTGACGGATCAGTTTGGTTGCGACAGCTTGGTGATGTACAGCCTTTATGTGACATACGCGACATACGATACGGTGACGATTTGCGAAGGCGAGGTGTATGAGATGGAAGGACAGCAGTTTTCGGAGAAGGGGAATTATGTGATAAGATATGTGACGGAGCAGGGGTGCGACAGCAGCCATTATCTGCACCTCGATGTTGTGAAGAAGCCGGAAGCGCGGATACATGTGGAGCCGGAGAAAGCGGATGTGGAGAATAGAGAGATAAAAGTGTATGACCAAAGCAAGAGAGGAACGAGCAGGAGTTGGTATGTAGAAGGGGAGATGATGGGTAGAGAAGCGGTGCTGGAGTTTGAGTATCCGATAGAGAAAGATTCGGTGAGGGTGACGCTGGTTTCGGAGTCGGGATATGAATGCACAGATACGGCAGAGACGGTGATATATTATGACAGATGTGCGTTGTGGGTACCCAATGTGTTCGCGCCTGAGATAGAGGGTAACGACAGGTTTAGGGTTGTGTCGGAATGTATAGAGGAGATGGAGTTGTGGATATATAATAGAGAGGGGATGCAGGTGTTCCACACGACGAATGCGGAGGAGAGTTGGGACGGATGTAACCAGCGGACGGGCGAGAAGTGTGTGGGAGGCAGCTATGTCTATACTATTAATTATAGGATGACGAGTTCGCCGATTACGAAGAGGGCGAGGACGGGGATGGTGATGTTGTTGAGGTGAGAAAATTTGAGTTTTAAGCTGTAAGTTTTAAGTAATGGGTTGGAAGTGTTGAACGATAGGGGTGGGGTTTTCTAGATAAACTAGATTTTCTAGATGAACTAGAGGGGGGTGTTGATATGTTGGTGGAGATTGTTAATATCGATGTTTTTTGAATGTTTCACGTGAAACATTGGTGATAAATGGAGAAGGTTTTTTAATAACGGAGAAAAAGAGAGATGAATCAGACAGAATATAAAGTTGAGAAGCCGATGGAGCTGCTTGCTTTTTTGATGGAGAAGATGGCGGGAGCGAGTCGGTCGAAGGTGAAAGAGGTGCTGACGCACAGTGTGAGTGTTGACGGGAAGAAGACGTCGCAGTTTAACTATCCTTTGATGCCGGGAATGACGGTGACGATTGGGGTGAAGAAATACAAGGAGCGGTTTGTGCCGAAGGATATAGACATCGTTTATGAAGACCAACACCTGATGGTGATAAACAAGCACGAAGGGTTGGTGTCGTACAGCAGCAAGCCAGCGGACAGGACGGCGATTTCGATAGTGAACCAATATTTCGACTCGACACATCAGCATTGTCGGGCGCATGTGGTGCACAGGTTGGACAGAGACACGAGCGGATTGATGCTGGTGGCGAAGAGCAAAGAAGTGTCGAGGAAGTTTGAGGAAGATTGGAAGGGGATAGTGTATGACAGAGCATACGTGGCTGTGGTGTGGGGAGTGATGGAAGAGAAGGCGGATACGATTACGAGTTGGCTGACTGACGGAAGATATTGTGTGTTGTCGTCGCCGACAGACAACGGAGGGAAGAAAGCGGTGACACACTATGAGGTGAAGAAACGGAGTCGGAAATACACGCTGATAGAGTTGCGGCTCGACACAGGGCGGCGCAACCAGATAAGGGTGCAGATGAGAGAGCTGGGACATCCGGTGGTGCATGATCCGATGTATGGATATAAAGAAGATTCGGCACCGATAAACCGGTTGGCGCTGCATGCGTTCAAGTTGTGTTTTGTTCATCCGGTGACGGGTAGGAAGCTGCAGTTTTCGACGCCCTATCCGTCGTCGTTTGAGAAGTTGGTGGGGGATGGGAAGTGACCTGTGACCAGAGAGGAGTGAATTTGAAACAATGAAATAATATATTATGTTTGCGGTTAAGATTACTGCTATACGGTGTGCGAATTATAGAGATTTGCAGGAGCGATATGAGAATCCGATTGAGCATACCTGTGATGTGAGAGAAGGTATGGTGTGGGTGAGCAGGGAGGCGAGACGACCCGAAGGATTTTGTGAGGAGGCATGGAAGACGATAAAAGAATTTGTGGAGGAGATGGCGCGAGGAGGAGGGAATTTTTATGACGGGTGGATGAAGAATCCGAAGAGTGCAATGTTGAGTTGCAACGATGGATTTCGCCCGGTAAGTTTTCTTCTGGAAACCGTAGAAGAGTAGGGTAGGAGTGTTGCGGTTTGAAAAGAGAGCGAAATAGGCGCTTCTCGTTGAGGAAAAAGAACGGGTAAGGCGTGTGTAAAGTGCTAGGAAACAGGAGTAAAGGAGCGATTGAGAGAAAAGCGACGAGGTGGTCGGGAAAAATGGGATTGAGGCGACTCAATAAAAAAAACAATATCTCGTTATTAGAAATAGGAAACCGATAATAGTGGACAGCGAAAAAAACACAAGAAAAGGAATTTTCTGGTCGGCAAGAATTTGCTTGACCGTGTTTTTTGTTGTCATGATGGTTTTGCCAACGATGAGTAAAGCGCAGGACACGGTGGACATGAGGCCGTGGAGAGATAAGAAACTCGACTGTCGACTCACGTTGGAGGCAGGAGTGGGGAATATGTTCGGTGTGGGGTATGGTTTCACAGGAGTTGCACCAGAGATACGGTACCATTTCAACGAGAAATTCTCTTTGAGTGCGGGAGTGAAGGTGACGGAAGGTTTTGGGTTGGGTACAAACCGAAGCCTGAATGTGCAGAGAGGACAGAGTTTGGCACCGAGGAAGAGCGGGTCGCGGCTATATGAGATGTATGTGTCGGGAGAGTATCAGGTGAACGAGCGATTGTGGGTGGCGGCCACGCTGATGCATATAGGAGGAGAGATAAACTTCATCCCGTTTTATGGAGACGGGACGCACAACGTCAGCGCTACCGCGTTTTCGGCAGATTTGAGGTACAGGACGAGGCGAGGGAGCCTGCTGGGGTTTCATCTATCGTATATCAACGACAAGGGCGGTTTGATGGCGCCGTATCTGTACAGCCCTTACCTGTATGACCCGTGCTGGGACGACCCGTTTGGGTATGGAGAGACGCTGAGAGGCGGGTTTGGGCACAGTTTTGGATTCTATTATTGAAGAAATTGTTTAATTTTAATTTAATGTTTTTCTTAAATCACCTGAACGGCATATTTTCCACCTTCTCTCAGTTACAATGGACACCCAATGCGCCTTCGATAAGGCGAAAAATCTGCTCGTCCATGTCCGTAATAAAAATCATCAATCAAAATTAAACAATTTCTAAGAATTTAGAAATATGAAATATAATACACAGCGAAAGAAATTGAAGTTTATGGATTACGGCCGGACGGTAGAAGGCCTTATCCAGAAAGCGAAGGAGATAGAAGACAGAGAGCAGCGCAATCTTGCGGCGCAGACGATAGTGGAGGTTATGTCGAGAGTGGTACCGAGAAGCCGCGAGAATGCAGGTTGGAAGAGAAGGATGTGGGACCACATGATGATTTTAGCCGACTGGGAACTCGATGTCGATTGGCCAGTATGGGCGGGGAAGAAACCCGAAACCAAGCCAGAAGAGACGCTGAAGATGGCGCCCAGGAGGATGCAATATAAGAACCACAAGCTGAAATACCGCCACTATGGGCGTATCATAGAGTCGTTGGTAGAGAAGGCCAAGAGTATGCCGGAAGGAGAGGAGAGAGACGAGATGGTGAAGCAGCTGATAGAGGCGATGAAGAACAGCTACAGCAGTTGGAACAACGCAGCTATGTCGCAGGATGTGGTGTATAACCAGCTTTACGAGATGAGCGGCGGAGAGCTTGACTACAGAGGAGGATTTAAGCCATCGGTACAACCAGAAAAAGAAGAAAGTAAGCAAGAAAACGATATAGAAAATGAGTAGTTTTGAAATAGTAGGAGGACACCGACTGAAAGGCGATATAGAGCCGCAGGGAGCGAAGAACGAAGCGCTGCAGGTGATATGTGCCGTTCTGCTGACAGAAGAGGAAGTAATCATAGATAATATACCCGATATACGCGACGTGAACCGCCTGATAGAGCTATTGGCGCTTATAGGCGTAGAGGTTAAAGAAATCACGGAGACGATTGCCGGGAAAGAGGTTGGCGATCAATGCAGGAAGTTCTCGTTTTGCGCCAAGAATGTGGATATAACAGCGTTGGAGAGCAGAGAGTTCACGGAGAAGGCAACAGCGTTGAGAGGCAGTATAATGCTAGTAGGGCCGCTGCTGGCGCGTTTTGGAAAGGCGGTGGTGCCGCAACCCGGAGGAGACAAGATAGGGCGTAGGCGACTGGATACGCACTTCACAGGGATGGAGATGTTGGGCGCGAAGGTGGAGTATAAGGAATACGGAGTGGGCAAGAAGAGCGGCAACAGAATCAGGACAAGCTCGATGGGCTTTGTGGTGGAGGCCAAGGAGGGGTTGAAGGGACGGTATATGCTGTTGGACGAAGCCAGTGTTACAGGTACAGCCAATATAGTGATGGCTGCGGTGATGGCAGAAGGAGAGACAACTATCATGAACGCCGCGTGCGAACCGTATGTCTATCAGTTATGCGGAATGCTCAACAATATGGGAGCGCATATAGAAGGAGTGGGGTCGAACCTGCTGAAGATAGTAGGAGTGAAAACCCTGCACGGCTGCAGCCACAGGTTGCTTCCCGACATGATTGAGGTGGGCAGCTTTATCGGGATGGCGGCGATGACGCAGAGCGACATAACGATAAAGAACGCACAGGTGCAGCATTTGGGATTGATACCGCAGGTGTTCAGGCGATTAGGCATAGAGATATGGCAGCAAGGCGATGACCTTTATGTACCACGCAGAGACACGTATGAGATAGAGCGCTTTATGGATGGCTCGATTATGACCATCGCAGACGCCCCGTGGCCAGGATTCACGCCCGATTTGGTGAGTATAGCCTTGGTGGTGGCAACACAATGCAAAGGAAGCGTGTTGATACACCAGAAGATGTTTGAAAGCCGACTGTTCTTTGTCGATAAGCTCATTGACATGGGAGCGCAGATAATACTCTGCGACCCGCACAGAGCGACGGTGATAGGACTTGACCACACGCACAGGTTGAGAGGAGTGAGGATGACGTCGCCTGATATACGCGCCGGAGTGGCGTTGCTGCTGGCAGCCCTGAGTGCCGAAGGAGTGAGCCGGATAGACAACATAGAGCAGATAGACAGAGGATACCAGCATATAGACGAGCGCCTGCGCCGACTAGGAGCAAATATAAAGAGAATAAGTTAGAGAGATAAGCCGAGTTTAATAATCAGTTAACTACCAAATTTCAATATATTTATGACCACACTTGATGCTATTTCCCCTATTGATGGACGCTACCGCAGCAAGGTAGAGCCGTTAGCCAACTATTTTTCAGAGAAAGCCCTTATACGCTACAGAGTAAGGGTGGAGGTGGAGTATTTTATCGCGCTGATGAACCGACTGGGGAAACCTTTTGACAAAGCGGAAGAATTGCGTAATATCTACCGTAATTTCACGGATGAGAACGCACTCGAAATCAAAGATATAGAAAAAACCACCAACCACGATGTGAAAGCGGTGGAGTACTTTATCAAGAGGCGGTTCGACGAGATGCAGCTGGTTGATTTGAAGGAGTTTATACATTTCGGTTTAACCTCGCAGGATATCAACAACACATCGGTGCCCCTTTCCATCAAAGAGTGCCACGAGCAGGTAGTGTTGCCCTATTACACCAAGATAGCCGAGTTGATAGAGGAGCGAGCCAAAGAGTGGTGGAACATACCGATGCTGGCGCACACCCACGGGCAACCCGCGTCGCCGACGGGATTGGGCAAGGAGATAGCGGTGTTTGCCTATCGACTGCGCAACCAGTTGAAGCAGTTTGACGCCATCCCGTTCTCAGCCAAATTTGGCGGAGCCACAGGCAATTTCAACGCCCACAGGGTGGCGTATCCTGATATTGACTGGGTCGAATTCGGAAATCGTTTTGTAAAAGAAAACCTCGGTCTTGAGAGGCAGCAGCTGACCACGCAGATAGAAAATTACGACAATATGGCCGCCTATTTTGATTGCTGCAAGCGTCTGAATGTCATACTTATAGATTTTTGTAGAGATATTTGGTCGTATGTGTCGATGGAGTATTTCAAGCAGAAGATCAAAGCCGGAGAGGTTGGTTCATCGGCGATGCCGCACAAAGTGAATCCGATAGACTTTGAGAATGCCGAAGGCAACCTCGGAATGGCAAACGCCATCTTCGAACACCTCAGCCACAAGTTGCCGATTTCGCGACTGCAGCGTGATTTGACAGATTCGACGGTGAGCCGCAATATCGGAGTGCCCATCGGGCATGTGATGATAGCCCTTGCATCGATAGAGAAGGGAGTAGGCAAACTGTTGCTGCACGAAGAGTCGATAAAAGCCGATTTAGAGCGCAACTGGGCAGTGGTGGCTGAAGCGATACAGACAATATTGCGCAGTGTGGGTTACCCCAATCCATACGAAGCCCTAAAGCAGCTCACACGCACCAACGAACATGTTACGGAGCAGACGATAGAGAATTTTGTCAACGAGCTTGAGGTAGATGAGACGGTGAAAGCCAGGATAAGGGCTATCACGCCACACAACTATACCGGATATGCATGTGAGTGAAATAGTATAGAAAGCCTATGACGCATCGTAAAGAGGTAGAGTTCACTGTAAGACAGATTAAGCCATATTCCGCCAAGGTTGCGGTGTATGGCTTGTTCGTCGTTTTAAGTACCCTCTTTATGATGGCTACAGCGTTGAGTGTGTCAGACTTTCTGAAGCTGCTGTTTGAGCCAGACACGCCGATGCCCAGTCAAGGCGGGAACCTGATTAGCCAGGCGCTTGAAGCTTTGTATGGGTGGATGATAGCACAAGGTAAAAGTACGGCGCTGTGGTTGTTTGCAGCGTTGTTGATAGTGCTGTTTTTTTTCAAGAATTTATTTGGGTATTTGTCGGCAGTTGTTGCGGGAGTGATGAGGAACAGAATCACACGAGACATACGTAACAGAATGTTTACCAAAGCAATGCGGCTTTCGGTGGGGTATTATTCAAGCCGACGGGAAGGCGATGTGCTCTCGCGTTTCGGCAACGACATCGTGGAGTATGAAGAGAATGTATTGGTATCGATACATACGCTTGCTTCAGCGGTGGTCACGCTTGTTCTCTATCTGCTGATGTTATTTTATATCGACGTGCGGCTTACAGGTGTGGTGTTGCTTTCGATACCAGTTATTTCGTTGGTTATTTCCAGCATTTCGCATCGGTTGAAACGCAATTCGAAGGAGGTGCAGGACCAGGGAGGAACGCTGCTTTCGCTCACAGAGGAGGCCATAAGAGGGTTGCGGGTAATTAAAGCGTTCAACGCCATAGACTTTTCGAATAGACGCTACCAGACACTCAACCACGAATACTCGCGACGCAGGACAGCGATGTTGCGACGGATACATGCAGCGTCGCCAGTGAGCGAGTTTTTGGGAAGCACGGTTGTGGTAGCGGTGCTTTTGTTCGGTACGGTATTGGTAATAAGAGGTGGAAGTATGCTTACAGCGGAACTTTTTGTTTCATATCTGATGTTGTTTGTGTTGATGCTTCCACCTGCCAAAAGTCTTTCTACGTCGATTGCGCAGATTAAGCGAGGAGAAGGGTGTGTGACACGAATGGTTGACTTCTTGGAGGATAAGTCGATAGAAGCGCAAGACGAGTCGAAACCAGCGATAGAACACATAGGCAACATAGAGCTGAAGGATGTCGTGATGGAATATCCTGGGCAGAATTCGGAAGCCACTGGAGTGCAGGCGTTGAGAGGGGTTGACCTGCATATAGCCGAAGGCAAGACGACCGCGATAGTTGGTATGTCAGGTAGCGGCAAGTCAACCATAGCTAACTTGTTGTTGAGGTTTTACGAGCCTACAGAAGGGAGAATAACTGTCGATGGTCGTGACGTACGAGAGTATTCGCTTTCGTCGTGGCGAAGCAGGATAGGCGTTGTGGCGCAGGAGCCACAGCTTTTCAACGATACGGTGGCCAACAATATAGCTTACGGAATGCCTAATGCCACTCGCCAACAGATAAAAGAAGCTGCAAGGATAGCCGATGCAGACGACTTTATCAAAGCGATGCCCGATGGCTATGACTCGTATGTAGGAGACGGAGGTTCGATGTTGAGTGGCGGACAGAGGCAGAGAATATGTATTGCCAGAGCGGTGCTCAGAAATCCTGACCTGCTTATCTTCGATGAAGCGACAAGTGCCTTGGATTCTGAGTCAGAACGGCAGGTACAGCAAAGTATCGACACCCTGCTGCATGGTCGCACGGCGGTGGTAATAGCCCACCGTCTGTCAACGGTAAGAAATGCCGACCAAATAGTAGTAATAGACAGAGGGTGTGTTGCGGAACTCGGAACACACGAGGAGTTGATGGCAATGGGCGGGATATACCACAGGATGGCCAGCAACGCGTAGATAGTCATAAATGAAACTAACGGGAAAGACAATTGCGTCGAGTTATATACATATTATTTTTCGTGCTTGTCACGTTGTCTCAGGCGATAGCTCAACAGATAGGAGCGCAGGTGAGGGAAGGGATGTATGTGGAATTGCGTTGGCGAGATGTGAGCGGTACGTTGGAACTGATGCGCTGTTTGCCAAATGAGGTAGGATATAGTTCGTTGGGAGAGGTGTCGGGAACAATGTATCGTGATACGTTGAAAGTGGCGGTGTGTGGCGATACTATACGTTACCGTTTGACGTACGGAGGAGGGTTGTCGATAGAGACAGCAGTATGGTTTGCCGACGGAGTGCCGCCGCAGTATTCGGATATACAAATAGTGACGGTTGACACAATAACAGACAGCATAGTGGTGACTTGGCTGCCCTCGGAGTCGGAGGATGTGGCGGCGTACATTGTATGTACGGGAGTTCCGTGTGTGTCGCCAGATACGGTGTATGGTATTCGATATGCGATAGAATATCAGGATGAGCCAGTAATATTCAGAGTGTTTGCTATTGATAGCTGCGGTAATCCCAGCCAGCTCTCGCCGCCATGCAACAACCTGCATCTCAAAGTGAGTGCAGACAGTTGCGGTGGTAATGTGACGGCACAGTGGAACGATTACCGCAATATGCCTGGAGGAATAGGGGAGTATTGTTTGTATTATTCGGTAGGGAAGCCGTATGAATGGCATCTTGCGGACTCGACGTCGGGCAAAACATTGCGGATAGCTATGCCAGAAGGGGTGGATGACAGCTGTTATTTCAGAGTGAGTGTAAGAGGTGTGGAATCAGGTCTCTGCGCCTATTCTAACACCGTTTCGGTGGCGACAAGCGACACATCGAACACTGAGTGCGGCCAGTCAAATCCTGGAGATATTGACGAAGGCAGCGATATTTTTGCCTTGCCGAATGCGATTATATATGGCCAGCCACCTAACGACAGCTTCCAGCCATGTAAGACAGGTGTGCTTCCCCAAGGAGTTAGCGGGTACAGGTTAGATATTTATTGCCGGACAGGCAGAAGGGTGTTTCGCAGCGAAGACCCTGCAGAGGCGTTCATCGGCCGCAGCAACTCTCATGAATTGCAAGGCGGGGCATACGTTTATCTGCTATATTACAGTATTGATGGAGTGCAGCAAGTAAAGAAAGGACAGTTGCTGCTTTTGAAATAAGACCCGAAAAATTACAGAAACCATGAAGATAGCACTTTACACCAGAACACCGAACAACGAAGCCACCGCATTGTTGGCAGAGCGCCTAGGAACGCGTGGAATAGAGACGGAGGAGATAGTGGGAGGCGGTGTCAAAACATTGCCGGAAGGACTTGATGCGCTGATTTCGGTAGGCGGTGACGGCACGTTGTTGTCGTCGGTTCACCTGCTGGGGGATAGCAATATACCTGTGCTTGGGGTGAATTTCGGACATCTAGGTTTTCTGACATCGGCCAACCGAGATGATGTGGAGCTTGTGGCCGACTGTTTGAAGAACGGCGATTATAATGTTGAAACCCGCACGTTGCTGAAAGTGGTGGCAGAGGTAACCGAGGGGAAGATGCCTGGATTCGCTCTGAATGAAGTCTATCTGCACCGTCCGCTGGGAAGTGCGCTTTTGAGGGTAAAGGTATTTGTAGATGGACAGTATTTGGCAAACTACAGCGGTGACGGATTGATAGTGGCGACACCAACGGGTTCGACGGCCTATTCGTTGAGTTGCGGAGGTCCGATATTGACTCCCGACTCAGGTTCGCTTGTTATAACCCCCATAGGAGCGCACACGCTGACGTTGCGGCCAATAGTGCTGTCTGACAAGGTGAGCATAAGTCTGCTGCCAGACGAGTCGTGTGACGAGTTGACTTTAGGAACGGATTCGTCCTCATGTGTTATACGAGGAGGAGAAGAGGTAAAGGTAAGCCGTCATTCACATGCCCTTCGGCTAATACGACTTCCAGGGCAGAACTTCTTCACAGCGTTGCAAAACAAGCTGCTGTGGGGAGCAAAATTGCAGTAGAAGAGAGAGGGATAGTTTAGTTTCACTATTATTTTGTACTTTTGCAATCGAAAAAATCCATATCGGATGGACATAAGCAGTTATTTTGAACCGATAGATATCAGCAAGATAGGTTACAAGAGGGGCAACTTTGTGCCACGGCTTGGTGATCTTGTGACAAGTTACAATAAAGACGGAGGCCGTTTCCCGGTGGTGAACGAGAGGTGTGTGGTGTTGGTGGGAGTTACCGACGGACGCGGTGCATCCACCAACCTTAATTGTGCCAACGCAGCCGACATGGTGCGGCGCTATTTGTATCCGTTGGCAGGAATTGAGGAGGGAGTGAAGGTGTTGGATTTAGGTAATCTAGTGCAAGGTGCGACGATTGAGGATTCCCGTCAGGCGTTGACCGAAGTGACAATGGAGTTGCTGAGGCAAAACTGCATAGTGGTGGCTCTTGGGGGCGGTCAGGACTATACCTGGGCGTTCTATAGAGCGTATGCTCAGTTGGGGAGAGTCATGAATATTTCAGCTATAGACCCTCGTTTCGATATCGATGAGGAAAGAGTGTTGGATTCACGTAACTGGCTGAGATATATAATTATGGAGCAGCCGAACTATTTGTTCAATTACACGAATATCGGTTATCAGACTTATTTTGTAGGCCAGCAGTACGTCGATTTGATGGAGGAGTTGAAGTTTGATGCCTACAGGTTGGGCTGGGTGCGAGAGAATATTGTGAGGTCGGAGCCGCTGCTGAGAAACGCCGACTGTGTGAGCATCGACATGGGTGCGATAAGGCAGAGCGATGCACCAGCCAACCCTGACCCCTCACCGCACGGTTTTTATGGCGAGGAGCTTTGTCAGTTGGCACGGTTTGCGGGTATGAGTGACAAGACGAGTTCCATAGGTTTCTTCGATTTCTCGCCGCTGCACGACAATTCCGGCCAGACGGCTCACCTGATTGCTCATGCGTTGTGGTATTTTATAGAGGGCGTAGGAAAACGCAAACAGGATAATCCTTACAAGGACACGGAAAACTACCGCAAGGTGATTGTTCCGTTGGAGGAGCATGATGTCGAGGTGGTGTTCTACAAGAGTAAGAAGAGCGACCGCTGGTGGGTTGAGGTCCCCTGTTCGGCTGATTCCAATGGAGAGAGCAGGCGAAAGTTGCTGGTGCCGTGCCTTTATGACGACTATGAACAGGCGTTGCAGAACAAAATACCTGACCTTTGGTGGAAATACTATCAGAGGGTGAACAGTTAAGCATTATCAATAATTCAAAATTTGAATTTCAAAATTCACAATTAATTAATAACCCGTGGGGTGCTGCAAAACTGCGGAGCGCGAGAGTTGACGCTCCAGACAGCTGAGAACATACCCATATAACCTGATCCGGACAATACCGGCGGAGGAAAACTTATGAAAAAACACTTTTTCATGCTCTCTAAGAGAGCAGTCGCCCTTGTGGTGACAATCGTTACAACCATTTCTTTGTCTGCCACTCTGCAGGCGCAAAACAAACAAGACTCGGTAAGAGTGCTTGAGGAAGTCATCGTGAGCGACAGCCGCGTGAATGCCTCTACACCGATGACTACATCCACCGTATCGCGTGATGAAATCAACGACCGCAAAGGAGAAATATCGGTACCCTATGTGCTGGAACTGCAACCCAGTGTGGTCGTGGAGAGCGAGCAGGGCAAGACAGGTAACACTTCGATACGCATCCGTGGAGTCGATGCTACGCGTATCAACGTAAATATTAATGGTATAACACTCAACGACCCCGAGAGCCAAGCCGTTTATTGGGTGAACATACCCAATTTGGGCGGCATGGCGCAGAATCTGCAGGTGCAGAGAGGTGTCGGCACCTCGGTGGGCGGCAGTGCTGCATTGGGCGGTACGATAAGCCTGCAGACGCTCACCCCTGCGTCCGACCCTTACGCAGTGGCCGATGTTGCATACGGCTCGTTCAACACCCGACAATATGGCATCACGGCAGGTAGTGGCCGAACGAAGCATGGTTTCGCCTTCGATGTGGCCTATAACGGCTACGGCACCGACGGTTATGTGCGTAATGGCTTCAGCGACCAGCACTCACTGTTTTTGACTGGAGGTTGGTCGAACGACAAGACGTTGTTGAAAGCCATTGTAATCATAGGTCATCAAAAGACGGGCATCACCTGGAACGGCATTGATGCAGAGACTTTGGACAAAGATCCTCGATATAACGACGCAGGTGAGTACAAAGACGAGTTGGGGAATGTGCGCTACTACGGCAACGAGACCGACAACTATGATCAGCAGCATTTCCAACTCTATTGGGTGCAGCGCCTGGTGAAGGGGTGGAGTCTCAATGCAGCGTTTGATTATACCCACGGAAAAGGATACGACGAGTACTACAAGTACAACAAAAAACCCGTGAAATTTGGTTTGATGGGCACAGGCAAGAACGATTACATCACGCAGAAACTTTCCGATGGAAACAATTTCACAGGAACAGTTTCGGCCAAATACAAGAACACTATTGTGGATTTGTCGTTCGGTGGTGCGGGCACGTATTTCAAAGGAAACCATTATGGGGATGTGCTATGGTCGAAAGACTCGACGCTCTATAATACGCTTACCTATTATGGCCTCCCCAACGGCGACGACGATGTATATGAATGGTACAGCAATAATGGTGTGAAAATTGACGGTTCAGTGTTTGCAAAGGCGTCGTTCAACTTGCTTGACAACCACATGAACATCTATGCCGACCTTCAGGCTCGTTTTGTTGACTACACTTTCTCAGGCACCGATGACGACTATTACGAGCTTGATTCCTCAAGTCTGTACTACCGCCACTTCTATCCGTTCTTCAACCCGCGTTTGGGTATCAACTACGCCTTTAACGATATGCACCGCATATATTTTGTGGCGGGCATCTCCAACCGTGAACCCAACCGTTCCGACATCAAAGAACATCTTAAGATTGGAGAGGAGGTGAAGGCTGAGCACATGCTCGATATCGAGCTTGGCTACGGTCTCAAAGGGAAAAACTATATGTTCAATGCCAACGCATACGCAATGCTTTACAAAGATCAGCTGACCCCCAACGGACTACTCAGCTCGTCGGGCTACACGCTGATGATGAATGTTGACAAAAGCTACCGTATCGGTTTGGAGTTGGAAGGTGGCTACAAGCCTTGCAAATGGTTCGACTTCGGAGCCAACCTGACATTGAGTCAGAATAAGGTGGTTGACTATGAATATGAGTCATCCGACACCGCCTACAATTTATACTATCACAAAGGCACCACCGACCTCGCAATGTCGCCCAATATCATTGGCGCCCTTATGCTGAACTTCAATCCGTGGAAGACCCTTAAACTGCAGCTTGTAGGCAAATATGTGGGTGCGATGTATGTCGATAACACCTCGCGCGAGGAAATGAAGCAGGACGGCTATTTTGTGGCCAACGCCAAAGTTTCCTACACTTGGCCGATAAAAGGAACCAGCTCCATTGAAGCGCAGTTTCTTGTGAACAACATGCTCAACAACCATTATCGCCTCTCTGCATGGGGAGCCGAGGATGGCGGAGTCTTCTATCGCGGCTATTACCAGCAGCCCGGTATCAACTTCATGGGCCGTTTGATAGTCAATTTGTAGGTGAATTATGGGTGTGAAAGCCGATGGATTCCTTACAGTTTACAATTTGCAACATACAATTTGATACCATCGAAGTGGTGGGCGCGGTCGTAGGCCTCGCCTACCTCTTCTTTGAATATCGCGCCAGCATCTGGACGTGGGTATTCGGTGTGCTGATGCCCATCGTATATGTATATCTCTTCTTCCGCAACGGCCTGTATGCCAACATGACCATCAACATCTATTACATCGTAGCATCGGTTTATGGATTTGTTGCGTGGCGAAGGGCTAGAACCGACGAGGCGCAAGATACACGCATCGAATCTTGTCCTCGTCGCTACGCTGTGCCTTTGTTGGTTGTCATCGCGGTGCTCACAGGTGTGCTTACGTTCGTGTTGATGCAGTTGAAAGAGAGCCAGTTCCCATTGCTCGATGGTCTTAGCGCATCGCTCTCCATCGTGATGATGTATATGCTTTCCCGCCGATGGTACCAGCAGTGGTTACTTTGTATCGTCACAGAGCCCATAATGGTTGCACTTGGCCTGTTGACGGGCATGTATGCTACATCCATCATGTACACCGTCTATCTCGTCGTAGCCATCATGGGCTATTTCAAATGGCGCAAGACCTATCGCAAGCAAATCTACATCCAATGAACATCGTAATTCTTTGCAACGGCGACTTTCCCACTGCTCCGCAGCCCTTGCAGGCGCTTGCCGAGGCCGACCATATCGTCTGCTGCGACGGAGCCTACAACGCGCTTATGGCTCACCGTCCTGACATTACCACACCACTCACCGTCATTGGCGACCTCGACTCGATAGGGGAGAATCCCGACGTAGAGTGCATACGCATCTCGGAGCAGCTCAGCAACGACGAGACCAAGGCTTTCCGCCACGTTATCGCGACATTCCCCCATCCCGACATCATCATCCTCGGCGCCACAGGGCTTCGCGAAGACCACACAATAGGCAACATATCCCATCTGGCCGACTTCCGCGAGGAAGCGCCTACCGTAAACCTCCGCATGCTGACCGATTTCGGCGTCTTCACCCCCATCGACCGTCCCACCGAGTTCCTAAGCTTTCCTCGGCAGCAGGTCTCGCTCTTCTCCATGACTCACGGCTGCCTCATCACCACCCAAGGCCTCGAATATCCCCTCCACGGCGAGCCCCTGCCACGCCTATGGCAAGGCACCCTCAACGCCTCCCTCGGCGACCGCTTCGAGGTGAGCCCCTGCGGCGGCATAGTGCTGGTCTATCAGACCTACAACCCCAAGAATTAGCCCGTCACCCCAAACCGCCGTCCACCCATCGCCCTTCCTCCTCCCACCAGCCTCTCACCCGCCACCCCACCCCGAAACCCATCCGCGCATAATAGTCATCTAGTGGCTTTGCAGTGACTTTGTAGTGACTTTGTAGTGACTTTGATGTGGCTTTGATACGTAGATGACCCTTTTCTGTGTTGTTTCTCAATCAGTTGCAAGGCAAGAATAAGCCAAATACGCACACTTGTCTCGGCAGCCACAAAACGCTAAACACTTGATAAATAGAGTGTTTGTCCGTTTTGCTTTCCCCCGTCCTCTCAAGTTCATCCCACCCGAGCTGAAAGTGTCACCTACTTCTCGCCAGGATTTCCCTTACATTTCTCATAGCGCACTCTTTTCTTATGCATTTTTCCCTTTCAAACACCCAACCGCCTGTCGCGATGACGAAAAAAACTGCAAAAAAGTCGTTTCCCCTGCAAAAATTTGTAAAAACTATACCCTCCAAACCCCGATGCAATCGGCAATGAGCAAAATTGTATATTATTTGAGTGTTTTTGACAATATGCGGAATTGTTGAAAGTGGTACTTTTGCAACGTCTTAGAGGTTAAGAGAGGTTTTGTTGGTTTGCCTCTTGTGCTATACGCTCTTACTTGACGTTCAGGCACATGTCTCTTTAGGGATGGCTTCTAAGATATAGTTTGGTTTAAAAGCAGATACCGTGTGGGCAACCTCACGGTATCTGTGGTTTTATAAGCTTCCCTCCATCCCCTCCGTCCTCCTCCACACAATAAACCCGCGCACCCTGCGTTTAATATTAACACGGCACTTTGTGTCCTCCTCGTGCCGAAATCAAAATACCTGATTATGAAGCGATTTACAAGTCTAAGCATATACACTCTTTTCCTTTTCGCATTCCTTGCCTACACCCTCGGCGCCGAGGCGCAGAACGTCAATCCGCGTGCCAAGAAAACCGAAGTCAAGGTCAACGAGATGGATGTGATATACGAAGATGAAGACTATGAGGACCTGATGATTGACGAGCGCTCGCAGGAAGAGTTCTCCAAGCAGACCGTCCCTAACCTCTTGACTCCGCCTCCGTTGCGATACGAAGACGACTACGACCCCGTCAAGCCCCTTACGCTTCAGGAAAGCGAGGACGAGGGTGCCGATAACGAGGAAGACATCCTCATCGCTGGTTTCGACTCCAGCATGATTCACTATCCCAAGAAGGAGTTCCTCGCCGGCGAGGAGGTGAAAATCACGCTGGTCGATGCCAAGCACAAGTTCGTCTTCCCAACTCCCTACGAAGCCCGTGCCACCTCCCACTTCGGTCCGCGTCGCCGCCGTTTCCACTACGGTGTCGATCTCGCGCAGCCCACGGGTAAGGACATCTATGCCGCTTTCGACGGCGTCGTGCGCGTCTCCAAATACAACAAGTCCTACGGCAACCTCATCGTCATTCACCACGACAACGGTCTCGAGACCTACTACGCCCACCTCTCGCAGCGCTACGCCAGGGTCGGCATGCAGGTCAAGGCCGGCGATGTCATAGGCCTATGCGGCAACACCGGGCGCAGCTACGGAAGCCACCTCCACTTCGAGATTCGTTACATGGGCAACGCCATGAACCCCGAGCATGTGATTGACTGCACCAACCACAAGCTCATCTCCAACGAGCTTACCCTCACGCAGAACTCCTTCCGCAAGGTCGGCGACTCCCGCAGGGGTGGCAGCGGCAGCGGTGCTGCCGTCTCGAGCAGTGGCGCTCAGTACCACAAAGTCCGTTCCGGCGACACCCTCGGCAAAATCGCCGCACGTTATCACACCTCCGTGCGTCGCCTCTGCCAGCTCAACGGCATCAAACAGACAACCACCCTCAGCATCGGACGCCGACTGAGAGTCAGATAGGAGCCCACCGCCATGCGTATCGATATTCTCACCCTGTTCCCCGCCACGATGTCGATGTTCTTCGAAGAGTCGATACTCGCCAGAGCGCAGAAAAAGGGCTTGGCCGAAATCGTCCTCCACGACCTTCACGACTATTCGCTCACCCGCTACGGAAGCGTTGACGACTACCCCTACGGTGGTGGCGCGGGCATGGTTATGTGTGTCGAGCCGTTGGCCAACTGCATCGAAGAGCTCCAATCCCAGCGCCGCTACGACGAAGTCATCTATACCGCCCCCGACGGGCAGCAGCTCTCCCAGCCGCTCTCCAACACCCTCTCGCTCAAGCAGAACCTCATGATACTCTGCGGTCACTACAAAGGCGTCGATGAGCGCATCCGCGAGCATTTCATAACCATGGAAATCTCCATCGGCGACTATGTCCTCAGCGGTGGCGAACTGGCGGCTGCGGTGATTTCCGATGCCGTCGTGCGACTCATCCCTGGCGTGCTCGGCGACGAGCAGTCGGCTCTCTCCGACTCCTTCCAGGACGGCTTGGTGGCTCCGCCCGAATACACTCGCCCCGTCGATTTCCGCGGTTGGCGCGTGCCCGATGTGCTTCTTTCGGGCGACCACAAGAAGATTGCCCAATGGCGCTACGACCAAGCCGTCGAGCGCACCCGTCAGCGCCGTCCCAACATGCTTGACGACTAACCCACCCCCGTTAATTATCAACATAATGCGTCCTGATTCATTTCAAGTCGCAAAAAGTTCGTATTTTTGCACCCCATAAATTATAAAAACTCTCAAGATGAAATACAACAGGGTTTTGCTGAAACTCAGCGGCGAGTCGCTGATGGGCGACCAAGGCTACGGCATCTCGCCCAAGATGCTTGAACAATATGCCACCGACATCCGCGATGCGGTTCATGCCGGCGTCGAAATCGCCATCGTCATCGGCGGCGGTAATATCTTCCGCGGTCTCAGCGGAGCCGCCCAGGGGCTCGACCGTGTCCAGGGCGACTACATGGGCATGCTCGCCACCCTTATCAACAGCATGGCCTTGCAGGCAGAACTCGAGCGTCAAGGCCTTAAGACCGAGCTCCTCGGAGGCTTGCAGATAGAGCCGATATGCAAAGCCATGTCCCGCCGTCGTGCCATCGAGGCGATGAAAGAGGGCAGGGTAGTGATTATCGGCGGCGGCAGCGGCAACCCCTTCTTCACCACCGACACCGCATCCGCGCTCCGTGCTGTCGAAATCAAAGCCGACGCCATTCTCAAGGGTACCCGTGTTGACGGCATCTACACCGCCGACCCCGAGAAAGACCCCTCCGCCACCAAATACGAGCACCTCACTTTCCAGGAAGCCCTTACCAAGCACCTCAAGGTTATGGATCTCACCGCCTTCGCCCTCTGCGAGGAGAACAAGCTGCCCATCTATGTCTTCGACATGAACAAGCCAGGCAACCTCCTCAAAGTCGTCAAAGGAGACAACATCGGCACCGAAGTCAACATCAATTAAAAAAACCAAACATAAAACCTATCAACATAAAACCTATCAACCTATCAACATATCAACAGTAAACATATCAACGATTAACATATCATGAACGATTTATCAAAAGCTTGTCTTGACGAAGCCCGCACAAGTATGCAGGGTGCAATCAATTTTTTAAACAAGGAACTGGGCAAAATACGCGCCAGCAAAGCCAATCCCGCTATGTTGGACGGCGTGAAAGTTGACTACTACGGCACCCCCACAGAGATTAGCCAGGTCGCCAACATCAACACCCCCGACCCCCGCAATATCATCATCCAGCCCTGGGAGAAAACTCTCGTGGGTGCCATCAACAAGGCTATCCTCGACGCCAACCTCGGCTTCACACCCCGTCACGAAGGCGACATCCTCCGCATCGTCGTCCCTCCCATGACCGAAGAGCGCCGCAAGGAGCTGACCAAGATAGCCAAGAGCGAAGTGGAAAACGGTAAGGTGAACGTTCGCAACGCCCGCCGCAACGTTATGGACAAAGTCAAGAAACTCAAAGACAAGTCAGTCCCCGAGGACGAGGTGAAGCAGGTGGAAAAAGAGTTGCAGGACATCACCGACAAGTTCGTTGCCGAGTGCGACAAGATATTCGCTGCCAAGGAGAAAGAGATAATGACCGTATAAACCTCTCCGAGCCTGCCTGGCCTGTGACGAGGCATCCCCACAATAACGTATCTCAATAATTCGAACACCGCGACGTAATGGAAGAGGCATTGGGAGAACTCGACACGCTGTATCCTTATGGCAGTGTTCTGGTTTGTGAAGACTCGATATCTTACGGCAGTGTTCTGTTTTGCGAGGACTCTATCTTCAAGGCGCCTGAACAGTCCGAGCTGCCTTATCATAAAAGTCTTTTCACCGGCCATGAGTTGCAGGTGAAGCACCGCGATGCCCTCGCCCGCACAAGTACCGACGACGGGGGCTTTGTGTTTGCCGTGTGCGTCGTGCTGACCATACTCATGCTCATATTTACAATCTTGCGTCGCCTGACAGTGAAGAATGTACTGCTGTCGTCTTTCAGCGACCGTCACATGAATGTGCTGATAAGGGACAGTGGTGTGAAGAACGACCTATCGCTGTTTGCCATACCGCTGATATATTATGCCTCGTTGGGAACGGCTGCTTACGTGGCACTCCACGACATGTTAGGCGAGCAGATATACGGTTATGCCGATATGGCTCTGTTTACGGGGTTTCTGCTTTTGTTCAGTTTTTTGAGGCACATGCTTATCAAGATGCTCGGGGTGGCATGTGACGAGCGCGAGACCGTGAAACTTTATACCGTAGCGGCTAATCTATTTCAGATGATAGGCACAACGTTGGTTATACCCGCCACTGTATTGGCTGGATATGTGGATGTTGTTTTCGTTTGGGTGGTGGTGGCGATAGTGGGCGTGGTGTTTGTCATGCGTCTCGGAAGGGGTCTTGCAATGGTTATGTCTCGGTCGCGTGGCTCCAAATTATATTTATTTTACTACCTTTGCATCGTCGAAGTAGTACCGATATTGATAGTGATAAAGCTTATAAGTCAACTGTAAACCAAATATATAACACAAAAATAGTAACGGGAATAGTGTGGGGAAAAACCGTGAAAAAGACGAAGAAAGAGCCTGCATTTTCCTAAAAAAAGCGAGTCGCCTGTGGCAAAGATAAAAAAAATACTCATTTCGCAGCCAGAGCCTGCCGATATTGAGAAATCACCCTACAAAGCACTTATCAACGACTTCAACGTGAAGCTTACCTTCTACAAGTTTTTCACCGTTGAAGGCATCAGCGTTTCGGAATTCCGCAAAAGCCGCATCCACATCCGTGAACATTCGGCTATTATACTCAACAGCAAGAATTCGGTTGACCATTTCTTCCGTATGGCCAAGGAACTTCGCGAGCCCATCCCCGAAACCATGAAATATTTCTGCACCTCCGAAGCCATCGCTTTCTATCTGCAGAACTACATCCAATACCGCAAGCGCAAGATATTTTTCGGCAAGCAGTTCTTCGCCGACCTTATCGACGTGATGTCCAAACACCGCGATGAGACCTACCTCTTCCCATGTTCTGATGAGAAGCAGACCGAGTATATCAAACTCTTGGACAAAGCCAAGTTCAAATATACCAAAGCACCGATGTACCGCTCGGTGCCGCGCGACCTGTCGCATATCAACCTTGAAGACTACGACGCCGTAGCCCTTTTCTCCCCCATCGGAGTCCGTTCGCTTATCCAGAACTTCCCCAATGTCGCCGAGTCGAACATCATAATAGCTGCCTTCGGCCTTTCTACCCATGCCGCCCTCAAAGAGGCTGGCATTCCGTTGACCATCAAGGCTCCCACTCCCTCGGCTCCGTCGATGGCTATGGCCATAGAAAACTACATACTCGGCAAGCCGCAGGACGACGTGATAGTGGTGAAACCCACAAGCCTTAAGGTTCAGCCGCGTGTTCATGGTGTGAAGACTCTCCCCGGCGGCAAGAAGGTAAAACCTGTCATTGCCAACAAGGAGAAGTACAAGCAGCGCTTGGAGCAGAAAAAGGCAGAGGCTGCCGAACGCCGTGCTGCGCGCAAGGCAGAACGCGAGCAAAAAGAGCGCGAGCAAGCCGAGGCCAAAAAGTGAACACTCTTAGCAAATCGGAGCGGCTCAACAGCCGTAAGCAGATTTCCCTCCTCTTTTCCGAGGGGCAGGGTTTCGTGTGCTTTCCCTATAGCGTGCGATGGATGAGGGTAGGGGAGGAGCCGTCGTCTGAAATGCCGCCCGTCAGGGTGCTTGTGACCGTAACAAAACGCCGTTTCAAACATGCGGTCGATCGCAACCGTGTGAAGCGGGTTACGCGCGAGTGTTACCGCCTGCACAAGGTGGACCTTTACCAACGTTTGTCCGAGATAGGGGCTGAGCCATTGCTTCTGTCCCTCAGCTATATCGACAGTCAGTTACCCGATTTTCACCAATCCATGAAGCGGTTCGACACCATCGTCGAGCGCCTGATTAAAGAATTGAGTCATGAGCCGTCTCCTGAAGACCATAAGTAAGGCCGTTGCCAGTGTGATGCTCGGGTTGATTTGGTTCTACCGCCATTGCATCTCGCCGTTGTTTCCGCCTGTGTGTCGTTACACTCCCACCTGCTCGCAGTATGCCGTCGAAGCCATCAAGAAATACGGCCCGCTCAAAGGTGGCTGGCTAGCCTTTAAGCGCATCCTGCGATGCACCCCCTGGGGTGGCTCAGGCTTTGACCCCGTGCCGTGAGATATTTTTCTTTTCTTAGTTTCTCAGAAAAAAGTTGTATCTTTGCAAACGCTTTCGAAGGGTGCTACACCCTTTTGAATACCACAAACGGAAAGGTGCTCGAGTGGTTGAAGAGGCCCGCCTGGAAAGCGAGTAAGCGTTAAAAGCGCTTCAGGGGTTCGAATCCCCTCCTTTCCGCCAGAGAAACGCCGCAGGCAAGTGATGAGAACTTCCTGCGGCGTTTCACATAACCAAACACCCCACTAACAAACAACATATCAACATATCAACGGACAACATATCAACGGACAACATATCAACATATCAACGGGCAACATATCAACAAAAACAATGACCTACGACTTTGACCAAATAATTTCTCGTCGCAACACCGACTGCGTCAAGCACGACGGCCTCAACCATTTCTTCCAGCGTGATGATCTGTTGCCCATGTGGGTCGCCGATATGGATTTCCCATCGCCCGACTGTGTCATCGATGCCATCCGCACTCGGCTCGACCATCCTGTGCTCGGCTACCATTGGCCTTCTCAATCCTATTTCGCCGCCGTCATCGACTGGCTCGGTCGCCGTTACGCTATCTCTGCGGCAGCCGAAGAGCTTCACTTCATTCCAGGCATTGTAGCGGGCATCTCGTTTGTTATCCAGGCGTTCACCGCCCCTGGCGACGGCGTTTTGGTCACCACACCTGTCTATCCCCCGTTTCTCAATATCCCGTCATCCTCTGGCCGTCGTCTCGTCAAGTGTCCTCTTACCATCAAAGACGGACGTTTCGCAATAGATTTCGAAAGTTTCGAGCAGTATGCAAAAGAAAGCAGGCTTCTCATACTTTCCAATCCTCACAATCCGGGCGGCACGGTGTGGGCGCCCGATGACCTCCGTCGCATCGCCGACATCTGCTCCAAGCACGGCCTTTTGGTCATCTCCGACGAGATACATGCCGACCTCACGCTGCCGCCTCATCGTCATACCTCGTTTCCCACGGTTAGCAGCACTGCCGCCGACATCTCCATAATGTTTATGGCGCCCAGCAAGACTTTTAACATAGCAGGCCTTTCCAGTTCGGTGTCATACACCCACAATCCCGACCTCCGTGCCCGCTTCCATGCCTATCTCGACAACTACGGCGTTGCAGGCGGCAACATCTTTGCCTTCGTCGGTGCCGAGGCGGCATTCAGACATGGCGAGGAATGGCTCGACCAGCTGCTGCAATATCTTAAAGGCAACGCTGCTTACACACGCCAGTTCCTTGCTTCCAATATGCCCCGTGTGAAAACAGTCATCCCCGAGGCCTCTTTCCTTGTGTGGCTCGACTTCTCCGATTATGGATTCTCCCACGAGGAATCCCTTCGCCGTGTGCAGGACATAGCCCGTCTTGCGCTCAACGACGGCACCTCTTTCGGCGGCGACACCTACCGCAACTGTTTCCGCCTCAACATTGGTTGCCCGCGCGCAACACTTTCCCATGCTTTGACCAATCTCAAAAACGCTTTCGACAGTGAAAACTAGTTCGCTTTCTTTTTCTACGTTTCTTTTATTGGCCCTTTTCAGCCTCATCTTGTCCTCCTGTCGGCATAGTGATACCGAGGAGTTTTTCTATGGCGATACCATCCGTGCCGACTGCCCGTCGGGTCAGACGCTCAAGTATGTGGTAACCAATGCCAACACCAATACCGTGAAGCTTTTCGGCTTCAACGATAAACACCACTACCAGCCAGGTCCGCTCGTCATCCCCGGCAGGATTTCATATCACGGCCATACCTTCTCAGTCGAATCCATCTTCAAGAAAGCTTTCAAACACTGTGAGGGCATTACCGAAGTCACCATCGACGACCGCATCTCCGACATCGGGCGAGGCGTGTTCAAACGCTGTACAGGCATCACACGTGCCCATCTCCCCGCCTCGCTCACCCATATACCCACCAGTCTCTTCGCCCATTGCGACAACCTCGTCCACGTCAATATCCCGACGGGCGTTACCGTCATTGGCGACGGCGCTTTCCGCCGCTGTCCCAACTTAACAGATGTAAATTTCCCCGACAGTCTCCGACTCATACAATACGAGGCCTTCTATGGCTGCTCATCTCTCCAAGTGGCAATGCTGCCCGAAGGGCTCGACACCATACGTCAGCGCGCTTTCGGCAACTGCCATTCGTTGTCATCGCTCCGTCTTCCCTCGACTCTGCGTTTCATTGGCGACAACGCCTTTATGGAATGTAGAGCCCTTACCGATATCACTTTACCCGACGGATTGACATACCTTGGCGACGCCGCTTTCAGCGGTTGCTCTTCGCTCCAGTCCGTCCGCTTCCCCGCCTCGCTTCGCCACGTAGGTTCCTGGTGTTTTTGGTCGTGCGACCAGCTCTCCACCACCCAGCTCCCCGCCTCAATCCCAGAAGTCGGCGACCACGTGTTCAACTAGACTTTTTTCGTATCTTTGCACTCCCCTAACCACTAAAAACTGGAAATAGAAAACTAAAATATATCACCATGAAAAAACTTCTATGCTTTGCATCGGTTTTTGCGTTTGTCTTTCTGCTTACGCCAGCCGCTTGGTCGCAGGACCGCAACAACGAGGACGAAGTTGTACATCTCGACCAGATGTCGCGTTACAACTCAGTACCCAACCAACTCTTGGTCAAGTTTGTTGACTACAGCTCCATCAAGCTCGACCCCAAGAACCCCAACCGCTTCGTAGCAGGCCTTCTGGCTGCCAAGGGTGGCGCTACTAACGAGAATGTTGCTACGGTCAACGCAGTACTTGAAGACTACACTATTGTCTCCATCGAGCAGCTGCTTCCCAACTTTGTCATGCCCAAGCAGCCGCGTCGCTCGCCCTCGTTCGGCGGCAAGGATGTGGTCGAGAAAGACCTCAGCCAGATATATCTTATAAAGCTCGACGAAACCTCGCCCAACAACTACTATCAACTTATTGAGGCGTTGCAGCCTCTTGCTGAGGTCGAGTTTGCCGAGCCTAACTTCATCTGCTATGCCCTCGGTACCCCTGCTGAAGGCGAGATGCTGTCCGAGGCGCTCGTAGCCGACGGCCGCCGCGCGCAGAAGAGAGTTGCCCCCAAGAGCACCTTCTCCACCAACGACCCGATGTACTCACTCCAGTGGGGCTTCGACGCCGTAGGACTCGACCAGTTGCTGATACAGCCCAAGCTCGACTCCACCGCTGCCAAGAAGGTGATTGCCATTATCGACACGGGTGTCGATATCGACCACCCCGACTTGGCTGACAATATCTGGACAAATACCCGCGAAAGCAACGGTGCACAACGACAGGACGACGATGGCAATGGATTTATTGACGACATTCACGGATGGGATTTTGTGAACCAGACAGCAGACATACACGATTTCAACAGTCACGGCACCCACTGTGCCGGCATCGCCGCCGCCGTTGGTGGTAACAATATCGGCATCATAGGTGCCGACCCCGACGCCCTCATCATGCCTGTCGCCGTCATGCAGAGCGACGGCACAGGCGACGTCGCCACCATCGTGCGCGGCATCAACTACGCCGCCCAAAACGGCGCCGACATCATCTCCATGTCCATCGGCACCTACGCCTACTCCGTTGCGATGGAGCAAGCCCTCGCCCAAGCCTACCAGACGGCTGTCCTCGTAGCCGCCGCCGGCAACGACGGCCTTCATATCGACCCACACTGCTGTGGCAATCCCGCCCACGCGCCGCTCGACGGTCCTATGTTTCCAGGTGCTTTCACTTTCGTCTTCGGTGTCGAGGCAACGGGTCAGGACAACTCCCTCGCAGGCTTCTCCAACAACGACTGCGACGGCCCTTCCTTCTCGCAGTTCGACGAGGAGAAGCTCTACAACTACGAGCTCGCTGCCCCCGGAGTGGGCATCATGAGCACTGTGCCTGGTGGCCAATACCGCAGCTATAACGGCACTTCGATGGCTACGCCCCTTGTGGCTGGCGGTTTGGCATCACTGCTTGAGCGCCGTAACTATCAAACCAAGGAGATTCTCTTCGGCGACCTTATCAACTACTCCGAGGCACACCATCATGTGAACCTCGCTGGTGCTTACGCCGCTCCCGCTCAGGCGCCCGCCATACTGCAGCATGTCGCCTATGAGGTGAACGACACCGCCTATGGCGACAGCAGCATGTATGCCGACGCTGGCGAGCAAATTCAGCTTTACCCCACCGTCCGCACCGTATGGGGTCCTGCCGACAGCATTGAGGTATGGCTCGAATTCCAGGAGTTCGAGGACACCACAACCCTCACCTTTATCAACAACCACGTAGCCTTCGGCCGCCCACTCTCCTCCTACGCCAAAGGCAAAAGCATCAACCCCATCGAGTTCCGCGTAAGAGAAGACATCCACGACGGCCGCCATATCAAACTTACCCTATGTGCCGCCAGCTCCGATGCATCAGACACATTGCGTCATGACTTTACTTTGCCGATTACAAACGGTGTAAAATTGCAAGGTATTCTTTCGCACAATGATACTCTATGGCCCAATGTTCAATATTTGGTAGTTCGCCCCTATGCAATTATGGAAGGAGTAGAGCTTGTTATAAAACCAGGCGTTACAATTAAAATAGATGATGGGATAAATATAACATGCAATGGAAAACTTTACGCTGTAGGTACACCCGATAGCATGATAACCTTTACAAAAACGGATTATGGTAATAGATGGGCTGGTATCTCATTGAGTGGTAGTAACGATACTGTCAAGTATGCTTTATTTGAATATGGTTCAGTAGCATGTGGAGCTTCGTCTACCTATCGAACTTGGAGTGGAGATATATTTGGTAGTGGATTGACAGGATCCATAAGAATGGGAGAGCGACGCTTGGTTGTGTCAGATTGTGTATACAGGTATATGTACAACTCTATAGGGGGGATAAGAGCCAATTATTTCAATTGCTCATTTGGCTACACTTTACCGACATATACAATTAGATATTCTGGTGGTGTTTTTTCAGGAATACAATATAACGATACAGTTTTTCAACCGATGTATTGTAATTTTGTCAATAATTATTATCCAGCAGAGCTAGGTTCGGCTCCACAACGACTTCTAGATGTAACGCCATTTCGGGTGAATTTTTTCAATAATAAGGCATACAATGGAAATTGGAATCTGATAGCCACTGGAGGTACCGTATGGTCATTATCTCCTAAGGGATTATACTTAGGAACGTCTAAAGCAAATATAGCTAAGCGATTTATAAGGGATATAGACCACCCGGATAACAACAGCTCTGTTCAGCAAATAAACCTTCAATATATGGAACAACAGCCATCCGCAGAAGCTCACGGCATAGTATGGAAAGTAGTCGTCGATGGCTATGACGCACAGGACGAATTCGACTCTATTCCTCCGCTGGGTGTTGGTACACATACCTTCCAGATATATTTCAACCGCAGGATGAACACCGAAATCGACCCGTTTATCGCTATGGGTGTCCGTCCGCCTTACACCCAGACGGCTATCACCGAGAAAGGTCAGTGGAACGCCGAAGGCACCATCTACACCGTATATCACAACATCCGTCCCACCGACGCCATCGACGGACTTAACCGCATATATGTCGCTAACGCCAAGGACGACGAGAACTTCGAAATACCCTACGAGAACCTCCGCTTCAACGTCTATATCAACTGCGCAGGCAGCATGAGCACTGGCTTCCAGGCAACCCCAGGCATCGGCAAGGTGGAGCTGGAATGGAACAACCAGGAGATGGCAGTCGAGGACTTCCTCGGCTTCAATATGTACCGCTACAAGTATGAGCAGCAGCTCACCAACCGTCACTACGACAACGACCTTGGACAGTATGTCTATGACACCGTCATCGCCCCAGGCGACACCCTGCGCCTCAACCAGTCTTTGATTGTCGATACGCTCTTCACCGACTACGACGTTATTCCTGGCGAGCGCTACTACTACTTCTACAAGATACTGCGTTCGTCGCTCACCGAGAACTCGCCCTCCAAGACCGTCAGCTGCGTTCCCTACAGCGCCATCCGCGGCGACGCCAATGGAAGCATGAATGTCGATGTGCTAGATGTGGTGGCCACCGTCAACTACGTGACTGGTCAGAACCCACAGCCTTTCCTGTATGACGCCGCCGACGTCAACGGCGACAGCACCATCAACGTGCTCGACATCGTGGGTATCATCAATATCATACTTAACCCCGACGGCGGAGCCAAGGATGCCACCGTCACCTACACCGCCATCTACACCATCGAGGACGGCATCCTATATGTGAACTCGCCTGTGGCGATGGGCGGACTCCAGTTCTCTATAGCCAACTGCACGGCGAGCGACATAGAGTGGCTCTCTGCAGTTAACGGCTTCGAGAAGGTGCTGAGTTGCAGTGCCGACGGCACCCTCACCCTGCTCGCCTACAATATGAACGGTGCGGTGATACCCGCAGGCAAACAAGCATTGCTGCGCATAGGCAACCGCGAGCTGACCGACATCATACTCTCCGACCCAGAAGGCAACGGCATCATAGCTCTCAAGGGTGGCGACCTCGCAGTGACCGACCTTGAAGCTGTGCCAGCACAGATTATGCGCGCCTTCCCCAACCCGTTTGAGAAAGAGGTGACGATAACCTTCGCCATAGGCAGCGACCGCAGCCAGAACGCCACCCTCGTGATGACCGACATGCAAGGTCGCCAGATAGCCAGTGCAAAGGTTGAGACACCCAGCGCAGGTCGCTACAGCTACATCTGGAACGCCGAGAAGCAGCGCAAAGGTATCTACTTCGTAACCCTCTACCTCGACGACCAAAAAGCCCACACAGTCAAAGTGGTATTGAAATAGTGAAATTGTGAAGTTGTGAAATAGTGAATTGACAAATGTATTTGAAGAAACGATTTTTGATAATAGCAATATTGCTTGTAGCTGCGGTGGTGGCGAGGGCTGAGAACGTGGTCTCTCTGAACTCGCCCAGCGGCGCGCCAGGCGACACAGTGGAGGTGCTGTTCTCGATGAGCTGTACTGATGCCTGTGTGGCTATGCAAGCAAGGATACCACTTGGCGAGAACCTACACTATGTGGCGAACTCGGCAGTGTTAATGGCCAGCCGCATCAGCGACCATTCGTTGACAGCCACTGTGCTGCGCGACACACTGCTGATATACAGCTACTCGCTGAGCCTCACTCCCTACAGTGGGAGCGGCGAGCTGCTGCGGTTCAAGTTGGTGCTAGGAAGTGAGCCAGGCGATTACCCGCTAGTTGCCGACGACCTCATACTCTCCGACGCTGCCTACAACTCTCTGTCGGTGACTGCCTCTCAGGGTACTCTCACGGTGTTGGCACCCAAGATTGCCCTTTCGGCCTCAAGCATCGACTTCGGGCACTATCCCATTCGTGCGGAATATATGCGCAATGTGACGGTATCGAATATCGGCAATATGCCGATGACGGTAAGCGGCATAACCTTCAACGACACCACCCTTTCGTGCAACGAAGGCGACGTGGAGATAGCAGGCGGCGCCTCGGCCAACTTCACCATACGTTACAACCCCGTGAAGGCAGGCGTTATAAGCCGTACCGCCACTATCCATAGCACATCGGCTGTGGGAGACAGCATGGTTGCCATAGCTGCCAACCCCTTTGCGGTGAACGAGCTGCATATCGACAACGCCTCGGGTTATACCGACAGCATTATCACCATCTATCTGCGGATGAACAATATGGACAGCATAGTGGGGGTGCAGACAAGCCTGAAACTGCCCAGAGCGCTGACCTATATCGACGGCAGCTTTGCGGTGGCGGGCGGGCGCAGTCAAGGTCATCTGGCTGCCGCCGGATTGATGGGCGACACGCTGACGATGCTGATATACAACCCGCAGAATAAACCTCTCATGGGCGATGACGGCATAATAGCTTCGTTCCAGGTAAGGCTGTTCGGCTATAACTACTACTACTTGACTCCGTTGGCCACCGTGCTTTCGGACACCAACGAACAGAACGTGGTGTCGGCTGTATATAACGGCCGTGTGCAGATTTACAGCCCTTACCTAAACAGCGCCACCTCGCTAGACATGGGTAGCAGCCCTCTGCCTGACCCTGTGACCAAACCGTTCGCCATAAGGAACACAGGCAATGCGACTCTGATAATAGACAACGTGGTCTTCACCGCCGACGGATTCTCCGTCGCCGACAACTTGCCGCTCTCGCTGGCGCCCTACGCCTACGACACCCTGCATGTGGTGTATAGCGGCTTACAGGAAGGCAACTATGGCTGCACCATGCGTATATACTCGAACGATGCAAACAACACTATGCGCAACATAGCCGTGAGCGGCATCCGCTACGAACCCAACGCGTTCTATGTCGAGACGGATGACTACTACTTCCCAGAAGAGGATGTAGAGGTGCGCTTCATGCTGGAGAACTACTCCAATGTTACGGCGCTGCAGTTTGACTACAGCTATCCCGCTGGCAACTACACTGCCGAGCAGGGCGACTTTGCCCTCACCGACCGAGCCAACGGACAGAGCATAAGTACTGTGCGGCTTAACGACTCGACTTTCCGCGTGTTAGTGTTCTCTATGCAGAACAGCCCATTCCATGGCAACGAGGGAGCGGTGGCAACTGTAACGCTACACCCGATAGACACCACCATACTGGGGACATACTACAGCTATCTTAATAACGTGTTGGTGAGCAATGTGGCGGGCGACAACAAGCTAACCGACCTGACCGCTACGGAGCATTTCCTCACACACTCTCACTGCACCGATACTATAGCTAGCGATTCTGTTATCTGTCATGGTGATGACTTTGTGTTCTATAGCGAGCAGCTGACGGAGACAGGCGTTTATGAGCACCGCATCATAGACAATGTGTGCGACACGCTTTATATCGTTGACCTTACCGTGAACCCGAGTTATATGGTACCGCTTGCGGTCACAATCTGTGAGGGGTCAAGCTATGAGTTTGACGGAGACTCGCTTGATGAGTCGGGTGAATATACCGCCAGCGGCATCACCACAGAGGGGTGCGACTCAACGGTGACGCTGACACTCTCTGTGGTGAGCAATTATGAGACAGTTGACAGCATTGACGCCTGCGACCAATATACCTGGATCGATGGCGTTACTTACACCGAGGACAACAACAGCGCAGTGTATGAAACCACCGCTTCCAGCGGCTGCGACAGCACTGTAACTTTACACCTAACCCTGCACCACTCGGTTTCCGTGACCGACCCACAGGAGGTGTGCGACAGTTTGGTGTGGATTGACGGCAACAGCTATACCGACGACAACAATACCGCCTACTATGTGGCACAGACAGAATACGGCTGTGACTCGGTGATAACCCTTGACCTTACAGTGCATTACAGCGTTACGACGACCGAATCGGTGACCTCAGACAGCGCCTACATTTGGAACGGCACATTGTATAGCGAAAGTGGAGAATATGAGTATCATGCAACCACAGAATGGGGTTGCGACAGCACCGCCTTGCTGGTATTGACCATAATTAGCACTGAAGGTATAGATGACATAACTATTACCGACGACATAAAAGTCTATGCCCGTGGCCGAAATATCATCATAGAGGCTGGAGACAACTCCGATGTGATAATCTACGATGTCATGGGTCGCATAATCCACAAAGGCCGCATCGAAGCCCCCATCCATGTGAACAACACAGGTGTCTATATGGTCAAGATAGGCAACCAAAAACCGCAGAAGGTGGTTGTTAGATAGGTTGTTTTGTACGATATGAATAGGGGCGTACACAAGGTGTGCGTCCCTATCCGAATCCGGCACTTCTTTTTTCTGGTTTTTCGATTCCAGTAAAATCCTTTTGTAGCGTGCCGGCGGCACGCATTTCTTTTGCCTATAGTATTACCCCACACTGGGAGTGTGGGGTCAATGGGATGGTGTGCCGTTGGCACACTTTGCGCAAAAATCTGGAACAGCGGCAATAGATGTCCTAGAAAAACTAGAGGCACTAGATTGATTGATTTTGGGGGCGTGCATGCACGTCGCTCTGCGACAATTTTTTTGAATTTTATCGAACGCTGTGGTTCGATTTATCTGCTTCGCTATCGGAACCAGTCACCAACTGATTACTTCTCTAATTTGGTCAAATTAAAATTTCTTCGTACTTTTGCAGTTGATAACCACACCGTAAACTTCGATTTATGAGCACTCAAGCGATGACACAGATAATTGCCGACTACTTCAAGACGCAACCCGTCGTGAGGGCATGGCTTTTCGGCTCTTATTCAAGGGACGAGCAGAGGCCTTGGAGCGATGTGGATATTCTAGTTCAGTACGACCGAAGCCAACCCATAGGTCTGCTAAAGATTGCTGGCATGAAGGTGGCCCTCGAAGACCTCCTTAGTTGCGAGGTCGATCTGGTGGAGGACGGTACCATACGCCCCTGGGCAGCAGAAAGTGTAAACAAAGACAAAAAGCTAATCTATGAGAGAGCATAAAAGGGATCGCGGTCGGCTGGAAGACATCCTGAAATACGCCCAAAATGTCGAGACGATTGTAAGCGGCATCACCTACGACGAATTTATCGGCGACATCCGCTCTTACTACTCAGTTATGAAAAATGTGGAGGTCATCGGTGAGGCTGCCAATATGCTTACACACCACTTTCGGGAAGTTCATAACGAGCTACCTTGGCGGCCAATCATCAACATGCGTAATGTGCTGGTTCATGGATACGCTCAAATCTCAGACGCAGACCTTTGGCAGACGGCGACCGCCGACATCCAACCTTTGCGGCAACAGATAGAACGCTACTTAGCCGAGATTGACTGGGAACAATGGCAGCAAGAGCAAGACCCATACACGGAGATTGACAGCATCGCATATAAGCAAGCCGCAGATTCGGCTCGCAAGATGAAGGCTAAAGGCTACCCCATAATAGATATAGCCGAAATTACTGGCCTTTCAGAAGAAGAAATCAAGAATTTGTAACACTAAGGGGTGATAAACCATAGTCATTTATTTCCCGTTGTGCTGGATTTCAAAATCCGGCACTTCTTTTTTCGGGATTTTCAATTCCAGTCGAATCCTAACGCAATCCCACAATAACACACTGACACAATCAAAACCTTTCGTGATTTTCGTGTTTTTCGATGTAATTAAGGTATCATATCAAAGTCATGTGAAAGTCATATCAAAGCCGCTGCAAAGTCACTGGAGGGGTTTGTGACGTCAGCTACTCCTCGTATAATATAAAGTGCGGGGCGGTGTCGATGTAGAGCAATCCCCCCGAAGTGGCAGCCTCGGCACGGAGCACTCGGACAGCGTTCTCGTTGTCGATGAGCTCGTTGAGAACCAGTCTTTCAGTGTTGTTCCACTCCAGCAAGGGGTTGGAAAGTCCCGTATAGCTGTCTGTGCGCAAGGTTGTGGCAACGAACTCGCTGACGGCGACGGTGACACTGCGCGAGGCCCAGTCGCCAACCCAAGTGTCGTCTTGATAGATGACGGTGCCGTCCTTGGTGAGAGAGTGAACCGCATAGGTGCGGTAGGTGCTGCCCGACGAGGTGGTATGTTCTTCGCTCCGCGTGAAGCGGCAGTCGATGCCTGTCATGTGGGAGAAGACGGTCATACCCGTGCTCGTCATGGAGTACTCAAATATCCGAAGCAGCTCCGAATATGTGAGCCTATAGACATAAATCGGGTTGTTGAAGGGGAATATCTCGTAGATGTCCGCCACGGTTATATCCCTCGTAGCCTGACCGTTGCGAGAGATATAGGTACGCACTCCGCCACTGTTCACAAAGGCTACGTCGGCTTCACCTATGCGACGCGTTATGTCGCACATCCAGTTGGACATGTTTGAGGCGCGGTCGTCGCTGCCCGCTATATAATATGTACTGGCTTCGGTGTTGATGTATCCTATGACTTCGTCAAATTCCTCGGTCGCTGCCGACATCGCCTCGTTGGACAAAGCCAGGATGTCGCCGTCGAGATCCTCGGCGTTCTGCCCTTCGTAGGCGTGCAGGTCGCGGGTGTCATCGACGCTGACTGTCTGCTGGTCGCCTACACTCGAGAAAGAGATATTGCCATCGTCATCGACGATAAACTTGAGGTTGGCGAAGGCGTAGTTTTCAAGCCTCGGCCCTGCCTGGGCATACACCAGTCCCCATTCGGTCCGCCCCGCAGAGGGAACATGCGTGTGTCCCCCGAGCACGAGGTCGAACACGGTGCCCTCGCCAAGTTGGCTTGCAGCCCATTCTGCCTCGCCATGCGTGAGCAATATGGTGGCGTCGCACCTGCCGCTCCTCTCCAACTCTGTCGCTATGCCGTTGACTATCGAGTAGTTCTCGCTGATGGAATAACCCTTGCCCGCAAACTGCGAAGCCAGGATGCTGGAGGAATAGTCGGGAGCGAAACCCACGATGCCGACCTTCACCTTCACAGTGCCACCTTTTGAACTGACGGCTGTCTTTTCAACGATTACGTAGTCCTTGGTCATGGCGGTGCGACTGCCGTTTCGGTATAGGTTCGCACAAACCACCGGCACCTCGTTGCTGCACTGCCGCCCGCCTCGCTCATAGTCGCGCAGCGTCGCGTCTCCGTCAACCGTCTCCTCAAAACCCCAGTCAAAGTCGTGGTTGCCCACCGTAACGGCGTCATAGCCCATCATATCCATCGCGATGCTTACTGGCTTGCCCATCTGTAGGTTTGAAAGTGCCGTGCCTTGGTATATGTCTCCGCCGTCGAGCAGAAGCAGCCGTTCTTTGTTATATACACTCCCGTGTCCGCGGATGTCTTTAACCTTGTCGGCGACGTACGCCATGCGGAAATGGTTTCCCCCTGTATCGGTCTCCACTATGGCACCGTGGATGTCGCTGGTTTCGATTAACGCCAACTGGTATATGCCCGCCTCCGGCTTCTGCGGCACATTGTCTGGCTCTATCTTCTCTTTTTTGCACGAGACGGAAGCAATGGCGACAAGCACCGACAAGAGAACTATTTTGATACCCGTTTTCACCTGTTACAGCTTGGTTCTATATGCAATGTTACATCTTGCAAAGCTATATAGAATTTTTGATTCTTGCAATTTTTTTCTTCGTCAATGAATTGCAAGGGTGGTGCAGATACTAAAACCGTGCCGTTTGGCGTTATTTTTGTTTGGTTGGCAACGAGCCTCCCTTTAACTTCATTCTGTCAACACCCAATATTTTGAATATGAAAAAATCCGATTTGATTGTCATCCTGTGCGTCGCCGTGGTGCTGGTGCCTTTCTTTATCCCTGCCACCGGCTTTTACGCCGCATTCAATACCGCCACCGAACAGCTGCCTTTCGTCATGGCGTTCTTCAAGTTCGCCATCCTCGCCACCTTCGGCGAGATGCTGGCTCTGCGCATCCGCAAAGGGCACTATTACGAGAAAGGCTTCGGCGTGTTGCCGCGCATGATTGTGTGGGGCTTCCTCGGCATCTGCATCGCTATGGCGATGGTTATCTTCAAGACTGGCACCCCGCGGTTTATGGAAATCCTCGCAGGGTGCGAGAAGGGCTCGCTGGCAGCCATATTCGCCGAGTCGTCTTTCTCCTGGGGCAAGCTGGGCATCGCTTTCTGCGTCAGCGTGCTGATGAACTCCATCTTCGCCCCGGTCATGATGACCTTCCACAAATGCACCGACATCCATATCCTGCGCAACGGCGGCACTGTGCGCGGGCTGTTCCGCCCGATGAAGATGACCGAATACCTCAAGTCCATCGACTGGAACGCGCAGTGGGGCCTGGTCATCAAGAAGACGATACCGCTCTTCTGGTTCCCGGCTCACACCATCACCTTCATCCTGCCCGCCAACCTGCAAGTGCTCTTCGCCGCGCTGCTCGGCGTAGCTCTTGGTCTCATCCTCGCACTTGCTGGAAACAAAAAGTAACGAATAAAGATTGCAAATTGAAACGCATAGTTGTCCTTTTCCTGCTGCTTCTCGTTGTCGGAGCCGTTGCGGCCGAACCCGCCGACTCCACCGCCAACCGCAAGTGGCATTTCCATTTCTCCGGGCTCGTAAACCCGCAGTTCTTTGTTGATACCCGCCAGGTGGTCTCGGGCCGCGAAGAGATGATGCTCTTCTACCCAAAGCCTGTTGAACGCGACGCCGACGGCCACGACCTCAACGCCACCCCGAGCCTCAACATGTTGGCCATCACCGCACGGCTGGCACTCACCATTGAGGGTCCCGACGTGCTTGGGGCTAAAATCAAAGGCTATATCGAAGGCGACTACACAGGCGCCAGCGATGCCTCTATCAACCTCTTCCGCCTCCGCCACGCCTACATCGACATGCGGTGGCAGCACCACGAGTTGCTGCTCGGACAGTTCTGGTACCCCATGACCGTGCACGAGATAATGCCCGCCACCCAGCCGCTCAACATGGGAGCGCCGTTCCACCCCTATGCCCGCTACACGCAGATGCGCTACACTATGCGCTACGGACGCTTCGAGGCTTTGGCCGTAGCCGCCTTCCAGCTCGACAACAAGTCGCAGGGCGTCAACGGCGCCTCGACCACATACCTGAAACACTCGCTGGTGCCCGAGTTCAACCTGCAGCTGCGATACCACAGCGACCGTCTGCTCGCAGGCGTTGCCTACAACCTGCTGGTCATAAAGCCCCGCGACTATGTGACCGACACCGCCGGCGGCAAACACAAGATCGACACCCGCTACGCGTCTCATTCCTTCTCAGCCTTCGTGCGCTACGACTGGGACAAGTGGAGCATCAAGGCGCAGACCATCCTTTCCGACAACCTCTACGAGGGCTGCACCCTCGGCGGCTACTATGAGCGTTACGACATGCTCACAGGCAAATATGACTACCGGCCATTCCACTTCGCCACCCTCTGGATTGACTTCGGTCGCACCAAAGGCCACTGGCAGCCGGGGCTGTTCATCGGGGGTGCCTACAACACCTCGGGCAGCGAAGTCCTCTCAGGTTCACAAACTGTCACTGGCATTTACGGTCGCGGCTACGACATCGACTGGATGTACCGTGTCCAGCCGCGCATAGGCTATGTGACCGACTTCGGCCTCTCTTTCTGGTTCGAGATAGAGCACACCTTCGCCGCCTACAAAAACACCCTCAACACCATTATGCCCACAGCCAAGCACGACGCCTGCAAGGTGCACAACGAACGCTTCATCCTCGGCGCCGTCTATTCGTTCAGGAAGTAGTATTCCCAAGCGATTGGTTTTAGTTGTAAACTTGTATCGGTTAGCAAATCGATACATAATTTTAACTATTTTTAAAATTTATTAGTACTTTTGCAAATTATTGTGACGTAGGCGAAAAACCATCCATTGACTCATTTACACACCATTACTAATTTGAAATCAGATAGTTGCTGCCGACGTCCGAAAATAAACTAATATGAAAATATCACTTATTGGAAGTGGCAGTTGGGCCACAGAAATAGAGCGGTTGATTAGAGAACATGGTGTTGAGGTGTTTTGGTGGAAACGCAAAGACGGACGTCCCATCACCGAGGCTATCGATGCCGCTGACGACATCATGCTCGCTGTGCCATCGCCGTTTCTTTATGAGTTGCTTTCACCGCTCGATGCACATGTTTTCGACGGGAAAAATGTCATTTCAGCAGTCAAAGGATTCCTCCCCGAGACACACCAGTCGGTAACCACCTTCCTCAAAGAGCATTTCTCCATGAGCGAAGACCGCCTTTGTGTCATCGGTGGTCCGTCGCATGCCGAAGAGGTGTCGAAGGGCCAGATGGGCGCGCTCACTGTGGCAAGCCCCAACAAGGAACTGGCTAGAAAGGTGTGTTCGATGTTGCGGTCCAACGTGATGCGTTGCACCCCGTCAAACGACATGCACCGCCTTGAACGCGCCGCAACGTTGAAGAACATTTACGCTGTGGCCGTTGGCCTATGTCGTGGTATCGGCGGTGGTGACAACTGCACTGGAATGTTGGTGGCGGCTATACTGAAAGAGGTCACCCGCGCCGCCAAATTCGACGAGAACGCCGTGGCCGACCTGCTCGCGACTTGCTACTCGGAACTCAGCCGCAATTTCACGCTGGGTCGTATGATAGGACAGGGTATAGATGTGAAAACCGCGTTGGATCAGATGCCGATGATACCCGAAGGTTACTATGCAGCCCAGAGTTTCGACCAAATACGCGAAGGAGCCAAGCTCCCCATCGCCCAAACCGTATGCGATATACTTCTTGACGGCTCGCCAACCGACCATATTCTCTGTTTTGACTAAATGTTCAGCCCTGAGATACACGATGCAGTAATCCGCCTCTCAAAGTCGGAGAATGTACGTGTGGTCTCGCAGTGGGCCTATCCTGATAAGCCTGCAGACTATCTCTCGAACAAGCTTAGTGTCGTCAGTTCGACGTTGGAATTTCAGCGCGATGTGATGATACCGTTGGCGCATGTGATACTTCAGCGCACAGCACGGGGATTTACATATTCAGGCATTGAGAACATCTCCCACAAACCCACACTTTTCATATCCAACCACCGTGACATAGTGCTGGATGCCTATTTCCTTCAGGTGATACTGCTTGAAAACGGGTTTGACACATCGCAGATAATCGCTGGCACAAATCTATATGTCAACGAATTTGCGTCAGACATAGCCATTTGTAACAAGATTATCGCCATTGGACGAGGAGGTTCTAAGCGCGGGTTTGGCGAGGCGATGATGCTTATAAGCGCAGAACTGCGGCAGTCGCTCGCGCCTACCGAGGGGCAAGGCTCGTCGGTGTGGATTGCTCAGCGCAACGGACGCACCAAGGACCGTATCGACAAGACAGACCCTTCGATAATACACATGCTGAGCATGACGGGCTCGATAGCCGATTATTGTATTGTCCCGGTAACGATAAACTACGAGTTGGAGCCCAACGCTGCATACAAAGCCCACCACCTGTGGCATAACGACCACCCAGAGGCTGCAATGGAGGAGAACTACATGGAGCAGATGCTTTCCAGCATACTGCAAAACAAAGGCCATGTGCATTACAGCTTCCATCCAGCTGTTGACCTTTCTTGTCCCGATGGGCTCTCGTCGAAGGAGTATTACCAGCTTGTGGCTCGCCGCATAGACGAGGAAATCCTCAGTGGCTATAGACAATGGCCGAAGGACGAGTGTGTCGAGCGCCAATGGCAAGAGATGGTTATGGCAACGCCCGAGGAGGTAAGGCCTTATATGCAGACCTTCGCTCCGCGGTATCAGGAATAGTTTTTATCAGTATTCTATCACGATACTCCCGCTGACTGCCCAGTGGGAGAACATGCCTTCTACAGGCTGTCCTTGCGGGATGGCGACAGTGAGGGTGTGGGTTTTGCCGTCAATCCAGGGGGAGAGGTCGAAATAGACAGGTTGGGTGGCGGTGCCAGGACACCAGCCAGAACGGGAATAGTCGCTGCTGGAAAGGCCGTTCCAGAAGTTGCCGCTGACAGGATTTAGGTCGCGATAGCACCCGCAGTCCTGCCGCCAAGGGGTGTAGGCGAAGGCGGGCTTGCCGTCGATAAGTATGGTATTGGTCTTTGGCACAAACTCGTCGCCGCCATCCCAGCCGCCGTGACCGGTGGAGATGTAGCGAAGGCGTGCGGAAGAGGCGTCGTCGGGTATAGAAAAGGAGACAGTCAGAGAGTCGGTGGCAAAGAGTTTGCCATAGTTCTGGCCAGCCATCTCAAGTACGTTGCAGGTGTTGAAGAGAGGGTATATGATATTATGTTTCCAAGCGTCTTCGTCTTGGTTAATCAAGTCATTGGGATACGATTTAATGTCCATAGTCAACAGATGACCGCCGTTGTCGTAGTTTCCAATCCAGGCACCAAGAATAACACTACCCTGTAACATAGGGTATGCGTCGGTTATTTCTTGGCGGTAATAGGTCTCATCACGCCAGTCGATGCCAAAGTCTTTCATTCGCTCGTTGAACTTGCCTATGCCGAACGGGGTGAAAAAACGAACCAACTCCAAAGACGGAACATATTCATTTGTGCGAAGCACGCCTTGGTAGTGTTGACCGTCACGGCCTATGAATGCGGGAAGAGAGTCTGGGTGGTTGTTGATGCCATAGAAGAAGTCTTTCTCTGCGCTGGGAAGGATTGCGAAAATAGAACCCGTTCGGTCGTATGCGTCGCCGTTGCTTTGCTGGTGAAGCTCGATGAAGTGCTGGTAGTGGGAAGGAAGGTTGGGTAACAAAACACGTTTAAGAATAAGCGTGCCACCAGCATAATGTAATATCGTATCGTAAGGGATGTCGAAGCTATATCCGTCAATATGAGCATTTTCCTTGCCCCAGCTTATCTGCTCATGGTCGAAGATGCGGGTGGTAATTACCAGACGCTCTTTCTTTATGCGGTCAAGTTCGCGCGGGGAAACCCTTGTCAATTTTGAATTTTGAATTTTGAATCAAGGGGCTTGAGTTTTTTGTTGTAGTCGGCTTTGACCAGTTGAAGCAGAGTTTGGCCGTTGCGCTTGAAAGAACGCAGTACGCCGCGACGGAGACCATAGTGAGGGAGAGGGCTGACGTTGAGGTCGGTCGATTCGTCCATGTCGAAGACAAGGGAGTTGCTGTTGATGGAGCAGCTGTGGAATGAGCCGTTGATTGTCCATTCGATGTCGTCGCGGCTTAGAGCGCGGCGGTAGAAATAGGAGGAGCCGTCCTCGAACGAAGCAATGACGGTGATGCTGTCGGCGTCGTAGTCAACGTAGGTCTCTTCGGAGGCATAGCCAGGAATAAGTGTGCCTTCGGGTTTGGCTGACTGAATCTCGATGGCATTGCCGTAGCGGGTGACGGTGACGAAAGAGGTGTCGATGGTTTCACCGTATTCAACCTGCTGATATATGAAACGGTTGGCGTTTTTGGGGATTTTAGTTTGCGACATGGCCGTAAGTGCCATGACTACGGCGAGGAGGGTGACACTAAAATGTTTCATAAAACAATGTGTTATTGGCGAAGAGATTGGTCGTGGCGGTGGAGGAGGATGGCATACCAGACGAGGCGGAGAATGATGACCAGAGAGGTGGCGGCAGCGTAGAGCTGGATGGCGAGGAGGAAGTTGTTGTGCAGGATGCCGAGTGTGAGTGCGACAACGCGCAGGAGAAGGGTGGCGAGGGAGAAGTAGAACTCGCCTTGCTGTTTAGAGAGAGCGTAGGGGATGGCAAGGAGGGAGTTGGAAGCGAGGAGAAGCCACATCCAAGGCAACAGAGCATGGAAATAGGGTGTGGAGCCAGCCCACTCGGAGCCGAATACGAAACTGAGGAGAGGCTCGGCATAGAGATAGAGGAGTGCGAACACGGGCAGAGAAATGAGGCTGACTATAAGGATGAAGCGAGAGATGAGGCGTCCTAGAGGCAGTCGGTCGCGCAGACGGCCATCGATTTCGACATAGAGAACCCGCTCGGCAGCGTTGTTGAATACGTTGACAGGGCGGAAGGTGAAGGTGAGGGCAAGTCCGTAGAGGCCGATTTGTGCGTCGGGAACGGCGAGAGCGGTGGCGAGCCAGATAAAGGGTAGGTTGCTGGAGAGTGCATCGACAAAATCTTTTGATGCGGTGAAGATGGGGAACTTGCGGAACTTGCGTGCCGCCGCGATGCGCTCGGAACGGGTGACGTCAGATGGCAGGTTGAGGCGGCGGAGGTTAACGAGGTAGTTGATGTTGCCTGCGGCTTGCCCGAGGACGGTTCCCAATGGGAGTCCGATGCCATGAAGGAGGCGAGAGAAGGCCAGCAGAATCTTGAACAGAGCACCCCCGATGGAGATGGAAAGGTCGGAATAGACAATCTGCGAGAAGCGTTTGAAACGGTTGAAAAGAGCGGCATATACACGAGAGGTGCCGCAGAAGAAGACGAGGAACGGGATGAGGAGGGTTGTCCAACCGATGGATGATAGGTTGCCTGGGAGACAATGGAAAAGGTTGAGCGGGATGAGGATGACGAGTATGGCGGCGGAAACGAAAGCATTGAGACGCAGAGAAAAGCGGGAGACGGCAGATGCCTCGCGGTCGGAATCGGCGATGACAGGAGCCAGCTCGTACTTACAGGTGGAGAGAATGATGAGAATCTCGATATAGCTGTAGAAGATATTGAACGCACCGAAGTCGTCGGGGGAATAAATGCGGGTGAGGACGAGGTAGGAAAGGAGAGTAACCCCCTGTGCAACAACGCTGCCGGAGAGGAGAGTGGCCAAGGGCTTCAGGAGTCGGGAGGACATGGTTGTCAGAGGGGTTGGTTATATTTCGGAGTGATATTTTCGGATTGCCCATTCAGCCGCGAAGAGAAGCAGTATGGTCAAGAGCACCCACCAGACAGAGGCGAGGGAGTGGTTGACGGTGCGAGAGTGGATGACGGTCTTGAGGTCTGGGCGGTCGTGCAGCCAAGATTCGAGGCTGTCGAGCTGATGAGGTGAGACGAGGCGTGCGCCAGTTTCGGAAGCGATGGTTTGCAGGAGAGTATGGTCGGCTGTGAGAGAAGCGCTCTCGACATCGGCTTTTGAGACGATGAAAATGCCGTCGTCAACATAAGACTTGCCCGCCAGAGACGTAGAAGCGCGATAGGAATATCGCCCTTCGGGAAGGAAGCCGAGGTTTAGGCGGTAGGAAGAGGCGCGACGGCTGAAAAGGTAGGAGAGAGAGCGAGAGGAGTCGGTGAGGACGAGTTTGACATCGGGAGTTACGGTGGGCTCGAGGTTGTCGTCCAACAGTTCGGCCGAGAGAAGGACATGCTCGTCGTGGCGGACGATGTCGGGTACGGAAACCCGCAGCCGCTTGGATGAGGAATTGGAGCAGACGAAACGGACAAGCTGGGAGACGAGTTGATCGAAGAATAGCGACTGGCCGTTTTGTGCCAAGTCGTGCATACGCCAACGCCAAAGACCTTCGCCAAAGATGAAAGCAGAACGGGAAGATGCGGAAGAGACAGCGACGAGAGGCATGTCGGAAGTGATGTTGCCAATGCGGGAGAAGAAGAGCGTCTGAATGGAAGGGGAGACATCGTAGTTGCCGAAAGGAGCCTGGAGAGGGGGTTGCTGGGCAATAGCATCCAGTACTGAGGCATCGAGAGAGAAGGAAGCAAAAGCGGGATTGGGAGCGGCGACGGCATCGACGGAACTGTGGAGAGAGGTATGTATGGAAACACCCGTGTGGAGGGCGTTGAAGGCATCAAGGTCGGTTGCAGGGCCAAGAATGTAGAGGGTTGGGATGTTGAGCCGTTGGAGAGCCGGGCATACCGCTGCGGTGCCGGCGGAGGAAATCTGGTGGAGAATGGCTAGGTCGAATGGGGTGTCAGAGCGCGCGGAAGATAGCGAACGAAGGAACTCGTCGGCAGTAAAGACGGAGACATCGACGCCGTCGTTGGCTTCGAGGGCACGGCGCAGGGCTGCCACATCAGGGTGAGGAGCGGCAGCGACGATGGCGACGCGCTGGCGCTGGTCGAGGACTCGGACGTGAAGAGAGAAGGTATTGTTGGAAACGGAGTGCTCGCCGTCGGAGGCAGAGAGAGAAATGGTGTAGGTCTGAAGGCCAGGATGGTCGGCGAGGAGCAGGAATGAGAGAGAAGTCGAAAAGCGGTCGGATGTGTAGTCAACCTCCTGAGAGTAGAGCTTCTTGCTCCCCTGAGAGACGGAAAGCGAGGCATGACGGCCTTTGAGGCGGTTAGCCACAAGGGTTACCTCGACAGGGAACTTGCGAGAGAGCGCCACTTCGCGGTTGCAGCGAACGTGTGCGATGCGGGCATCGCGGAGGAGGGTGGTGTCGCCGAGGGCAACAGTATAGATGGGGCAGGGAAGGCGCCGTGCGGATGCGACGGGGTTGAGCCCGTGATTGTAGATGCCGTCGGAGGCGAGGATTACGGCTCCGAGGTTAGAACCCTCATAGACTTCGGCGATGTGAGAAAGTACGGAAGCGATGTCGGTTTGCGATTCGGAGAATGAAGGGTCGAGCTCGGCAAGCGATGGTTCGGAGGGAGATTGTCCAAAAGTGCATGTGAGCACCTCGTAGTCACGGGAAAGACGGGAACGGAGATGGTTGAGCGAGGCGATATAGTCGTCGCGATAGTAGGCGGAATCGGCGGTTAGGACGATGGAGCGGGAGTTATCTTGAGCGAGTATTACGAGAGGCTTTTCCTTCTCGTGGCGGATACGTGTGACCAGCGGGGAGAGTAGCAGGAAGGCGATGAGAGAGACAGCGAGGAAGCGCAGGAAGGCTAGAAGGAGATGTATGCGCTTAGGGAACTGCGGACGCCGATGGCCGAAAGGAATGTAGTAGAGAGCGGCGGCAAAAAGCGCACCCGCCGCAAGGCAGAGAAGATAGAAATACCAAGGATAGTCAATGGTTAGGTGCATTGGAAGAGTCGGTTGGATTCGGGGTGCAAAGTTACGAAGATTAAGGGATATATCAGTAACGCAGGATGCGAGTGGGGTTGTTTTTCAGGCAGTATTCGATAATCTCGTCGGCATAGTCGCCGAAAGCGGAGCCAGATGTGTATTGGAAGAACCAAGTGCTGAAGAACTGGATGTTGAACTCGAGCAGGCGAGGTTTGTTGTCGGTGTCCAAAGCGATGTCGAGAGCCAGCAGGCGGTGGTGAGGGATGCGAGAGCAAACCTCATTGCCGAAGGCGACAATAGCGTCCCATTCGGGTATGTGAGAGGATTGAAGATATGGATAGGTCTGCATTAGCGGCGAGGGTTCGGCATACTGGGAGAACAGGGTGTTGCCAAGTGAACCGTCGGGTTTGATGCCGACGAAGCGACCGCCCATGTGGACGTTGTCAACAATGCTACCGTCGCCACCGATGCGCAAGATGGAACCGAGTAAATGACAGCGGTCGTCGGCTACGGAGCGATAAACGGCGAGGCGGACGGTGTTGACAGAAGAGGGGTTGAACTGGGCGGTGAAAGCGCTTTGGGAGACGGCTTGCTGCATGATGAAATCGCCGCTCCAGCGAGCTTTGAGGAGGGCGACTGAGAGCGGTTTGTGGTCGGTAGAAGCGTACCAACGGCCGTCGTCGTCGAGTTGGAAGAGTTCGACGCCGTCGCCTTGGGTGGAGTTGAAGGAGGGTTTCACGATTACGGCAGAGAAGCCGTCGAGGAGAGTTATGAGCAGTTGGTCATCAAGTGCTATTGGTTGGTAGTCGGCGTTGTAGAAATGGCCGTCCATGCGGCGACAGACGGTGGGAGGGAGGAATCCGTGAGGGAGAAGGCGGTCGAAGAAATTCTTGTCGAGATAGGGGCCGCGCAGCTCTTCGGGGCAGAGGACCGGCTCGATGAAGCAGTTGCAGACCTCTTCGGGGACGATGTGGCGGTTGGAGCCGATGTAGTGGTGGAAGACGCGGTATTGGCGAGGGCTGACTTTGACGCCGAAACGCTGCCAATAGGAAAGCCAGTCGGACTCGCCGTCGCAGGGAGAGTCGGGGATTGCGTTGCGGAGCATAATCTCCTTGTATTGGGCGTTGTTGAGGCGTCGGAGGTGACGGTAGTTATGGTCGCGCAGCGTGTGTCGGACGAAGGTCTTGAGGAACTTCATGAGATTATCGGTGTGAAATTTTCATTGCAAATATATCAAATTTTTCGCGAAGAGCGGAGAAATTGCTGAAAAGGCAGAGAGAAAGGGGATTTTGGGGATTAAGTGAAAAGGTGATTTTTAAGATTTTTTGTTTGTAGAAGCAGGAAATAGTTCGTATCTTTGTGGTGTCGAAAAAATATTTATGCAGTTTTCCAACGACATAGATATCAGTATTTTGGAGTGTATTGAAAAAATACACGCGACAATAGAGATAGATTTTACGCTGTCTCAATGTGCTGAGGCACAGAGATAAATATCATTCCCCTCCGTATTAACGCCGTATCAACTACGTATCAACGCCGTATCAAGTACGTATCATCTCCTATACCCATTCTATACCCCTCTTATACCCCTTCGGTATTTCTCCTACATTTCTCCTAGAGAGACCTGTGACCTGTTAGGAGTGACCTGTGACCTGATTGAGGTGACTTGTGACCTGTTTGGGGTGACCTGTGACCAGAGTGGGGTGACCTGTGACCTGACTGGGGTTGGTTTGTTGGGGTTTGGTCGTTGTGCTGGTTTGTTGAGGTTGGTTGTTGAGGTTGGTTTTGGGGGTTGTGGTGGTGTTTGGGATGGTGAAATGTGGGTAAAAATTATATATTTCATAAAAAGTGGTATATTTGTAGGTCAAACTAAAAAGGGATGCGCTTTAAAGATATTGTAGGTCAACGAGTTCTGATAAACCAGCTGACGGAAGTGATAGACGCTGGGAGGGTGAGCCACGCCCAGTTGATGCTTGGAAAGATGGGTTACGGGACGCTGGCATTGGCTATGGGGTATGTGCAGTACCTGATGTGCGAGAACCGGCAGCATTATGGCGAGGGGAGCGAGTTGAGGGCCGACTCGTGCGGAGAGTGTCCGAGCTGCAAGAAGATAGCGTCGCTGATGCATCCCGACGTGCATCTGTATTTCCCGTCGATATCGACGACGAGGGTTGAGAAGCCGTGCTGTGCAGAGTATAGAGAGGATTTTGTAAAGTTCTTGCTGGAGAATAACATGTATGTCAACTTGAACGAGTGGTATGCGTATGCCGGCGCTGAGAACAAGCAGGGAGAGTATAGGGCGGTGGACGCGATGGAGCTGATAGAGGAGGTGGCAAGGAAGTCGTACGAGGGCAGAGAGAAGGTGTTCATACTGTGGATGCCAGAGAATATAAGGCCGCAGGTGGCGAACGAGCTGCTGAAGACGCTTGAGGAGCCGTATGAGGGGACGCTGATAATGCTGGTGGGCGAGAATGCCGACCGGATGCTTGAGACGGTGAGGAGCAGGGTGCAGACGACGCGAGTGCCGAGGATATGCGACGCGGGGCTGCCCGAGGAGGCCGATGGCGACTATATAGTGGCACGGCGGATGAAAGAGGAGAGCGAGGATGTGGAGGAGTCGAAGCGGATGTTTGTGGAATGGATGAGGCTGCTGTTTAAGCTGAAGATGGCAGAGTTGTCGAAATGGGTGGAAAGCATATCGAGAGCCGGAAGAGAGAGGCAGAAGGCGTTTCTGGGTTATGTGCTGGACAATATGAGACGCTGCTTCGGTCAGACGGCAGGAGGTATGGCCGCGGGGCTCAAGACGGGCGACGAGAGATTCGACGCGATGTTTCCGTCGATGGTGACGACAAGGAATGTTGAACAAATATACGAGAGCGTAAGCGATGCTCTCGTTTCGATAGAGCGAAACGCCAATCCGAAGGTGACATTCATGCACCTTTCGTTCCAGCTGAGCAGGTATATCAAGAACAGATAGCAGGAGCGTTTTGGCGACTAAACAAAAGGAAAGACATGAGAAACGAACAAAGAAGAAGACCAAATAGAGACAACCGCCGCGAAGAGGCGGAGAAAGAAAAACTGCGCCAAGAGGGTGCGGAAGCTGTGCCTGAAGCGTCGGCGACGAGTGCTGTGGATGACGACGAGGAGGACTATATTGCGACGCCTGAGGAGATAGCCGCCGAGGCGCAACGTCAGGCCGAACGCCGCAATCAGCGCAAGAACGGCGGCGACAAGAAGGAGTTGGATGACGAAGGCGCGTATGCCGAATCGGGTGCGCGTCCGGACGACATCATCGACCCGTATGCGGAGCCGGAACCAGAGATACCGTGGGTGAAATATGAGGAGAACGACTTCGTGATGCGCGGCTGCAACCACTGCCCCAAAAGCTACGAGCCTGTGAGCCGCTGGGAGCGGGACAGCTGCAGCAAGTTGGCCACGACGAACTGGATGAGCAACATAAAGCTGCCAGAGGAGACGGGCTTCAACATAGTGGAGGTGCGCTTCAAGAACAACCGCAAGGACTTCTACCGTCTGCCCGAAGGACTGAATGTGACGGAGGGAGACCTGGTGGCGGTTGAGGGAGCACCCGGACATGACATCGGAATAGTGAGCCTTACGGGCGAGGTGTGCAGGATTAGACTTAAAGGCCGCAAGATAGACCCCGATTCGGAGGCAATAAAGAAGCTGTACCGCAGGGCGAAGCCGATAGACATAGAGAAGTGGGTGGGCGCGATAAAGGAAGAGCGTAACGCGGTGCTGAAAACACGTCAGATAGCGGAAAGTCTTGGGTTGGAGATGAAGATTAACGACGTGGAGATGCAGGGCGACCACGGGAAGGCGATATTCTATTACACCGCCGACGAGAGGGTGGATTTCAGGGTGCTGATAAAACTGCTGGCCGAGGAGTTCCACGTGAGGGTGGAGATGAAGCAGATAGGCGTCAGGCAGGAAGCTGCAAAGGTGGGAGGTATAGGAACGTGCGGACGAGAACTGTGCTGCTGTACGTGGCTGACGAACTTCAAGACAGTGTCAACCAATGCGGCGAAGGTGCAGCAGATACTGCCCAACCCGCAGAAGCTGGCCGGTCAATGCGGAAAGTTGAAATGCTGCCTGAACTTCGAGTACGAGGTGTATGCCGACGCGCTGAAGAAGCTGCCGCAGATGGGTGTTCACCTGAGATTCAAGAAAGGGCTGGCGCTGTATAAGAAGACAGACGTGTTCAGGGGTATAATGTGGTATGCCTACGAAGGAGAGGGAGACCTGCACGCGCTGCCTGCAGAGAGCGTGAAGAAGATAATAGAGATGAACCGCAATCAGGAATATCCAGAGCAGATGGAAGACTTCCAGACAGAGCTGATGTCAACGTCGGCACTTGAACAGGAGACAACCGATGCGGAGTTTGAAAGAGAGATAAAGCGGATGGCCGAAGGCGGCAACGGAGTGGTGGATGAAGACGGGAAGGCACAGGGAGGCCAGAGTCAGGAGCGCCGCGGGCAGAACATGCGCCGCGACAACCGCCAGCCGCGCGACCAGCAAGGCCAGCGCAGGGAAAGACCTCAGCAAAGACCTTCTGGCGACGGATCGGCGCGAGTGCAGGACCGTCGCAGGGACAACCGCGACGAACGCAACGAGCAGAGACGCAGAGACCCCAACGCGGCCAACCGTCAGCAGAACCCGCGCAACCGTCGTCCGTGGAACGAACAGAACAACACTCCAAACCAATAGCCATGAAACTGAAAAGAACCTTTATGCTGGCGGCAGTAGCCGTGACGCTGATGTGTGGATGCGCCAAAGGGACATTCTACGACAAACATTGCGCAGTAGATAAAGAGGGGTGGTATATGGATGAAGACTTGCGGTTTGCGGTGGATATCGAAGATACGCTGACGCCATACGATTTCTACATAGATGTGCGCAACACAAAGGATTATGCCTACTCGAACCTCTTCCTGTTTGTCAAAACCACATTTCCCGACAAGGTGGAACGCAGGGACACGCTGGAGTGTCCGCTGGCCGACGCGTTCGGGAAATGGTACGGGAAGCAGACAAGCAGGCATGTTGACGGGCGCTACCTGTTGCACAAGAGTGTAATATTCCCGATGAAAGGGACATACACCTTCCAGGTGACACACGCTATGAGAGACACGGTGGTGACAGGAATAAAGAACATAGGGCTGCATGTGGAGACAGCAGGCCGCTAAGCACACAACAACGACAATTATGAAACAAGATCGCACAAAGCTGTATCGGACACTTTGGTACATATTCGGCGGATTCTGGCTGACCGTCATATTGTTTTTTGTACTGCTGTCGGCTGGATGCCTGGGGTTCATGCCCTCGTTTGAGGAACTTGAGAACCCGAACAGCATGCAGGCGTCGGAGGTGATATCCTCTGATGGTGTGGTATTGGGATATATAGGCATACAAAATCGTTCGGACGTTAGGTATGAAGATATCTCGCCCAACGTGATAAACGCCTTGATTGCCACTGAGGATGCGCGTTTCTACAAACACAGCGGCATCGACACGCGAAGTTTGGCGCGAGTGTTGTTCAAAACCGTGCTCGGACGCCACTCGTCGAGCGGCGGTGGCAGCACCATAACCCAACAGTTGGCAAAGAACCTGTTTCCTCGAGAGCGAAAAAGCAGGCTTGGAACAGTGTATTCGAAATTCAAAGAGTGGGTGGTGGCTGTGAAGCTGGAGCACCGCTACTCGAAGAGAGAGATAATCACGATGTATCTGAACACAGTGGATTTCGGCAGCAACGCTTTCGGAATAAAGACGGCGGCTAGGACTTTCTTTGGGAAGTCGCCGGCAGAGCTTGAGGTAGATGAGGCTGCGGTGCTGGTGGGTTTGCTGAAAGCACCTACGACCTATTCGCCTGTGCTGCATCCTGACCACTCGCTGAACAGGCGCAACGTGGTGTTGAGTCAGATGAAGCACTACGACTATCTGACGGACGAAGAATATGAGGCGCTGAAGGAGAAGCCAATCAACATGTCGAAATACACGCCGCAGAGCCACAACGACGGATTGGCGACCTATTTCCGCGAGTATGTGAGGGGCGAGATGAAGGAATGGTGCAAGCACCAGCGCAAAAGCGACGGCACACAGTATGATGTGCACAAGGACGGTTTGCGTATTTACACCACCATCGATTCACGCATACAGGCTTACGCCGAAGAAGCTGTCCGCAAACACATGGGCGAGGAGATACAACCCGCCTTTGACAAGGAGCTGGCACGTCGCAAGGACAGAAACCCGTTCAGCGGTATAGGCAAGGAGCAGCAGGAAAAATATCTTCGACAAGCGATGATAAACAGCGACCGCTACTACCAGCGCAAGCAGGCAGGAGCCAAAGAGTCGGAGATAAGGGAGGAGTTTAACAAGAAGGTGCAGATGTCGGTGTTTACATGGAAAGGGTTGAAGGACACGATGATGAGTCCGTGGGATTCGCTGCGGTACTACAAAGGGTTCTTGAATGTGGGCCTTATGTCGGTGGAGCCAGGCACAGGATTTGTGAAGGCATACGTGGGCGGCATCAACTACCGCTACTTCAAATACGACAATGTGTGGAGCCTGCGTCAGGTGGGTTCTACTTTCAAGCCATTCGTCTATACGATGGCTATACAGGATCTCGGAATGACGCCTGGTACGGTGGTGCCAAACGCCGAGGTGTGCTTCGACAACGGACGAGGCGGCCTGTGGTGTCCGAAGAACTCGTCGCATGCGAGAGAAGGCGAAATGGTGACGCTGAAATGGGCTCTGGCCAACTCTATTAACTGGGTGTCGGCCTACCTGATGAAACAAGGGTCGCCCGAGCAGGTGATAGCGATAGCGCGCAAGCTGGGTGTGAAGAGCGACATACCGGCTGTGCCTGCCATATCGGTGGGCACGCCAGAGATAACCGTGGCCGAGATGGCAGGAGCGATGGCCACATTTGCCAACGGCGGTGAATATGTCGAGCCGATATTTATCACCCGAATCGAAGACAAGCACGGAAAGGTGCTGGCGCGGTTCAGCCCTGAACGCCATGAGGCGCTGAGCCCGCGCACGGCTTACCTGATGCTGTCGCTGATGCAAGGAGTGGTGTCGAGCGGAACAGGATGCCGTCTAAACTACAAATACAAACTTAACCAATACACAACTGCCATAGCAGGAAAGACAGGAACGACACAGAACAACTCCGACTGTTGGTTTATGGGTATCACGCCGAAATTGGCCACAGCCATCTGGACGGGAGGCGAACTGCGGTCAATACACTTCCGTAACATGGCTTACGGACAGGGTGCAGCACAGGCGTTGCCTATATTCGGCTATATGATGCAGAAAATCTATGAAGACAACGCCCTGAAGTTCCCGAGAGGAGATTTTCAGAAGCCAGGCTCTGTGTCGTCGGAGGATATGGATGCTTCTTACTTCTGGACGGAGGTCGAGGCAGAGAAAAACTCGCCCGATGCAGGAGTTACCGACATTGGCACCGACGAGTCGATATGGTAAAGATGGAAAACCTCTTTGGCAAATCGCTGGCCGGGTTGCAGGCGTTGTGCGAGGCGGAAGGACTGCCGAAATATACGGCGCGTCAGATGTGTGACTGGCTCTATGCCAAAGGTGTGGACAGCATCGACGCGATGACGAACCTGTCGCTTAAGGTGCGGTCGCGGCTGAAGGAGTTCTGCAGCATCGAGCGGAAGGCACCGTTGGAATGCCAGGTGTCGAGAGACGGAACCAAGAAGTATGTCTTCGAAGTCGGCGGTCAGGGGGACTCTCAGGTGAGTTGTTTCATTGAGACGGTATATATCCCCGACGGAGATAGAGCGACGCTATGTGTTTCCTGTCAGGCGGGATGCAAGATGGGGTGCCGCTTCTGCGTCACTGGTAGCCAGGGCTATAAATGTAGCTTGACGGCCAGCGAGATACTCAACCAGATATTCTCCATACCCGAGTTCGGACAACTGACGAACATCGTGTATATGGGTATGGGAGAGCCTTTTGATAACTACGAAGCGGTGATGCAGTCGATAGAAGTGCTGACGTCTGACTGGGGCCTCGGTTGGAGCCCGCACCGCATAACGGTTAGCACCGTGGGCGTAAAGCCAGGCATAGAACGCTTTATGCGCGACTGCGACTGTCACTTGGCCATAAGCCTCCACAACCCCATCGCCGCCGAACGCTTGACCATAATGCCGATGCAGAAGGCCTATCCCATAGCCGAGGTGGTGGCCATGCTGAAACGGTACGACTGGGGTGGCCAGCGACGCCTGTCGTTTGAATACACCATGTTTGGCGGCATGAACGACGACAAAAGCCATGCGGAGGCGCTGATAAAATTGCTTTCTCCATTGCGGTGCCGCGTGAATCTGATAAGGTTCCACACATCGCCTGGAACACCTTTCCGCACATCGCCGCGTGAGAAGATGGAGCGTTTCATGGATATCCTCAACGAACACGGCATACGCTGTACCATACGTGCATCGCGAGGCGAAGACATCATGGCTGCCTGTGGACTTTTGGCCGGTTCTGTGTCTGGGCAGGGAGATTAGTTACCACCTATCTATAATGCATCGTTTACACATTAAAAACCATATATCATGAAAAAGATTGTCTTAGCTTTAGTTCTTTTCAGTTTACTGGCACCTTGCGCCTATGCGCAGAAGAAAGAAACCAAAGCGGTACTCAACAACATCCACCAGCGCAAGAGCGTACGCACCTATTCGGATAAGAAGGTGCCCGACGAGATTGTCACCGAGTTGCTCAAGGCGGCCATGGCGGCACCGACGGGGATGAACATCCAGCCGTGGTATTTTGTGGTGTTGAGAGACACCTCGCAGTATGACAGGATTTTCGCAGGCAACGGCAATATGAAGAAATTCAAGGAGTCGTCGGTGGTGATAGTGCTGTGTGCCGACACCACGGTTACGCGTCCGCCGAGAGAGAACCCCAACGCCCCTGCGGTGACAAGCCCCAATGCCATCTGGCGTGACGATATGGGAGCCTGCACGGAGAATCTGCTGCTGGCGGCCGAAGCATACGGGCTTGGAGCGTGCTGGACAGCATGTTATCCCTTTGCTAGGACGATGGAGCCGGTGAAACGAGAATTAGGTCTGCCCGCCAACGTGGTGCCCTACTGCGTCGTGCCTATCGGCTATCCCCGTCTTGATGAGAAACCCAAAGACAAGTGGAAACCAGAAAAAATCCACTACGGGCGTTGGTAGGCTAGCGCTATAGCATAGTGAAACAAAAGACGAGCATCAGACTTCTATTTGGCGCACCGATAAATAGCACGGGGTGTCCATTCTATATAGTCCGCAAAACGGCACACTATCTAAAAAGTATCGTTTGACAATATAAAACTAACGGTTGAATATGGCGACAAAGAAAAACATTGATGTGGCTTTGGTTTACGACTTCGACGGCACTCTGGCTCCTGGTAACATGCAGGAGTTCGGATTCGTGAAAGCCATCGGAAAAGACTCGAAGGGGTTCTGGACGAGGAACCACGAACTGGCCACCACAAACGACGCTAACGAGATTCTGTGCTATATGTACCTGATGCTGCAGGCAGCGAAAAACAACAACATCTCGTTGAAACGGAAGTCATTTCAGAAATTCGGCTCGATGATAAAACTGTTCGATGGCGTGGAGGAATGGTTCTCGCTGATCAACCAGTATGGCAAATCGAAAGGGATAAACATAAAGCACTATATCAACTCATCCGGATTGAAGGAGATGATAGAGGGAACGACCATAGCCAAGAGGTTCGAAAACATCTACGCATGCTCGTTCCTGTATGATATCGACGGCATCGCCTACTGGCCAGCCGTCGCGGTGGATTATACCACCAAGACTCAGTTCCTCTTCAAGATAAACAAAGGCATCAAGGAGATAAGCGACAACAAGAAAATAAACGAATATGTAGCACAGGACGACCGCCCCATCCCGTTCGAGCGGATGATATACTTCGGCGACGGCGAGACGGACATCCCCAGCATGAAAGTGGTGAAAGAACACGGGGGCCATTCGATTGCGGTGTATGGCGACCGTAAGAAGAAAAGCACCGCCATGAAGCTCATCTGCGAGGACCGCGTGAACTTTGTGTGCAAGGCCGACTATTCGGAGGGGAAGGAGATTCATACAACGGTGATGCATATACTCGACAAAATACGCTCGGATTACGATTTCAACAAACTGCTGGCCGACCACAAGCGTGTCGCAAAATGAAGGGAATCTGGAACCAACCCGCCTTGAAGGTCTATCGCAGCATTGGAGCTGTGCCGATGGACGAATGGACGGTGCAACGTCTGGACGAAGCCGCTCTGAAACGTTTTGCATCCGAGCAGTAAAAACTGAATAACGACGAAACGGATAGAAGTCGTTGCGGCAATCATATATGATGGAGAAGCCTGTCCGGTATAAACACAATATTTCCGTGATTACTACGTTGTTATAAACGTAAAATTTCTGAACATAGAATATCGATGTATCGGTTATTGAAATACGTTATAATTGTGGTAGCGGTACTTTTTTGCGGATGTCGGCACGAGCGTTGCGACACCCCGATAGGGGCGTCGGCTTGTTCAATCAATCCCAACTCGCCACTCTACAACCGGCTGAACAACGTGGGAGGGTATGAGTATATCGTTGGTGGCAACCACGGAATCTTCGTGATGCGTACCTCTCTCAACGAGTTTGTGGCGTACGAGCGCACCTGTCCGCACGACCATAATGCGGCAGTCGAGGTGGTTGACGGATGGGACGGCACGATACTGAAATGTCCGGTGTGCGGCAGCCAGTTCAACACCTACGCCGACGGAATGCCGCTTGACGGCAGTATGACCAGTTGCCCGCTCTATGAGTACGGAACCACATACGACGGCGGCACGCTGTATATCTATTAGGTGCGGACCCGACAAAGGTGCATACCCCGCAAAAGGCGATAAAAGAACACATAAATCATCCCTTAGGGGTGGCTTTTCAGTGACCACCGACTATTAAATTGCCCCAGGCAGGCATACACCTAACTGCTGACCGCTGACGGCTAAAATCGTTTTCGTTAACATTAGCCGAAAACTTCACTGACCGCTGCCTGCTAACTGCTAAAATCCACCCCTCTTTCGGCGAGCCTTCGGTGATCCTTCGGTGATCCTTCGGTGAAATCCCCGTAACACACTAAAAATCAGCAATTTGCTATATTTAATTCAATTGGTTGATAATCAGTAGAATAACCAATAAAATACCACATCCAAAACTTCAACTATTGACTCAAAAGAGGTATGTGAGTTGAGAGGGCGTTTATAGGGTTGGTTCTGTCATCTGTTACCTTTGTCTCTATTTCTGTTATCTTTGTTTCTATTTTTGTTGGAAGCGCCAGATTTGAAATCTGGCTCAACGGGAATTTTCCCTTCTGTTTTTTTAAATGATTATTGCAACAATGATCAAGATTATAATGACTAAGCATTGCGCCAAAATCGTATTCTCAAAGTCTCCCAAATATGGGATATTGGCAAACCACCCATTTTCACAATGCAACTCATCCATAAATTTCGTCTTACACCCGCGAAATAACCATCTTATCAGTGCCCCTATGACACCTCCAGCACCGTATCCCATATTATTCTTCTTTTTTTAGTGAGGCAGCCCCATTAACACCTGTCCCGAAATCCTCAAATGTAGGAATGGCTCTGTTTAATTCCTTGTTTTTTTGGTATAATTGTCCCATCTGTTTTTTTGTTTTCCCCTTATAATTACCCATTTTATGCACGTAATCATTATACTTATCCAATCCTGTTTTACCAATGGTTTTTATGGTTCCCATTCCTTTTTTCAACAAGACACCCAATTTAGACGAAGCGACCCCTGCAAATGCTTCTTCCAAGTCGTTGGAGTTTGCTTCTGACCCCGCCAAAGAATAACCAGTTAGCAGTTCTATCGGTTCATTGAATAAAGAATAACCAATGTTGGCTGCGGCTTTAATCACGATATCTTCAACATTTGTCGCTGGTTCATCCATCCATGCCTCCGCATTTGTGAAAACATCCGTCGTGGCTTTTATTTGTGCTTCGCTTGTGTATCCTTTAGGGCGAAACATCTTAGCCTGTACCACAGGATCTCCGCTTGCATCAACGCCGCCGTTCCGTGATTGGACAGAGGCAAATATGCAACCCGAATGACTTTCCCATACATCAAGGTTGCCCCCATGTCTTATTTTATAAGCAACGGCACTATAAACATGCCTTGATGTCATCACCCGCATAAAATATGGCATACGAGGAAATTGTCCGTCTGGATCCACAATCTTCATAGGATTCCAAGCACAATAGTTGTACGGACTCAGACTTGGGTACTTGTCTGACATCGGGTCCACACTCAGCCAAAGACTCAAATCAGAATTATAATACCTCGCTCCGAAGTAGTAATAGCCTGTTTCTGAGTCCTTCTCCTTGCCCGAGGAGTCTGGGTGAAAAATGGGGGTGATTATAAGCCTATTTTGGCTCGAAAAAAAGGTGTTTATATATGTGTGTTGGGGAGACATTTTAGAAAGTCGGTACTGCCGGTTACTGCCATTGCTCTTGTTGTGAAGAGTTAGACTGCTTATTCGGAATAACAAGGGAATTTAAGAACGCCATGCATGAGCATTACCAATATTTTAGATTTAAGACACCTACAATATTTTCTGCATACGTATATCCGTATCCTCTTCTCAATACACATATAATGTCACTACACACATACCATAGCCCGTACGATATCAAAATATAAAGTGAACAGTATATTCCGTATCGTACTTTTTTACCGGTTGAAGACTGATTAATCTCATTATATATTCTGTCACGCCGGTTATCGTGCCTAAAATAGAAATATGAAAGAGCAATCATCGCAAAGCCTAAAATGCACATTAGATTATTCACAACATTATTTGCGATAAAGTCTTGCGCAAACATTATGCGAACCACGTCAATCAACACAAATATATTGACCGCAATAGTAAATCCAACAATAATATATGCTGAGATGTAATTGTCCCCATTCTTAAAAACATTGCATTTCTTTTCAAGATTGGAGGGAAAGTAAAAAAGAAACTTGTAAATCATATTAGTAAAGTTTACCATGAACTTGGACCATGTTTTTTCCCCAACTCGTAGAATATTGGAACGTGCCAACAATACGGCAGAAAACTAACGCCATTCACAATGTGATTGGTCACTCTTTCACTTGTAGATATTTCACCATTCCTTGCTTGTTTTTCAGTTTCCCATGCGGACCATGCAGCCATACCGTGTCCTAGCCACCTAAGTCCTGATGCTGCCTTGCCATATTTGGCAGAAAGTTCTATTTGAGACTTATATTTACCATTCAGCCCTCCATTTTTTCCTCGGCGTATAGATTTTATCGAGCCATCCTTACCCATGTATGTGCCATTTTTGTAATCAAAAATGGCTTTAGACATATTGTTACACCCCAGACTCGCCCCTCCAACAATAGTTCCTGCAACCGTCTCTAGGGGAACATCATTTGATTGTGATTTATTATCCGATGAGTTCAGACAGGCTTCAGGTTGTACATTGTCAATAAACATATAGTCTTTATACTGTTCTAGTAAATCCGTTCTGGACTCCTCCCGTCGCCAGTCGCCATCACCTTCGACAAATTGCACTCTATCATCTCCATCCAATCTAACTCTCGTAATGGTTTTGTTTAGTTTGTCTACAATCCATCCATCATCATTGTCGATGGTTTCCATTCCATCCGGGTCCACCAGCTTCATCGGGTTCCATGCACAATAGTTGTAAGGACTCAACGAAGGATACTTGTCGCTCATCGGGTCAACACTCAGCCAAAGACTGAGGTCAGGATTGTAGTACCTTGCCCCGAAGTAGTAATAGCCTGTTTCTGAGTCTTTCTCTTTGCCCGAGAAAGTGTAGCGCTCATTGTATATCCCTGTTCGCTGATTGAGGCGCGTCTCGCCGTATGGTAGGTATTGCAAATGTTGGATGGGGTGACCGTAACGGTTTGTTACCCATGAAGCACCGCCAAGATGGTCGGGA
>JAFZXE010000027.1 GCA_017616895.1 Bacteroidales bacterium
CAAAATTCAAAATTCAAAATTCAAAATTAATCACCCTCCCAGCAAAGCGCAGCGAGCAGGTGTCGTTCCGCATCGCTGTGCCGCACAATATCTATGTTGCCAACTACCGCATAGTCGCCAAGAACGATCACTTCAGCGACGGCGAGCAGGATTGCCTGCCCGTGCTCACCGACCGACAGATGGTCACCGTAAGTCAGGCGATGTATATCAACGGGGTAGGGGAGAAGAGCTACAGTCTCCCGACAGCCGTTACCCAGCAGTCCGCCACACGTGAGCCTCATCTGCTCAAGGTCGAGTTCACCTCCAACCCCATTTGGTACGCCATTCAGGCACTCCCATATGTAGAGGAACACTCGAACCCCTCTAACATCTTCCTCGCCAACCGGCTCTACACCAACAGCATCGCCTTCGGAATTGTCGGCGACAACCCCAACATCGAGAGCGTATTCCGTCAGTGGGAGAAAGACACCGTCAACCCGCTTGTTTCGCAGCTCGAGAAGAACGAGGATGTGAAGCAGACGCTCCTAGACGAAACTCCGTGGCTGCGCGACGGCACAGGCGAGAGCCAGCGTATGCACCGCATAGCCGCCTATTTCGACAAGTCTCGTCTCACCTCCGAACTGAAGACCACCGAGAAGAAACTCTTCGAACAGCAGCGCTCCGACGGCGGCTGGAGCTGGATTCCCGGCTACAGCCAGTCAAGCCTCTACACCACACAATACATCCTCGAAACCCTCGGAAAACTCGCCCACAGCAGTCAGCAGAACGTATCAACATATCAACATATCAACGCAATTAAAAAAAGCACTGAAATACGTTGACGACGAGACCTACGACTACTACCGTCGCTATTTGAAGCACACCGACTTCGAAGCTCTCAACATCGACTATCTTTACATGCGCAGCTTCTACACCGCTTCCGAATTCAAGATACAGAACCCCAAATACAAAGAGTCCTACGACTATTTCTACCGCAACACGCTGAAACACTACAAAGAATACAAGTCGCTCCACACTCGTGCAACTCTCGCACTCGTCTTCCATCGCGGAGGCAACACCAAGGAAGCTCTCGACATCCTGCGACGCATCAAGGAGAGCGCACTCTACAGCGACGAGATGGGTATGTATTGGCGCGACAACCAGAGCAGCTGGTGGTGGTACGAGCGTCCCATCGAGACACAGGCTCTCCTCATCCAGGCCTTCGCCGAGATAACACCCGACGACAAAGAATCCATCGCCCTCATGCAGCAATGGCTCCTTAAGCAAAAGCAGACAACCAGCTGGAGCACCGACGTGGCTACAGTCGAAGCCATAAACGCCCTGCTTTCAGACAAGGGCACCGCAAACACCCTCGCGCAGCCGGAAAAGAGCACTTTGGTGACAGTAGCTGGACAGCCCCTCACCGCACCATCGCAGGCAGGTACCGGGTATCAGTCGCAATCCTGGCACGGAGATGAAATTACACAACTTCTCAGCGGTCAATCAAATCCCGCTCAGGTCACAGACCACAGGTCACAGGTCACCATAAAGAAATACACCGACGGTATCGCATGGGGAGCCGCCTACTACCAGTACTTCGACGACATGAAGAACATCGAGCGCAGCGACATGGGCGTGAAGATGAGTAAGACCATCTACCGCGTAAAAACCGACGGCACCCTCGAAGCAATACCCGACAACGATTCAAAATTGAAAGTCGGCGACCGAGTTCGCATCCGCATCCTCCTCGACTGTGACCGCGCACTCGAGTATGTCGAACTCAAAGACTCGCGTCCAGGTTGCCTCGAGCCCGTATCGACAGCCAGTGGCTGGAATTGGAATAGCGGCCTCAGCTATTACTCCGCTGTGCGCAACGCCTCCAACAGTTTCTATATCAACCGCCTCGACAAAGGCAAGTACGTCGTCGAATACGACCTCTTCGTCACCAACCCAGGCGCCTTCACAGTTCCCGCATCCACCATCCAGTGTCTCTACGCACCCGAGTTCCGAGCAAACAGCGAAGGCCGTACCCTATATGTCAAATAAACGCCTCCAACACAGACCTGATTCAGACTTCATACAGACTTGATACGTCCCCATAGACCCTCAAATTTAGAAAAAATTCATATCTTTGCAATTCAATTATTGACAATATTACAAATCAAACTCTCTTAATTATGAAAAAAATCTTTCTCACGTTGGCTCTTGTCGCCCTGACTCTTAGCGCTTCGGCTAGCTCCATTCGCTATTTCACCTTCAGTCAGGCCCAACGCACCATCCGCCACCTCGACGCTCAGACCGAACTTATGATCTACTGCGGCTATGAGGACGAAATCGAGACCTACGTTCTCGTCAACGAAGTCTGGGCCGAAAAGGTTAACTCTCAGTTCTACGAAATCTGGCTCTACGGCTTCGACGCCTACACAGGCGACGAAATCTACATGCCTATCGACCTCGGCTGCATCTGGCTCTACAACGCCACTGGCACCCGTATGTACAGCGCTGCCACCACTCTGCGTTTCCGCAACGCTCGTCCGCTTCCTACCTTCAGATGGGTTATGCCCCCCTACCGTCCTTTCCAGCGTCGTTTCCACGCTCCCGGATTCCTCTACACCTACCACTACGACATCCACCAGCCTGGTTGGCATCACCCCTACACTGGTCACAACCCCTACAACTATCCTCCTTACTACATGCGTCACCGTTCCGAGCCTATCCCTGTGCATCGCGACCCATACACGCCAGGAGCAGAGATGCCTCGCACCATGACACCCGACGGCCACGGCTACCTGGGCAACACTCGCGGAAGCAACCCAACCACTACTGTTGGAAACCCCTCACAGCGTGCCACCTCATCGACCGCCAGCACTCGTCGCACCACTGGCAACACCGCCGACCCGAACACCATTCTCACCGAGCGTAGTTCTTCTGCAGCTCGCGGCACATCGACTCAACAGACCGGCACCACCCAGCGTTCATCGAGCACCACTACCACCAGCACAACTGGACGTGGTACCTCGACTCAGTCGTCCAACAGTGGCCAGCGCTCATCAAGCACCACTACTACCACCACTGGTCGTGGCACCTCGACTCAGTCGTCCAACAGCGGCCAGCGTTCGTCAAGCTCCACCACAACCACCACATCAGGACGTGGTACCTCGACTCAGTCGTCCAACGGCGGCCAGCGCTCATCGAGCAGCACCACCACCACTTCTGGACGCGGTACCTCGACTCAAAGCAGCGGAACTTCAACACGCGGCACAAGCACCTCGACTTCAAGCAACACGTCGAACCGCACAGCCACTTCCAACACCACCTCTACGAGAACTCAGTCCTCTTCTAGGAGGTAATTCCATCCATTAGATTGACTCAAGGGGCATGTAAGAAACTTGCGTGCCCCTCTTTTTTACAAAACTAAATCGAAAACCATGATTAAATCAAGCGAACTGGTGCTAGCCTCCGACGGAAGCCTGTACCACATACACCTGACCGCAGACACCCTTGCCGACGATGTGATTCTCGTGGGCGACCCCGGACGTGTAGAAATGTTCAAGAGCATCTTCGACAGCGTTGAGCACGAATCCTACAACCGTGAGATGCATGCCCTCACAGGCCTCTATCACAACCATCGCTTCACAGCTCTCTCCACAGGCATGGGGTGCGACAACATAGACATAGTGGTGTCTGAACTAGACGCCGCCGCAAATATCGACCTCCTTCAGCGCACACCGAAAACTACCCACCGGAGCCTCAACCTGGTGCGTATCGGCACGAGTGGCTCTCTCCACAGCGGCGTGCAGGTCGGCTCGCTTGTGGCCTCTAAACACGCCATTGGCCTCGATGGATTGCTCAACTATTACCGTCACGACCCGTCGCAGCTCAACGAGCCCCTCAACGAAGCGTTCATCAATCACATGCAGTTCGACGCCTGCTTCTCGAAACCCTATTCGGCCGATGCCGGCAAGGAGCTGTTCGCCAAAGTGGCACAAGGCATGCACCACGCTGTGACAGCCACAGCTCCAGGCTTCTACGCTCCTCAGGGTCGCTGTCTGCGTATTGAGCCAAGTATCGACAATCTCAACGAGCGGCTCTCCACCTTTACATGGAACGGCTGCCGCCTGACCAACCTCGAGATGGAAACCTCTGCCATCTACGGTCTCTCGGCCATCATGGGCCATCAGGCGATCACCGTCTGCCTCATCATAGCCAACCGTGCCGACGGCACCTTCCTAAGCGACTATCACCCCCAGATGAAGGAAACCATAGCACGAGTACTCGACTCGCTGGCATAAGTACTATTAATATCTAATAATATTTAACAAAGAAGGGAACACCCGATTGGATGCTCCCTTCTTCTGTATTGCTCTCTGCGAGCACTCAGTGGCTTAATACATGCCGCCCATTCCGCCCATACCTGGGTTGGCGGGCATTGCGGGCTCTTTCTCCTTGATGTCGCAGAGCACACACTCGGTGGTCAGCAACATGCCTGCTATCGAAGCAGCGTTCTCAAGTGCCACACGGGTAACCTTGGCGGGGTCGATAACACCGCTCTTGAAGAGGTTCTCGAATTTTTCGGTGCGGGCGTTGTAGCCATAGTCGCCCTTGCCGTTCTTCACTTCGTTGACGATAACGCTGCCCTCAAGACCTGCGTTCTCGACAATCATGCGCATCGGCTCCTCGACAGCGCGACGGATAATCTCGATACCGAGTTTCTCGTCCTCGTTCTCGGGTTTCACATTGTCAAGTTTCTGCGCTGCACGGATAAATGCGGTGCCGCCGCCAGGGATGATACCCTCTTCGACAGCTGCACGGGTTGCATGCAGAGCGTCGTCAAAACGGTCTTTCTTCTCTTTCATCTCAACCTCAGAAGCTGCGCCGACATAGATGACTGCCACACCGCCTGACAACTTTGCCAAACGCTCCTGCAGTTTCTCACGGTCGTAGTCGCTGGTGGTCTTCTCAATCTGTGCCTTGATTTGACCCACACGGGCTTTGATAAGCTCGCTGTCGCCCGATCCGTTGACGATGGTGGTGTTGTCCTTGTCGATGGTCACCTTCTCGCATGTGCCGAGCATCTCGAGAGTTGCGTCTTCGAGTTTGTAACCTTTCTCTTCGCTGATGACCGTGCCGCCGGTAAGGATGGCAATATCTTCGAGCATCTCTTTTCTGCGGTCGCCGAATCCCGGAGCCTTCACGGCAACGACTTTCAAGCCACCACGCAGACGGTTCACCACAAGGGTTGCCATAGCTTCGGTCTCAACGTCTTCAGCGATGATAAGAAGGGCACGACCACTCTTTGCAACCTGCTCAAGAATCGGCAGCAAGGTCTGAAGTGTGCTGATTTTCTTGTCATATATAAGTATAAGCGGGCTGTCATACGAGCACTCCATCTTCTCGGTGTCGGTTACGAAATAGGGGCTGATATAGCCGCGGTCGAACTGCATACCTTCAACGACCTTAACAGTGGTGTCAATTCCCTTGGCGTTCTCAATAGTGATAACACCGTCTTTGGTCACCTTTTCCATAGCCTCGGCGATGATGTCACCGATGGCGCTGTCGTTGTTGGCGCTGATGGTTGCAACCTGGCGAATCTTGCTGATGTCGCCGCCGACTTCCTGGCTCTGCTCCTTGATGCTCTTGACGATTTCGGCAACAGCTTTGTCGATACCGCGTTTCAGGTCCATCGGGTTGGCTCCGGCGGTAACGTTCTTCAAACCGGTGTTGACGATGGCCTGTGCCAAAACGGTAGCGGTGGTGGTACCGTCACCCGCCTGGTCGTTGGTCTTCGAGGCAACCTCTTTCACCATCTGGGCACCCATGTTCTCGATGCCGTCTTCCAGCTCGATTTCCTTAGCCACGGTCACACCGTCCTTAGTCACCTGAGGAGCACCGTATTTTTTATCAATCACGACATTACGACCTTTAGGTCCAAGTGTCACTTTAACTGCATTTGCAAGTTCATCGACGCCTTTGCGAAGCTGTTCGCGAGCGTCATTGTTGAATACTATCTGTTTTGCCATAATTCTTTTAGTTTTAAGTTTTAAACTTTAAGTTTTAAGTGTGGCGGGAACCGGACTGCGTAGCTACTTAAAACTCACAGCTCACAGCTCACAGCTTAACTTTAGATGATTGCGTATATGTCGCCCTCTTTCATGATCATGTACTTGGTGCCGTCGATATCGACCTCGGTGCCGCTGTACTTTCCATAGAGCACCTGGTCGCCGACCTTCACGGTCATATCGTGGTCTTTCGTGCCGTTTCCAACAGCGACAACTTTGCCGCGCTGTGGTTTCTCCTTAGCGGTGTCGGGGATGATGATTCCTGAAGCTGTCTTCTGCTCTGCTTCTGCCGGTTCGATAAGAACGCGGTCTGCTAAAGGTTTAATGTTCATAGTGTTACTTGTTTATTTGTTAATATTTGATTCGTTTATTTTTCCGTCATTTGGCAATGACACATTATGTAATGCAAAAAGTGTGCCAAAATGACAAGTTAGCAACAAGTGTGTCAAAATGACACAAGTTAGTGCAGGTGGTCGTAAACAATCCGGGCTTTTGCGGCACCGATGGCTTTGGTCAGGTCGTCGAGGGTCTGGAGGCGTATCTGCTTGATTGAGCCGAACTTCAAGAGCAGCTCCTGCGCTGTCTTGGGTCCGATGCCGGGAATGTCGGTGAGGGCGGTCTTGATGGTTCCTTTGCTGCGTTTGTCTTTGTGGAAGGTGATGGCGAAACGGTGCACTTCGTTCTGTATGCGTTCGAGGAGGTGGAAGAGCTGGTCGCTGGGTTTGAGCTGGACGGTGCGTATCATTCCGTCTTTATCGTAGCAGAGTAGCTCGGAGGTGTGGTGGCGGTCGTCTTTGGCAAGTCCTGCGATGGGTATGTCGAGGTGCAGTTGATCGACGATGACTTTGCGGGCAACTTCCATCTGGCCGCGTCCACCATCGACTATCAGCAGTTGGGGTAGAGGTTTGCCTTCGTCTGAGATACGTCTGTATCTCCTCTGTATGATCTCTGTCATGGAAGCGTAGTCGTCGGGACCTTCGACGGTCTTGATGTTGAACTTGCGGTACTCGGACCGGTTGGGTTTGCCGTTGGTGAAACGCACCATTGCTGCCACGGGGAAGGCGCCTTGGATGTTGGAGTTATCGAAACACTCGATGTTGACGGGCGGCTGGGGCAGGTGCAGCTCTTTTTGTATGCGTTCGAGCAGTCCGCTTACTGCAGCTTCTGGATCGACGAGCATGCGCTGGTGGGCACACTGGTGGCGGTAGGCCTTGATGTTGCGCTGGGAGAGGTCGAGGAGTTTGCGCCGGTCGCCTTTTGTTGGGATGTTCTGGCGCATGTAGTCTTCGGGTATGTCGTCGATGGGGAAGGGGACAACCATCTCGCGTGCGGTGCTGGAGGTCTGCTCGTGGAGGGCAGGTATGACGGTGGCGAGCATCTCTGCATCGGTCTCGTCGAGCTGTTTTTTTATCTCGGTGGAGAAGCTGTAGATGATGCTGCCGTTTTTGACACGCATCATGTTGACGTAGGCGTGCCGCTCGTCGGATTCGATGCTATAGACATCCACGTCGGCGACAGAGGTGTTGACAACGGTGGAGCGGCTTTGGTAGTCCTCGAGCAGACGTATGCGGCGTTTGACTGCATCGGCCTCCTCGAAACGGAGTTTGTCTGCAAGGTCGAACATCTGATGTTTGAGGTTGTCGAGTATGTCGCCGAAGTCGCCTTTGAGTATGCGGCGTATGTTCTCGATGGTGGCGAGATAGTCCTCACGGCTCTCAAGTCCGGCGCAGGGGGCGTTGCAGAGACCAATCTGATGTTTGATGCAGGGCCGGGAGGAGGTGTCGATGGTGTCGGAGTGGAGGGGTTTGTTGCATGTGCGGTAGGAGAAAAGGTGTCTGATGATGTCCTGCAGCTCGCGGAGGATGCGTCCGTTGGGATAGGGACCGAAGAACTGTCCTTTGATTCTTGTGCGGTCGCGGGTGAGCAGGAGTCGCGGATAGTCCTCGTCGGTGATGCAGAGGTATGGGTAGGTCTTGTCGTCCTTGAGGAGGCTGTTGTAGCGCGGCTGGTATTGCTTAATGAGGTTGTTTTCGAGCAGGAGGGCATCGACTTCGGTGGCGACCACCGTGATGCGGATGTCGGCGATGTTGCGCACGAGCATCTTTATCTTGGCGCTCTTCTCGTCGTAGTTGGTGAAGTAGGAGCTGACCCTTCGCTGCAGGTTGCGAGCCTTGCCCACATAGATGACTTTACCCGAAGCATCGAGGTGTTGATAGACACCGGGCGTTTCGGGTATAGTCTTGAGCTTCAGCTTTATATACTCAATATGTGGGTTTATCTGACTACTGACCACTGACCACTTAAAACTTACAGCTTAAAACTTAAAACTAAAGTTCACTTGTACTTCAAATTCGACTTTTCTATGCCGATGCCTATCATCTTCACTCCCACGAGGTCGTACTTCGACGTGCCTTGTGTTATCTCTATGCTGTGTTTGCCCTTGGAGTTGAAGAACATGTGGGGACGTATCACTTGGTGGCAGACGATTTGTCCGGCTTCGTTGGCTTTGCCGTGCAGCACACCGTCGCGGTCAACGATACATATTTCAGTGCGGAACTGGCGGTTTTCGCCTTCGGGACTCATCAGCTTGACTATCACAGGAAATACTTTCTCGCGGTAGAGCGAGGTGTCGATGGCGGCAGAGAGCGAGAGGTCAACACACATGTCAGGTTTCTTCCAATCGAACTCGAACGCCTGAGGTTCAAAGCTGTTCCACACTCCGTTAGGCACGGTGCGTTCATCGGTATAGGAGAACTTCGTGCAAGAAGCACATATCAGACTGGCAAGTAAGATAAAAATGACTTTTTTCATTAATGCGTTATTGTGTGATTGTGTTGGTGGCTGACTACCGACCACTGGCCACTAACTTCTGCATGATCTCTATTGCGTTGGTGGCGGCACCTTTGCGCAGGTTGTCGGCCACTACCCACATGTTCAGTGTGCGTGGTTGTGAGGGGTCACGGCGCAGGCGTCCCACAAACACCTCGTCTTTGTGGTGAGAGAGCAGGGGAGTGGGGTACTCTAACTTCTCAGGATTGTCGTAGAGCACACAGCCTTCGGTTTCGGATATGATTTTGCGAACCTCGTCGAGTTCAAACTCCTCCTTCAGTTCCACATTCACCGACTCGCTGTGGCCTCCAACGACGGGCACTCGTGCCACTGTGGCGCTCACCATGATTGACTTGTCGTCGAAAATCTTCCTTGTCTCATCGACCAGCTTGTGCTCTTCGGTGGTGTAGAGGTCGTCGCAGAAGTCGCCACCGTGAGGGAACAGGTTGCGGTGCACCGGACACGGGTATGCCATTGCTTCGGGTTGCTCGCCACGTTCTTCGGCTTCCAGCTGACGGATGGCTTTCATGCCGGTGCCGGTGACGCTCTGGTAGGTCGATACCACTATGCGGCGGATGCCGTAGCGTTTCTGAAGTCCCGAAAGTGCCAGAACCATCTGTATAGTCGAGCAGTTGGGGTTGGCTATGATGGTTGCGTGGTTGCGCGAATGTTTGAGCGCCTGGATGGCTGCATCGATGTTTATCTCGGGCACCACCAGCGGCACAACGGGCACCATGCGCCAGGCCGACGAGTTGTCTATGACAGTGGTGCCTACGGCGGTAAACGGTAGTGCATATTGTTTCGAGGTCGAGGCACCTGCTGAGAATATGGCGAAATCCGGTTTCTGTGCTATCACATCTTCTACCGGCTGAACTGTCAGCTCGTGGCCTGCGAACATGATTTTCTTGCCGACCGACTTGGGCGAGGCAGCAACAAGCACTTCTTCGTTGCCGAATCCACGCTCTTCAAGAACTTGGAGCATCACTCCGCCAACCAATCCGGTGGCTCCTACTACTGCTATTTTCATAATTTAGAATGTTTACAATAAGAAACTGTTTGAATTTGATTGATGAATTTTATTATGGACCTGGGCGAGTAGATTTTTCGCCTTATCGAAGGAGCAATGGGTGTCCATTGTAACTGAGAGAAGGTGGGAAATATGCCCGTCCAGGTGCTTTAAGAAAAACATTGAATTAAATTAAACAGTTTCTATTAATAACGTATCGTGAAAACCGATATTGTACAACAACCATTCCGAGGACTTTCGGTTATGCCATCGGACGGTAGTCGCGCCAATGTGTCGCCGGGTATTCCTCCTGATGTTCGTTCTCGTAGGCTTCGCGCTCGAAGGGGATGTTGTAGTAAGCCTTCATTGCGTTGCGGTAGCGCACAAGATTGCGAAGCCACCAGGCCACATACAGGGTGTAGAAGCCAAGATAGCGAGTCTTGAAACTACGAGCCTGCAGCAGATGTATGCGCTCGTGGCGCTCGGTCCGCAGCAGGGCAGGGGAGTGCAGTTTCGCGGCAAGCTCGTCTTTGGTGCAGTTGAAGAATATATGGCCGAACCATGTGATGGCTTCAAACCGCCGACTCAACCACCACGCTCCATAGTGACAGCGTATGCCGTATATCGGAGTTGTGAACCTGCGTTTCATTTATGGTTTGCGAAGGATTGTCTTAGGGTGCGGACGCAGTCGATGTTTCTTGGGATTTGGAGGTCGATGGTGGCGCTTTCGATGGCTACTACTCGGCCTTGCTTCACTGCGTCGAGACGGGTGTAGGGCTTGGTGTTGCAGAAGAGGGCGCTGTCCTCGCGACGGATGATGATGTAGTCGGGGTTCTCGTCCATGAGGGCTTCGAGGCTGTAGCTCCAGCCTTTGACTCCGGCGGCTATGTTACGGCCACCAGCCATGGCTATGAGGTCGTTTATGAAGGTGTCGCCTCCGGCGGTGAAGTTGCCGCCAGCACCAAAGCCTACGACATAATAGACCGAGGGACGATTGCTGTCGGACTGCTGGGCATAGGTTGCCTGGTCGGCGTCCATCACATGCTTCAGACTGTCTATAAGTCTGTATGCGGTCTGAGTGCGGTCTGTGAGCTGGCCGATTTTTGAAATGTTTTCGTAGAGTCCGTCGAAACGGTTTTTCTCAATCACACACACCAGCGGCACGCCGAGCGACATAAGGTGTTCGGCAGACTTTTGGGGTATCATGGAGCCGCTGATGACGAGGTCGGGATTCAGGGCCAGGATTTTTTCGACATTGAGGTTGGAGATACCTCCGACGCTCTCAATCTGCGCTGCTTCGGGTGGATATTGGCAGAAGTCGGTACGGCCTACCAGCAGGTCGCCTCGACCGAGAGCAAAGATTATCTCGGTGACGGCAGGGGAGAGTGAGACGATGCGCCGGGGGGGTGAAGGCACGGAGACTGTGTTGTTGTAGTCGTCGGTGTATTCGTAGGTGTCGGCGGCTTTGGTCTGCGAGTTGTGATGGCAGCTTGTGAAGAAGGGCGCGGCAAAAGCCAGCGCCAGTAGTATGACTACCGTTAGTTTTGTTTTCATATTGTTTTTATATTACTGACAGCAGAATGCCGGCTTGCATCAAGCGTCTTCCATGCCTCCGCAGACGGGGAGGACGATGCTGGTGACGTAGGGACAGAGGTCACTTGCGAGGAAAAGACATGCGTTGGCCACTTCGTCGGCTGTGCCGGGACGTTTCATGGGGATTCGGCTGCACCACTGGTCTTTGAGCTCCTGTGGTATTTCGGCTGTCATCTCGGTCTCGATGAATCCGGGACATACCACGTTGACGCGTATGTTGCGCACGGCAAACTCTTTGGCACAGCTCTTGGTAAAGCCGATGATTCCGGCTTTTGCAGCTGCATAGTTGGCCTGCTTGTAGTTGCCGGCTATGCCGACCACAGAGCCCATGTTGACGATGGCACCTTCGCCATTCTTCCATAAGATGGGTTGCACGGCCTTGGTCATGCAGAAGACGCTGCCGAGGTTGACGTCAAGAACACGGTGGAACTGCTCCTCGGTCATACGTTTCATGGCGTTGTCGTCGGAGATTCCAGCGTTGTTGACAAGTATGTTGACGGTGCCGAAGTCGGCTACCACCTGGTCAACGAACTTCTGGGCGTTGTCCATGACGGCGACATCGGCAATGTAGCCTTTGCAACGACGTCCCAGGGCTTGGATTTCGGATTCGAGCGAGGTCATGGGTTCACCGCCATGACGTGCGCAGAAGGCAATGTCGGCTCCTTCGGATGCAAAGAGTTTGGCTATGTGGCGACCAATGCCTCGGGTGGCACCGGTGACGATGGCTGTCTTTCCTTTAAGTAAGTCGGGCATTTTGGTTTGTTTTTACAAAACAACAGGGACAATCACGGTGTTGGCCATGCTTGTCCCCATTGTAAAAGATGTGTGTCAAAAATTGATTAGAGCAGCGTGGCAAGTTTCTTGGCGAGGTCGGAGACGCGGGTGCTGTAGCCCTGCTCGTTGTCGTACCAAGAGATGACCTTGACGAAGTTGCCGTCCATCACCTGGGTGAGGAGGGAGTCGAAGATGCTGCTGTGCTTGTTGTCAACGATGTCGATGCTGACGATGGGCTCGTCAACATATTCGAGGATGCCTTTCATGGGGCCTTCGGCGGCTTCCTTGATGGCGGCGTTGATTTCCTCTTTGGTCACGTTGCAAGCCATCTCGGCGGTGAGGTCAACCACAGAACCGTCGGGAGTGGGAACACGCATTGCGAAACCGTCGAGTTTGCCTTTGAGCTCGGGGATAACCAGACCCACGGCTTTGGCGGCACCACTCGAAGTGGGGATGATTGAGACGGCAGCAGCACGGGCACGACGGAGGTCGCTGTGGGGCTGGTCGAGAATCTTCTGGTCGTTGGTGTAGCTGTGGATGGTGTTCATGAAACCGCGCTTGATGCCGAATTTGTCGTTGAGCACCTTTGCCATAGGAGCAAGGCAGTTGGTGGTGCAGCTGGCGTTGGAGACGAGAACGGTGTCCTTGGTGAGGACATTGTCGTTCACACCCATGACCACGGTTGCGTCAACGTCCTCGGCTTTGGCAGCGGGAACGGTGAGGATGACCTTCTTGGCACCGGCGTTGATATGTTTCATCATCTGCTCGCGTTTCTTGAAGAGACCAGTGGATTCGACCACGATGTCGATACCGAGTTCTTTCCAGGGGAGGTTTTCAGGGTCGCGCTCGGCATAGATTTTCACTTTCTTGCCGTTGACCACGATGCAGTCGCCTTCGGCATGAACATCGCCGTCAAAGCCAGCATGGACGCTGTCATATTTGAAAAGGTAGGCGAGGGTGTCAGCGCTGGTGAGGTCGTTGACGGCCACTACGTCGAGTTCGGGGTGTGCCAACATGGCGCGGAAGGACATACGTCCGATGCGGCCAAATCCGTTGATTGCAACTTTTGCCATAATATTCTATTGTTTTAGGTTATAATTAATGAAAAAGGTTTCTTAGTTCTTGGACGACACGGGCTTTGTAGGCTCGTCGCCGACACCGGTGATGAAGATTTCAATCTTGTTGAAGAGGTGGTCGGCGGTACGCTTGTCGGCCTTCTGGGTCTCGGATTTCTTGGTGTTTTGGTTGGCGTTGCTGGTGCCCTCGGCTGCAAAGGCTGCGTTGGCAGCACGTTTCACTTCGTTGAGGTTCATTCCAGCCACGCTTATGCGGCTCTCTTCGATTCCATTCTTGACAAAGAAATCCTTGACAGCGACGGCTCTCTGGAGAGAAATCTCGGTGTCGGCTTTGGGGTCAACGCCGAAGGTGGGCACACGGCCTTTGATGAGGAAGGTCACCTCGGGGTGGTTCTTGAACATATAGACATAGTTCATCAGAGCGGTGTCGGAGCCAGGCAGCAGGTTGGAAGTGCCGTCCTCGAAATAGACGTCGTTGACAGGGTAGGAGGTGCCGCGTTTCTTGGGGTTCATGATGAAACGGAGAATGGTGTCGTTCATGAACATATTGGAGTTAAACTCCTTATAGACCGAGAAATAGCCGTCTTTCTTGGCGTAGAGGGTGTAGGTGAAGCCGGGCACGAATTTAACACGGCCTGAGGTCCAGCTGGGGTTCTTGGCAATAGGACGGTTGTCGGATGATTTCTCGAGTATGAGCAGGTCAACCGGCACGTTTTTGCGGGCCTGCGGGTCGAAGAAGACCACCTGCGGCTCGAAGGCATCGACATGGATGGAGACGGTAATGGAGTGGCCCGAACCGCCAGGGTTCACGTTGTCGAGCACGAGGTAGTAAATCTCGCCCTTGCGCACATAGATGGATTTCAGCATCTGGCTGGGCTCTTTCTTGCTCTTGATGTTGCTCACCACGCCGTCAACTTTCATACCCATCGAGGGGGCGCCGGGGGTGGAAGAGGTGTCTAAGTCGCCGAGGTTCACCGCAATAGGCAGAATGAGATTCTGGCAGACCTTGTTGCTGAAATACTCGTCGGTGTATTTGTAGAGCAGGAAGTCGTAGTCGTCCTTCGAGTCGGACTGGTTGATTTCGAACTCGAGATAGCCGTTGTAAGGCACTTTGAACTTGTACCACACCGTGTTGTGCTCATATTCAAAGAGATAGGGGTGTTTCTTGTCGGCTTTGACGTCCATCACGCGGCCAGCACCATCGGGGGCATCCTTGGGGCCGTAGGTGACGTCGGGCTGCAGCTCGATGGCGAAGAGGCAGTCGTTGGAATTGTAGGGCAGGGCGTTGTCCTGCACGGGAGCTGGGGCTTCCTCTTTCTTGCCTTTTTTCTTCTTCGTGGTCTGCGAAGTCTTAGCGCCTTTCTTGCCGCCTTTTTTGCTCTGAGCCATAGCGTCGCCACAGGCGAAAATGAGTGTCAGAGCCAACAATGCTGTGAGAAAACGTTTCATCGTTATAGTCGTATTGTGTTGTTAATCTTGATACTAAACAGAGAACACTAACTCTCCGAAATGCAAAGATACGAAAACTTTCGGCTTTCGCAAAACTTTTTGTTTTTTTATATAAAATATGCGTGTACTATAAATATAGAAGGGGTGAGATTTGAACTGCGTTGCGGATTGCAGAGGTGCGAGAACGGGATATTTCTTTTTGCAATGTAACAGGTTATCATATCACAAAACACTGATTTTGCGACCAGTAAAATCTTGTTAATAAGTCCTCCGAAAGAAACGGTGGCAATTTAGTACCTTTGCAAAATGTAAAGTGTGTAAATCCTAACTAAGCAATGAACGCCAAACCTTTCATAAAATGGGCAGGAGGAAAAGGACAGTTGCTGTCGCAGCTTGACAGACATCTGCCTCAACAGCTGGACGGAAGGCCATTCACCTATATCGAGCCGTTTGTGGGAGGAGGCGCGATGTTGTTTTACATGCTAAACACCCATCCTGAGATAAAGAAGGCGGTAATAAATGACATCAACGCTCATTTGGTGACATCTTATCGGACAATCAAGGAAAATCCACGAGAGCTGATAAATCGATTGTCGGTTATAGAAGAACAGTATTTCTCACAAAAAGACGAAGAATCAAAAAAGGAATTCTACTTGAATGTACGAGATATCTTTAACGACAAAAAACTTGATGACATCGACCGCACAAAGTACTTGATATTCTTAAACCGCACATGTTTCAACGGTCTTTATCGTGAGAATTCAAAGGGGAAGTTCAATGTGCCGTTCGGGCGGAATCTACATCCAACTATTTGTAACGAAGAAACGATTCTTGCAGACAGCGAAATACTAAATCGAGTTGATGTCACGATACTCAACGGAGATTTTTCCGAAACCATCCATTATCTTGACGAGAATGGAATGAACTTTGTCTATTTTGATCCACCATACCGACCATTGAATGCCACATCGAGTTTCAATTCTTATGTGAAGGAAGAATTTAACGACGATGAACAAATACGGCTCGGTAACTTCGCAAAAGAAATAGGCGGACGGCTTGGCGTACACTGGATGATGAGCAACTCCGACTGTTCTGCAAAGAATCCCGAAGATTTGTTTTTTGAACATTTGTATGAGCAATACTATATCAATCGAGTTTACGCCTCTCGAGCAATAAATGCAAATCCCGCCAAAAGAGGCAAACTCACGGAACTTGTAATATGTAATTATCCATCCGAAGACTATGTGTTAAGGGTGGCAGAAGATGTAGTTAACTATGGGAATTAATAAACGACATATGGCCATGATGAAAGACTTCAATACATTCATGTCTCAATTACAAGAGACAAATCAATCTTTGGATTTCTTCTGTGATTTTGACAAGATCTCAGCGAATGTGTCAGAAATTGAAATGAGCTTAAACACTCTCAACTATCTGATAGGAAAAGATGATTTATCAAAGTGTGTTTCTGATATTTGGAAGCGTGACCCCAAGGCTTTTGAAGTGTTGGGTATTTTGATTGCCGTTAGAGACGAGGGAAACAAGCCTGTCGTTGATGGTAATGGAACGGTGGTTCTATTGAGAAGTTACTTCGAGTCAGCAAAGAAAGTTGTTGAGTTTTTGCAGGGAACTGGATTGGCAGAGGTGTTTAAATCTCGCCGAATCAAAAATTTGGTTGATTACGTGTTCGGAATAGAAACAGGATTAGACACCAATGCCAGAAAGAATCGCAGCGGTCATATAATGGAAAACACTGTAGCTGGCATTTTTAGGAAAAATGGAGTGAGGTTTCGCCAAGAAGTATATTCCTCAGAGTTTCCTAATTTATCCGTCCTCGGTGCAGACGAAAAGCGTTTCGACTTCTGTGTAGAAACTCCGAAAAAGAAATATCTCATTGAGGTCAACTTCTATAGTGGCGGTGGTTCAAAGCTCAACGAAGTTGCACGTTCTTACACAGAATTAGCTCCCAAAATCAATTCAGTAAAGGGATTTGAGTTTGTATGGATAACTGACGGAATCGGTTGGAAGTCTGCAAAGAACAAGTTAGAAGAAGCATATAATACGATACCCAGCGTGTATAACCTTACCAGTATTGACTCTTTTATTAAAAAGATGAAGCAATGTTGATTCCATATTATCGGTCAGCCGACCATGCTTTCAATCTGCTTCATGGCGATACGTTTGAGCTGCTGCCGCAGTTCAACTTCAAGTTCGATATGATTTTCGCTGACCCGCCTTACTTCCTGAGCAATGGCGGCATCAGTGTGCAGAGTGGCAAGGTTGTGTGCGTCAACAAGGGCGACTGGGACAAAGGGATGTCGCAAGACGAGATCAACGCCTTCAACCTGAAATGGCTGTCGCTCTGCCGTGAGAAGTTGAAGGACAACGGAACAATTTGGATTAGCGGTACCTATCATAATATCTTCTCTGTAGCTAATTGCTTGACACAGCTCGGATACAAGATTCTGAATGTAGTCACTTGGGCGAAGACGAATCCACCACCCAATATTTCGTGCCGATACTTCACCTATTCTACTGAGTTCGTTATTTGGGCGAGGAAGTCTGCAAAAGTGCCTCATTACTACAACTACGAGTTGATGAAGCATATCAACGGAGACACTCAGATGACCGACGTGTGGCGATTGCCAGCCATTGCTCCTTGGGAAAAGAGTTGCTCGAAGCACCCAACGCAGAAGCCCTTAGGATTGTTGAGCCGTATAATTCTGGCATCAACAAAGCCTGGTGCTTGGATTCTTGACCCATTTGCAGGAAGTAGCACCACAGGCATCGCAGCCAATCTGCTTGACCGCCGTTTCCTTGGTATCGAACGCGAAGAGGAGTTCGCTGCCATAAGCAAGGCTCGTCGTGAGGAGATTGAGGACGTAAAGACCTATAATAAATATCGGAGAAAAATCCCCGACATCATAAAGGCTGAGGACAATCAGCAGGAGTTGTCGTTATGCTGCGAGTCGGGTGCCATCGAGTCGTTGCCGTTCTTGTCGTGAGCATTCACGGTACGGTTGTTATGATTTTCAAAACCCGTTTGTGACGGATTCATAATCTGGCACTTCTTTTATCTCGGGATTTGGAATACTTGCGAACGATATCAACACCTGAGAATCAATATGTGGGACGGCATCGTCGTCCTCTTTTTTTTATTTTCCGACAATTAAATATCCAATGGAAAATATTTATTAGAAATTGTCCGTTGGATTGCAAAAATGTTCGTATATTTGTGGTGTGAAGCCGATTTGTATGAACATACGCAAGAAAGTGTCTGTCAGGATATTGCACAAGTGCATGTATTCGACTTTGCAGAACTCACCGCTGCAACACATTGATGTACAGCGATGAAGCACCTTCCCCTCCGTATTAACTCCGTATCAAAGCCGTATCAACTCCGTATATAGGCCGTTACCCCTCCTATACCCCTTTTATACCCCTTCGTTACCCCTCCTAGGTTTCTCCTAGATGACTCCTAGGCGGAGCTATGGTGGCTCTAGGTTTTGTATTGGGATTTTCCGAGCTCTCAAACCCAACCGCCAAGCTTTTCTCCCAAAACCTCCTGTGTTTGAAAAAAAATCGTCTCGCACACGTACTATTTATATAGAATTATTTATATTTGCACTTTCGTTCGCAGAACGCTATAATAGATAATTAACTAATTAACAATTATATAAGATGACAAAATTTGTTTACACCTTTGGCGGAAAGACAGCTGAAGGTAAAGCCGACATGAAGAATTTGCTGGGTGGCAAGGGTGCCAACCTGGCCGAGATGTGTTTACTTGGTCTCCCGGTTCCCGCCGGATTGACCATCACTACCGAGTGCTGCACCGCCTACTACGCCAACAACTGCCAACTTCCTGCAGGCCTTATGGATGAAGTCTGGGCTGGCATGAAAAATGTTGAAAATCTTATGGGTATGCGCTACGACGATGCCGAGAACCCGCTGCTTGTCAGCTGCCGTTCAGGTGCTCGTTCCTCCATGCCCGGCATGATGGGCACCGTCCTCAATATCGGCCTCTCGAGCAAGACCATCCCCGGTATGCTCAAGAAGACCAACAACCCTCGTTTCGTCTATGACTCCTACCGCCGTCTCATCATGATGTATGCCGACGTCGTTATGGAGAAGTCCGAAGGCATCGAACCTGCCGACGGTAAAGGCATCCGCAAGCAGCTCGACGACATGCTCGACGCTTTCAAGGAGAAAAAAGGCTACAAGAGCGACACCGACCTCACTGCCGACGACCTCAAAGGTCTCGCCGAGGATTTCAAGAAGAAGGTGAAAGAGGTGCTCGGCACCGAGTTCCCCGACGATGCCCGCGCTCAGATGGAAGGCGGCATCAAGGCCGTTTTCAAATCATGGAACGGCAAGAAAGCCATCAGCTACCGTCGCATCGAGGGTATTCCCGACGACTGGGGCACCGCTGTCAATGTTCAAGCTATGGTCTTCGGCAACATGGGCGACAACAGCGCCACAGGTGTTGCTTTCACCCGTAACCCTGCCACTGGCGACAACCAGTTCTACGGCGAGTGGCTCATCAACGCCCAGGGCGAAGATGTCGTGGCCGGCATCCGCACTCCCAACCCGCTCAACGACGACACCAAGAACGAGCAGAACAAGCACATGCACTCCATGCAAGAGCTTATGCCCGAGACATATAAGGAACTCTGCGACATCCGTCAGACCCTCGAGCACAGCTTCCACGACATGCTCGACATCGAGTTCACCATCCAGGACGGCAAGCTCTACATGCTCCAGTGCCGCGTCGGAAAACGCACCGGAGTCGCTGCCCTCACCATGGCTACCGACATGGCCAAGGAAGGCCTCATCGACGAGAAAGAGGTCGTCATGCGTGTGTCTCCCACCCAGCTCGACGAGCTTCTGCACCCCATCCTCGACGCTGCCGACGAGAAGAAGCACACCGTCATCGCCAAAGGTCTGCCCGCAGGCCCTGGTGGTTCCTACGGTCGCATTGCCCTCTCAAGCGAGAAAGCCAAAGAGTATGAGGCTGCCAAGATTAAGAACATCCTCGTCCGCGAAGAGACTAATCCTGAGGACGTTGAAGGTATGCGTGCCGCCAACGGTATCCTCACCGCTCGCGGTGGTATGACCTCCCACGCTGCTCTCGTTGCTCGTGGTTGGGGCAAATGCTGCATCGTTGGTTGCGAGGCAGTTAAGATTGATTTCGACACCAAGACCGTCACCATCGGCGACAAGGTCTTCCACGAGGGCGACACCATCTCGCTCAACGGCACCAAAGGCTGGGTCTATGCTGAAGAAGTGAAGATGATCAACGCTACCGAAAATCCTCTGTTCCAGCAGTTCATGAAGCTGGTTGACAAATATCGCACCCTCGGTGTCCGCACCAATGCCGACAACCCTGACGATGCTCGCCGTGCCATCGCCTTCGGTGCCGAAGGTATCGGACTCTTCCGCATCGAGCACATGTTCTATGGCGAGAACAGCGAGAAACCTCTCGAGAAACTCCGCAACATGATTCTGGCCAACACCCTCGAAGAGCGCGTCAAAGCCCTCAACGACCTCGAGCCAGATATGAAGGAATTTGCCAAAGCTACACTTTATGTGATGGATGGCAAACCTCTGACTTTCCGTCTTATGGACCCGCCACTGCACGAGTTCGTTCCTCAGACCGAAGAGAAGCAGCGTGCCGTCGCCAAAGAGCGTGGCATGAGCTACGACGACCTCCACGCCCGTGTTGAGTCCATGCACGAGGTCAACCCCATGATGGGTCTCCGTGGTGTCCGTCTCGGCATCGTCTATCCCGAAATCACCGAGATGCAGTTCCGCGCCCTCTTCAGCGCCACTGCCGAGCTCATGAAGGAAGGTCACGACCCGCACCTCGAAATCATGGTCCCGCTGACTATCAACGCTCTCGAACTCAAGCACCAGAAAGCCATCGCCACCAAGGTCAAAGCCGAAGTCGAGGCTAAATACGGTGTCAACATCAACTACCTCTTCGGCACCATGATTGAAATCCCGCGTGCCGCTCTCGTAGCCGACAAGATTGCCGAGGTGGCCGAGTTCTTCAGCTTCGGTACCAACGACTTGACTCAGATGACCTACGGTTTCAGCCGTGACGACGTCAACGCCATCGTCCACAAATACATCGACGAGAAGATCATCCCCGCCGACCCGTTCAACACCTTCGACCAGGAGTGTGTCGGTCAGCTGGTTGAACTCGGTGTGCAGCGTGGACGCGGCACCCGTCAGAACCTCAAATGCGGTGTCTGCGGTGAGCACGGTGGTGATCCCGCCTCTGTCGAGTTCTTCTTCAAAGCCGGACTCAACTACGTCAGTTGCAGCCCCTTCCGCGTACCTCTGGCACGTCTGGCAGCTGCCCAAGCCGCCATCAAGGCTTCAAGATAAACCGACGCCCAACTTAAAGAAAATGACAACTTTAAGGTAAAAACAACCCAAGAGAATGTGTTATTGCACCCCAACGCAATAACACATTCTTTTTAATAAAACCCCCTCTAGAAAATCTAGTATATCTAGAAAATCTAGTTCCTCTAGCCCTTCTAAACAAAAATGGAATCCATAACCAAAATCTACAAAGACGGCTTCGGACCTTCCTCCAGCCACACCATGGGACCCCACAAAGCGGCCACCATGTTCAAGGAAAAGAACCCCACTGCAGCCAAGTTCCGCGTAACCCTCTACGGTTCCCTCGCCGCTACAGGCAAAGGCCACCTTACCGACCAGGCCATCATTGCCGCCTCTGCTCCCATTCCCGTCGAGATAGTGTGGCGTGCCGACATAGTCCCCGAGTTCCACACCAACGGTATGCTCTACGAAGCCCTCGACCCACAAGGCAACGTCACCGACAACTGGACCATCTACAGCATCGGTGGCGGCAACCTCGCCAACGAGCAGACCCTCTCCGACACCAAGGAGGTCTATCAGTTCTCCCACATCAGCGAAGTCCTCGACTACATCGAGAAAGAGGGCCTCAACTACTGGGAGTATGTCGAACAGTGTGAAGGCAAAGAAATCTGGGACTACCTCGCACGCATGTGGCAAATCATGCAGGACACCATCGAGGAAGGCCTCCACACCGACGGAGTCATCCAGGGTGGTCTCAAGCTCCGAAGCAAAGCACGTCAGTATTTCGTCCGTGCCTCCAGCTTCAAGCCCTCCCTCCAGAGCCGTGCCCTCGTCATAGCCTATGCCCTTGCTACCTCCGAGCGTAACGCTACTGGCGGTCATATAGTTACAGCTCCCACTTGTGGCTCTGCCGGAGTTCTTCCCGCCGTGCTCTACCACCTCAAGAAGAACCACCTCTTCTCCGAAAAGTCCATACTCAAAGCCATGGCCACCGCCGGACTCTTCGCCAACGTCATCAAAACCCAGGCCTCCATTTCCGGAGCCGAAGTAGGCTGTCAAGGCGAAGTCGGAAGTGCCTGTGTCATGGCTGCAGTAGCTGCAAACCAACTCTTTGGCGGAAGCCCCCAGCAGATTGAATATGCTGCCGAGATGGCCATGGAGCACAACCTCGGACTCACCTGCGACCCCATGTGCGGCCTCGTCCAGATTCCCTGCATCGAGCGCAACGCCATGGCTGCTCTCCGTGCTCTCGACATCAACATCTACGCCATGATGTCCGACGGCAAGCACCTCATCTCCTTCGACAAGGTGGTCCGCACCATGAACCTCACCGGCAAAGACCTCCCCAGCCTCTACAAAGAAACCGCCCAAGGTGGCCTAGCCCTCCTCACCGACGAAGAAAACTAGCCGTTTGATGCCCCGTACTCGGATTCTTTTCGTCTGCCTTGGCAACATTTGTCGCAGCCAGATGGCCGAAGCTATGTTTCTTGCCATGCTTAAAGGAAGGGGAGAAGCAGACAACTACGAAATCGACTCTGCCGGCACCAGCGACGAAGAGCACGGCAACCCAATGTATCCCCCTGCACGTCGTTGCCTGTTGGCTCACGGCATTGACCCCGGCGCCCACCGTGCCCGTCAGATAACCCCTGCCGACTACGACCTCTTCGACCATATTATATTAATGGAAGAGGCCAACCTCCGTCAGCTCCGCCGCACCATCCCAGATGACCCCGAGGGCAAAATCACCCTTCTGCTCGACCATGTCCCCAACGCCTCCCACCGCAACATAGCCGACCCCTGGTACACAGGCGACTTCGAAACCACCTACAACGACCTCCTCCTGGGCCTCAACGCCCTCCTGCAGAGCCTGCAGGGGAACCTCTAAAAACGCTGAAAGGTTGACACTTCATGTGGCGACATTTTTGCTTAATTCATTTTTATGAGTATCTTTGCAAAACCAAAACAACTGCTTGACGAGGTAATGGGTTTCCCCTGGTCGGGTGGTTCGACAATACAAGCTGAACCCGTCATTTTATTCTTTTAGCGAAATGAAAAGAACGTTTTTACTGATTGCCTGCTGCCTCGCGCTACTGGCCATGAGCAGCTGCAAGTCGTACACTCACAGCATGCACGACCCCAACATCAGGTACAACTTCACCTCCGACGACCTTGAACTTTCCGAGCAGGTCATCGGCGAGGCCGAAGTGGTCAAGATTCTCGGCGTCGATTGGAAGAGACTTTTCGGAACCTCAAAATCGGGCAAGTGCAACGGCATCTCGATGGCACAGATTCCAGTGCTTGGCGGAATTGTGGATAAAGGCGCCAGCTATGCTCTCTACGAACTGATGGAGAAGTATCCCGGATACGATGTCGTCGTATATCCTCAGATTGAGACCAACCGCCGCGCTCCAGTTCTGGGTTCCAACATCTATTCGGTGACGAAATACAAGGTGGTGGCGCGTCTCGGCAAGCTCAAGAACTCCCAACCCGCAAAGCCGAGTGCCAACTAATCTGAGGCACACGTCGCCGGGAATATAATCCTGACGAAAACGTAAAACAAAACAGGTTGCCACAACGAGTGACAACCTGTTTTTAATATGTGGCTGACAGCTATTATTCGGAGAGAAATATCTCAGATTTCTTGAAGAAATACTCCATTTTGTTTTATTTCTACTCTAATTCTGTTTTATTTCTCTTCCGCTAACCGCTAAATTACTGCAGTATCGACAGTATCGACGACACCGTCGAAGCTGCTGTCGAGATGTTATTTCTCGTCGTGGTGCTCAACCCAGCCGCGTTCTCGATCTGGTTCACCAGCGAGTAGGCGTTGTTGTTGGTGATGATGCCCGAACCGCCGAGCACCATGCCGCTCACGAACGACTTGCGGTAGTCCTTGTTGCCCTTGTTGTTTTTCAACTGCGTGTAGGCCGTCACCAGTGCCAGCGTGTTGGTTATGTTCGACGCGTTGGTCATGTCCAGTTTCTTGGTGGCCTTGTAGTTGTTGTAAAGACCGATGATAGCCTGTCCGCAAGCAGTTCCGTTGGCGGTGGCTGCCGTGTTGCTTCCGAGTGCGTTGCTAACAGCGCGACTGGTGCTGGTGGTGCTGCCGCATGAGGCGAAGAGTACCGCTGCGACACACATCATGATGATTCCGAGTTTTTTCATGTTTCTATTATTTTGAGGTTAATTTTTTCCCGTTTCGCGACGCAAAGTTACTAACTTTTTTTGAAAACAAACAAAAATATGCGTACCTTTGCAGTCGTCATACGTTACGATAACATTAACGATAACGCCAACCTTCGACAATAACAAACACATAAACAAATACTTTTATGAACAACACAATCTTTTCATTCCCGAAGCCTGAGAACGAGCCCGTTCTCGGTTACAAACCTGGCAGCGCCGAGCGCAAGGAAATCCGCAAGGCCCTCGAAGACCTCTACAAGAAAACCACCACCATCTGCCCCATAATCGGCGGCAAGGAGATCAAGACCAAAGAGATGGGCCAGATTGTCATGCCCACCGACAACAAGCACGTCTTGGCCAAATACTATAAAGTTACCGACAAAGAGGTGAAGGCTGCCATCGCCGCCGCAATGAAAGCTCACGAGGAGTGGGCCAACATGCCTTGGATCGACCGCGCCAGCATCATGCAGAAAATAGCCACCCTCATCTCCGGCAAATACCGTTGGCTCATCAACGCAGCCACCATGCTCGGACAGGGCAAAACCACCATGCAGGCCGAAATCGACTCGGCTTGCGAGCTCGTTGACTTCCTCCGCTACAATGCCTACTACGCTTCGCAGATCTACAGCGACCAGCCTTGCAGCGACAAGGGCACCCTCAACTACGTGACCTACCGTCCTCTCGAGGGCTTCGTGTTCGCCATCACCCCGTTCAACTTCACCTCCATCGCCTCCAACCTCTGCCTCAGCCCCGTGCTCATGGGCAATGTCTGCATCTGGAAGCCTTCCACCACCGCCATGCTCTCCAACTACCTCCTCATGAAGATTTACAAAGAGGCAGGTCTGCCCGACGGCGTTGTCAACTTCCTCCCCGGCAGCGGCTCACTCATCGGCAAGGTGGCCTTCGCCGACGAGAACCTCGCCGGTGTGCACTTCACCGGCTCGACCGGCACCTTCAACAGCTTCTGGAAATCCATCGGTGACAACATCGCCAAATACAAGACCTATCCCAAGATTGTCGGCGAGACCGGCGGCAAGGACTTCATCTTCGCCCACAAGAGTGCCGACCCCGAGCAGGTGGCCACTGCCATCGTCCGTGGCGCCTTCGAGTATCAGGGTCAGAAATGCTCCGCAGCCAGCCGTGCCTACGTTCCCAAGAGCCTCTGGCCCAAGGTGCAGAAGCTGGTCGGCAAGATGATTGACGAAATCAAGGTCGGCGATGTCCGCGACTTCAGTGCCTTCGTCAACGCCGTCATCGACGAAGCCTCCTTCGACAACTGCATGCGCTATATCGACCATGCCAAGAAGAGCAAGGATGCCGAGATAGTCTTCGGCGGTAAGGGCGACAAGAAGAAAGGTTGGTTCATCCAGCCCACCGTCATCCTCGCCAAGACCCCCAAATACAAATCCATGTGCGAGGAAATCTTCGGACCTATCATCACCATCTATGTCTATGAGGATGCCAAGTACGAGCAGACCCTCCACCTCTGCGACGAGACCTCTCCCTATGCCCTCACCGGTGCCATCTTTGCCGACGACCGCAAGGCTCTCCGTCAGGGTGCCGAGATTCTGAAATATGCAGCCGGCAACATCTATTACAACGACAAGCCCACCGGAGCTGTCGTAGGTCAGCAGCCCTTCGGAGGTGCCCGTGCCAGCGGCACCAACGACAAGGCCGGTTCCTACCTCAACCTCATCCGCTGGACCTCGCCTCAGGCCATCAAAGAGACCTTCGACCCCGCCCGCAACTACGCCTACCCCTTCATCAGCAAGGAAGACTAAGCAGGGTCGTCAGACTATACAAACCCACAATTACACGCACAGAAGCGGGGCAACCATCAATTGCCCCGCTTCTTTTTTACCCCAGCATCCCCCCCCAAAAAAAAAACATATTAAACCCCGCACCCAAAACTTCATACAGCCCCCACGCAACCTCCAATCCAACCCCACAACCCAAACTTCATACATCCCCCCAAAAAAACTCCAATCCAATCCCACAACCCAGACTTCATACAGACTTCATACAGACCTGATACAGACCCCACCCATACCTTGAGCACACCGCTATTCCAAAAGTGAGGGAACAAACAGATGTGTTTATTCTGAAAAAATTAGTATCTTTGCATATTTAATGAATAGTCTTTATATATATAATATTCTATAATTCTTTAATATGGATAACGAAATCAAGTGCGAAGAGCAGGGGAGACAGTTGAACTTTCTGGAGGAGATTATTGAGGACGACCTGAAAAACGGTGTCCACAAATCGATATTGACGCGTTTCCCCCCCGAGCCTAACGGCTACCTGCATATCGGCCACGCAAAGTCGATCTGCCTCAATTTCGGACTTGGCCTCAAATATGGCGGCAAGACCAACCTGCGCTTTGACGACACCAACCCCGTGAAGGAGGACACCGAGTATGTAGAATCCATCATGGAAGACATCAAGTGGCTCGGTTTCCAGTGGGCCGGCGTACACTATACGTCCGACTATTTCGACCAGCTCTACGAGTGGGCAGTCGTATTGATTAAGAAAGGACTGGCCTACGTCGACGACCAGACACTCGACGAGATACGCGCCAATCGCGGCACAGTGACGCAGCCGGGCAAGAACAGTCCCTGGCGGGATCGTTCGATAGAGGAAAACCTCGACCTGTTTGAGAGGATGAAAGCCGGTGAGTTTGCCGACGGCGAGAAAGTTCTGCGCGCCAAGATTGATATGGCTCACCCCAACATGCAGTTCCGCGACCCCATCATGTATCGCATACTGCACGCTTCGCACCATCGCACGGGCGACAAGTGGTGCATCTACCCGATGTACGACTACGCTCACGGTCAGAGCGACTCCATCGAGAACATTACCCACAGCATCTGCACGCTGGAATTCGACATCCACCGTCCGCTCTACGACTGGTTCATAGAGAAGTTGGAAATATTTCCCAGTCACCAGTATGAGTTTGCAAGGCTGAACATCAACTACACCGTGATGTCGAAACGCAAACTGCTGCAGCTGGTGAAGGAAGGGCATGTGAGCGGATGGGATGACCCGCGTATGCCGACTATCTGCGGATTTCGCCGCAGGGGTTACACTCCCGAAAGCATCAAGGCGTTCTGCGACCGTATCGGGGTGGCAAAACGCGACAACATCATCGACTACTCGCTGCTTGAGTTTTCACTACGTGAACACCTCAACAAAGTGGCTCTGCGCCGTATGGCTGTCCTCGACCCCGTGAAGGTCGTAATCGACAACTATCCCGATGGGCAGAGCGAGATGCTCACCGCCGTCAACAATCCTGAATGTGAGGCCGACGGCACCCGCCAGGTCCCATTCTCGAAGGAACTCTACATCGAACGCGAGGACTTTATGGAGGTTGCTCCAAAGAAATACTTCCGAATGGCGATAGGTCAGGAGGTGCGTCTCCGCTACGCTTACTTCGTGACGGCTCAGAGCGTTGAGAAGGACGCCGACGGCAACATCACTTGCATCCACTGCACCTACGATCCGGCAACCCGCGGCGGCGACGCCCCCGACGGACGCAAGGTCAAAGGCACCATCCACTGGGTGAGTGCTCAGCATGCCATCGACGCCGAGGTGCGTCTCTTCGACCGCCTCTTTGCTGTCGAAGCGCCCGACGACTGTCCCGAAGGCAAGACCTTCCTCGACAACCTCAATCCCGACTCGCTCAAGGTGATGAATGCCAAATGCGAACCAGCCCTTCAAAATTCAAAATTCGATATTCAAAATTGGAAAGACGGCATCGCTCGCTACCAGTTCGAACGCATGGGCTATTTCTGCATCGACAAGGATTCAACCCCCGAACACCTCGTGTTCAACCGCACAGCAACCCTGAAAGACAGCTGGGCAAAGGTGAAGTGAACGATGAGTTTGACAAAGAGTCATATTGTCACATGGTTGGGAGACATCCGTTTTTGGATAGTTGTCCTGGCTCTGCTACGGCTATATGGCATTGTCAACCCTCCATTGGAGGTGTCTCACTCATGGCGGCAGACTACTGTTGCGATGGTGTCCCGTAACTACTATGAGGTTGACCCCGATATTCTATATCCGCGCATTGATATTGGTGGAGACCTTACTGGCATTACCGGCATGGAGTTTCCCCTGCTGAATTGGCTGATATATCTATTTTCGCTGCTGTTCGGCTTCCACGAATGGTTCGGCCGTTTGATCAATTTGGTGGTGACGAGCGTGGGATGCTGGTATTTCTATTTGTTGATAAAGTCGTTCTTCAATGATCGTCATGCTTTCTGTGCAACACTGATTCTATGCACCTCATTATGGTTCGCCTATGCTCGTAAGATTATGCCTGACACTTTTTCCATGTCTCTCGTCATCATAGGCATTTACTATGGTACGGATTACTTGTTGCATGATCGTAGACGCTTCGGGAGCCTTATCGCCTATGTGTTGATAACGATGGCTGGCGTGTTGTCCAAATTGCCGTCGGGCTACATTTTGGTCGTGTTTTTGCCATTATTGCTGACCAAGACCGTGCCGCTTCATCGCAAAGTTTGGTTCTTTGCTCTCTCGGTGCTCATGATGCTGCCTGTGGCTTGGTGGTACTTTCTTTGGGTGCCGCATCTGGTAGAAAACTATGGTTTGCGACATTTTTTTATGGGAGAAGGCATTGGTCAAGGAATGAGTGAGATATGGCACCATTTGGGACGTACCTTGTACAGGTTTTATGACAACGCTCTTAAGTATATCGGCTTTGCTGTTTTTGCTTTCGGTTTAGCGATGGCGTTTGTCCGCCGGCAGAAGTTGTTGCTTCGTCTCTTAGGACTGGCTTTTGCCGCTTTCCTGTTTGTAATGTTCGTTTCGGGCCAAACATTCGTCAAACACGACTATTATGTAGTTCCGTTTGTGCCTGTGATGGCTATGGCGGCTGGCTATGGCGTGTCGCTCATCAACAAGTCAGCCTGGCGGGCTGTTTTGCTGTCAGCAGTGGCTTTGGAGAACATCTTAAACCATCACAGTCAGTTTGTCATACCCGACAACCGGCAACCGGTGTTGGCTTTGGAGCATGTGTTCGACAGCCTCTCCGATCGTAACGACTTGATATGCGTCAACAGCGGTCAGGATCCAACGGTTATGTACTTCACTCATCGTAAAGGTTGGGTCGTCTCAAACGAGCAGTTATTGGATGAGACGTTTAGAAACGACATCCGTCGGCGTGGGTGTAAGTATATGCTTGTGATGAAGCAGGTGTTTGGTGGCAATGTCGTGTTGCCAATGCGGCGCCTTGTCGATAATGAGAATTATACAATATATCGTTTTTCTGAAGAATAAATACCAATATCCATCAACATAAAACATATCAACATATCAACATAAAACCTATCAACAGTAAAAGTAAAAAGTAAACGGTAAACAACCTATACAACTATGAATATATCCTACAAATGGCTTAAGGATTATGTCGATTATGGCGACATGACGCCTGAACAACTTGACGAATTGCTGACCTTCTCGGGTCTTGAGGTGGAAGGCATAGAGAAAGTAGAGACCATAAAAGGCGGATTGGAGCATGTGGTGATTGCACAGGTTTTGACCTGCGAACCTCATCCCGACAGCGACCACCTGCACCTCACCACCGTCGATGTGGGCGGCGAGCGCCCTCTCAATATCGTCTGCGGCGCACCCAATGTGGCTGCCGGACAGAAGGTGGTGTGCGCCCAGATTGGCACCAAGATATATACCTCCGACACCGAGTTCTATGAGATAAAGAAAGGCAAACTGCGCGGCGCCGTGAGCGAGGGAATGCTTTGTGCTGCCGACGAGCTACAGCTGGGCAGCGACCACGCCGGCATCATGGTTCTGCCCGACGACGCTCCTGTCGGTATGCCCGCCAAGGAGTATTTCCATGTCGAGGAAGACTATGTGCTCGAGGTGGCTATCACAGCCAACCGTAGCGACGCCACAAGCCATGTCGGCGTGGCTCGCGATGTGGTGGCTGTATTGAACACCCGCAACTCTGCAGGTCTGAAACTGCAGATACCGCCTGTCACAGCTCCGCTGGTGCCAAAAACAACCGACGGCGCGATAAGCGTCACCGTCGAACGTCCCGAACTCTGTCCTCGTTACACGGGCATCACCCTGCGCGGTGTTAAGGTCGCCGAATCTCCCGACTGGCTTCAAAACCGGCTACGCACAGTCGGCATCCGTCCGATAAACAACATCGTCGATGTCACCAACTATATCCTCATGGAGATTGGTCAGCCAATGCACGCCTTCGACGCCGACCGCATCAGCGGCAACCAGGTGGTCGTTAAGTGTATGCCTACTGGCACACCTTTCGTCACCCTCGACGGAGTGGAACGCAAACTCGACGAAAACGACCTGATGATATGCAATGCCGATGAGCCCATGTGCATAGCTGGCGTATTCGGCGGCGAGAAGAGCGGCGTGACGATGCAGACGACCAACATATTCCTCGAAAGCGCCTACTTCAATCCCGTGACCGTCCGCAAGACCTCCAAACGTCACGGCATCAAGACCGACGCCTCGTTCCGCTTCGAGCGCGGTTGCGACCCCAACATCACCATCTGGGCACTGCAACGGGCCGTCAAGCTCATACAGGAAATCGCCGGCGGCGACATCTGCGGCAATATGGTCGATGAGTATCCGCAGCAGATCCACCGCGCCAATGTCGAAATCAACTTCAAGCGCGTGTTCGACCTCATCGGCAAGGAAATCCCCGTCGACGTCATCCGCACCGCACTCACCTCGCTCGGCATAGAGATAGTACGCGAAGAGAAAGACGGCATGTTCCTCAAGATTCCCACCTGCAAAGTCGATGTCTATCGCGAATGCGACGTGGTCGAGGAGATCATGCGCATCTACGGCTACAACAATATCACCTTCGACCAGCGGCTCAACAGCTGCCTCTCATACGGCAAGAAGCCTAACCCCCGCAAACTGCAGAACCGCGTGTCCGACTATCTGTCCGACAACGGCTTCTTCGAGATAATGAACAACTCCCTCACCAAGAGTGAGTACTACGAGGGCAATCCCGACTTCGACTCCGCAAACAACGTGGTCATCCTCAACCCGCTCAGCAAAGAGCTCAACGTCATGCGCCAGACCCTCCTCTACAGCGGCCTCGAGTGCGTGGTGAGAAACATCAACCACAAGTGTCTCGACCAAAAACTCTATGAGTTTGGCCGCACCTACCAGCTAAACCACGACTACATCCCCGTCGATGCAGGGTCGGTCGATGTGACCAAGAAATACATCGAGACGCAGCATCTGTCTCTCTTCATGACCGGCGCCCTCTCGCCCGAAAACTGGAAACAGAAGCAGTCTCCCGTCGATTTCTACAACCTCAAGGAGTATGTGATGAACATCCTCTCCAGGATGCGCATCAACCTCTCGCGCCTCGAATTCTTACCGGCTGCAGAGAAATATTTTGCCGAAGGCTACGACATCCAGATGCGCGACAGCAAGAAACTCCTGCTCTCCTTCGGTCGCCTCTCCAAAGAGGTCCTCAAAAAGATGGATTGCAAGCAGGATGTCTTCTATGCCGACTTCAACTGGTCGCTCATGCTCAAAAACTATCCCGACAAAGAGGTTACCTATCGCGAGCTGCCCAAGTTCCCCGAGGTGCGACGCGACTTGGCTCTGGTCATCGACAATGGCGTCACCTTCGCCGAGATCGAGCGTGTCGCCTATTCCTCCGAGAAGAAACTGCTCAAGAGCGTCTCGCTCTTCGACGTCTATGAAGGCAAAGGCATCGAGGAAGGCAAGAAATCGTATGCCGTCAGCTTCATCCTTCAGGACAACGACAAGACTCTCAACGACAAGCAAATCGAAGCCGTGATGACAAAACTCCAGTCCAACCTCGAAAAACAACTCGGGGCTAAAATCCGCAGCTGATCAGCAGTTAGGTGCGTGCCCGCACTTTAAGGTTTAAAAGGTTTAAAAGGGTTCAAACAATCAACAGGTCACAGATCACAGGTCACATATCAACATATCAACAGAAAACATATCAACATATCAACGGTAAACATATCAACATATCAACAGTAAACCCATCAACATCCCAATGCTCGGACTTTTAAAATATGATGTGAAAGTGCTTCTCGCGTTGCAGCAGGCCATGAGGGGGAAGGACGACTTCTTCAACTGGCTGGTCAATGCGGGCTATCCTGAGCTTGCGGCTTTCTACAATCTTATCGAGGAAGACGAGGAGGCTGAGGCTTGGTTGGTGAAACATGGCTACCATTGGCTGGGTCTTTTAAGTCACGCCATCGACGGCGAGGATGCAGCGAGAGCGTGGGTGTTGAAAAACCTCCACCGCGCCAACTTCATGTTCTGCATGGCTTGCAGGAAAGACGATCTGGCTATATCGTGGCTCAGACAGATGAAACTCGAAGTATTGCTGCGACTGGCACAGGAGGTCGCCGACATCAGAAAAAAGCAAGAGTCCGATGCCGCCTTCCCCTACAAGATGAGATTTTAAGGTTTGAAAGGTTCAAAAGGTTTAAAAGGTTTAAAGGGTTCAAAAGGGTTCAAACAATCAACAGGTCACAGGTCAACATATTAACGCAATTACACAAAATAAATAATAGTGAACAAGGATAAAAAACCACGCAGTAACGATTCGTCTCGCCCGACAAGGCGCCCCAAGACCGATGGAAAGCCGTCGGAGCAGCGGAAGCGTGCCTTCAAGAAAGACGATCGGCCCGCAAAGAAGAGTTTTGCCGACAAGCCATCTCGTGGCCGTTCCGAAAAGACCGACAGGCAGGAGAGGGGAGAGCACAAGTCGTTTGAACGCAGGCCTGCTGTTAGAGCTGTCGGCGGCGAGAGACCTGCTGTAAGGAAGCCTTCGGTACGGAAAACCGATAAAGATACTGTTCGTCTGAACAAATATATCGCCAACGCGGGCATCTGCAGCCGTCGTGAGGCCGACAAACTCATCGAAGCCGGCAGCGTCAAAGTCAACGGACAGGTTGTTACTCAGATGGGCTTTCAGGTCAGGCCTGGCGATGTCGTCTCCTACGGTGGCGAGACACTCAGTACCGAGGCAAAACGCTATTTCCTCATGAACAAGCCCAAAGGCTATATCACCACTGTCGATGACCCGCAAGAGCGCAAGACTGTCATGATGCTCATCGACGGAGCATGCCGCGAGCGCATCTATCCCGTAGGCCGTCTCGACCGCAACACCACAGGACTTCTCCTTTTTACCAACGACGGCGAGCTGGCGCGCAAACTTACACATCCTTCCACGATGGTATATAAGGTCTATCAGGTGGAGCTGAACAAAGCAGTCACTCGCGACGATATGAAGAAGATGCTCGAAGGCATTGAACTTGAGGACGGCATGATAAAGGTTGACGACGTGCAGTATGCCGAAGGGTTCAACGACAAACGCGTAGTGGGTGTCGCACTCCATTCGGGACGCAACCGCATCGTGCGCCGCATCTTCGAACATCTCGGCTACGAGGTGCACAAACTCGACCGCGTCATCTTTGCCGGACTCACCAAGAAAGACCTGCCACGTGGCCGCTACCGCGAGCTTACCGACAAAGAAGTCGGCTTCCTAAAGATGGTGTGAGTTGGGTGCGAGCTCGCACTTTAAGGTTTAAAAGGTTTAAAAGGTTTGAAACATTCAAACGTATCAACATATCAACATATTAACGCAATCACGCAATAACACATTAACACAATAAAAAATGTATCGTACAAACACTTGTGGAGAATTAAATATATCGAATGTCGGACAGCAGGTCACCCTTTGCGGATGGCTTCAGCGTAGTCGTGATCTCGGCGGTATGACCTTCATCGACCTTCGCGACCGCTACGGCATCACCCAGCTTGCTTTCAACATGGAGACTGATGCAACCCTCTGTGAGCAGGCTCGTCGCCTAGGACGTGAATACGTGCTGCAGGTCACTGGCACCGTCATCGAGCGCTCATCAAAAAACGCCAAAATACCCACTGGCGAGATTGAGATCCAAGTCTCCAAACTCACCGTACTCAACGAGTCGAAAGTGCCACCTTTTACCATTGAGGACCAGAGCGATGGCGGCGACGACCTGCGTATGAAATACCGCTACCTCGACATCCGTCGCAACCCCGTCAAGAACAACCTCATATTGCGTCATCAGATGGCCATGCTCGTGCGCAACTACCTCAGCTCGCAGAACTTCCTGGAGATAGAGACTCCCATGCTCATCAAATCGACACCCGAAGGCGCACGCGACTTCGTGGTGCCCAGCCGTATGAATCCCGGCGAGTTCTACGCCCTTCCGCAAAGCCCACAGCAGTACAAACAGTTGCTTATGGTCGCCGGAATGGACCGCTATTTTCAAATTGTCCGTTGTTTCCGCGACGAAGACCTCCGCGCCGACCGTCAGCCTGAATTCACGCAGATCGACTGCGAGATGTCGTTTGTCGAGCAGGAAGACGTCCTGCAGATGTTCGAGGGTTTGGCCAAGCACCTTTTCAAAGAGATGAAAGGACTTGAATTTGGAAAGTTCGAACGCATCTCCTGGCACGACGCGATGCGCCTCTACGGCAGCGACAAGCCCGACAAACGCTTCGGCATGGAGTTTGTCGAGGTCAACGATGTCGTCAAAGGACACGGCTTCGGATTGTTCGACAACGCACCGCTCGTCGTCGGCATCTGCGCTGCTGGCTGTGCCGAATACACCCGCAAACAGCTCGACGAACTTACCGAGTTCGTAAAACGTCCGCAGGTGGGCGCCGGCGGTATGGTATATGTCAAATACAACGCCGACGGCACCTTCAAGTCGTCCGTCGATAAGTTCTACGGCCAGGACGACCTCAAGGCCCTCGCCGACAAGTTCGGTGCCCGTCCGGGCGACCTCATGCTCCTGCTTTGTGGCGAGCCCATGAAGACACGTGTGCAGCTCTGCGCCCTCCGCCTCGAGATGGGCAGCCGTCTCGGACTCCGAGACCCGCAGAAGTATGCTCCGCTTTGGGTTGTCGATTTCCCGCTGCTCGAGTGGGACGACGAGACGCAGCGTTTCTACGCCATGCACCATCCCTTCACAGCTCCCAAACCAGAGGACGAACCGCTTTTGGACGATCCCAACCGTTGGGGAGACATCCGTGCCAACGCCTACGATATCGTCATCAACGGAGTCGAGGTGGGAGGCGGCTCCATCCGTATCCACGACCGTCAGCTGCAGAACAAGATGTTCCACACGCTGGGATTCACCGACGAGAGCGCCTACGCTCAGTTCGGCTTCCTCATGGATGCCTTCACCTACGGTGCGCCGCCACATGCAGGCCTCGCCTTCGGATTCGACCGCCTCTGCTCCATCTTCGGCGGCGTCGATTCAATACGCGACTTCATCGCCTTCCCCAAGAACAACAGCGGCCGCGACGTCATGAGTGGCAGTCCTTCGCCCATAGCTAAAGAACAGCTGGAGGAGCTGCAGATAGCTATCAAAAGCTGACACCACGTCCAAATACATTAACGCATTAACACATGCTTCCACCAAAAGCAGCCCAATACCTAGGGCTGCTTTTTCCATTTTCACTGCTTCCAAACACACTGACACAGTCCCTAACTCTGTATCAACTCTGTATCAAGTCTGTGTTGGGACTTCACATCCATGACGACTGAAGACGATTTCCTATGTCGCACCCCTACCAGTACAGACCTTGAAAAAATGTTGATTAGTAGTTCATAAATGACCGGCCGAATCACAATATTTTGCGTATATTTGCAGTTTATTATTAAACCTTTCGCGCAGGCGTATGGGAAAGATTATCAGAAGATATAAGTCGGAGATTCATGGCAACTACCGTGTGGCGTACCTTAAGTGGGGCTTGTTGACGGGTCTCGTGCTTTCTCTCTACTTGTTGGTCAGGCATTGGTCCGGTGCCCCATGCTCCACTCCCGCCGACTTGGGGAAGGACGGCTTGCTTGTGGTGGGGATAGCGGTGGCGATGTATTTCTACAGGAGGTCGCTGCAGGACGGGAAGGTTACGATGAAGGAGCTGCTGCTCATGGGTTTAGGTGCAGGCTTGGTGGCGGCGGTGGTGTATGGGTTGTTTGTGTGGCTGTATTGCGGGGTGATGTATCCGGAGATGACGGGTGTGTATGCGGAGCGGTTCAAGACGGAGGAGTCGGCGGCGGAGGGCTATGTGGCTGCGTTGAACCCTGGGATGTGGGCGCTGATGTTCGGCTTCGTGAACACTTTTCTGACGTCTATAATCGTGACGTTCTTCGGTGCGCTTGTGTTCAGGACGGAGAAGGCGGATCGGGTGTGAGTTTTAAGTTTTAAGCTGTAAGTTTTAAGTAATCATATCAACGTATCAACATATCAACAGAAAACTTATCAACATTTTAAACTATGGATATTTCGATTATAGTACCTTTGTACAATGAGGAGGAGTCGTTGCCGCATCTGGCGGAGTGGATCGACCGCGTGATGGTTGAACACGGGTTCGACTATGAGGTGGTGATGGTGGACGACGGCAGCAACGACGGCTCGTGGAACGTGGTGGAGGGCCTGCATAACGCCAACCCACGCTACAGGGGAGTGAAGTTCCGCAGGAACTATGGTAAGTCGGCGGCGTTGAACGTGGGATTCGGCGTGGCTCAGGGCGACGTGGTGATAACTATGGACGCCGACCTGCAGGACAGCCCCGACGAGGTGCCTGAACTCTACCGCATGATAAAAGAGGAGGGCTACGACCTGGTGAGCGGATGGAAGAAGAAACGCTACGACTCGAAGCTGGCGAAGAACATCCCGTCGAAGTTTTTCAACTGGACGACGCGAAAGATGAGCGGCATAAAGCTGCACGACTTCAACTGCGGCTTGAAGGCATACAGGAAGGATGTGGTGAAGTCGATAGAGGTCTATGGCGAGATGCACAGATATATACCTGTGATTGCCAAATGGGCGGGATTCAAGAAGATAGGGGAGAAGGTGGTGCAGCACAGAAAGAGGGAGTTCGGTGTGACGAAATTCGGGATGGACCGCTTCGTGAACGGGTATCTCGACCTGATGAGCATCATGTTTATGTCGAAGTTCGGCAAGCAGCCGATGCATTTCTTCGGCTTGGTGGGCAGCGTGGCGTTCATGTTCGGATTTGTGGCGCTGGTGGTGGTTCTGGCGCTACGTTTGGCTCACGTCATAGCTTTGACTCGCAGCGTATGGTTCTTCCTGTCCATGTTCTTCACCATGATGGGATTGGTCCTTTTCCTGGCGGGGTTCATAGGCGAGCTTGTCTGCCGCAACTCCTCGACCAGAAACACCTACCTTATAGAAAAAGAAATCTAGTGGTCAGTGGTCGGCATCTAAAACAATAACACATTCAAACATTCAACTTGAGACACAGCAGCAGACATAGAAGGAAAAATAGGGGCATCGCATGGATTGTGCTTTTGCTGCTGGTCGCCGGCGGGGTGTTTTGTGCATGGAAGTTTGTCGGCGGACACAAATCCAACGGTGACGACGCTGTGCTGACAGAGAGTCATAGCCGGTTGCTGCGTAGCGAGATACCAAAGATGTCGCCTATGTCCTATTCGGAGATGTTTCCCGACATGAACGATGTTCAGATAGAAGCTGCAAGACTCAACGGTTTGCGCAATCCCGACAACCTGACCGACCCGGAAGACAGCTACGAACTGGTTCCCGTCGAAACCTGCGACGACTACGTGATAGACACCTTGCGCCATTCGAAGCCCTACCTTGTACCACAGGCTGCACGGCTGCTGACATACGTCGGACATCGGTTTGAGGAAATCCAGACCGAGCACCAGGTGAAGCAAAAGGTGCGTCCCATAGTGACGAGTCTGTTGCGAAGCAGCCATGACGTAGGCCGTCTCCGCAGGGTGAACCGTAATGCCAGCGAGAATTCGTGCCATGTCTATGGCACAACCTTCGACATATCATACACCCGCTTCATGGACGAGAACGGACGTATCGTGACCGAGGACCCGATATACAAGGAACTGCTGGCCGCCGCCCTCTACGAGTTGCGATTCGAGGGGTTGTGCTATGTCCGCTACGAGCGTCGTCAGCCATGTTTCCACATCACGGTGCGCACTGTCGATTATGATGGCGATTTGGCTAGCCAGACGGTAGAATACGAGGTTGGCAACGGCCCAGTGCTGACCGCTATGGCTGAAAAAGAAACGGTAGAGACGCAGGTGAAAAAGGAGGTGACAGAGGTAACTGTGGAGAAAGAAGAGAAAAAGGAGCACAATGCGAACGAGGTGAAACCGGAAGAACCCGTCGTGAAGAAAAACAACAATGTGCGTAGTCACTCAAAAGATTTTGATCGCCGAACCAATTATGTGTTTGATTAAATAGCTTCAAGTTTTAAATTCCAAGTATCAATGAGTTTACAATGTGGCATAGTAGGACTTCCGAATGTAGGGAAGTCAACCCTTTTCAACTGTTTGAGTAATGCGAAGGCGCAGGCGGCGAACTTCCCGTTCTGCACCATCGAACCCAATGTTGGCGTAATAACGGTGCCGGACGAGAGGCTTAATAAACTGGTGGAGATAGAACATCCCGCCAGCGTGGTTCCCGCAACGGTAGAGATAGTCGATATAGCAGGCCTTGTGAAGGGCGCCAGCAAAGGAGAGGGGTTGGGCAACAAGTTTTTGGGCAACATACGTACCTGCGACGCTATAATACACGTGTTGCGCTGTTTCGACGACGACAATGTGACGCATGTCGATGGAAGCGTCGATCCGATTCGCGACAAGCAGACGATAGACCTCGAGTTGCAGTTTAAAGACCTCGAAACCATAGAGAACCGCTATGAGAAGGAGGTGAAGAAGGCGAAAGCCGGCGGCGACGCGAAGGCGAAAAAGCTGGTGGAGGTGATGGATCTTTATAAGGCTGCATTGCTTGGAGGGAAGAACGCGCGAACGGTAGAGCTCGACGAAAGTCAGCAAGAGGCGGCAAAAGACCTGATGCTGCTTACCGCCAAGCCTGTATTGTATGTCTGCAACGTCGATGAAGGCTCGGTGAAGAACGGCAACAAATATGTCGATATGGTGAAAACTGAAGTGAGCAGCGAGGACGCAGAGGTGCTGGTGATAGGTGCCGCCATCGAAGCCGACATCGCCGAGTTGGAGACATACGAAGAGAAGCAGATGTTTCTGGAAGACCTGGGATTGAGTGAGTCGGGAGTGAACCGATTGATAAAGGCGGCATATAAGCTGCTGGGTTTGCAGACGTTCCTTACGGCAGGTCCGAAAGAATGTAGAGCGTGGACTTTCCGCAAGGGTATGAAAGCACCCCAGACGGCCGGCATCATACACAGCGACTTTGAGAGAGGTTTCATACGCGCCGAAGTGATAAAATATGACGACTATGTGACGCTCGGAAGCGAAGCCAAATGCCGCGAGGCAGGCAAAATTGCCGTCGAAGGTAAGGACTATGTCGTACAGGACGGAGATATAATGCATTTCAGGTTTAATGTGTGAGGTTTGTTGATATGTTGATACGTTGATATGTTGATATGATAAAAAGGTTTGAAAGGTTTTGATAAGTCTAATAAGTCCAATGGGTCTAATAAGTCTAAATAGGTCTAATAAGTCTAATGGGTTGATAGTTTGATATGTTGTTAAGAGGTCATAAAGGTTTTAGAGGTTTTAATGGGACTTGTGTTTTACGCGTTCCACTTCTGATCCTTTTGGTCTTTTCGACCCTTTTGGCTTTGCAGTCGTGCTCGACGAGCAAGGCCAAGTGGGCCAATATCCGCTATCACAACCTGACGGCACACTACAACGTGTGGTGGAACGGCAACGAGAGTCTCAAAGAGGGTGTGAAGGACTTGAATAAAAAGATAAACGACGACTACACCCAGATTCTGCCCGTATATAAGCTCGGTACCACCGCCGAAGCCATGTCGGTAAAACCAAAGTTCGACCGTGCTATTGAGAAAGGAGTGAAGGGCATAAAGAAACACAGCATCTTTGTCCACGGGAAAGAACATGTGCCGTATATCCGCAAATGCTACATGTTGACCGCCTACGGTTCGTTTTACGAGCACGACTATGTCACCTGCGAAAACACATGCCAGATGATGGCGGCGCAGTATGCCGGTACAAAGGAGGGCGACGAAGCAAAGATACTAATGTCTCGATGTCATGCGGCTGACAAGCAGTACCTGATTGCCGAGCAGGAACTTGACCAGCTGGTGCAGAAGATGAAAGACGGCGCCTTCTCCAAGAAACTCGAAAGCAAGCTCTATATGGCGATGGTGGAAAGCCTGCTGCCACAGGAACGCTACAAGAAATCTGTTGAGTATATCAAGCTTGCCCTTGAAAACACCAAAGACCGGGAGACCAAGGCCAGGCTCTATTTCATCATGGCACAGATATACCAGAAGCTGAACAAGAAACCAACCGCCACCAAATACTACCAGAAAGCGATAAAAAACACCGAACTCTACGTGATGGAGTTCAATGCACGCCTTAACATAGCCTCCTGTGCCGACCTCGAACATACTGACATACCCAAGCTCGAGAAGCAGCTGAACCGCATGCTCAAGGAGAGCAAGAACGAGGAATACCGCGACCAGATATACTATGCCATGGGCGAGATGTATATGGGAGTGAAGAACGCCAAGAAAGCCTGCGACAGCTATAGGCAGTCAGTCGCAGCCGCCACAAAGAACCAGCCGCAGAAAGCCAAGTCGTCGCTCCGTTTGGCCGAAGTGCTCTACGATGTCTATGAAAACTACGACCTCTCGCAGATTTACTACGACACCGCCATGCAGATAATCACTCGTGAATATCCACACTATGGCGAGATTAAGTCAAGGTACGACGTGCTTACAGCCTTGGTTTCATACACCCGTGTCATCGACCGCAACGACAGCCTGATAGCCGTTTCTGAGATGCCTAAGGCTGAACGTGACGCTTTGATTAGAAAAAAGATAGAAGACCTCAAAAAACAAGAGGAAGAAGCCAAGGAACGAGAGCTGCTGGCACAGCTCGCCTCCGATACCAAGGCGGCTCAGAACACCCTCACTGGCGACTGGTATTTCTACAACCACAACACCGTCCAGAAAGGCAAGGAGACCTTCCGCCAGCGATGGGGTATGCGAACACTCGAAGACTTCTGGTTCCTCTCCAAGAAAGGCCTTATGGGTGTGAATATGCTTGCCATGACCGAAGAGGAATCCCCGTCCGATGAAGAGTCTGACGACAGCGACACCACCGCCTCGCAGGAAAGCCTCCCTCGTGGAGCCGACCCCAACGACCCTCACAACGCCGCCTACTACACCAAAGACCTGCCTACCACCATCGAGCAGAAAGACTCCATGCGTGCCGAGATAGCCGTCGCCCTGCTCAATGCCGGATATATCTACTACGACGGCATCGGCAACGTGCCGCGAGCCCTCGAGTGCTACCTGCGTATGGCCAACGAGTTCCCCGAAAACGATGAGATTGTCCAGGCCTTCTACATGCTCTACCGTATCTACAGCAAACAAGGCAACACACCCCAGGCCAACTACTACCGCGACATGATTCTCATGGGATTCCCCGACAGCGACTATGCCAACCTCATTCGAGACGAGGATTACTACAAAGAGATTATACGTCGTGAACAGCGAATCAAGGACGAGTATGAAGACCTCTATGCACTCTTCCGCAAACGTCGCTACAACGAGGTAATCAATCAGGCCGCAGTGGCACGTGAAACATTCGCAGGCGACCCCATGATCGCCAAGTTCAACTACTGGGAAGCCATGTCATACGCCCGGATAGGGGAGAAGGAGAAAGCCATATCTGGATTTGAGAACATCGTGGCCACAAGCGACAAGTCCGACTCCATCGTACCTCTTGCACAGCTGCAGCTCAAGTATCTCAAAGGCGACGCCTACGTCGAAGAACCCGAAACCGCCGAAACAATCACACCCGAGGAAGAAACCGTCGCCTCCGGTCGCACCCCTCGCACCCTCCAGCCCGAGCAGCCAGTCCAGGAAGAACAGCTGCCACCCGAGGCTCTCTATTTCCGGTATAAGGAAACACTACAGCACTACGTCATCATCCTCGTGAACGACAAGAAGATACGTGCCACCGAATTCCAGTACCGCATAGCCGACTTCAATGCCGAGTACTACTCCAATGCAGGCTACAAAGTCAATGCACTCATGTTCACCGACTCCACCCAGATGGTCACCATCCACCGCTTCAAGAACGCGGCCGAAGCCATGCTCTACTACACCCACCTCCAGCAGCCAGAAAGCCCACTCAACGAGTTCAATAGCGACTACTACGAAGTTTTCCCCATATCCACCCAGAACTACACAACCTTCTACAACCGCAAAAACGTCGAAGCCTACCGCCTCTTCTTCCAAAAATACTATCACTAATGTACGTGCCCGCACGGGACAGATTATTTTGTGAAATTGTGAATTATTCGCTTGATTTAATTTGATACAGCGGTGCTCATGAATGCTAAAGCATTTGACAAATGAAACTCTAACCCTTTAAACTTTCAAACCTTTAACCCCTTAAACCTATCAACGTATCAACATATTAACACAATAATAAATCATCATGGCAAAAACATTTGAAATGGAAAACAGCACAGTAAACACAATCAGCGCAGGCACCGTCATCAAAGGAGACATCACCGCCCAGGGCGACTTCCGTCTCGACGGACGTCTCGAAGGCAACATCCAGCTTAATGGCAAACTAGTCGTCGGCGAGAACGGACAAATCAAAGGCAACATCGTCTGCCAGAATGCCAATGTCATCGGACATGTTGACGGCAACATCTCCGTCAAGGAAGTCCTCACGCTCCATTCCACCGCCGTCGTCAAAGGCGACATCCTCATCAACAAACTCGCCATCGAGCCCGGCGCAGCCTTCTCCGGTACCTGCCGCATGCTCGACGAACTCCGTAAAGAAAACGACAACGAAGAATCCTACACCAACGAATAACCCTTCAACCCCTTTAAACATATCAACCTATCAACAATAAATTGAAACCCGACAACTCCACCGTTTTAGCCCTCTTCCGCCAGTGGGCCGGCGTCGATTGTGAGCTATGTTCAGAGCTCGGAGCCAACGGCTCCAACCGCAAGTACCTCCGTCTCTCCGCAAGCGGCAAATCCTGCATCGCCGCCATAAACGACGACCTTCGCGAAAACGAAGCTTTCCTCTATTTCTCCCGCGAGATGAAGTCCCGTGGAATAAGTGTGCCACAGATATACGCAGTCAGCGGCGACCATCGCTGTTACCTGCAGCAAGACCTTGGCGACACCACCTTATATTCATATCTCTATGCTAAACGTCAGAGCGGAGTTGGGTTTGATGGAGAGTCGATAGAACTATACAAGCAGGTCCTTTCAGACCTTGTAGATATACAGACACGTTGTCGTGATGTGAATTTCAATCATGCATATCCGCGTAGCGATTTCGACAGACAGGCGATACAGTGGGACTTTAACTATTTCAAGTATTTCTTCCTTAAGCTACTCTACGTACCCTTCGACGAGCAGCTCCTCGAAAACGACTTCCAGGTGCTTATAGATTACCTGCTCGCTGGCGACTGCTCCGCCTTCATGTACCGCGACTTCCAGACACGTAATATTATGGTGGTTAGCGGTCAGCTGTCGGTTTCTGGTTGCCGGTCACATGTATCAGATCACGGGTTACAACTATACTACATCGACTACCAGGGTGCTCGCAGAGGTGCTCCACAGTACGACGCAGCCTCGCTTCTTTACAGTTCAAAGGCCGAGATACCCGAAGCCATAAGGCAGGAATTACTTAAGCATTATGTCGATTGCTATTATCGTCAAGCAGTCAGCGGTCAGTCTTTGTGCACAAGTCACAAGTCACAGGTCACTAGGGAATCTTTCACCCAGCGTTTCTACGCATACGTCCTCGCACGTATTATGCAGGCGATGGGTGCATACGGCTATCGGGGGCTTTATGAGCGCAAGGATTATTTTATAAACAGCATACCGCTTGCGGTTTCAAATCTTCGAACTGTAGTCGAAAAACTGCCGCAAGAACTGAATATTCCGCATCTAAGGGAAGTGTTTAATGCAATAGTAAACTCACAATTAGCAGTCAGCGGTCAGCAGTTTGCAACCCTTCAACCCTTCAATCCTTCACATTCCACAATACCTTCAGACGAATTGACAGTGACTGTTGGAAGTTTTTCATACAAGAAAGGGTTGCCGACTGATCCGTCAGGCAATGGAGGCGGATTCATTTTCGACTGCCGCGCGTTGCCCAATCCAGGTCGCTATCCCGAATATCGGAATGTTACAGGCAAGGACCCGTCGGTTATTGCATTTTTGCAAAAAGAAGAAGCCGTATCTCATTTTATCGACCACGCCTGCGCTCTCGTCTCACAATCCGTGAAAAAATATACCGAGCGCAAGTTTTCCAGTCTTCAGGTATTCTTCGGCTGCACCGGCGGCCAGCATCGCTCCGTCTATTGTGCCGAACAAATGGCCTCCTTCCTCCGTAAAAACTTTGATTGTCACGTTGTTCTAAAACATCGTGAGCAGTCTTGAAAAAACTTTCCTCTATCTATAACTGAATTTTAAACTTTTATTTGTATTTTTGCACTGCTTTATCATCTAGCAAATATAAAATATTAAACAATGAATAAAACTGTAAAAATTATTCTTGAAGCGGTTCTGGCCATCCTTGTGATTGGTCTTGGTATCTGGCTCTATGTGAGCATCAGCAAACCCGTGAAATTCGATGAGGAATACAACAAGCGTGGCGTCGCATGTGCAGACAAACTCCGCGCAATCCGCACCCTCGAGGAAGCCTACAAGCAGACCTACAACTGCTACTGCGGCAATTTCGACACCCTTTTCGGCCGTCTGCTCAACGAGGACAGCCTCCGTATCACAACTAAGGTCGTCTTCCGTGACAAATTCCCGCAGGACAGCAACTTCGTCCTTGAGGAAATCTCCGAGCTCGAAGCCATCAAGAAAGGCTATATCGCACGCAAGGACACCCTCGTCAACCCCATCAAGCAACTCCGTGAAAACGGCAAGCTGCCCATAACCCTGGCCGACGGCTCCGTGCGCCAGATGACCGACGAGGAAATCCTCAACCTCCGCTATCTCCCTTATCCCAAGGGCACAACCGAAGAGTTTGAAATCAATGCCGGCATGAAAGAGTCAACCGGTGGTTTCAACGTCCCTGTGGTCGAGGTCAAAGTCGATATCGACCGTCTTATGAGCGACTGCGACCGTCAGCTTGTCGTCAACAAGAAAGACAAACTCGTCTCTGGCAACAAATATCCCGGCTGGAAATTCGGAAGCATGGACGAGTCCATTGTCGAAGGCAACTTCGAATAATAACATGTGTTCAAACTACGCCCCCGATACGCTTACGTCGGGGGTTTTTGTTTATAGTGTACCGTCTTAAATTTAGCATTAATACAAATGGCCTACACAATTAAAACTTACATAGCCGACACGGCGGAGGTCAGTTCTGCCGACAAGAAACTCTCTGTCTCGCTTAAGCCCGACGGCTTTTCGTTCACGGTTTTCTCCGGCAACCGTCATCTGCTTCACTATTGCGATGTGGCGCTCGACACGACTGGTTCCATCGCCACCATCTCGGCAGACATCAAAGCCCTGTTCGCCGACAAGAAAATCATGACCTTCGGTTTCAAAGAAGCCGAACTGATCGCCACCACCGAACTCTCGTCATGGCTCCCCGAGCATCTCTACGAGAGAGGCCGCGAACGCCAGTACCTTTCCTTGGTAGGCAACACAAAGTCGGGCACCACCTGCTTCAGCGACTACAACGAGTTGCTCAAATCCTATGTCGTGTTCTCAGCCGATTCAACAGCCGTCTCGGCATTCAAAATTACCTTCCCCGGCATCAGAGTTCGTTGTCAGTATTCGAAACTTGTCGTGCCGGAGTTCGTTCAGCAAAGCGACCCCGTCATGTTGCTCAACGTACGCCGAGGATGCTGTGATATCGTTGCATCGTCGGGCGGACAGCTTCAACTGTCCAACTCATACGAGTGCCCCACTCAGGGCGATGTCATGTACCGCGCTTTGAATTTGGCCAAGTCGCTTGGAATCGACAATACCGCTCTTACCCTCTGGCTTTGCGGCGATGTTGACAAGTCAACCTACGACATGTTCATCAAATATTTCCCGCAGGTCAAACTATACACCGGGCACCCATTCACTTGCAACAACGAGGAGTTCAGAAACATCCATGTCTATAGGGATGTCTTGGTGTTCTAAATTCTAGGACAGGTGCGCATCATCTCCGGTTCGCTTAAAGGAAGAAGACTCAATCCGCCGACCAATCTGCCGGTCAGGCCCACTACGGATATGGCAAAAGAGGGCTTGTTCAACATACTCAACAACTATGTTGACTATGAGGAGTGTGACGTGATGGACCTTTTCGCCGGTACGGGTTCGATAACCTTCGAGTTTGTATCGAGGGGCGCCAAGTCGGTTACGTCGGTTGATATCAACGGACCCTGCACCGACTTCATCAAGTCGTCGGCAGCTCGTCTCAATGTTCAGAACCTCCACGTGGTGAGAGCCGATGTGTTCGACCTGCTCAAACGAGCCTACAAGAAGTTTGACATCATCTTCGCCGACCCGCCATACGCACACGAGGGATTGGCGCAGCTACCCGATATCGTTTTCGAGAAAGACCTCCTAAGCGATGACGGCATCTTCATCTTGGAGCATCCCAAGGAGTATTCGTTTGAAGAACATCCCCATTTCTGGCAGCACCGCAACTACGGCAAGGTGAATTTCACCTTCTTCGCAAAGGAATTAGCAGCTAGCAGTTAGTAGTCAGCAAATACATTTGTCTATTCACAATTCACTAATCACAATTCACAATAAAATATCATGCAAGCAATAGTTAAAACCGATTTTCATTTTCCGAAACAGAAAAGCCTCTATGTGGGCAAAGTGCGCGACGTCTATAACATCGATGACAAATACCTCGCTATGGTAGTTTCCGACCGTATCTCGGCCTTCGACGTAGTGCTGCCCAAGGGCATCCCATACAAAGGACAGGTGCTGAACCAGATTGCAGCCAAGTTCCTCGACGCCACAGCCGACATACTGCCCAACTGGAAAGTTGCAACACCCGACCCGATGGTCACCGTTGGTTTGAAGTGCGAAGGTTTCCGTGTGGAGATGATTGTACGCGGTTACCTTGCAGGCAGCGCTTGGCGTGAATATAAGGCTGGTGCACGTACACTTTGTGGCGTACAACTGCCCGAAGGGATGGTCGAGAACCAGAAATTCCCGACGCCGATACTGACACCCACCACCAAAGCCGACGAGGGACACGACGAGAATATCAGCCGCGAAGAGATTATCCGTACTGGTTTGGTCGATAAGACCGACTATGAGCAGTTGGAGCGTTATGCACTCGCACTCTTCCAGCGTGGCACCGAGATTGCAGCAAAACAGGGATTGATATTGGTCGATACCAAGTATGAGTTCGGTAAACGAGACGGCAAGATTTATCTCATCGACGAGATCCATACTCCCGACAGCAGCCGCTATTTCTATGCCGACGGCTATGAAGAGCGTCTTGCCAAAGGAGAACATCAGCGTCAGCTCTCCAAAGAGTTTGTTCGTGAGTGGCTTATGGCTAACGGATTCCAGGGTAAGGAAGGACAGAAAGTGCCCGAGATGACCGACGAAATTGTAAATTCCATAACCGACAGATATATCGAGCTCTACGAGCACATAACCGGTGAGAAATTCCAGAAAGCCGACGCATGTGCCGATGTCTGCGCCCGTATCGAGAAGAACGTCACCGATTGTCTGAACCGAATTGATAATTGAAAGTTGTGATCTGTGACCTGTGACCGGAAACTGCCTACTGACGCTAACTGCTGACGGCTAACCGCTAACCGCTAACATTGGAAATAGAACGCAAATATCTCGTCCGTGAGCTTCCTGCCAATCTCGACAGCTATCCCCACGTCGAGATAGAGCAAGGCTACCTCTGCACATCGCCCACCCTGCGCATCCGCAAGGCGGGCGATGCCTATATACTGACCGTCAAAGAGAAGGTTCGAACCGATAGCTCAGCCATCCACAACCGCGAGGAAGAGTTTTCTTTGTCGGCGGAAAAATACGAGCTTTTGAAAGACAAATGTGAAGGACGAATGGTCAGCAAGACACGCTACCGTATCGACTTGCGTCGCAGCGAAGGCGACGGCCTTTACTCAAACCTGGTGGCAGAGTTGGACATCTTTCATGGACACAACGAAGGATTGCGCCTCGTGGAGGTGGAGTTTCCCGACACCTCTGCAGCCGACAGCTTTGTGAAACCAGAATGGTTCGGCGAAGATGTATCTGGAGACAAGCGCTATAGAAATAGCGCTTTGGTGTGATACGTTGATATGATGATACGTTGATAGGTTGATAGGTTGATATGTTGATACGTTTAAAAGGTTTAAAGGGTTTAAAAGGTTTGAGGTTGTTGATAGGTTGATATGTTGATATGTTTTAATTTAGTTGGTGATTGATAAGAATTATGAAACGCATACCACATACATTTACTATCGTTTTTGGTCTTATTGTGTTGGCGGCGGTGATGACTTGGTGTATTCCGGGTGGCGAGTTTGTGCGTGAGACCATCAATGTTGACGGAACGGCTCGAGAGGTTGTCAAGAACGATTCGTTTCATTATGTTGACCGCACGCCCCAAACCTGGCAGATATTTTCCGCTCTGTTCAACGGATTCTGCGACAAGGCCGACATCGTCATCTTCATACTGATGGTGGGAGGCGCTTTCTGGATATTGAACAACAGCCACGCTATCGACGTCGGGGTGATGGCGTTCCTGCGGCAGATAAAGAAACTGAACAAATACAAGTGGTTGCAGCGTATCGGAGTTGAGAATATCATCATCGTGTTGGTGATGCTTATGTTTAGCGTCTTCGGGGCGGTGTTCGGCATGAGCGAGGAGACGATAGCTTTCGTGGTGGTGTTTATACCGCTTGCGATTTCTATGGGATATGACTCAATAGTAGGACTCTGCATGTGTTATGTAGCGGCTCATATTGGTTTTGCGGGCGCGATACTCAACCCATTCACAATCGGCATCGCGCAAGGTATTGCCGACCTGCCGCTATTCTCAGGTCTCGAATACCGTCTGTTCTGCTGGGGTGTGCTTACTGTTATCGGAATCGTGTTTGTGTTGTGGTATGCCCACAGAGTTAAAGTCAAACCCGAACGAAGCCCTGTGTATAAGCTCGACGAATATTGGCGTCAGCGACAGCAAAACACTGAAAACGCCAAGCTTACCATACGGCAGACGCTCATACTCATACTGCTTTTTGTCACTATCGTTGCCCTCATTGTCGGAGTGCTCGCCTTTGGCTGGTATATCGCCGAGATAGCCGCGTTGTTCCTTGCGATGGGAATCATCGCGGGAATACTTGACCGTCAGAATGCCGACAGCATAGCCAAACTTTTCCTAGAAGGCTGCAAAGACATACTTTCAGCCGCCTTGGTGGTGGGGTTGGCGTCGGGAATCATCTTCATACTGAGAGATGGAAAAGTCATCGACACCATACTCTATGGCCTCACGCGGTCGTTGGCTCAGATGGGCGATGTGGCGTCGGTAGGGGCCATGTATGCCTTTCAGACGCTGTTGAATGTAGTGATGCCCAGCGGCTCGGCGAAGGCGGCGCTCACGATGCCAATTATGGCGCAGTTTGCCGACTTGATAGAAGTATCAAGACAAACGACGGTATTGGCGTTTCAGTTCGGCGACGGCTTCACCAATATGCTGACGCCCACCAGCGGAGTGCTTATCGGATGTTTAGGAGTGGCCAAGATACCCTACGGAGTATGGCTCAAATGGGTGTGGAAATTCATCCTATTCTTGATATTCGTAGGCTTCTTGCTGCTGTTGCCGACATTGTTTATGAATTTGCCTGGATTCTGAGAATAATCATTGGGCTTCGGCGTAATGAGCTTCGGTTATGGTGAAGGTCATTTTGCCGTAGTAGGGGTGGTTTCTGAAGTAGAGGCCTTTCTCTTTTAGTTTCTCGGAGTAGCTGTAGTTGTCTGACGCGAAGTTGTAGGGACTTATGCCTGTGGTGTCGTCGCTGTGGTAGGTGACTTGCCGGCCATCGTTGAAACGCAGGATGACACTGTCGTTGTAGTAGTTCTGGAAGTAGTGGATTGCATTATCCCGGCTTGCGGAACCGATACCGCCGTCGTTGCTGACGGTGACTGAATCGCCGATGGCGATGGTAAAGAACTCGGATTCGTGGACGAAGGTGCTGTCGAGCTCCTGGTTGTAATAATAGGACGGGCTTGGAATGACGGTGACGCTGTGCTGTGACTGGTTATGGATAACCATGTCCTCATCGAAGCCAGGGTCGCAGGACGAAAGCAGAAATATGGCTGCGATTGCGGACAGAAGTTTGATGGCGGATGCGAAATATGTTTGCATAACGTGGTGAATTTTTCTGCAAATATACGCAATCCGTTTAAATCTTATGTTTTTGTTCCAGTCGTAGGACCCCCAAGTGACAACCTAACCACATTAAGCCACTTCATGGCTAAGTCAATGTCATATCATCCTACAACCAAAGTTCACTCTGCCTTAAGTCGGAGTTAAGTCGAAGTTGTGTCAAAGTTAAGTCGAAGTTAAGTCGAAGTTGACTGCTCTTTAATCTAGAATTACCCTATAATTACCCTAGAGTTACCCTAGAATTACCCTAGCATTATGAGAAATTGGTAAGCGGCTGTATCGCAAGTGCTTATTATATCTTCGATATAATAGTCGGTGGTTTCAAAGCGAGGAGGCAAAACAACAAAAGCAGTTCGGTCGAGCTGGATTTGTAATCACGACATGCACTACAATAAGTTGTGTGATGTTGCGTTTTTAAGGTAAAACGGTTTGATCGCAACGAAATGAAATATACCTGCAAATATAGCAAGCGGATAGTGGCGCTTTTGGTTTTATTGTCTTCTGTGCCGACGGTTATGGGACAGTCGGCGGAATATGTCAAGCGGGTGGTTTGTGAGTTGTCGGATGAGGGGATGTATGGGCGGAGCTGTGCTCATAAGGGGGACAGCTTGGCGGCGGAGTATATTGCCGGGCAGTTGAGAGAAATGGGGGTGAAGCCTTTGGCGGAGGGGTATATGCAGAAGTATTTGACGGATTTGTATTCGGTTGACGGTGAGTGTTCGCTGAGTATCAACGGACGTCAGCTGAAACCGTATGATGAGTTTAGGATTGTGCCTATAAGAACATGGACGGGCTCTCTATGGAGCAACTCATCATGGCAACAGAAATCAGATGGCATTGTTTATATGGCTGTAAAGCAGCTTTCGATGCAGGTGCCAATCAAACCATCGGCTGACGACCTGCTGCAATGGTATGTGCAAGTACTTGATTCCTCGGAACTCTTTCAACCGCGCAAAATAGAAGGTGTTATGCATGTCAACTTACATCGCGACTATGTGACGCAGAATGTGTGCGGATATATCGAGGGGGAGAGCGACTCGACGGTGGTGTTTACGGCGCATTATGACCATTTGGGAATGATGGGCGACAAGGTGTGCTTTCACGGGGCGCACGACAACGCCAGCGGGGTGGCTTCGGTGCTGGGCATCGCAAAGCATTACAGCACGATGGGGAAGAAACCGCACTATACAACGGTGTTTATGCTGTTTAGCGGCGAGGAGGCAGGATTGCAGGGTTCGAAATATGCGGTGGAGCATCCGCTGGTGGATTTGAAGAAGACGAAGCTGGTGGTGAATCTCGACCTGCTGTGCGGCGGAGCGGAGGGCATCATGATTGTGAACGGGAAAGGGGAGGAGACGCAGCCGTTTGTGAAAAGGATGCAGGCGTTTAACGAGAAGGAGCAGCTGCTGCCGGAGATAAAGCTGAGAGACAACGCGGCGAACAGCGACCATTGGTGGTTTTCGCAACATTGTCCGGCGATATTCATCTACACGCTGGGAGGAAGATACGGCGACTACCACAGCCCTTACGACACTTGCGACAAATGTGGCATCGAGGATTCGTATGAGAAAGTGGTGAGGGTAATTTTGAATTTTGAATTTTGAAGACTTGAAAACAGCTGGGAGGATATTGGGAGTTTATTGGGAGTTAATACGGAGTTAGTGCGGAGTTAGTGCGGAGTTAGTAGGGAGTTGGATGTTTTGAGGTGATTGTACAGTATTTCAGCACATTAACATTTTGTTGATAAAAACCAAACGAGGGGTGCTCTCGTTTCGGGAATTATTAGTATATTTGTACTTTATTTATAAAAAGAGCGATTTGCTATCCTATTAGAAAACAGGAAATAACGAATAATAACGATGGAATTCGAAAACGAAAAAATCACGAGGGTTGACATTGAGACCACGATGAAGACAGCGTATATCGACTACGCTATGTCGGTGATTGTCGCCCGTGCACTTCCGGATGTGCGCGACGGTTTGAAGCCCGTGCAGCGCCGCATCCTCTACTCGATGAACGAGAACGGAATTTTCTACAACACTCCGACCAAGAAATGCGCCCGTATCGTGGGTGACACCATGGGTAAATACCACCCGCACGGTGACTCATCCATTTATGGCGCTCTTGTGCGTATGGCACAGCCTTGGGCGATGCGCTACACTTTGATTGTCGGTCAAGGTAACTTCGGTTCGATTGACGGTCACGGTGCTGCGGCTATGCGTTACACCGAGGCGAAGCTGGAGCAGATATCCAACGAGATGCTTGCCGACATCGACGAGGACACCGTCGATATGGTGCCGACCTACGACAACGAGGCGGTCGAGCCGACAGTGCTTCCCGCCAAGATACCGAACCTGCTGGTCAACGGCTCGAACGGTATCGCTGTGGGTATGGCCACAAATATGCCGACGCACAACCTCACCGAGGTGATGAACGGATGTATCGCATTTGTCGATAATCCCGAAATCACGGTCGAGGGGTTGATGGAACACATCAAGGCGCCCGACTTCCCGGGTGGCGGCACGATTTACGGCTACAAGGGTGTGCAGGAGGCTTATAACACGGGTCGCGGCAGCATCATACTGCGTGCCGACACCGAGATTGAGGAAGACTCGAAAGGACGCAACGTTATCGTTGCCAGCACTATACCTTACGGCGTGAACAAGGCCGAGATGATCAAGCGTCAGGCACAGCTGGTGAAGGACGGCAAGATTGTCGGCATCTCGGACATCCGCGACGAGAGCAGCAAGGACGGCATACGCGTGGTGTATGTGCTGAAGAACGATGTTGTGCCTAACGTGGTGCTTAACAAGCTGTTCCAGCTCTCGGAGTTGCAGAGCTCGTTTGCGGTGAACAACATCGCTCTGGTGAAAGGCCGCCCGATGCTGTTGAACCTGAAAGACTTGATCAAGAACTTCGTGGATCACCGCGAGAACGTGGTGACGAGGAGAACCCGCTTCGAGATGGCCGAAGCCGAGAAAAGAGCCCACATACTGTCGGGTCTTCTCCGCGCTATAGACATCATCGACGAGATTGTGGCTCTGATAAAAGCTTCGAAGACGCCGGCTGAGGCGCGTCAGGGATTGATGGATAAATACCAGTTCAGCGAGGCGCAAGCCAACGCCATCGTCGATATGCGTCTGGCACAGCTGACAGGTTTGAACCATCAGAAACTGCAGGAAGAATATGACGAGAAACTGCGCTTCATCGAGCGTTGCAAGGAAATACTTGGCGACCACAACGTGTTGATGCAGGTCATCAAAGAGGAATTCATCGCCATACGCGACAAATACGGCGACGAGCGCCGCACGGCCATCCGTCACGACGCCATCAATTTCCGCATCGAGGACACCATACCCGACGAGCAGGTGGTTATCACCATCTCGCACAAGGGATATGTGAAACGCACCCTGCTGAGCGAATACCGCACACAGAGTCGCGGCGGCGTGGGTTCGAAGGGCAGCGCTGTGCGCAGCGAGGACTTCGTGGAGCATATTTTCACCTGCACCAACCACAACTACCTGCTGTTCTTCACCGAGAAAGGCCGCTGCTACTGGATGCGAGCTTTCGAGGTGCCTGAGGGCGAGAAGAACACCAAGGGCCGTCCGATACTGAACTGCATAAACATCGAGCCGGACGACAAAATCAAGGCATACGTCAACGTGGAGAGCTTGAGCGATACCGAGTATGTGGGCAACCACTACATCGTGATGTGTACCAAGAACGGCATCGTGAAGAAGACCTCGCTGGAGGCCTACTCGCGTCCGCGCACCAACGGTATCATCGCTGTGGGCATCCGCGAGGGCGACGAACTTGTCACCGCCCGTCTGACCGACGGCGAGAGCTATATCCTCATCGCTTCGAAGAAGGGCAAGGTGATGATTTGTCCCGAAAACGAGTTCCGTGTGATGGGACGTGGCGCCAGCGGTGTGAAGGGTATGAACCTTGACGGCGAGGACGACGGCGTGATTGACATGCTCTGTCTGCCGAGCGAGAACGAAGACCTGCTCGTGGTAAGCGATCACGGTTATGGAAAACGTTCGGCATTGGCCGACTACCGCGCTACGGTACACCGCGGCGGAAAGGGCGTGAAGGCCATGCAGGTTACCGAGAAGACCGGTCCGTTGGCTGCTATAGTCAACGTCACCGACGAGCACGACCTGATGATTATCAACCGAAGCGGTATCACCATCCGCATGAAGGTGGCCGACCTGAGAGTTCTAGGACGTAACACCCAGGGTGTGAAGCTTATCGACCTCAAGGGTAAAGACTTCATCGCTTCGATAACCAAGGTGCCGTCAACTCCCGACGATGAGGAAACCCCTGAGACGACGGAGGCAACCGACGGCACGGAGGCAACCCCGATGACGGAAACGACGGAAAATCAGGAAACCCCCGAAGCTCCCGCCGAGCCGGAAAGCAATAATCAGCAACCTGAAGATACTAAAGAATAAACAAAACAAATCTGTAACCCCATAAATCCGAAAAATATGAAAAAGTCAATCTTAACATTAGCGCTTGTGGTACTCGGCTTTGCCGCTGCCGCACAGACCCTTGAGGTGCAGAGCGCCGCGCAGGATATGCGTAAAGGCTACCTGACCAAAGCAAAAGCTTCTATCGACAAGGCCTGCGCCAACGACCAAACCAAGGACGATCCCAAGGCTTGGTATTATAAAGGTCTTATCTACTGCCAGATTGGACAGGAAACCAAGAACCCCAAATCGAAGTACAAAGACTTGGCACCCGACTGGTGCGAGCAGGCTTACGAGGCCGCTCTGAAATGCAAGGAACTTGACAAGGACAACGAGTACTCGGAGACCAACAACACCGTGTTCTCGTATGTCGGCGGCGAGCTCTGCAACCGCGCAACCGACGCCTTCAACAAGGACCACGACTTCGAAGGATGCCTGAAGATGTGTGAGGACGCCATCAAGGCTTACGGCTTCACGGGTGACAAGAAATCGGCCGACTTCGCCTACTATCTTGCAGGTCTTGCATCTTCGCAGCTGAAGAAGAACGACCTGGTGAAGAAATACTTCAACGTGCTGATGCGCCGTAAGACCGACAAGGCCAACGTCTATCAGACACTTTTCACCATGTATCGCACGGAAGACAACAACGCCGAAGCGCTGAAGGTGGCTAACAACTTCTACAAGAACCATCCTGAGGACTACAATGCAGCCCTTATGATGTCGGAGGCTTACCTGATGAGCGGCGACAAGGAAAAGAGCAACGAGATGATTAACGCTGCCCTCAATCAGACGAAGGATAATCCCGGTGTATATGCCAAACTGCTCTGCGCTGCAGCCGAGATGCTTTCGGGCAATCAGGATTTCGCAGGCGCAGAAGCCAAATATAACGAGTCGCTGTCGATCAACGCCAACCAGTTCGAGGCCAACTTCGGTATGGGCAGTATGCTTTACAACCGCGCTGTCGATAAAATCAACACCGAGGTGCCCTTCGATGACGAGACAGGTCTTGCCGCCAAGCTGGAGGAAGAGGCCAAAACTCTCTTCGGACAAGCCGAGAGCTACATGAAAGCCGCCGTCGCCTACATCGACGCTCTGCCCGCTGACCAGCAGGAGATGCAGAAAGCCAACCTGGTACACTGCCTCAACGCTCTGAAGACCATCTACGCCCGTCTGAACAACATGGAAGAGCTGAAACCCGTCAACGCCCGTCTGCAGTCATTGATGCAATAATAGTTCTTTTCATAACATAATATAAGAATCCCAAAACCAAAGAGACTCCCCGGCGGGAGCCTCTTTTCGTTTACAAACCACTGACCACTGACTTTATGCTGTTGCGTGATGGGATTTCTCGTTGTGCCGGATTTGTAATCCGGCACTTTTTTCTCGGGATTTGTAATCCCACCCTCAATATGGACTTCACTCGGACTTCATACGGACCTGATTCGGACCTAGTCCCCTCAATATGTATATAAGTGGTGTTGATAATAAGCAAAGCGAGGCTCCCGTGTGAGAGCCTCGCTTCATCTACTGCCAGCTAACCACTGGCCACTGATTACTGACCACTGATCACTTAATCACTATCGAGTAGGGAAGTCTTGCCTGCATTGGTTCCATTGTAGCCCAGTAGTACATCTCCTCGTAGTTGGGGATGATGGCGCTTACGCGGGCACGTATCTTGGCTTCCTCGGTTTTGTCGCTGTTGAGAATTTTGTCGTACCATTTCTTCTCGACCGAGTAGTTCTTCACGCTGTAGTCGCTGATGCCGGCTTTCTCGGCGGCGATGCTGACGGCTGTATAGAGCCCTCCAAGTGTATCGACCAAGCCGATCTTGATGGCGTCGGCGCCTGTCCAGACGCGTCCACGGGCGATGCTGTCAACGGACTCCACCTTCAGGTTGCGTCCAGTTGCCACACGTCCGATGAAAGTCTTGTAGAAATCCTCGACGTTTTTCTGAAGGAGTGCGCGGGCGTCGTCGGAAAGCGGGCGGATACCGGTCATGCCGTTGCTGTTGCGGTTGGTGGCGACGGTGTCGGTGGTGATGCCGAGTTTGTTGCTCAGCAATCCGCTCACTTCGGGAATGGTGGCGAAGACGCCGATGGAACCTGTGATGGTGGTGGGTTGAGCAACGATGCAGTCGGCGTTGCACGAGATTTCATAGCCGGCAGAAGCAGCCAATCCGCTCATCGACACGATGAGAGGTTTTTCCTTCTTGGCACGCATCACGGCGTCGGTCATGATTTCCGATGCTGTTACAGCGCCTCCCGGCGAGTTGACGCGAAGCACTATGGCTTTCACGTGCTTGTCGGCAGCGGCTTTGTCGAGAGCCTTGGCGATGTCGTCGCCAAAGACGGCCTGTTGGATACCGTTAGATTCGCCCGACACCACGTTGCCTTCGGCATAGATGACGGCGATGCGGTCTTTTGATTCTTTGGCTTTGATGCTCTTGGCGTATTTCGAGACAGTCACCATGCGTTTGCTGTCGTATTTCTCCTTGATGAAGGTCTTGATGCCGTTCTCAAACTCGAGGTTGTCAACCAGGCGGCGAGCTTGAGCGTCGTCGGCAAGGACAGCCGAAAGGTTGTCGGCGTAGGCGTTGAGCGAGTCGGCCGGGATGCCGCGAGTTTCGGACATCTGTTCGACCACGTGGTTCCAGACGCTCACTATGTAGGCGCGAATCTGCTCGCGGTTAGATTCGCTCATGTGGTTCATGGTGTAGGTCTCGCCGGCGCTCTTGTAGGCGTTGTTTTGCGGACGGATAAGCTCGATTTTGACATCCAGCTTGTCGAGCAGGTCTTTATAGAACATCACGGTGGCACCGATGCCGCGCCAATCGACCATACCGGCTGGGTGGAGCGAAATGCGGTCGGCTACCGAAGCCAGATATATGGCTGACTGGACGTAGGTGTCGGCGTATGCCACTACGGGTTTGCCGCTTTCCTCCTTGAAGTCGATGAGCGCATTGCGGATCTCCTCGCTCTGAGCCCAGTCGGCGCCGCTGCCGCTACCGAAATAGAGGTAAATGCCGCTGATTTTGGTGTCGGTCTTGGCGTTTTCGATGGCGGCGAGGATGTCGTCCATACCCATCGTCTCGTTGTCGGTGAATAATGAGGTCAACTCGTCGTCGTTGGCGTGTTCGGCGATGCTGTTGGTCATGTCCATCTTCAGGAACAGGTTGTTGCCCACGACGGTGGTGTCCTTGGTCATGCTCGACACGGCGGCCACCAATCCAATCATGATGATAAACGCGATGATGTTGAAGATGAGAAATGCAAACACCACACCCAGCATGGATGCCAGAGTGGTTTTCCAGAATCCCATAGGCTTTTTCTCTTTCTTGGGTTTCTGTTCTTTTTTGGGTTTTTGAGTTTCTTCGCTCATAGGGGGGTATTGTTTAATGTTGATATGTTTATGTTGATATGATTATTGTTGATATGTTGATATGTCCAATAAGTCTAATGGGTCTTATAAGTCTAATGGGTTTTGTATTATGTCGGATGTTTTATGATTACAGGTTGCAAAGATATTCAAAAAAAACGTATCTTTGCATTTTATTTTTATCACTACTAATTAGTGATTAGTAACCAGTAGTCAGTAAAACATATCAACAACAAAATATGAAACGTATAACTATTCTTTTCGCTTTGGCCGCTGTGGCGGTAATGTTTCTCTGCACCGCTTCATCGCGCCGTGAGCCGTACGATTTCAACGGCACCTGGGTGGTCGGCACCGCCGACGGCGCCCGTTTCGGGGGCGAGCTCTATTTCTATGTGAAACTCAAGCAGGATGGCGAGCAGCTCACCGGCACCTACTATTCCATAAGCCAGAAAAACGCCCGTCGCGACGTGAATCCGGCCAACACCGTGCGTGGCTATGCGAAGAAAAAATACGCCGTTATCGAGTTCAGCAGCGCCGAGTGGGGTGGGGGTGGAGTTGCCGAACTGCGCCCGATAGACAAGAACACCATCTCGTGGCACATAGAATCGGAGAAGAAGGTGGGCAACGCCGACTTCGGCCATTGGGCTCCCAACCGCGCACGATTGACGAGGCAATGAGTTTCAGGTTTTAAGCTGTAAGCTGTAAGTTTTAAGTGCACAGCAGTCAGCAGAAACTTTCTGGTCACAGGTCACAGATCACTAATCACTATTGTCAATTCACTATTCACAAAAATCATACAAAATTAATTCATAAATGAAAAAAACACTCTTAACTATTGCAACTATGGCACTTCTTGCGACAGCTTGCAACCACAAGGCAAAGACCGAAGCACCACAGCTCGGTTCGGGCATCGACCCCAGCTATCTCGACACCACAGCCAACTTGGCCGACGATTTCTACCGCTACGCTTGTGGCGGCTGGCTCGACGCCAATCCGTTGAAACCTGAATACAGCCGCTACGGTTCGTTCGACAAGCTGGCTGAGACCAACCAGGAGCAGCTGCGTGGACTTATCGACTCGGTGAGTGCCGCTCAGAACGAGAAAGGCTCTATCTCCGACAAGATAGCCACCCTCTACAACATCGGTATGGATTCCGTGAAACTCAACCAGCAGGGCGCTGAGCCTATACAGGAACTCCTGAAAGGTATAGCCGCCGTCAACAGCCGCGAGGCTCTCGCTGCCAAGGTTGCCGAACTGCACCATATCGGCATCGACCCCTTCTTCGGTGTCATGAACGAAGCCGACCCCGACAACAGCAAGATGCAGATGGCTTGGCTGTGGCAGACGGGCCTCGGCATGGGCGACCGCGACTACTATCTTGAAAAAAACAACGCCGACAAGCGCGAGAAATATCAGCAGCTCATAGCCAAAGAGATGGTGATGGCCGGCTACGACAAGATGTCCTCCTTCGCCGGTGGTGGCGACGTCATCGCCAAGATGGTCATGGGCGTCGAAACCCGTCTCGCCAAGGCTCAGTATGACAAGCTGAAAAACCGCGACCCGCACGCCACTCTTCACAAGATGACCCTCGACGAGCTCAAGAAGACGGCTCCCGCTGTCGCCTTCGACAAATACTTCAGCGAGATGGGCCTTCCCAATATCAAGAATATGAATGTCGGACAGCCCGAATACATCGCCGAAGTCTCCAAGGTGCTCGCCACCGAGAACATGGAGTCGGTAAAAGCCTACCTGGCTTGGAATGTGGTAAACACCGCCGCTGCCTACCTCAGCGACGACTTCGTGCAGGCCAATTTCGAGTTCTTCGGCAAGACGATGTCTGGTCAGGAGCAGATGCGTCCCCGCTGGAAACGCGTCACCTCCACCGTCAACGGCGCTATGAGCGAGGCACTCGGCCAGCTCTATGTTGCCAAATATTTCCCGCCAGAGGCTAAAGAGCGTATGGTCACCCTCGTGGGCAACCTCAAGGATGCTTTCGCCGTGCGTATCGACGGAGCCAACTGGATGGACCCCGAAACCAAGGAGAAAGCCAAGGAAAAACTCGCCGCCATACTCGTAAAGGTCGGCTATCCCGACAAGTGGCGCGACTACAGCAAGCTTGAAATCGCCGACGACAGCTATTTCGCCAACGTGCTTCGCAGCAACCGCTTCGATGTTGACTATATGATGGGCAAAATCGACAAGGAGACCGACCGCAACGAGTGGCAGATGCCTCCCCAGATGGTCAACGCCTACTACAACCCCACCACCAACGAGATCTGCTTCCCCGCAGCCATCCTTCAGCCGCCATTCTTCAACATGAACGCCGACGATGCAGCCAACTACGGTGCCATCGGAGTTGTGATTGGACACGAGATGACCCACGGCTTCGACGACCAAGGTCACGAATATGACAAAGACGGAAACCTCAACAACTGGTGGAAAGAGAGCGACGCCGAGAACTTCAAGACCAACGCGCAGGTGCTCATCGACCACTTCAACGGCATCAAGGTGCTCGACAACCCCGAGACCTTCGCCAACGGACAGTTCTGTCTGGGTGAGAACATCGCCGACAACGGTGGATTGCACATCAGCTACGTGGCCATGCAGAAAGCCCTTGAGAAGCAGCAGGTCAACGCCGAGAAGATGGACGGTTTCACTCCCGCACAACGTTTCTTCCTCGCATACGCCGCAGTATGGGCAAGCAATATCCGCGACGAAGAGATTGTGCGCCTCACCGCTATGGATGTCCACTCGCTGGCTAAATGGCGTGTGAACGGCACTCTGCCTCACGTCACCGAGTTCATCGAAGCCTTCGGCATCAAGGAAGGCGACAAGATGTACCTCGCACCCGAAAAACGAGTTACCCTCTGGTAAGAGTTTTTGAGGAAGAACTGAATTTGAAAAGCGGGCGGCCGGTTGGTTGCCCGCTTCTTCTTTTCAATATGGCACGTCGTCGAACGTTGTCTCTATAATGGACCGTTGTTTCCGTTCATCCAATATCTTGCGGAGTTTCTATATTCCTCGTCCATGAAGCCGTCGCACCATTGGCTTGTGGCCACGTTCCACGAGATGCAGTTCAGTGCTCCGCCTTTGCGCACGGCTTCTAATGCGGGAATGCCGATAACCTTGCTGGCAGGCATTGCATCGGAGATCTGTCTCAGAGCCTGCTCGTCTTCTGGTATGCCCAGTTGCGGCACAAGCACGAGTCTTCCGATCTTCAGGAAGTTGATGTAAGCCCAGCTGCGTAGATGCTTGCGCTTCACGTTGTAAGTCAGCGGTATCACTTCTAAGAAGTTCTTCAGAATACGTGTGTATCGGCGAGCCATCGCCGCGTCGAAATCGGCATAGTTGGTCATCAGCACACGGTTATTGCCGATATAGTGGACGATGCCGTCGCTGTGGCCGAGAAACTCATTTCTATCCCAGGGCAGGAAGATGATTTCGCTTTGGAAGGTGTCTTCGAGCATCTGCTGGGTTTGTTTGCGCGACTTGCCTTTGTTCTCGAAGAACACCTTCTCGGTCATCACGATTTTGTCGCTGCATTTCACGATGTTGCCGCTGTCGAGAACGAGGTCGAGGTCAATGGCTTCGCCGTCTTGTCGAAGACGGTCGATGTTTGCCACGCGGTTTGTGTCGGTGATTGTGCGCAGTAGGTGCTTGGGTTGCAGGTAGTCGGGGTTGTATTTGTAGAAAACGAAACGTTTCTCAGCCGTCTGTATGGGCATATAGTCGCGACACCAGATGTCGCGGGTGCCCGCCAGCAGCCGATGTTCGATGTTATTGTCCTTAAGCGTCTGGCTTATGCACCGGTACAACTCCGGACACCGATCGGGCAGCAAGTCCGAGAAGAAAACGGTGTCGGTTAGAAGGTCGGTGATAAGATTGCTGTGGTATCGGCCGTAGATGGTGTTCCAGTGGGAGGTGTTGGTCATGATTTTTTTATTGATGACGGTACATATCCAAGATGTTCTTTTGCAAATGCCAAAGCCTCATCATTAGACATATTGTCTAATTGTATTTTCTCGATAATCAAATTCTCTTTGGCTGGATATTTATTTTTTCTAAATCCTTCGTCTAATGCTACAGCACGAAGTTTGATATTGCGGTATTCCTCAAAAACTGTTTTCCCAAGGTTTATTCTATTGGAAAATAAAACGTCGCAGGTGGTGTCGTTAGGAATAGGTTCTATTTTAACACTTTCGATTTCATCGAATTCGAGTCCACAAGAAGCCTCTATGGCCTTAAGTACTTTATGCGGCCCGACTATTGGCTCTCCATTTTTCACAACGGCGCTTCTTATAAGATACGAGTAATAAATATTATCCTTATCACTAACAACAAAATCTATACCTGGATAGTTTCCACCTTTGTATGGGTCGCTTTTCACCATGCCCCACCGATGTATATAAAAGTGATTCTTGTTGTGCTGTTGTAATTCATTTTTATGAACAGAATTGTCTTCAAACACACCTTTTTCGTAATAGTAAACCTCAATTTCTTTGGGTTCGATGATAATACCATTCAAAGACAGTTTAATTGTCGTAAGGAATCGTTTAGCACCATCTTGAAGTTTTTTGATTTGTTCTTGCTGACATTGTTTAAGTTCTTTCATAATTGTATGTTTTAGAGTTAATAATTCAAGTGCAAAGGTATAACTGAAAATTGGAGCGACCAAACTTCTTTTGTTAAAAACGGTTAAAGATTTTGAAAAAGTTATTTATGTTTTTTTGTTTGTTAATAGTTTGATTTATTGTTTGTTTTGGATATGGGGGATGGGGTGGGTGGTTGTGTTTGCAAAGATACAATCTCGACATTGCGGTTTAGGAATGAATTGGCTGATGGTTTTTCATTTTCTTTGAATGGGTTGAATATTAGTTGATTGGTGATGGAAGTTATGGGAGTTATGGGAACAATGAGAATCGTGAGAGGGTACAGGGAGGATATTGGGAGTTTATACGGAGTTTCTTGGGAGTTTCTTTTTTGGGGGGATTTCGTTTGGTGACAACGAGTTGAATGAAGGTTTGGAAATTGGGTGTGAATCAGTGTTTTCTGAGAAATGTTGAAAGAAAAATGGCTTGGGATTCGTAAACCGCAACGGGGATGTTGTATCTTTGCAGTCGGGAATGGGAGATGCGAGAAACGGGTGAGAGGTCAATATATCAACATGTTAACCTGCTGATTTTGCGATTGATTTAATGGGTTGTTGAAATGTTGTGGGAAATAAAGGCGTGGGAACGTCAAAACACCGAAAAAAAGTTGTACATTTGCAACTCATTTAGCAAACAAAAATATTAACAAATAACAATATACAAATGTCACAAGACCAGATTTGCAATAAAGAAGACCTGGTGGTGCGTTTTGCAGGCGACTCGGGCGACGGAATGCAGCTTTCCGGCACCCTCTTCTCCGATGCCTCCGCACTTACGGGCAACGACATCGCAACATTCCCCGACTACCCGGCCGAGATACGCGCTCCGCACAACACCATCGCGGGCGTATCGGGCTATCAGGTGCACGTGGGTAACCACATCTACAGCTCGGGCGACAAGTGCGACATCCTGATCGCGATGAACCCCGCTTCGTTCAAGTCGAACCTGAAGTGGGCCAAGAAGGGTGCCACCGTTATCGTCGATATCGACACTTTCACCGACGAGGCGATGGAGAAAGCCGGCTACACGGAGAACCCGTTCAGCGACGAGCTGGAGCGCGCATACACGATAATCAAGGCTCCCGTGACTTCGTTCACCGCCAAGATAGGGCAGGAACAGGGCGCCGACAAGAAGACCGCCGACAAGTGCCGCAACATGTTTGCGCTGGGTATCGTCTTCTACGCCACCCACAAGACTCTCGACCAGACCTTTGCATATCTGGAGCGCAAGTTCGCCAAGAAACCCGACGTGGTGAAGCTGAACAAGGCCGTCCTCAGCGCGGGTTATGAATATGCTGACAAACTCGAGGTGATGCACTCGCATATCTTCGAGGTGGCTCACGCCGAGATGCCCAAGGGCAAATATCGCAACATCACTGGTAACGTGGCTACCGCATGGGGTCTTCTGGCCGCATCGGAGCGCAGCGGACGCCAGCTGTTCCTTGGCAGCTATCCTATCACCCCGGCTACCGACGTGATGGTGGAGCTGTCGAAGCATAAATCGCTCGGTGCACGTGTGTTCCAGGCTGAGGACGAGATTGCGGGCGTATGCTCGGCTATCGGTGCCTCATACGCAGGTGCGCTGGCTTGCACCTCCACTTCCGGTCCTGGTCTCTCGCTTAAGAGTGAGGCTCTTGGTTTGGCCGTGATGGTTGAACTGCCGTTGGTGGTGGTCGATGTGCAGCGTGGCGGTCCTTCGACCGGCTTGCCAACCAAGACCGAGCAGAGCGACCTGAACCAGGCTCTCTATGGCCGTAACGGTGAGGCTCCGCTGGTGGTGGTTGCCGCTTCGTCGAGTGCCAACTGCTTCTATTGGGCCTACAACGCAGCCAAGATAGCATTGGAGCACATGACTCCCGTCATCCTGCTCACCGATGGTTATCTGGGCAACGGCTCACAGCTGTTCCGCATACCTAAGGTGGCCGACTTGCCGAGCATCACCCCGCGTATGGCAACCCCGAACGACCCGAACTACCGTCCGTTCCGTCGCGACGACGAGAAATACGCCCGCTGGTGGGCACTGCCCGGCATGGAAGGCTTGAGCCACCGTGTCGGAGGCCTTGAGAAATGCCCCGACGGTCCGCTCAGCACCGATCCCGAGAACCACGCCCTCATGACCAAGAACCGTCAGGAGAAAGTGAACCGCGTGGCCAACTACATCCCCGACCAGGAAGTGACCGGCAACCCCGACGCCGACCTGCTCGTGGTGGGTTGGGGCGGCACCGCTGGCGCTCTCACACTCGCCGTAGAGGAGATGAACAAAGAAGGCAAGAAAGTGGCTTACACCCATTTCAACTATATCTGCCCGCTGCCGAAGAACACGGGCGACATACTGCGCAAATACAAGAAAATCGTGGTATGCGAGCTCAACAACGGTCAGTTTGCAGGTTATCTCCGCACCCAGTTCCCCGAATGTCCGATGACCCAGTACAACAAGATTATGGGTCTGCCGTTCGAGGTGTGCGAGTTGAAAGACCACTTCAATAAACTCCTTGAGAAATAACCTATAAGTCACATAAGACCTATAAGTCCTATAAGACATATAGGCCCTAAAAAAATAGAAACAATGGAAAGACATTTTGTTCCCAAAGCGGATCGCGAATATACAAAGGCTGACTTTGCCAGCGACCAGATGGTGAAATGGTGCCCCGGCTGCGGCGACCACGCCATCCTCTCATCTCTTCTCAACACCTTCCCCAAGACGGGTCACAAGAAGGAGAACATCTGCATGGTGTCGGGTATCGGCTGCTCCTCGCGCATACCTTATTATGTTGACACCTATGGTTTCCACAGTATCCACGGACGCGCCTGCGCCATCGCCACCGGCGTCAAGCTCGCCAACCCCGCTCTCTCGGTGTGGGTCAACATGGGCGACGGCGACTCGATGGCCATCGGAGGCAACCACCTCATCCACGCTGTGCGCCGCAATCAGGACCTCAACATCACCATCTTCAACAACGAGATTTACGGTCTCACCAAAGGTCAGTACAGCCCCACCACCAAGTTCGGCCAGGTGACCAAGACCTCGCCCTTCGGCACCATCGACTACCCGTTTAACCCGGGTGAGCTCGTCATGGGTGCACAGGGCACCTTCTTCGCCCGCGCTCTCGACTGCGTGCCGGCTCTGACCACCGACATCATGACCCGCGCCGCCCAGCACGACGGCACATCGGTTGTAGAGGTTCTACAGAACTGCATGATATTCAACGATAAGACACATGCCGCCATCACCGACCGCGCAGTGCGTGACGACCGCACCATCGTGCTCGAACACGGCAAACCCATGCTCTTCGGCAAAAACAAAGAGAAAGGCCTCCGCTTCAACGGACGTCAGCTCGAGGTTGTAAGCATCGGCGAGAACGGAGTGACCCTTGACGACATCATGATTCACGACGAGACCACCGAGGATACCGGCATCCACATGATGCTGGCCCACATGCACGGCGACCTGCCCGTGGCACTCGGCGTCATCCGCAACGTCAAGAAAACCTCCTACACCCAGCTCTACGAGAACCAGATGGACGAGCAGAAAGCAAACGGCAAATACAAATGTGTTGATGACCTGCTCAACAGTGGCGACACCTGGGAAGTCTAACCCCTGTCCGTATAGGACAATTGATATCAGGGAAATCTAACCCCACGTCCTCACAAGGCAGTCAGTAAAGCTTGCCCGTGACAAAGGTCTTTAGATAAGGCACCCCCCAAAGCACACCTCACGATGAGGTGTGCTTTGCTTTTGGAGGGTTGACGTGAGAATGTTTGCCAGTTTGAGAAATGTTTGTATCTTTGCGTGTGATATTGTTGTGAATTATTAACCAAAAATCAAAATATGAAATCAAGACGGTTGACTATGATGGTAGTGCTGTTCTCGGCATTTCTGGGTTTTATCGGATGCAAACCCGACGAGGTGTCGGTTGACAGCATTGCTCTACGTCCCTCAGACAAAGAACTTTCAGTGGGAGCCACCTATCAGTTATTGGCGGTAGTGCTTCCAAGCGACGCTCCGCAGGATGTGGAGTGGGTTAGCGGCAACCCATCGGTGGCTACTGTGAGCAATTCTGGATTGGTGACAGCTGTGTCTTTGGGCGAGTGTGACATCACAGCGACAGCGGGCGGCAAGAGCGCCGTATGCCATATTACTGTGGTGGATGGAACTCCAAGCGACCCTTCCGACCCGCGCTATCCAACCGATGGTCCTTTCGACGACAACGGAGCCTCGGTTGCAGTTTTCTCGGTTGCGCAAGGTAGCACGGTTCATTTTTCGCGTGGAAACCTCCAGTACCAAGCCTCCACCGGCACGTGGCGTTTCGCCGAGCATCAGTATGACCACATTGGTTCGGCCAACCGCAATATTTCGTCAGACAACACTGGATGGATAGACCTTTTCGGCTGGGGCACAAGCGGATGGAATAGCGGTGCCGTTGCCTACCAACCGTGGGATACAAGTTCCACAGGTAGCGATTATTACCCGGGAGGCAGCCTTACAAACAACCTCGAAGGCGAGTTCGCCAACGCCGATTGGGGTGTCTATAACGCAATCAGCAACGGCGGCAACCGTCCTGGCTTGTGGCGGACGCTGACAAATGCTGAATGGAACTACCTGCTGAACAGTCGAGAGGCTTCGAACGCCTGCGGATATGACAATGTGAGATATATCAAGGCGAAGGTGAATAGCGAACTCGGTTTGATTCTGTTTCCCGATGTCTATAGCCATCCAGCCGGAGCGCCTACGCTGAGCAACGTGAACACCGCCACCTCGCCGTTCAACTCAAACGTGGTGACGGCTGATGAATGGGCGTTGATGGAGAATTCTGGTTGCATCTTCCTGCCGTCTGCGGGCTTCCGCGACGGTACGAGTGTGGAATACGTGGGTTCGTACGGCGGCTACTGGTCAGCGACATATTACAACAACGAAAGCGCATGCAATCTGTTTTTCATGGCTTCATCGTTAGACCTGAGCTTCAACCTCCGCAACTACGGTCTTTCCGTCCGTCTGGTCAAGGATTGAAAAGTAGTCAATGCCGAGATTAGCCGCAACGATATAAGTTCAAATGGACGAAAGTGTTTTTGTCTCCAATATCTTAATAGGGTATTGTTTACCGTTGCAAACATGAAACGAGTAGCGTACTTCTTTTTTCTTGCGGTGATATTCACTGCTTGCGGACATACAATAGAGCTGGATTCGCTCACTGTGGAGATGCAGGACGGGAGTCAGCCTTTGGCCACCGCCGAACCCAGGTTCAGTTGGCGATATAAGACTGATTGTGTGAATGGCTATCAAACCGAATACCGTATCATCGTGGCCAGCAGCGAGCAGAAAGCCAAAGAGGGCATTGGCGACCTGTGGGATTCCAAGCAGATGGTATCCAGCCAGATGCTTTATATTCCGTATGAAGGCACGAAGCTTAAAAGCCGCGACCACTGCTACTGGAAAGTGTTTGCAACGGTGAAGTATGGCAAGAATGGAAGCGTTAAAACGATAGAAAGTGGCGTGGGCGAATTTGAAATCAGTCTGCTCTCGCCAGATGATTGGAGGGCAAAATGGATTGGACGTAACTTTGAGGACGACTGCGTGGAGGGCCACACCTCCATTGCAGCACGCTATCTCCGTAAAGAATTCAACTTAAAGAAAAACATTAATAAATCACGTTTATATATCAGTGGACTAGGAGTTTATTGCGCATATATAAACGGTGGCGAAGTAGCACCCGACGAACTGTTAAAGCCAGCTCTGAGCGATTATACACAGCGCATTTATTTCAATGCGTATGATATCACCGAGATGTTAACTGCGGGACAAAACGCAGTTTGTGTAACTCTTGAGGGTGGCCGATTCACAACCATACGACACGATACCAACTATTTGGAGTGGTGTGGAATACTTCATGCCGCCCACTATGGCTTACCTCAACTGATTATGCAACTGGAGGTTACATATACCGACGGCACAACCGACACTATCGTGAGCGGCGAGGGATGGAAGATTACTAACCGAGGGCCGATACGCAAAAGCAATGAGTTTGACGGAGAAACATACGACGCACGAATGGAGCTGGGATACTGGACTTTGCCCGGATACGATGACAGCAAATGGATGGATGCCGTTGTTGACTACGACCAGCATAATATGAACACAGAAGACCTGTTTAACCCCAAATGGAAGCTGGTGGACAGCGGCGAGTGGCCAGTAAACTGCTCAAAAGCAGACAGAAAGAATGCCAAAGACCGTCGCCCTGAGACAACATACCACCTTTTGACACCACAAGCCAACCCCAATATAAAAGTACAAGATAGGCTTAAACCTGTGAGTATCTATAAGAAAGGCGACAAATGGATTCTCGACATGGGGCAAAACATGGTAGGGGTGCTGCAATGCTACAATATGGACAAGTGGAATTGTGAATGTGGCGATACTGTGGTTTTCCGTTTTGCCGAAACCATTAAAGATGACAGCACTCTATATATTGACAATCTGCGCAGTGCGGAGGCCACAGACAGATATGTTTTCGGCGACAAGAGGACTTCTGTGCCCCAAAAACATACAGTCAGGCAATCAACATGGAGCCCCAAATTTACATATCACGGTTTCAGATATGTGGAAATCAGCGGTTTGAAAGCAACGCCAAAACTTGAGGACTTCAAGGGGTTGGTATTGTACGACGAAATGTCTGTCTCTGGAAGTTTCGAATGTTCAAACGAGGTAATGAATGCAATATACCGCAACGCCTATTGGGGCATACGCGGCAACTACCGTTCGATGCCGACCGACTGTCCTCAGAGGGATGAACGAATGGGGTGGACTGGAGACCGCACCACTGGCTGTTACGGCGAGTCGTTTATCTTTGATAATCACCGACTTTACACAAAGTGGCTTCAAGATTTGGCTGACTGCCAATGGGAGAACGGATCGCTGTCGGATGTGGCACCTGCTTATTGGCGCAACTATACTGACAATATGACCTGGCCAGGTGCTTTCATTACTGTGGCAGATATGCTACACACTCGTTTCGGAGATATGCAACCCATTAAACATCACTATGATGCGATGAAACTCTGGATGTTGCACATGAAGAAATACTATATGAAGGACGGCATCGTGATTCGCGACACCTACGGCGACTGGTGCATGCCGCCGGAAAGTCCCGAGCTGATTCACTCGAAGGATACCAACCGCATGACTTGGCCGGCTAATCTATCCACACCTTTTTACTGCTACCTTTCCGGAAAAATGGCAAAGTTTGCCAAACTACTTGGTTATGATGATGATGTGAGGTATTTCAGTGATGAAATAGAAACGGTCACATCAGCATACAATTCAAAATATCTCAACCTGGAAACAGGACGCTATTCAAATAATTCAGTGACAGCGAACCTGCTGCCAATATCTTTCGGAATGGTTCCTAAAGGGTTGGAAAAGAAAGTGTTCGATAATATAATTCATAAGACAGAAAACGATTTTGGATGGCATGTTTCCACTGGAGTGGTTGGAATACAACAACTTATGAGAACGCTAACAGAACAGGGCAGGGGAGACCTGGCATTGAAAATAGCCTCAGCGGACGACTTTCCAAGTTGGGGCTATATGTGGCGACACGGGGCAACCACCATCTGGGAACTCTGGAACGGTGACACCGCAGACCCGTCGATGAATTCAGGCAATCACGTCATGCTTCTGGGAGACCTTATCATATGGTATTACGAATACCTCGGCGGCATACGGGCTTTAGAACCCGGCTACAGTCGTATTGAACTGAAACCATATCCAATAGATGGACTCGAATATGTGAACTGCAGCTATAATTCGGTATCAGGTTTAATCAAAAGCAACTGGACTCGCAAGGGAAACAAATTTGAATGGGATATAGATATTCCAGCCAACACAACAGCCGAAGTATGGTTGCCGACATCCAACGGCTACAAGCAACAAATTCTCGCCAGTGGCAAACACCACCTGATCAGTCGCCTGTAATTTATCCGTCAAAAGTAATTTGATGTTGCATCAATGCGGTTTTGATGTTACCGCATAAAAATCGCAAAAGACCGACTCGCCAGTTGGGGTCTTTATAAGTAGAGTACAATGGATACCCGGCTTAAGGATTGTGCATACTCAAATAATAGTAGGAGTGGATATTTTAAAATACCCTACTTAACATAACGGCGATATTCATAATAAATAAGCCAGCGGCTTTTTAGGGTCGCTGGCTTGCTATTTGTGTGGCTGTCTTATCGTTAACTCAAAATGGCTGGCTTATTTGGATTCGGCTTGTAGTCTTGTTCAAATAGGTCGAGGATTTTGAGTTATCGGATTTTGACTTATGCGTAAAGCTCTTCGAAGATTTTACGGAGCTTGGGACTCTCACGGAGTTCCTGAAGCGTGAACTCGGCGTGGCCTTTGGTGTAGCCGTTACCCATGATCATGTTCACGTCGCTTCCGATACCTTCGGCACCAAGCGATGCTTTGGTGAAGCTGGTGGCCATCGAGAAGAAATAAACGACGCCGTCGTCTTTGGTGATAAGGATGGCGGTCATCTCCTGGTCTGGAACGTTGACGCAGTTGATGGTAACATCGGCCATCTTGCCACCGGTGAGACGCTCAACGAGCTCATAAACCTGAACGGGTGTCATTCCAGCTGCGCTCTCAACGATATCGCAGAATCCGAGGTCCTTGATACGCTGTGTGCTCTTGGGGCTGTTGGCGATACCGATAACCTTACCAGTTACACCAACGCGCTTCTTGGCCTCATAGCAGCAGAGCATACCGCTCTTTCCACCTGCTCCGAGGATGACGACGGTCTGGCCATAGTGGCACAGTTTGGCGGTCTGTGCAGGAGCACCGGCAACGTCTAATGCGCTGAGAGCGAGCTTTTCGGGCATATCATCGGGAATCTTGGCATATATGCCGCTCTCGAAGAGGATAGCCTTACCTTTGATGTCAACCTGGTCGATTTCGGGACGGATCTCGCCGAAAGAGTCGATACGCAGCGGGGTGAGCGACAGCGAAACGAGGGTAGCAATACGGTCGCCTTCTTTGAGGTCGATTTTGCCTTTCAGAGCGTCACCGATTTTCTCGACTTTACCGAGAAGCATACCGCCCGAACCGGTACGACGGTTGCGGTGTTTGCCCTGCAACTCCACGTTGAGGAGCATCTCTTTCTTCACCTCTTCGAGGATTCTCTCCTTGCTTGCGCCTTCACCGGCCTGCTCTTTGGCATAGTTCATAATGTCGGTGAAAGAAGCCGAGTCAACATTAAGGGTCTGGACGTCGATGAGAATCTCGTTGTCATAAAGCACGTCCATATTGTTGTCAATCTTGTTTGCCGGCTGCGGGAGAACACCCTTCGGCTCTAGTACACGGTGAACACCGTATTTGTTACCTTTTGGTTGCATAAAATTAGTTATTTAATTGATTAAGAATTATTTTGATTATCGAATGTCGATTTGAAAACGTACAAAGATACGAAATAGTTTTGAGTTTAACAATTTTTTATTGCGTTAATGTGTTATTATGGGATTGCGTTAGTGTGTTTTTTATTGCGTTAATGTGTTATTGTGGGATTGCGTTAGTGGTTTATTGCGAAATGGTTTTAGTTTTGGTGAATTAATATACATTTATTTCTTTCACTATGGGTTCGGGGAGTTTTGCGTTGATTTTTTCCATAAGGCTGGTGCGGCGGTAGAACACTTCCTGACGGAGTGTGGCGGTGTCGAACTTGAGTGTGAGCACACCGTCTTTGAACGATACTGACTGCGTGAGTTTCGAGACCAGCTCGCCGGCAATTTCGTTATAGGCTTTGCGGACTGCGTTCTCGTCGATTATGGGCCTAAGGTCGTAATAGTCGTAAACGACATTGAGCAACTCGGCGATGCCGTACTCGTGGATACATTCGGGACGGACGCCTTTCCTCCAGGGCGAAGCGACTTGTCCGGCTCGGCGGCCTCGTGTTATGCGACGGTATTCTTTCAATGGGGATTATATTATTGCGTTATTGCGTAATTGTGTTAATGCGTTAGTGATTGTGTAATTGTGTTAATGCGTTAATGTGTTAGTGATTGCGTTAATGTGTTAGTGTGTTATTGCGTTAGTGTCTTGTTAGTGGCTGACTGATTCGATGGCTTCGGGGGTTATGTTGAAGATTCGGTGTTCGACGTTGGGCAGTTCGCTGAAGATTTGTTCTACTCGACCTGGCTGGGTATCGGTAAGGAAGACCTGGCCGAAACGGTCGCCGCCGACGAGCTTTATAAGTTGCTTGATGCGTGTGAGGTCGAGTTTGTCGAAGATATCGTCGAGCAACAGTATGGGTTTCAAACCTGTATGGTCGAGAATATACTGGAACTGAGCGAGTTTGAGGGCCAGCGAGATGGTCTTCTGCTGTCCTTGTGAGGCGAATTTCTTGACGGACATGCCTGAGAGTGAGATGTCAAGGTCGTCCTTATGCGGTCCGACTGTAGTATATTGGGCGTAACGGTCGGCCGACTGAGCTTCGACCAACAGCTTCGCAAAATCGGAGTTGTTGATAAGTTGCGACTGATAATCTATCTCTACCGTTTCGCGCAGGTCGGAAATCCAGTTGTAGTAGTCGTTGAATATCGGTATGAACGTTTCGAGAAACTTCCGTCGTGTCTCAAAGATGGGCTGACCGAAACGGACAAGCTGCTCGTCCCAGATGTCGATGGCTGGAGCATCCCAGTAACGGTCGTCGTAGAACTGTTTGAGCAGACGGTTGCGCTGTGCCAGCGCCTTACCGTATTGTATTAGGTTGTCGAGATAGAGCTTGTCGGTCTGCGAGATGACGCCATCGAGGAACTTGCGTCGCACGTCGCTGCCGCCGGTGATAAGTCTTTGGTCTGTGGGCGAGACAATTACGAGCGGTATACGCCCTATGTGTTCAGCAAAGGCTTTGTAGGCTTTCTGCGCGTAACGCATCTGCTTGGGTTGGTTGCGCCGCTGTATGCACGACACCTGAACGGGCTGATTTTCAAGCCCCTCATAGCGTCCGTGAACGGCGAAGAACTCCTCCCCTTTCCGTATGTTCTGTGTGTCGATTGAGTTGAAGAAACTCTTGCAGAACGAAAGGTAATAGACAGCGTCGAGGAGGTTGGTCTTCCCCACCCCGTTGTTGCCGACGAGACAGTTGACGCCGGCACAGAAATCGACGTCGGCGTCGGTGTAGGACTTGAAATTGGTTATTTTAAGATTGGAGAGAAACAAGGCGAACTGTGATTATTAAAGAGTTAATAGTGAATGGACAGATGTGGTGCGGACCACTACACCTTTATATATATTATATGTGGTTCAACTCTTCGGCCACTTTTTCCATCAGCCAGCGTGGTGTGCTGGTGGCACCGGTGACGCCTACGGTGGAGATGCCGTCCAGCCAGGTGCGGTCTATCTGCGTTATGTCGGATATGAAACGTGTGTTGGGCTGCACCTGACGGCAGTATTCGAAAAGGTACTTGCCGTTGGAGCTGTTAGCGCCGCTGACGAATATCAGCAACTCGACCGAGAGGGCAAAATCGCGCAGTTCGGAGGTGCGGTTTGCAACACGACGGCAGACGGTGTCGAACACCTTGAAGTCGTCGGATTTCATCCTTCCGGCTATTGTGTCGGCGAGAGTGCGATACTGGTCGCGGTTCTGTGTGGTTTGCGAATAGAGTCGCACAGGACGCGAGAAGTCTATTCCAGACAAATCATCGATGTCGCTGATGATTACGGCGGTGTTGTCGGTTTGGCCGTTGAGGCCGATAACCTCGGCATGGCCGTGTTTGCCGAAAATAATCACTTGCCCCCCTACCCTTTTCATCTCTTCGTAGCCGCTGCGCACGTTCTTTTGCAAAGCCAGCACTATGGGGCAGGTGGCATCGACAAGTGTGATGTTACGCTGACGGGCTTGCTCATAGGTCGAAGGCGGCTCGCCGTGGGCGCGGATAAGCACCTTGGTGTCGGAGAGTGTGCGGAAGCGCTCGTGGTCAATGACTTCCAGCCCCATGTCGGTGAGGCGAGACACCTCGGCATTGTTGTGCACCAAGTCGCCAAGGCAAAGCAGCGGACTGCGTTTTGCCAACTCCTCCTCTGCTTTACTGATGGCTTTGACCACGCCGAAGCAGAAGCCCGCGTTGCTGTCAACCACTACGTTCATGACAGGCACTGGTTTTCCTGGCTGGCGGCTTCGAGTATTTCCTCGAACTCGCCCGGCGTCAGGTCGTTGAAGAAATAATAAACAGGGTTTACGTGCTTGCCGTTGAGGATGACCTCGTAGTGGAGGTGCGGTCCCGATGCAAGGCCTGTGCTGCCAACCCAACCGATTACTTCGCCGCGCTTGACTTTCTGACCCACGCGAGCTCTCACTTCACTCAGGTGGGCGTAAAGGGTCTGGTAGCCGAAGCCGTGGTTTATGACACATATCACACCATATCCGCCTCGGTTTTGTGCGTTGCGGCCCGCTTCGGTCACAGTGCCGTCGGCGGTGGCGTAGATGGGAGTGCCGGTTTTTGCGGTCAGGTCAACACCTGTGTGGGGACGGCTGTAGCGCAGCACCGGGTGGTAGCGCATGCCGAAACCCGACACCAGCTGGCAATGGCCTTTGGCAATGGGCATGATGGCTGGCATGGCTATGAGACGCTCCTTCTGGGTGCGGGCCAGCTTATAAACTTTGTCGTAAGAGAGCGACTGCTCGTAAAGGCGACCCTCCAACGCACAGATACGTTCGTTGGTGAACTCCAGCTGGTCCTTGCTGCTGAAGCTGCGTACCGAGTCCCAAGTGCGGCCATACTCTTGATGCGATGTCGAGTGAATCGGATTCACCTCGAAGATGGTGCGGTAGATGTTGTCGTCGCGGCTTTCGAGGTCTTTCAGCACCTCCTCGGCGCGATTCATCTTGGCATTGAGCTGCCGCATGTCGCGCTTGTAGCTGGCCAGCTCGCGTTTCATCATCTTCTCCTTTGGCGAGTCGATGAAGTGGAACGCCAGGAATGTGAACAGCACACCGATTACCAAGCCGAACGCGACTGTGAAGGATATCTTCTTCAGGCGTTCACGCACGGTCACCACCACACGCTCGTAGGAGAGCGTGTGAGGATTGAACCGGTATGAATGTTTCTTGGCCAAGGGAGGGATTGAAAAGTTGTAATTGCGTTATTGCGTAATTGTGTTATTGCGTTAGTTGCCGACTGCTTTATTGCCCTGTGCGGGCACGCACTTAACCGTGTATCGCTTTGCCGTAGGCGGCTTCGATGGCTTCCATCACGGCTTCGCTCATCGTGGGGTGCGGATGCACGGCGTGGGCAATCTGCTTTGCGGTGAGACCGTTTTCGCGGGCGGTCACTATCTCGGCGATCATCTCGGTCACGTTGTCGCCACACATGTGGCATCCCAGCAGCTTGTCGGTGGCTTTGTCGATGACCACTTTCACAAATCCGTCGGTGTTGCCGGCGGCGGTGGCTTTGCCGCTGGCTTTGAAGAAGAATTTTCCGACGAGGATGTCCATTCCAGCCTCGCGGGCTTTCTTCTCCGAGAGGCCCACGCTTGCAACTTCGGGTGTCGTGTAGGTACAGCCGGGAATGTTGTCGTACGACACCTTATGTGGGTCGCCACCACAGAGTTTCTCAACGCAGCAGATGGCTTCGGCACTCGCCACATGGGCCAAAGCAGGACCGTGCACCACATCGCCGATGGCGTAGTAGCCCTCGACATTGGTCTTGTAGTAGTCGTCAACGATTATTTTTCCGCGTTCGAAAGCTATGCCCGTCTCTTCGAGGCCTATGCCTTCGAGGTTGGTCACCACGCCCACGGCCGACAGCACCACGTCGCAATCAATGACCGTCTCGGTGCCTTTCTTCTGGTCTTTTACCGTCACATGGCACACATTGCCGTCGATATCGACCTTATCGACACTCGACGACACCATCACCTTCATGCCCATCTTGCGGAACGAGCGGCTTATCTGCGCCGCCGTGTCCTCGTCCTCGTTGGGAAGAATCTGCGGCATGAACTCGACCAGGGTCACCTGCACGCCTATCGACTGGTAGAAGAATGCGAACTCGCTACCGATGGCACCGCTGCCGCACACGAGCATCGACTTGGGTTTCTGAGGGAGCGTCATGGCCTCGCGGTAGCCGATGATGTGCTTGCCGTCCTGCGGCATGGCGGGCATCACCTTGCTGCGCGCGCCAGTGGCTATGATGATATGGTTGGCCTCGTAGATGGTCTCCGAGCCGTCGGCGGTCTTGACGGCCACTTTCTTGCCAGGCATCACGCGGGCGGTGCCGTTGATTACCTCCACGCCGTTCTTGTTGAGCAAGAACTGCACGCCCTTGCTCATCGTGGCGGCCACTCCCCTACTCCGCTCTACCATGGCGGCCAGGTCGGCCTCCAAATTGCCCTGTGCGGGCACGCACCCGTAGGCGGCAGAATGGTTGATATAGTTGAACACCTGAGCGCTCTTGAGCAGCGCCTTGGTGGGGATGCAGCCCCAGTTGAGACAGATGCCTCCGAGGTTCTCGCGCTCGACGACGGCGGTTTTCAGGCCCATCTGGGCTCCTTTGACGGCGGCCACATAGCCTCCCGGCCCGCTGCCTATGACAATCAAATCGTAGTTCATGGTTATTATTTTTGAATACTTTTATATTACAAACGAGTTGCAAAAGTACGAAAAAAACAAAAAATATACCCTATCGCCACAAACATCCGCAATCTAACATGGGAAATGGAAACAAGACGAAGCCATTAACGAATTAGAAAACGAAATAATTTGAATGCAGAACTAATTGTAAATGAGGCAATCTCATAATATATTAAAAAAAACGCATGCAGGAGATAAAACATCATTGAGATGGGACCTTCGGCGGCAATAAGATTCGGGTTATGGCGTTTTTATTGTATGAAACGGCTGTTTCTTATCTGCGCCGTGATTGTGGCCTTCGGATCGGCACATGCACAAGTGAAGGGCGGGGTTGACTCCATCTGGGTCAGCCATGTCGCGATGCCGGGTAGTATTTTTACCTGCAGTTACTCTAACGGCACACTTACGATGGAGGGACAAAACGGAGATGGTGAAGATCGGACCATCAAGCTCGACGACAGCTGCGCAAGGCGTTTCGTCGAGTTGGCGAAACCAGCGTTCTTAGACGCAAGCCCCGTTGCAAAAGAACTTGACTATTATGCAACCGACGAGCTATTGATTCAAATCAGATGTATCCGCAAACACAAGCTTGTCTATAAAACCGAATTCTATTACGGCTCGCACGTAGGGACTCCGGCGTTCAACGCATTTGTGGAATGGCTGGGGAATACGTTTGTCCGCAACACGTTCATTGTCAAGGCCGACGAGCTGGAAATCAAATCACGCAGCTGGATTGCATGCCCTGATATTGTCGAAGCACCCGACGACGTGCCGACAAAAGTGAGCCGCATCGTAGAAAACATAGACAGCCACAGTTTGAGCGTGACCCTCATGCTCAAAGACTCGTCGGACAATCCAGTTCCGCATCCAGTGGCCTACGAGCTGCGCCGCGAAGGCGACGTGTTTGTGAAAGACCGCGAGCTGGCAAAGGGTGACAAATCAGGCAAGGTGACTTTCATCTACAGTTACGGGAGCGTAGAATATGTAGCGGTTCACGCCCCGGGCTATGAAACCAAAGTCCTGAGCTTTGAGCACCCGCTGATTGACAGCGAGTAACGCATCTGACACATTTATTTTCAATAAAAGGCAATCTCCAATATGTCGGGCTTGCCTTGGGGGTTTTCACTATTTAGTGTTCGAGAGTCCACTGTCCGGCTTGTAAAGTTTGCTCTTTGTTGGTGCCGGGGAATATGGTGGCGGTGGTGCCTTCGGGGATGGATATAGTGAAGGTGTGAAGGTGTGGAGGTGTGAAGGTGTTAGCGCTAACATTCTCTACACCAGAATGTTCCTCGTAAGGCTCGCTAACTTTGTTATACTTGATTTCGACTTTTATGTCGCCATAGAGGGTTGGTTTCGAGGCTTTCACCCATTCTATGCCTTCGCAGGGCTGCGGGTCGATGTAGAAATGCTTGTAACCAGGATGTTGGGGATCTGGACGGATGCCGGCCAACGCCTGGTAGAACCAGATGCCGATTCCGTTGTAGCAGTTGTGCACACGGCTGCGGTCCTCCTTGCCTTCACGTCCACAGTCCCATGACTCCCAGGTTGTTGTGGCACCGTTGTTTATCATATATAGATAACCTGGGTAATCGGGTTGGCGTAAGATGGTGGCCATCAGATCGGTCTGCCGCTCTTGGATGCACCACTCGGTGAAGATTGGCACCCCCATGAGCCCTCCTGCAATATGGTCGCGGTATTTATCGTGACAGTCTTTGAGTAGCTGATCTTTGACAGCCTTTGCGATGACACTGTCGGGAGGGATTCCCATAAGTAATGCGTAGGCTTGGTCGAGAGGTGTACCGTTGGCGTAGGTGTGACTCTCGGGGTGGTAGAAGTGGCGGTGGATGGATGACTTGAGATGTTGTTGCCACTCGGCATATCGAATAGAATCAGCTGGGTGCCCTGTGATATGAGCCATCTGAATCATATTCCCCAGACATTCAGCGATAAAACAACTGTTCACATGCAGCACCGACTCCCCTCCTATGTCAACCCCTTCGGGAGCCAACCAGTCACCGAGAAACCATGAGTGCCGCTCGTTGTCGGGCCAAGGTTGGAGGATATAATCCTCGCAATTCCTCTCGATGAACTCCAGCCAACGCTTCATTTTGATATATTGCTCGCCGAAAATGATGAATTCACCGTAATTGAGGTAAGTGCGCCATGGGGCTTTGATAATGAAGCCGCTCCAGTAGGGTCCTCCGCCCGTGCGGAAGGCAGGCGCCACGTAGGGCAACTCGCCGTCGGGCTCCATGGCATCACACCACGCCCACAGCCAGTCCTCGTAGGTGTCGCTTACGTCCCAGATGGTTTGAAGCGTCATTGTTGACGAGTTGCCGTCGCCACCGTAACCCATGCGCTCCAGGTGCGGGCAATCGACCATATAGCCGCTGAATGTCAAGCATCCGAGAGTGTATTTCACCATGTCGTGGATGGCGTTGAGACGAGGGTCGGAACACTCGAAAGTGGCACCTTCCTTGGGGTTCACGGCACTGATCTGCAGGGCTCGGGCGTTCAGAACGTCGGCGCCTTTGATGCGTACATATCGGAAGGCGTGAGTATGGAAACGGTTGGAGAAATGCTCGATGACACTGTTGTTGGCTATGTAAATATCCGTCTCGGTATGAGGAGGTTTGGCATCTTTGTGGTCGAGGTATTCCATAGTTACCTCATGGCCTTCCGGCACAGTTGAAAAGTCCGCTTGAAACCAACCTGTAGTCACTTTGCCAAAATCAATCATTATGGCGTTGTCGGGCTGTGTTGAAACACTAGATGGTGCCAACGTATCGACAATTCGATTGCCTTTGAATACCTGCTGGATGGTATGCAATTTTATCATCCTGAATCCTGGAACCGTGCTTTCCTCTGTTCCAAAAATCTTGTCAAGTGGCAATCTTTTCGCGGGTTTCCATACGGGTTTTACCCTGGAGTCAAATTGCTCACCCCCAAATTGCAATGGTTGCCAGCTGCCAGTGTAGCTGTAGCCCATCGGCGAAGCCTCCCACGTAGTGTCCGTTTCTGCAACTGGCATTATGAAATCCAACAAAGCTTCGGCTTGCACGCCCGCCGGCGTTCCATAAATTCGCCCCCAACCTTGTCCAACACATATCAACAGCTCGTTCTCACCTTCTTTCAGAGTCCCCCTCGTTTCGTAACACACCATCATTGCGCTCTTATTCAGCTGCGATACTGCGGGTTGCATTACATGATCACCGACTTTTTGTCCGTTGACATACACCTCATGGTAGCCTAGCGAGGTAACATTCAAAATCAATCTGCCATAGGCAAGTTCCTTTTTTGTCAGAGTAAACTTCTTTCTCACCATTGCCGTCTCCGCCCAGCCGTCGCCTTCACGGCAGCCAATAAACTGCTGTGCTTCAACGGAAATGGCAGCGAGCAGCAACCATGATATGACGATGAGTTTTTTCATCTGGCTATTGTTTTAGCCAAGAAACCGCCGCCGGGTGCTAGATGGATTTTAAGCATACCGCCTTCAGGAGTGATAACCAGGTGTTTGTAGTCGCTAGCCCTGCGGTGTGCGTTGGCACCGTCGGTATAAAGTTCGACGGCTACGTTTTGAAGTCCGAGAAGCGAGAGGTCTATATCAATATCCCTTGGGGTCCAATCAGTTATGCCGCCTATGTACCATGTGTTGCCTTTGCGTCGGGCGGTAACTATATATTCGCCCACCTCGCCTTGCAGCACTCGAGTCTCGTCCCAAACGGTAGGAATGCCCGCCACAAAACGAGTGTATTCAGGTTCTTTTTCGTAATTGGTGGGAGAATCGCAGAGCATATTAAGCGGTGATTCAAGCACTACATAGAGAGCAAGTTGGTGACAACGTGTGCCTTGACTCATCGGTTCCATGGAACTGGGATGGAAAGTGGATTGCGTGCCGTTGAGCATGGCCCCCTGCGTATAGTCCATAGGACCAGCAGTTTGACGAATGAACGGAATCTCGGTGTCGTACTGCATCTGGTTCCATTCCAGTTTAGCCCACCGCATCTGCTCCAACCCGAAAACCCCTTCGAAATTCAGCACATTAGGATAGGTGCGGTTCAAGCCGGCAGGCTTGAAAGCCCCATGAAAATCGACAACAAGGTGATATTTTGCACACATGGCCGCAGTACGTCTGTAGAAGTCGGTGACAATCTGGTCGTCACGATCCATAAAGTCAACCTTGAATCCTTTGATTCCCAACTCGCTATAGTGGCGACAGACATGCTCCATGTCACGGTCGAAGGCATAGTAGCCCGCCCAGAGGATGAGACCGACGTTGCGCTTGCGGGCATACTCAACCAGCATCGGCAAGTCGATTTCGGGCACGACCTTGAACAGGTCGGCTTCGCCATTCACCGCCCAGCCCTCGTCAAGTATCACATATTCAATACCGTATTTCGATGCAAAGTCTATATAATATTTATATGTGTCGTTGTTTATTCCGGCCTCAAAATCGACGCCTCCAATATTCCAGCTGTTCCACCAATCCCATGCAACCTTGCCTGGTTTTATCCAACTGATGTCAGCGACCTTTGACGGTTCGCCTAACAGATAGCTCATATTGTTCATTGCCAGTTCGATGCTGTTAGGAGCAACCATTGTGATGCGCCAAGGGAACTGTTTGGTTTTGTCCATTGCGGCGATATAGTCCTCGCGTTCTTTCACAATCAGTTGCAGGTTGTTGTGACCACCCTGCTCCACGCGCTTGGGCAGAGGGGCATTCTCGCCGACAAGCTGACCTGATGCACCAGTACCTTTGAGATAAAGGCCGGGGTAATCGGATAGGGAAGATTCTGTTATGCAGACCTTTATATCATCAGGACCATGTACCAAAAGTGGCAGAAAGCAAAGCCGACGCGGGTCGAGTTGAGAAATCGGCATGGTTTTGTAGTGGTTCTCAAAGGAAGTGCAGTATTGGATGTCGTGGTTGTCCTCGACAAAGCTAATGACGTAAGGAGCAGTAGTTGTCCAATCGCCAGCAAAATTATATTGCACGAACTCGCGTTCAACTTTGCCAGGTTTGCCATTCCACACGAAGCGATAGGCAATGCCTTCGTTATAAGCACGGAACACAAGCGAGAGTCCATTGTTTAACTTAAGTGTCAATTCGTTACAATGGTTGCGCATTATGGATTGACGGGTAAAGGGCGAGGCGACAACCTCATCAATGCAGCGATGCTGCTTGCCTGTGATGGAGAGTTTTGCAGAGGGCTCTCCTTGCATTTTCAAACCAATCTGCGATGGCAACATTAGCGTAACTCCGTTATATACAATATCGTATGTGATATGGTCGCCATCAGTTGAGATGTGCGAAACCAGCCGACCGTCGGGCGACGACAATGTGTAGCCGTTATCTTTAGCCGACAAAGGGAATGCCAACACCGATAACATCAAAAAAAAGAGAAACTTTCTCATATTGTGGGATATAACTTTTCGAGATCGTACTCCACCTTGGTCAGAAAGAGTCCTTGCGGTGGCATGCTTACTCCGGCCGCGCAACGGTCTTTTTGCTCTATGATACTTCGTAAGCCTTTGATAGTAAGTTTGCCACGTCCCACATCGAGCAGCGTTCCCGTCACCGAGCGCACCATATTGCGTAGAAACCGGTTGCTCCTGATGGTAAACACCAACTCCTCTCCTACTCTATTCCAATGAGCCTCAGTTAGATGGCAGATGTTCGTCTTGACTTGGGTGTGGAGCTTTGCAAACGAGGTGAAATCTTCATATTCCATCAGGACTGCTGCCGCCTCGTTCATAGCTTCAACGTTGGGGCTGAAGTAGATACGGCTGTACAAGCCTTGATTGAACGGCAGCCGACGGTCTGACACATGGTATTGGTAAGTCCGCGCCGTTGCGTCAAACCTGGCATGGGCGTTATCGACAACCCTGAATATCCTGAATATCGCAATATCTTGCGGTAGGAAAGAGTTCAACTTAAACGTCAGCTGTTCTGCATCGAACTGACATTCAGCGTCAAAGTGAGCATAGAAATCCGAGGCGTGAACCCCCGTATCGGTTCTCCCGCAGCCCACGATATTTATTTTTTCGCGTAGCAAAGTAGATAACGCCTCTTCCAGAGTCTGCTGCACAGTCGGCAGGTCAGGTTGAAACTGCCATCCACAATAGTTGGCACCGTTGTAGGCAAGATGTATGAAATAACGTGACAATTCGAACTGAAAATTAAAGTGTTACTATATTTCCTAATGCGAGACAAAGAAATCTTCTATATCTTCAAGTTGTATGGCGTCTTTAACATGGTAGTCCCCTACCCTTTCTCTTCTAAGGCTGGCGAGGAAGGCACCACTGTCGAGCGCAAGGCCGAAGTCGCGGGCAAGGCTGCGAATATATGTTCCCTTGCCACAAACCACATGAAAGTCATACTGTGGTAAATTCTCAGGCACAACACCTTGAGGATTATTATATAAATGAGTGGTTGATGTTGTTTTTTCTGAAGAATCTGACCTTACTGAATAACCTGAGTATTCTGGATAAACTGAGACTTCTGATTTTTTCAGGTCAAAACTTTCTATATGGACAGTCTTGGGCTCGATGACGGCAGATGGGTCGTCGTTGCGTGCGTAGGTGTAGGCCCTTTGCCCGGCAATCTTTACTGCGCTAAACACCGGAGGCACCTGTTGTATGTCGCCAATGAATTGTTTTCGAACGGATTGAACCAGTTCGTCGGTAATATGTTCCGTCGGATAGTAGTGGTCGATTGCCCTTTCGAGGTCGTAGCATGGGGTCGTAGCCCCAAAAACCATCGTACCCGAATATTCCTTGTCGCCAGCTTGCAGAGTTTCAATCGTTTTGGTCGCCTTGCCCACACATACCAGCAGCAATCCCGTGGCCAACGGGTCGAGAGTTCCGGCATGCCCGATTTTGATATTCTTGACTTGGTAAAGCCTGCGTATTGTGGACTTTACCTTGTTAACCGCCTGAAACGAAGTCCATTGGCGCGGCTTGTCTATCGGGATGACCAAACCGGCCTGCAGTCGTTCTAACGGTATCATCTTGGATTAATTACATGCAGTAATTCAACACGATAGCAGCAACGCCAACTACAGCGCAATAAACTGCAAACCAGACAAGTTTGCCCTTCTTGACGATGCCAATCATCCACTTGCATGCCAGACAGCCGCTCACAAATGCCGCAATAAAACCGATGGCAAGAGCCAAAGGCGAAATGCCGGCCATTGCTTCGGAAACACCAACCTCGGCCATATCTTTAACATCGAGCAGCGCCTCACCGAGTATGGGCGGAATGACCATAAGGAACGAGAACTGTGCAAGTTTCTCTTTTTTATTGCCAAGCAGGAGTCCCGTGGCGATGGTCGAACCCGAACGCGAAAGACCAGGCAACACCGCCAACGCCTGCGCAACACCTATAATAAAAGCATGTAACGGCGATATGTGTTCACGCTGACGAGGCTTGGCATAATATGAAAACGTAAGCAGAGAAGCGGTGATTAATAAGCAGATACCCACAATCAAAAGACCGCTGCCGAACACCTCTTCCACCTTGTCTTTGAACAGAAAGCCCACGATTGCAACCGGTATCATGGAGATGAGGATGTTCACAACATATTTGGTGCCCTCGTTCCACTTGAACTTGAACAGGTCGGCAAACAACCATACTATTTCACGCCACAGTATCACACAGGTACTCAATACCGTAGCTACATGTACAGCCACCGTGAAGGTGAGATTCTCTTCGCCATTCATCCCGAACAACGTCGCCCCGATGGCGAGATGTCCGCTGCTGCTGACCGGGAGATATTCGGTAAGACCTTGGACAATGCCAAGTATCAGAGCTTCAAACCACTCCATTATTATGATTGCTTGATTGTTTTAATGCGTGATTGGGTGACAAATCCAGCCTTACTGCTGACAAGCAGCATCTTTATCGCTGTTTTTCTTGCACTTGCATTTAGGCGAGAGCATGATGGCGGCGATTTCGATGATGAAACCGAGCACAATCATCAACGGAGCTGCAACAAGACGGCGCTTGTCGAACATGGCCTCGTTGAACACATTGGGGTCGTCGCTGCCACCTCCGGAAAGGAGGATGTAGCCCACCAACAGAAAAACGATGCCCACCACCATAGTTATATAGTTGAACTTGCCAAACACGAAATCCGACTTGTCCTCCTCGGTCTTTTTTACAATTGCCTTTTCTTTTTTCATACCAGCAAATGTTTTATAATCAATTATTATAGAATTCTTAATTCAACTAATTCTCATAGTCAATCTTTCGCACATATCGGCGCACATTGAACATCGTCGAGAAGAAAGATATGACCATACCGACCAACACCAGTATCACAGCTATGCCTGCATACCACAAATAATGGTCGGACAGGTTGATTGCAAGATTCAACTGATTGTTGAACAAATACATAACCCCAATGGTAAGCAGGGCGGCAATCAATCCCCCCAGCACTCCGTAGAGCATACCGCGCACGATGAACGGGTGTGCTATGAAACCCACCTTGGCCCCCACCATTCGCATAGAACGGATGGTGTCGCGCTGTGCGTAGAGTGCAATACGTATCGTGCTGCTAATCAAGACCACACTGAGCAAAAGCACCAGACAGATGAAAAGCACCAGGAACCACGACACCTTATAATATATCTCGTTCAGTTCGCTTACAACATTTTCCTGATAAGCTATCTTCTCTATGCCCGGCATCTGATTTATGTCGTGCTTGAACTGAGAAATAATACCGCTCTGATTGTCAGGAACAAGGTCTGCCCTTAAATTAACCATCAATGCTGGCGAAAGAGGATTGTATCCCAAGAAATCAACAAAGTCGTCGCCTAGGTCGTCAACAAATATTTTGGCAGCTTCCTCCTTAGAGATATAGTCAACGTGCTTGACATACGCGATGCCTTCAATAGACTTTTTCAACGCCATTGCCGACTCCTGATCCGTAATCGGCGAAAGGTCAAGACGGAACGTCACCTGCTCCTGCATGTCGTGCGTCTGGCGATATGAGTGGTATTCAAGCGCCATTAACATACCCAACAACCACAGCACCAATGTGATACTGAGTATTGTCGAGCCGTGAGTGCCCCAAAGGTTTACCTTGCTGTGTCTAGCCATTCCTTTGTATTATTAGTTTGCCAGCATTACCGGCATCACGAGCATGAGTATGTTCTCCGACGTATCCTCGCCGTCGTTCACGGGGAAGATGATACCCGCGCGGCTGGGTTGTGACATCTCGATGAGTATGTGCTCGGTGTCAAGATTGGTGAGCATCTCGATGAGGAAGCGGGAGTTGAATCCGATGTCCATCGTGTCGCCCTTGTAGTCGCAGGGGAGTTTTTCCTGAGCGTTGTTGGAGAACTCGATATCCTCAGCGGAAACAACTATCTCGTTTTCAGCGAGAGACAGGCGCACCTGACAGGTTGACTGGTTGGCGAAGAGGCCTACACGACGCAGCGTGTTGAGGAAGGATACGCGGTCGATGGTGAGCTTGTTGGGGTTCTCTTTCGGTATTGCGGCCTCGAAGTTCGGGTACTTACCGTCAACCAAACGGCATGCGATAAAAACGTTGTCGAATGCGAAGGTTGCATTGGTGCGGTTGTAGCTCAGCGTGACGTCAAACTCCTCGCGGCGAGCCTCCAAGATTTTCTTAACCAACGTTATAGGTTTCTTGGGGAATATAAATTCGGCCTGCTCGTCGGCTTTCACATCCGAGCGTTTGTAGCGTACCAGTTTGTGAGCATCGGTAGCGACGAAGGTGGCGCCTTCGGGCGAGAGCTGGCAGAAGATGCCGGTCATCTGCTGGCGCATCTCGTCGTTGCTGGCGGCGAAAACGGTCTTGTTGATTGCGGAGACAAGTGCCGATGCCGGCATCGACACACTCACGGTACCCTCGACCTGCGGCATCGCGGGGAACACCGAGGCATCCATGCCAGCGAGGCTGTACTTGCCCGCGCTGTGGGTGAGTTCGATGGCGTAGGTGGTGTCGTCAACGGTGAATGTCAGAGGAACGTCGTCGAGCGACTTGAGTATGTCGAGCAAGAGTTTCGACTGGATGGCAACCTGTGAGAGCCCGTCAAGCGACGCAGTCTCAACGTCCAAGGTGACGACGAGAGTGGTCTCGAGGTCGGTGGCGCGGACGGTGAGCTTGCCATCTTCGAGCTGGAAATGGAAGCAACTGATGATGGGGACGGTGTTGCTGTTGGTGATAATGCCGCTGATTGACTGCAGCTGTTTGTAGAGAGCCTGGCTGTTGACAATGAATTTCATATAGTAACGTTTTTGATTTATTCTAAAAAGTGTTGCAAAGTTAGATGATTAAATCGGATTGTTGGGTGCCGTGAGCCGATTATTTATCAACAACCCTGTTTGTAAATTTTCAAACCTACCGCCAATCGACCAAATACACCCGATGCGACGGCACAAAATTTTGAAGCCAGAAATAAGAAACTGTTTAAATTTAATTTAATGTTTTTCTCAAAGAACCTGAACGGCATATTTTCCACCTTCTCTCAGTTACAATGGACACCCATTGCTCCTTCAATAAGGCGAAAAATCTGCTCGTCCATGTTCTTAATAAAATTCATCAATCAAATTTAAACAGTTTCTAAAAATAGATTTGATAGTTTGTGTACAAAATTATTGTTATCTTTGTAGAGTCGAAACGATATGATATGACCACAGACAACAACATATCTATCAATGACTTGAAGGGTATTTCATTAATACCCCTTGTCGTAAGCGGTGCCAAACCGGCGTCTGCAACCATTTGAGGCACAACGACAATCATCATTCACCTCCGTATCAAAAACGTATCAAGGCCGTATCAACTCCGTATATGGTCCGTATCATCTCCGTTACCCCTTGCTTATCCCTTGCTTATTCCTAGCAGTCACCGCCTAGATTTCTCCTACTTTTGTCCTACCTTTCTCCTACATTTGTCTTAGTTGAGGTTTAGGCATCTGAGAATTCGGATTATTATTGGACAAATGCAAAACAAGCCCCCGTCAGTCAAAACGAGGGCTTGCTGTATCGAGAGTTGTGTGTCGGAAATATATCGGGATTAATCGTCCATGTGGACTTTGACAAATATGGCTTGACGGAGTTCGATTTCATCGCCGCTGACAAGGTCCCTGTAGGTGTAGTGCTTGTAGCAATGTGCCCGGTTGTAGTTGTCGTCCATATAGATGGTGCCCGAAATGTGCCTTCCGATTTTCAGGATTCGCGGCGACTGATAGACGGCGATCACATGCCCGCGACGGGTGCTGTCCTCGACAACCATTATGCTGTCTCCGATATCGGAGGGCGACTCGAGCGACACAAGATAGGCAAAGTCGTTCATTGACTGGCATATCTCGTAGCCGACCACCTTGCCCGAAAACTCAAACTCCTCGTGATGCTTGCAGCTTACAAGCATGAGTGCCAACACGGCGAACGAAGCAAATAATATCTTTTTCATGAGATCCTGAGATTGCGTTAATGCGTTATTGTGTTATTGCGTTAGTTTTTTTTGGGGGGGGAGATTAGCTGATGTCGTATTCGCGGAGGACATCGTTGAGCGAGGTCTTCTTGTCGGTGCTCTCCGAGCGTCGCCCGATGATGAGCGCGCAGCTCACCTGATAGTCGCCTGCGGGATAGTGGCGAGTGTAGGAACCAGGTATGACGACGCTGCGTGCCGGTACACGACCTTTATAGACAACTGGTTCTGAGGCAGTGACATCGACTATGTGGGTGGAAGCTGTTATAACCGTGTTTGCTCCGAGGACGGCTTCGGTCTCGATGTGTGCGCCTTCGACAACGATGCATCGACTGCCGATAAAACAATGGTCCTCCACGATGACTGGCGAAGCCTGCAACGGCTCGAGCACCCCGCCGATGCCGACGCCGCCCGAAAGATGGACATGCTTGCCAATCTGCGCACAGCTGCCGACGGTAGCCCAAGTGTCAACCATAGTGCCGCTATCGACGTAGGCACCTATATTTACATACGACGGCATCATCACCACACCTTTGGCCAGATAGGCACCGTAGCGCGCCACCGCGTTGGGAACGACCCTCACGCCGTTGGCAGCGTAGTCCTGTTTCAGCGGAATCTTGTCGTGATAGCGGAACGGACCCGCCTCGAGGGGTTCCATCTTGCTCACCTTGAAATAAAGCAGTATGGCTTTCTTGACCCACTCGTTGACCTGCCAGCCGCCAGCCGTAGGCTCCGCAGCACGCAGCTGTCCGCAGTCGAGCAGCCGAAGGGCCTCTCCTACTGCGTCGGAATACATCGACTTCTCGAGCAGGCCGTTGTCGTCCCACGCCTGTTCAATTATATTTTTCAGTTCGCAAATATCCATAATTCTGTTTCTTTGTCCATAAAAACGCATAAAACAAAAAATTAGTGTACGCAACCCACTATTCCGCGACATGTTGATACGACAAACAATATTTGTAACGAAAATGAAACTTTTTTTTTCTAATTGCGTACATAATAGCGTGCTTACTTATTTCAATGATGTATTTTGAAAGTGGAGCGGACGCGAGTCCGCTCTGCTTTTTTTGTGCAGTTGGTGTAACTTTGCACTATTTTGAGTATTTTTGCACGGCAAAACTGAATATTAACAACAAAACATCATAACAATGAAAACAACACCTTACACAGATTTACACATCTCGCTGGGTGCCAAAATGGCTGAATTCGCGGGATACAACATGCCTATCCAGTACACCGGTCTCGTCGAGGAGCACAACAATGTCCGCAACAACGTGGGCGTGTTCGACGTGAGCCACATGGGCGAGTTCCGCGCCAAAGGCCCCATCGCCAAGCACTTCATGCAGTATGTCACCACCAACAATGTCGAGGACCTATTCGACGGCAAGGTGCAATATACCTGCCTCCCCAACGGTCAGGGTGGCGTAGTCGATGACATGCTCGTCTATCGCGTGCACGACGACGAGTACTTTATGGTGCCCAACGCAGCCAACATCGACAAGGACTGGAACTGGATGAGCCAGATTGCCGACAAGATGGGCTTGGAGCTCGGTAAAGACTTCGTCAACGAGAGCGAGCAGTGGGCACAGCTCGCCGTACAGGGACCCAACGCCCTCAAGGCCATGCAGAAGCTGACCGACGAGAACATCGTAGATATGGAATACTACACCTTCAAGATTCTCACCTTCGCCGGCATCCCCAACATCATCCTCTCCACCACCGGCTACACCGGCGCTGGCGGATGCGAGATCTACATCCCGCGTGAGAAAGCCATCGAGGTGTGGAACGCCGTCTTCGAGGCTGGCAAAGAGTTCGGCATCATGCCTGCCGGTCTCGGCTGCCGCGACACACTCCGTCTGGAGAAAGGCTTCGCCCTCTACGGCCACGAGATGGACGACACCGTCAGCCCGCTGGAGGCACCGCTCGCCTTCATCGTCAAGCTGAAAGCCGAGAACAACAACTTCATCAACAAGGAGCTCCTCCTCGCCCAGAAAGCCGCCGGATTCAAGCGCAAAGTGGCCGGCTTCGAGATGATCGACCGCGGTATCGCCCGCAACGGCTACGAAGTCTGCGACGCCGAGGGCAACAAGATTGGTGAGGTCCGCAGCGGCTCGCCCAGCCCCTCGACCGGCAAGAACATCGGCACCGCCCTCATCAAGGCCGAATACGCCAAAGTCGGCACCGAGATCTACATCAAAATCCGCGAGAAACTGCTGAAGGCCGTCACGGTCAAGATGCCTTTCTACGAGGGATAAAGAATTGAGTGATTAAAATTTCAGGAAGAGGGTGTCTCAAGGCACCCTCTTTTTTTTAGAATAAAAGGGGCAATACAATATTTCCCACAATAATGCGTTGATATAGCAAAACATTGATTATGTCAGAGAAAGAATTGAACACATACCGCCTCACATCAATGGAGGAACCAACCGACGAAATGCTCTCTGCCATCATGAAGGAGGCCGCCGAAGAAGCCTCTTTATCCACAGCAAAGGCATTGGCTGATTACTTCAAAGAAATCAGTATCATGCTGCAAAAGAAGATTGCTGTGTTATGAAAGACTCTTCTCATCGTCCAGTCTTGATAATCATTGCAGGCCCCAATGGGTCAGGCAAGACCACCATCACATCGCAAATTCTTCACCATGAGTGGTTGGAGAACTCTGTATATATTAACCCCGACCAGGTGGCTCAGGAACGTTTCGGAGACTGGAATTCGACCGAGGCTGTTATGCAGGCTGCCGAATATTGTGCCGACTGGCGCGAGCGGTGTTTGACAGTCAGTCAAAGCATGATTTTTGAGACCGTTTTCTCTGCTGACGACAAATTAGACTTCATCCGTCGCGCCAAGCAGGCTGGTTTCTTTGTCAGGTTGTTCTTTGTCTGCACCGAGTCTCCGATGATTAATGCAGCCCGTATCGCCGGACGTGTGATGAAGGGTGGCCACGACGTCCCCATAGCCAAGATAATCTCCCGCTACCAGAAATCCATCATCAATTGCAAGATGGCCACCAGCATCGCTGACCGTGTCTATGTCTATGACAACTCCGTCGATGGACAGGAGGCTCACATCCTTTTCCGTTTCGCCGATGGCGCTATCATCAAACGATACACCGATTCCATTCCCCTGTGGGCACAGGTATTAATGTAGTATATGTGCAAAACTCCTTGAACCGTCATCCTCTATTATGAAAACGAACAAATTGATGGACGAAATCAGGGAAACCATGTCGCTTGAGATGAAGAAGCAGATGGAGTTGTCGGTGAGCATTGCCAACCGCATCTACGAGATTCTGGATGAGAAAGGCATGTCGCAGAAAGACTTTGCCCAGCTGATGAGTTACTGACAGAAATGACGCCTGACATCCTTGCCGAAACACGCCATAACCGTTTTCAAAACCGCTTGTCGCGGAACGTGAATTAAACCAAACAAAATCCTGACCCAAAACCAACGACCAAACTTAAACCAAAACCTTCCGATGAAGAAATTTTTACTTCCGATTATTTTATGCCTGGCGCTCGGCGTGCGGGCGCAGAACTATGAATTCCTGCCCTACGGCAACATGGACTCGTGGGCGGTGCGCAACATCAAGGAGGCGGGGCTGCTGGGCGGCAAGACCAAACAGCTGTACATGATTGCGCGGCGCGAGTCGGTGGACGGCGACCGCTACAAGCGCGGCGACTCGCCCTGGAGCACCAGCAACGCCTACGCCCACGCGCTGGGCGCGAACAAGGTGTCGGTGAGCGTGACCCCCGAGCGGCGCGGCTCGGGCTACTGCTGCCGCATGGAGACTCGGCTCGACACCATCTCGGCCGCCGGCGTGAAACTATATGCCCTCGTCACGGGCAGCGTCTATACCGGCATCCTGGCCGACCCCGTGACCATGAAGCACAGCGGCGACCCCAACTCGGCCATCGACTCGGGCATGCCCTTCACCAAGCGCCCCAAGGCCTTCGTGTTCGACTACAAGGCGCACATCGAGCAAGGGCAGATGGTCCGCGCCAACGCCTCGCGCCACGTGCACAAGCTCGAGGGCCGCGACGCCGGAATGGTCATCGTCATCCTGCAGCACCGCTGGGAGGAGGACGGCCACATATACGCCTACCGCGTGGGCACCGCGGGCGAATACCTCGGCCGCAGCACCAACGGCTGGGTGACCAACCACTCGCTGCCCATCGAATACAAGGAGCCCTCCAGCAGCGCGAAGCACCCCTGCGCCAAACTTTTCACCAACCGCTACAAGGCGCTCAACAGCAAGGGCAAGATGGTCCACATCGAGGAGCTCGGCTGGCGGGGCGACCTCGCGCCGACGCACCTCATAGTGCAGATATCGTCGAGCTGCCAGAAACCCTTCTCGGGATGCCCCGGCAACGTCGTCTGGTGCGACAACCTGCGCATGGAATACTGACCCCCGCAGGCGCACCGCGACCACTTCCTCTCCCCCACCGACCGCCGCCGCCAGCTAAGGCAGAAAGGCGATTTGGGAAGGTATATTATAAGGTGAAAAAAAATCGGGGGGATTTGCAATGATGCAAATCCCCCCGATTGAGTTTTTTTTTGTGTATTAGTGACTCCACTTGAGTGGTTCAGCAGGCTCAAACGAAAATGTCGGCTGACCATTGTCGTATGTTGGTACTTGTATTAAAATCTTATTCGCAGTTTTTGCCCTGTTGATAAATTTGCGCGGATTATTCAGGAATAACAGATTGCTGCTATGGTCGGCAGGCTCGTTTGTCGTGAAACGCATTGGTGCGTCATCGTCAAATCTCACAACCACCTCGTTTTTCTGATATGATGTTGTTTCCATCAACTGCCCTCTATTGACAGATAGTAACACTTGATTACCATCTTGTTTACGGTAGCGGACATCGATTTTCAACCTAGTACCACCGTTATAAGGAAAGTCGAATTCAAAGTAGTTGTCACTGGTAAGTGTCATAGAGACATTTTCTTCATCAGTCATTTCGTCAGTCCACGACCGATCAATCCATTCTGACTTTAGAGGTTTGTTACGTTCAGCCTCAATAGAATCTGCCTTTCTTTTTTCTTCGGCTTTAGTGGAATCCTTTATGAAATCCTTGCGTTGCTGTTCAACCATGCGGATTGAATCAGAAACACGTTTAGCCTCTTTCTCCTCATCAGTCATTGTCACATCCGACAAAGCAGAAAACAAAATCATCAAAGGCAGAGCACAAGCGACACCAACAAGAATACGAATAAATGTATTCTTGCCTTTTCCTTTCTTTTTCATCCAAATCGGGATGAGTACGCAGGCCGCAATCGGAAGCAGCACCGCCAAAATAACCATAAATGTTGACATGTTTTTTAGGTTTTAGTTAAACAATAATTCCAAACAAGAAGCGTGGCCCGAAACCACTTCTTGAATGAGGGTCCTGAGAAAACCTTGTGCCGAGAAATAGAAAACAGTCCACGCTATCATGCGCGAAACCGTCAGTCTCTCTTGTGGCACTTGAAAATTTCTCAGGTTTTCATTCACAAGCCGAGGCGTAACGCTTCGTTGATTTCCTTTCGAAATCGCCTGCAAAGTTACACATATTTTCATAATCGCCAAAACCCACGATATATAACTCACCGAGTAGAATTTATTTCAAAGTGTTCGTGAATGCCTCGCAATTCATAAAATGTTATTATCTTTGCAAGCGGAAAAAGCATCAAGAAAATGATGAACGCAACGCAAATAACACCAAGCCAAATGCATCTGCTCAAACTCTTCTCGTTTGACGGAAGCGAAAACCGCGTACAGGAAATCAAGGACGTGTTGATGAAGCACTTCCAGAAACGTCTTGACGACGAGTCAGACCACCTTTGGGACGAGGGGATTCTTGACCAGGAACGTCTCGACCAACTTCGCACCAAGGACTTGCACGCAGAGAAATGAAACTCGTCATTGACACGAACTGCCTGATACAATGTGTATCACGACGCAGCCGCTACCACGATTTATGGATGTCTTTCATTGACGGAAGAAACTTTCTTTGTGTAACGACGGAGATACTGAACGAGTATGTGGAGATTCTTCAGCGGGAGACCACCGAGAATTTTGCCTCGCTGGTGTTAGAGGTAATTCTCAACAATCCACACACACTGTTCATCAATACTTTCTACAAATTCAACCTTATTACAAGCGACCCTGACGACAACAAGTTCATCGATTGCGCAGTAGCTGCCGGGGCCAAGTACATCGTTACCGAGGATCACCATTATGATGTGCTCGGCAATGTAAAATTCCCAAAAGTGGCAATTGTCGGCCTCGATGAGGCAATGCAAATGATTTCAAATAAAAATTAACTGATAAACAACTTTATTCCATGAGCATCATCAAACCTTTCAAGGGCTTTCGCCCGCCCATCGACATCGTCGAGAAACTGGCTTCGCGTCCATACGACGTACTGAACTCGGAAGAGGCCCGCGTGGAGTGCGAGGGCAACCCCTACAGCCTGCTGCACGTCACCAAGGCTGAAATCGACCTCCCCAAAGGCACCGACGAGCACTCGCCCGAAGTCTATCTGCAGGTGGTGAAGAACTACAACCTGTTCAAGGACCTCGGCTGGCTGGTCAAGGACGAGGAGGAGAAACTCTACATCTACGCCCAGAGCATGAACCCCACCGCCGCCGACGCCAAATGGCAGTACGGTATCGTGGCTTGCGCCTACAGCGAGGACTATGTCAACAAGGTCATCAAGAAACACGAGCTCACCCGCAAGGACAAGGAAGAGGACCGCATGAAACACGTCCGCATCACCAACGCCAACGTGGAGCCCGTATTCTTCGCCTATCCCGCCATCGCCCGCATCGACGAGATTGTGGCTGGCATCACCGCCAAGAAGCCCATCTATGACTTCATCGCCAAGGAAGACGGCTTCGGCCACCGCTTCTGGGTCATCGACGACAAGGCCACCATCGCCGAACTCGTTGACATCTTCGACAAGCAGGTTCCCGCCATGTACATCGCCGACGGCCACCACCGCAGCGCCGCCGCCGCCCTCGTGGGACAGGAGAAGAAGGAGCAGAACCCCAAGCACACCGGCAAGGAGGAGTACAACTACTTCATGACCGTCATCTTCCCCGACAACCAGCTCAATGTCATCGACTACAACCGCGTGGTCAAAGACCTCAACGGCCTCAGCAAGGAGCAGTTCATCGCCGCCGTTGGCGAAAGCTACGACCTGCAGGACATGGGCACCGACATCTACAAGCCCGCCAAGCTGCATGAGCACAGCATGTACCTCGACGGCCACTGGTACAAGATGACCGCCAAGCCCGGCACCTACAACGACAACGACCCCATCGGCGTGCTCGATGTCACCATCCTCAGCAACCTCGTCCTCGACAAGGTGCTCGGCATCAAGGACCTCCGCACCGACAAGCGCATCGACTTCGTCGGCGGTATCCGTGGCCTCGG
>JAFZXE010000028.1 GCA_017616895.1 Bacteroidales bacterium
CCTATCAACAAATCAACATATCAACATATCAACTTAAAACATATCAACTAATCAACACCTCATGCCTGAACGATTACCTAACGAACGAAATATCTTCGACGGGCTGACTGCCGAGCAGAAAACGACTCTCTACGAGCGGGCAGCCGAATTTTTCAGCGACAACAAGCGCCAGCTTTTCGACCGACTGGCACCGTTGCGCACACGTCATATCGCGGTGGTGCTGGAAAACATATACCAGAGCCACAATGCCAGCGCTGTGCTGCGCTCGTGCGACTGCTTCGGGGTGCAGGACGTACATGTGGTAGAAGACCGCAACCCGTTCAATCCAGCCGGCGACGTGGCCGTGGGCAGCAGCAAGTGGGTTGACTACTACAAACACGCCGACATCGAAGCTGCATACACTCACCTGCGGAGCAAAGGCTATCGTATAGTTGCCACGCTGCCTCACGAGAAAGACACCATGATTACGGAACTTCCTATCGATAAACCTACGGCACTGGTGTTTGGGACCGAGCTGACCGGCCTTTCGGAAAAGGCAATCGAATTGGCCGACGCCTACGTAAAGATCCCCATGTACGGATTCACCGAAAGCTTCAACATATCGGTATGCGCAGCCCTCTCGCTTTTCTACCTCACCGAGAAGATGCGGGCCTCGGACATCAAGTGGCAACTGAACGACGAAGAACAGACCACGCTGAAGCTTTTCTGGTCGATGCAGGCAATCCGTGACGGCGAAAAAGTCATAGAAAAACTCAAAGAAGAAATGAACTCATAAGTCAAAAAAAAGTGAAACTAGAAACTTTTTTTTATATTTGTCGTTAATATACAAAATAGGAAAACAATCATAAAACATTTATTATGAAAAAGATATTTGCACTTTTGGCTGTAATCCTGGCCTTTCAGGCAGGAGTTTACGCTCAGAAACCCAAGACTGTCGCCGAACAGGATGTCCCCGAGCGCTACGTGAAAGACTTCCAGCGCCAAGCTACCGATGTGAAGAATGTGGTGTGGACCTCCGAAGGGTCGGACATCTATAAGGTGTCGTTCGACAACGGCGACCTCAAACAGTCGTTCCGCTTCACCCCCAAAGGTATGGAAACCCGCTGGGCGGTCGATACCAAGTACACCCCGCAGGCCATCAAGGACACTATGGCTCACAAGTATAAGAAATACAAACTGCGTGAGCTCAACGTGCTGAACGTGAAGAACCACTCGAGCTACGAAGTGCGTATAAGCCTCTCGAAGAAGAAAGACAAATCGCCGAGAGTACTGACCTTCGAAACCGACGGCAAGTTCATCGACGATATGGAGCCGCTGCAGTAAAAGTGAGTGAGTCATCTGTGATCTGTAATCAGTGACCTGTGACCAGTAATCAGTAATCAGTAAACAAAAGAGGGGTGCACCGATGTGTACCCCTCTTTTATTTTTGCCGACTCGCTTGCGTCGGCGAATTATTGGTGACGCTTATTCCTCAGCGTCGGTTACTTTACGACTCTTATTCGTCGGTCTTATTACGACCTTTTTTTGTCGTAAGCGTCGCGACCACTATTCGTCGGCGCTTGTCTTATTCCGACTTTATTTGTCGTAAGCGATGTGACTACTATTCGTCGGCAGCAATCACTTTCCGACTCTTATTCCTCAGCGGCGTTGCGGCCGTGACAGTTCTTGTATTTCTTGCCGCTTCCGCAGGGACATGGGTCGTTACGTCCAACCTTCTTCTCCACATGAACCGGCTGGGGTTTCTCCTTGGGAGAAGTGCGCTGGTTGAGCACCTGATCCTCGCGTGAGGTCTTGAGGTTGCGGTCGTTGCTGCGCTGCTGATGTGCCTCGTGCATGTCGCTGTCCTCTTTGACGGGCAAGCTGGCGCGGATGAGGAACGACGAGATGTCGCGGTTGATGTTGAGCAGCATCGCCTCGAAGAGGTTGAACGACTCCTGCTTGTAGATAACCAGTGGGTCTTTCTGTTCGTAGGCGGCGTTCTGCACCGAAGTCTTCAGGTCGTCGAGCTCGCGTAGGTGTTCCTTCCAGTAGTCGTCGATGATGGCGAGGGTGATGTTCTTCTCGATGGAGAGCTGTATCTCGCGTCCTTTGTTCTCAAACGATTTCTTGACCGGAGTTACAACCTGCATGGTCTTCTTTCCGTCGGTGATGGGGAACACCACATTAATATAACGTGTGTTCTCGTAGATGTTCTTGATGAACGGGAAGGCGAGGTCGCTGATGCGCTGCATACGCTCCTTGTAGGTCGAATAGACGTTGTTGTAGAGCATCGTCACAACCTCGTCGTAGCGCATGTTATAAAACTCCTTCTCGCTGATAGGCGCATCCATCGCGAATATCTTCATCATCTCCATCTTGAAACCCTCGTAGTCGTGAGCCTCGTAAGCGTCGGAGAAGATAAGGTCGCAGGTGTCGTAGAACATATTGGAGATGTCTATCGACAGACGGTCGCCATAGAGGGCGTTACGGCGTTTGTTGTAGATGACGGTACGCTGGTTGTTCATCACGTCGTCATACTCAAGCAGACGTTTACGCATGCCGAAGTTGTTCTCCTCGACTTTCTTCTGAGCGCGCTCCACAGCTTTGGTAATCATGCTGTGCTGAATCACTTCGCCTTCCTGCAGACCCATGCGGTCCATCACCTTGGCGATACGCTCTGCGCCGAACAGACGCATCAGGTCGTCCTCGAGCGATACGAAGAAGAGCGAACTACCCGGGTCGCCCTGACGTCCGGCACGACCGCGCAGCTGGCGGTCCACACGGCGGCTCTCGTGACGCTCGGTGCCGATGATGGCAAGACCGCCCGCCTCCTTGACTCCGCCTTTAAGCTTGATGTCGGTACCACGACCGGCCATGTTTGTGGCGATGGTCACACGTCCGGCTTCACCAGCCTCAGCCACGATGTCGGCCTCTTTCTTGTGCAACTTGGCGTTCAACACGTTGTGCGGTATGTGGCGCATCTTCAGCATCTTGCTGAGCAACTCAGAGGTCTCGACCGAAGTGGTACCCACGAGCACAGGTCTCCCCTCTCCTATCAGGCGTTCCACCTCCGCTATGACGGCGGTGAATTTCTCTCGCTTGGTGCGATAGATGAGGTCGTCCATATCGATACGGGCGATAGGACGGTTGGTGGGGATGACCACCACATCGAGTTTGTAGATATTCCAGAACTCGCCTGCCTCGGTCTCAGCGGTACCGGTCATACCGGCGAGCTTCTTGTACATACGGAAGTAGTTCTGCAGCGTGATGGTGGCGTAGGTCTGCGTGGCGGCCTCCACCTTGGCGTTCTCCTTCGCCTCGACTGCCTGGTGCAATCCGTCGCTCCAACGGCGGCCTTCCATCACACGGCCCGTCTGCTCGTCAACGATCTTCACCTGATTGTCCTCGGTGACGATATAGTCAACGTCGCGCTCGAAGAGCGTGTAGGCCTTCAGCAGCTGGTCAACGGTGTGTACGCGGTCGCTCTGTATGGCGAAGTTGTTGTATATCTCCTCCTTCTTGGCCGAAAGCTCTTCGGGCGAAAGGCCTGCATGTTCGGCTTCGGCAATCTCGCTTCCGATGTCGGGCAGCTGGTAGAACTTGGGGTTCTCGCCCATCTTCGCCAGCTCGTCCATACCCTTGTCGGTGAGCTCGCAGGTGCGCTGCTTCTCGTCGATGACGAAGTAGAGATCGTCGTCGATGATGTGCATATATTTGTTCTGCTCCTGCATGTAGAAGTTCTCGGTGTGCTGCAAGAGTGCCTTCACACCCGTCTCCGACAGGAACTTGATGAGAGCCTTGTTCTTCGGCAAGCCGCGATAGGCGCGCAGCAGCAGCTTGGCGCCCTCTTCCTCGGGTTTGGGGTTGGGGTTCTCGGCTATGAGTTTCTTCGCTTCGGCCAGAATCTGCGTCACGAGGGTGCGCTGCTTGCCATAGAGGGTCTCGATTACGGGTTTGAAGCGGTTATACTCCTGCTCGTCGTCGCCTTTACCCGTGGGGCCGCTTATGATCAAAGGCGTACGGGCATCGTCGATAAGCACCGAGTCCACCTCATCGACGATGGCGTAGTTGTGCGAACGCTGCACCAGCTCGTCGGGGTTGCGGCTCATGTTGTCGCGCAGGTAGTCGAAACCGAACTCGTTGTTCGTACCGTAGGTGATGTCGCAGTTGTAGGCGCGTTTGCGCTCGTCGCTGTGGGGCTCGTATTTGTCGATACAATCGACCGTGAGGCCGTGGAATTCGAACAGCATGCCCATCCACTCCGAGTCACGCTTGGCGAGGTAGTCGTTGACGGTCACCACGTGTACACCTTTTCCCGGCAGAGCGTTAAGATAGACAGGCAGCGTAGCCACGAGGGTCTTACCCTCACCCGTCGCCATCTCGGCAATCTTGCCGCTGTGGAGTACCGTGCCGCCTATGAGCTGCACGTCGTAGTGTACCATATCCCACGTAATCTCGTTGCCGCCGGCCATCCAGTGGTTCTTGTAGTAGGCTTTGTCGCCTTCGATGTTCACGCTGTCGCGGGTGGCGCTGAGGTCGCGGTCGTGGTCGGTGGCGGTCACCACCACCACCTCGTTCTCGGCAAAGCGGCGGGCCGTCTCCTTCACCACCGAGAACGCCTCGGGCAGTATGGCGTCGAGCACCTTCTGTGTCTTGTCGTACGAGGTCTTCTCGAGATGTTCAATACGTTTGTATATCTCCTGTTTCTCATCGACGGGCATATCATACTCGTTGTCGATACGCTCTTTCAGCTGAGCCAGCTCTGTCTCCTCCGCCTCAATCTCTTTGCGGATACGTTCCTTGAATTCGAGAGTCTTGGCGCGCAGCTGGTCGTTGGTAAGTTCGTGTATCTGCGGATAGGCCTTCAGGCAGGCATCCAGGTAGGGTTTCACCTCTTTGAGGTCGCGATCGGCCTTCGTGCCGAATAGTTTTGATAGAAAAGTTGCCATTTATGTTGTTTGAATGCTTGATCTGTGAATTGTGAATTGTGAATTGACAAATGTATTTGCTGACTACTGACCGCTAATTTTCAAAAATCAAAAATCAAAAATCAAAATTCAAAATTCGAAATTCAAAATTATTATTTCACCGGGTGGTCGGCGTGGAATTTCTCCAATCTCTCTTTGAGGTCGGGGAACTGGTTGCGCTGCACCAGAGCCACGCAGGCGCGGATGCCCTGCTTGTGCGAACCCGTGATGTCGAGTGCGATGGCGCTCACACCGTAGCGGATGAGTTCGTTGAGCAGATCGACTCCGTCCATTCCGGGATAGCAGAAGGTGAAGTAGAATCCGTCGCCGATGTCCTCGCCCATATCTTTGTCATAGACGATATAGAAGCCGTTGTCGGTGAAGAGTTTCTTCATGATGCCGGCCTTCTCGCCGTATTCCTTGATGTCCTGCACAAAGTTGAACGTGCCGTCGTTGGCACCTTTCAGCATCGCCGCCATAGCGTACTGCACCGAGTGGGCGGTACCGCTCGAGAGGCAGTAGAGTGTGCCGAAGATGAGGGCGCGACCGAGCTGTGTCTGGCTGTAGTAGCGGGCCAGGTCGGGGCACTCCATGTTGTACAGCATCGGGCTGCACACCATCATGGCTATACGCTCGCCGGCATAAGAAAAGCTCTTCGAGCCGGAAATCATAAGCACGTAGCGGTCGGTATATTTCGCCACCGTCGGCTGGAACGGAGCCTTTCCGGGAACGCTGTAGTCCTTGCGGAAGTCCATCAGGAAGTAGGCGTCGTCCTCCAACACCACCACGCCGAATTTGTTGGCCATCTCGCCAATAATCTTCAGCTCGTGGTCGGTGAAGCAGAACCAGGCGGGGTTGTTGGGCGAGCTGTAGATGAGGCAAGCCACGTCGCCGTCTTTCAGCTCTTCTTCGAGTTTGTCGCGCAGTTTGTCGCCGCGATACTCATACACGTCGAAGGTCTTCATCGGGATGCCCAGCACACGGCATTGCTGCTTCTGCACGGGGAATCCGGGGTCGATAAACAGCACTTTGGTCTTCTTGGCGTCATAGCGTGTTAGCGTGAGGAACGAGGCGAAACCTGCCTGCATCGAACCCACCGTAGGCACGCAGCAGTCGGGAGTCACGTCGATGTCGAGGAAGTTCTTCACAAATCTGGCTGCCTCTTTCTTGAAGTCGGCTGTGCCGTAGATTTCGGGATAGATGGAAGCTACACCGTTGCGCAGCGCCTCAATCTGTGCATCGACTCCGATCTTGGGTGCGGGCAATCCGGGTATGCCCATCTCCATCTTCACGAAACGGACGCCCGTCTCGCCTTCTATGTCCTGTATCATCTTGCGCATCTCACGGATGGAGGCTTTGCCAGGATTCTTGATTTTGTTCTCGGCGGCAATTCTGTCCACCAGCTCTTTCTGTATTGGAATGTTCATGGTATGATTTGTTTTGTTGTTATTCGTTGATATGTTGATATGTTTTCTGACTGCTAACTGCTGACTGCTAACTGCTAACTGCTAACTGCTACTTCGTATTAAATCCTTGCAGTTTCACCACGTTGGCGGGGCTTACTTCTTTTATCACCAGATAGACCTCTTTCTGCTCTTCGGGCGGCGCGGGCGTGAAGATGGACACTATCTCCGATATCTTCGCGTCGAAGAACGCCTGCACCGAAAGCAGGTTGGTGCGCACCTTGTGTACCTGCTGTATGTATTTCAGCGCCTGTATGATGTTCTGGCGCGCCTGCTGCTGGTCTTTGGTCATCATGTCGAGCCCCAGGCGGTTGTAGTAGTAATAGGCGAGTCGCAGGTTCGAGTAGGCCGAGTTGGTGTGGTTCTCCATAAACCAGTAGCGCGCCTTCTGGCTCTCCGACGACTTCCACCCTTTGTAGCCCGAGTTCGACGCCGTCTGGCATATCGTCTGCGCCACATCGTAGAACGGCGTGCCGCCCATCTCGCCAAACGAGTCGAAATACAAGCCCAGCATGATATACATGTAGAACCCTATCGACGACGAGAGGTTCGAGTAGAACGTGTTGATGTCGAAGTCCAGCGGCTGCCCTTCGGTGTAGGAGAACATGAAGTCGTTGTTCTCTATGTAGTTGAACAAACCTGTGGTGTAGTTCGAGTTATACACGGGGCGTTTCAGCTGTATCGAGAGCTGCCCTTTGAAGTCGGTCGCCGACGTGCGTTCGCTGAGTATGATGCTTATTCCGCACTCTATCATCTCGGTGCTTTCGAGCTCCAGGTTGGTCCACTTGCGCGAGTTGACGAAGTCCTCGATGGCCTGCTTCATGTTGTCGAACACCTTCTTGTCGTCCGAGGCGTAGCCCTGCGTGGTGGTCAGCAGCTTCTGGTAGTTCACCGACACCGCGCAGCGGAACTCCTGAGCCGATAAAGACACGCAGAAGAACAGAAATCCGACTATGAGCAACGCCCGCTTCACTTATGGTTTATGTTGATATGTTGATATGTTGATATGTCGATACGTTGATATGTTTTCTGACTGCTGACCGCTAACTGCTAACCGCTGACTGCTATCTCGCAATATTCTTAGCCCTGTATTCTGCGGCGTCCTGCATCTTGCCCTGGGCCTCGAACGAGAGGGCTATCTTCTCGTGCAGGTCGGTGCGCGAGGGGTTGTATTTCATCACCTCTTCATAGCATTTGCGTTCTTCCTTGAAGTCGCCTTTGGCGCGGCAGGCCTCCGCCATCGCCTCGTAGGCCTTCACCACCGTCTCTTTTATCGTGGCGTTGTCGGCATCCACCTTGAAGGCTTTGTCGCAGCTCTTGATGGCGTCTTTGTGTTTGCCCAGCGCTATCTGGTCAACGGCCATCTTGTTATACACGTTTATCAGTCCTTCGCGGGCGTCGGCGTTCTGCGGGTCGTATTTGCGTATCTTCTCGTAGTTGTCGGCGGCCTTGTCGTATTTCAGCTCCGCGATGTTGGCGTCGGCTTTCTTCAGGTAGCTGTCGGTCGTACCCTTGCGGGCTTCGGCGTTGTCGCCGTCAATCTTCAGCGCCTCGCCGTAGGCCTTGATGGCGTCGTCGTATTTGGTCATGTTGTAGTGGTTCGAGCCGATCTTCAGGTAGCTGTCGATGATACCCTTGCGGGCCGTCTGGTTGTTCTGGTCGGTCTTGAGGGTCGATTTGTAGGCGTCGATGGCTTTGTCATACTGTGCCGCAGCAAACAGCGACTCGCCTTTGGCGTTGTAGGCCTTCACTATGCCGTCGAAAGCGTGGCGGTTGGCGGGATCTACCTTCGTGGCTTTCTCAAACAGCTTGGCCGCGTCGTCATATTTGCCTTCTGCCAAGCGGGCCTCGGCGTCGCTCATGTGCACCTTCACTATGCCGCCTATGGCGCGCACGTTCTTCGGGTCGGCTTTCAGCACGTTCTCGTAGGCGCTCACCGCACCCTTCGAGTCGCCGGTGGCGGCCTTCGAGTCGCCCATCTGCAGGTAGGCGTCGCCTATGCCCCGCTGCGCCTCGGTGTTGTTGGCGTCGCGTTTCAGCGCTTTCTCGTAGGCCGAGATGGCCCCTTTGAAGTCGTTCTGGCTCACCAGCGACTTGCCCCACTGATTGTAGGTATCCACGATGGCTCTCGAGGCCGAGGCGTTCGAGCCGTCAACCGAGAGGGCTTTCTCATACGACGACACCGCCTCTTTGTATTTCCCCTGGCTCACGAAGTCGTCGGCCATCTTCACGTGGCAGTTCGAGATTGCCGGACGCGCTTCGGCGTTCGACGGATCCACCTTCAGCAGCTGCTCATAGGCGTCGATGGCACCTTTGTAGTCACTCTTGGCGGCGTTAGCCTCGGCCATCTGCTTGTAGGCGTTGCACACCGCCGGACGGGCGTTGGTGTTGGCCGGGTCCATCTTCATCACCTCGTTATACGAGCTTATCGCCTCCTTGAATTTCTTCTGCGCCACCAGGTCGTCGCCTATACCCATCGTGAGGGTTATGACCTTCTGCTTGGCGTCCATCTGCATGGCGTTTATCTTCAGCACCTTGTTGTAGTAGTCTTTGGCGTCCTGTTTCTTGTTCTGGGCCTCAAACAGCTCGCCCATCACCATCAGCGCGTCGATCGACTTGCCGTCAATCTTCACTGCTTTCTTGCCGGCCTTCTCGGCCTCCTTGAAGTTGCCCAGCTCCTTATACGAGCGGCACAGGCCTATCTGGGCGGCTATGTCGTTCTTGTCCATCGCGGCGGCGCGCTCGAAGTGTTTCTGAGCCACAGCCGCGTTGCCGGCGGTGAGATACTCGTTGCCCTTGTCGTTATACTCCTTGGGGGTTGCATACGACTCTATTTCCTGAGCCATCACGGCTGCCGGGAGGGTCATTGTTGCACAAATGGCGACTGCCAATGCAAAGCGTTTGAAGGTGTGACGTATTGTCATAGTGATAGTTTTTATTTATTTCACAAAATATATAGGACTGCAAATATACTCATTTTTTTCAAATCAGAGGAAAAATGTGAATTGTTAAGGTGTTAAGATGTTAAGATGTGAAATGAAAGTCACCAAAACAAAGAGGTCTAATCTTCAATCTTCACTATATCAAAATTATTTCATATCTTTGCACAATTAAATCCATCGCATTATGAAACGAATTATATCCCTCTCCGTTGCCCTTCTGATGGCGTGCGTCGCTTTCACACAGAACATAACCGACTCCTACCGTCCGGGCGGATTCGACTACAACGGAGCCTCGATAAAGACCTTCTCGGTGTCAGACACCACCGCCGTCCAGTTCTCCCGCGGCAACCTGCAATACAACCCCTCGTTAGACAAATGGCGCTTCGCGTTGAGGCAGTATGACTATATCTGCGGCGATAATGCCAACATCTCTGAAACCTACGACGGCTGGATAGACCTTTTCGGCTGGGGCACCTCCGGTTGGAACAGCGCAACAGCATACCAACCGTGGACCACAAGCATAACTGAGGCAGAATATTGCCCCGGTGGCAACGATGCCAGCAATCTTACGGACGAATATGTTAACGCCGACTGGGGCGTCTACAACAAAATTTCCAACGGCGGCAACAAGGCTGGACAATGGCGTATTCTGACTAAAGAAGAGTGGGGATACCTGATAGATCGTAGTGGCAAATACGGTTTGGCAACGATAGGTGATGTATATAAAGGCTTGGTGCTTCTGCCTGATGACTGGACTTTGCCCAATGGTCTTACCTTCACATCTGGATATGGCAATGGTGGCTATGCCGCCAACACATACACAATGGCTCAATGGCAAACGATGGAAGCCGCAGGAGCAGTCTTTCTGCCTGCTGCGGGCTACCGCCACATCTCAGATTTGAATGACGTTAGCACACACGGCCTCTATTGGTCAAGTACTCACTTCAGTGTGAGTGGTGCGTGGGATGCGTACTTCCACGATAGCTATGTGGGCATGAACTACGAAGGCCGCACCTACGGCTGTTCCGTCCGTCTCGTCCGCCGAGTGCAGAAACCTTTGGAGGGTCGCGTTTGGGTCGATATGGGCTTGCCCAGCGGCACACTCTGGTACTCCTGCAACATAGGAACCACGAAACCACAAGGCTACGGCACATACTTCGCCTGGGGCGAAACGAGGCCGAAGACGAACTACAGCTGGGGCACGTATGCCTATGGAACAGGCGAGGACGTGCTCTCCAAATACTACAGTGGTGACGGATTGACCGTACTTGAACCGAGCGACGACGCGGCGAATAATGCGTTCGGCAGCGATGCCCGAATACCTACCAAAGATGAATGGCAGGAGCTGTTGGACAACTGCACGGGCGAATGGACGAAGTATAATGGCGTGAACGGCTACATGCTCACCAGCAACGCAAACGGCAACCGCCTGTTCCTGCCCGCCGCCGGCTACGATCTTGAAAGCTCTTTCCACGAGGGAGGTAGCTACGGCAACTATTGGTCCTCTTCGCTAAACGAAGAGAATGTCAATGGTGCATGGGGCATGTATTTCCGTTCCGACAGCCAAAACCTGAGCAGCGACGGCGGACGTCTTTACGGACGCTCCGTCCGAGCGGTGAAGTCACCCAACTATCAGGAGTGGGTTGACCTCGGATTGCCGAGCGGCACGAAGTGGTATTCGTGCAATATTGGTGCAACGAAGCCGTGGGAGTACGGCTCCTACTTCGCCTGGGGCGAGACAACGACGAAAGAGACCTACGCCTGGAGTACGTATGCCTACGGAGACAGCGACACCAAGCTCACAAAATACTGCGATAACGCAGATTATGGACTCAATGGTTTCACTGACACTCTGACCGTTCTCCAGCCCGGCGACGACGCCGCAACTGTCAAACTCGGCGGCGGCGCCCGTATGCCGACCCAGACGGAATGGCAGGAACTGAAAAACAACTGCACCTGGGAGTGGACGACGATGAACGGAGTAAACGGCTATAAAGTCACCAGCAACACCAACGGCGCCAGTCTGTTCCTGCCCGCCGCTGGCTACCGGAATGGCAGTTCGCTCGACGGCGACGGTACGTACGGCAACTACTGGTCGTCGTCGCTCAACGAGAGCGGCCCGAGCTACGCGTGGGACGTGAACTTCGGTTCGGACTACCAGTACATGTCCAACGACTACCGCTACTTTGGGCAGTCTGTTCGCGCGGTGCGTTCTCAGAACTAGCTTTTTCCCGTTGTGCCGGATTCGGAAATCCGGCACATAATCTCCACGGGATTTGTAATCCCATCAAAACACATATTCTCCGTCCGTCTCGTGAAGGATTAACCCGCATTTCTCACCCGTTTTTTTAGCGTCTCATCGAGACGCGTTGGGTTATATGTCTGTTTGTCCCCACACTGTGAGTGTGGGGTTAATGAAATTGCGTGCCTTCGGCACGAAACCGCCTCTGAGAGCTTTCGACCGCTCGTGATTGCCGAATACGGCACAATAGATTTCCCGTTGTGCCGGATTTGCAATCCGGCACATAATCTCCCGGGATTTGTAATCCCATCAAAACAAATATTCTACGTCCGTCTCGTGAAGGATTAAACCGCATTTCTCACCCGTTTTTGTAGCGTCTCATCGAGACGCATTGGGCTATATGTCTGTTTGTCCCCACACTGCGAGTGTGGGGTTATTGAAATTGCGTGCCTCCGGCACGAAACCGCCTCTGAGAGCTTTCAACCGCTCGTGATTGCCGAATACGGCACAATAGAATTTCTTCTCGTTTTCTTCTCCACGATTAGAAAATATTTATAAGAAAATGTTCGTTGGATTGCAAAAATGTTCGTATATTTGTGGTGTGAAGCCGATTGATATAAACATATGCAAGAATGTGTCTGTGAGGATATTGCACAGATGCATGTATTCGACTTTGCAGAACTTGCCGCTGCAACATATTGATGTTCAGCAATAAAGTATCTTCCCCTCCGTATCAACTCCGTATCAAAGCCGTATCAACTCCGTATCAGAGCCGTTACCCCTTCTATACCCCTTCGTTACCCCTCCTATACCCCTCTTAGGTTTCTCCTAGGCAACGCCTAGGGGGCTTTATGGTTTTTATATGCCAGCATTGGTGTCTGATTTGCAATCATGGGCGGTCGAAAGATGGTAAATATCGGGGAGGGAAAGGCAGTTAACAAGGTGTTGATAAAACTCTTGAACAGGTCCGTTTTTTTTCGTATCTTTGCAATCTATTTCTAAAGAAAATAATATAAAAAGACATACTGAAAATGAGCGAAGAAATCAAAAAACAAGAAGACTACAGCGCAAGTAACATCACAGTTCTTGAAGGATTAGAGGCCGTACGCGTCCGCCCGGCTATGTATATCGGCGACGTCAACTTCCGCGGCATGCACCACCTCGTCTATGAGGTGGTCGATAACTCAATCGACGAGGCCCTCGCCGGCTTCTGCTCCAAAATCAACGTCACCATCGAGGAGGACAACTCCATCACCGTAGAGGACAACGGGCGCGGCATTCCCGTCGATATGCACGAGAAAGAGCACCGCTCGGCCCTCGAAGTGGTTATGACCGTGCTGCACGCCGGCGGCAAGTTCGACAAGGGCAGCTACAAGGTATCCGGCGGTCTGCACGGCGTGGGCGTGAGCTGCGTCAACGCATTGTCCGACCACATGACCGTACAGGTGTTCCGCGACGGCAAGGTCTATCAGCAGGAATACTCCAAAGGTCTCCCGCTCTATGCCGTCAAGGAAATCGGCACCACCGACAAACGCGGCACCAGGGTGCACTTCCACCCCGACCCCTCGATCTTCACCGTCTCAGAATACGACTACTCGACCCTCGCCAACCGTCTGCGCGAGCTGGCCTACCTCAACAAGGGCATCGAGCTAAACCTCGAGGACAAACGCCCGCTCGACGACGGCACCTTCCAGAAAGACCGCTTCTACTCGGACAACGGCCTCAAGGACTTCCTCCACTACCTCGACGCCAACCGTCAGAGCATCATGCCCGAACCTATCTACATCGAAGGCGAGAAACAGGGCATCCCCATCGAGATCGCTCTCCAGTATAACACCTCGTTTGCCGAGAACCTGCACTCCTACGTCAACAACATCAACACCCACGAGGGCGGCACCCACCTCACAGGCTTCCGCAGCGGATTGACCCGCACCCTCAAGGCATACGCCGAAAACAACAAGCTGCTCGTCAGCAGCCGCAAGAAGAACGAGGTCGTCGAGGTATCGCCCGAAGACTTCCGTCAGGGCCTCACCGCCGTCATCTCGGTCAAGGTGGCCGAACCGCAGTTCGAAGGTCAGACAAAGACCAAGCTCGGCAACACCGAAGTGCGCGGCGCCGTCGATAAAGCCGTCAGCGAGATGCTCGAGGCCTACCTCGAAGAACATCCCGAAGAAGCAAAGAACATCGTGCGCAAGATTGTCGTGGCCGCCGAAGCCCGCATAGCCGCCTTCAAGGCCAGCGAGAGCGTGAAACGCAGCACCGCCTTCAGCACCCAGGGACTTCCCGGCAAGCTGGCCGACTGCCAGAGCAACGACCCGTCGGAGTGCGAGATTTACTTCGTCGAGGGTGACTCGGCAGGCGGATCGGCACAAACCGGCCGCGACCGCCGCTTCCAGGCCATTCTGCCCCTCAAAGGTAAGATCCTCAACGTCGAGAAAGCCAGCGTCGATCGCGCTTTCGACAGCGAAGAGATACGCAACATCTACACCGCCCTCGGCGTACACAAAGGCACAGCCGAAGACCCCAAGGCGCTCAACACCGAGAAACTCCGCTACCACAAGATCATCATCATGACCGATGCCGATGTCGATGGCGCTCATATCGACACCCTCATGCTCACCTTCTTCTTCCGCTATATGCCCGAACTCATCGAGAACGGCTACGTCTATCTCGCCACTCCCCCGCTCTATCTCGTCAAGAAGGGCAACCGCAACATCTACTGCTGGACCGAGGAAGACCGCATCCAGGCACTCGAGGAAGTGGGCGACAAGGGCATCCACGTGCAGCGCTACAAAGGTCTCGGTGAGATGAACCCCGACCAGCTGTGGGAGACCACCATGAACCCCGCCAACCGTCAGCTCCGCCAGGTGACCATCGAAAACGCCGCCTCGGCCGACTACATCTTCTCGATGCTCATGGGCGACGACGTACCCCCAAGACGCGAATTCATCGAAAAGAACGCCACATACGCGAATATCGATGCGTAAAGCATAATAAAATGAACAAGCAAACATTCCAACGCCTGCTCACAAAAGAGGTTGCCTCTTACAAGTCGCTGCTTGAGACAGATAACAGTGACTGGATAGTCAAGGGCTTTATTGATGTTAACAAGAATGTTTACACTATCACCAACGACACAAAGGTTGTCTCGAAGATTATTGAGATAATCCTTATCCCACGCTTGGATGCATTTGCCAAACGCAACGGCCTTACTCTCGAACTGCCATCAGCACAAAACTACTACCCCGACCTATCATTCAAGGACGCTGACGGGAATCTTTTTGCAGTTGACTTCAAGTCGAGTTACTATGGTGACGACATGAAAGTGAACGGTCTTACCCTCGGTTCTTACTGGGGGTATTTCCGCAATCGCAATACAAAAAAGAATACAGATTATCCATACAAAGACTACAAGTGTCACCTTGTACTGGGAATGCTATACAAGCAAAGCATTACCGATTGCAATGAAAAAAGTGTCTATGGTATCGGCGAGTTGGAAATAATCAAGTCTGTCATAGAAAAGTTCATATTCTTTGTACAGCCTAAATGGAAAATAGCCAGCGACCGTCCGGGCAGTGGCAACACCCGCAACATTGGCGGCATTGTTGAAATTGACAAACTGGTTAAAGGGAACGGTCCGTTTGCCGAACTCGGAGAAGATGTGTTCGATGACTATTGGATGAACTTCTTCAATGCTACCGATGCTCGCACAGCAGCTATCGGTACACCACACTACCACAACCTTGCTTCTTATAAGGAATATCTGGACAAACAACAAACGCTGCACAAAAAACTGACGAGGAGGTAACCCTATGGCATCAGTCATCATACCACCCATCAAATCGCAGGGCATCAAAACCAAGTTGGTGCCGTGGATTAACGATTTGATCCTGTCGGCAGGCGTTGACCTCAACGCACGTTGGATCGAACCATTTTTTGGAACGGGTGTTGTCGGTTTCAACTCACCTATGCTCGGTACACATATTGTTGGTGATACCAATCCTCATATCATCAACTTCTACAGGTGTGTGCAGAATGGAGATATAACACCGTATTCCATGCGTACCTACCTTGAAGAAGAAAGCAAACTGTTGTCAAAAGCCGATGATAACGGATACGCCCATTACAAGCATGTACGCGACCGTTTCAATTTGGAGTATAGTCCATACGATTTTCTTTTTCTGTCTCGAGCAGGGTTCAATGGCATGATGCGCTTCAATCGACATGGCGACTGGAACATACCGTTCTGCAAGAAGCCAGACCGTTTCGCACCTGCATATATCACCAAGATATGCAACCAGATACAACAAACGGCACGTATTATTAGGCAGAAAGATTGGGAGTTCAATAATGTTGGCTTCATTGAGACTATTGAAAGAGCGGTGCCTGGCGACATTATCTACTGCGACCCTCCATACTTTGGTCGCTACGTGGATTATTACAATGGTTGGACAGAACATGACGAGCACGAGTTATTCGAGGCGTTATCACGTACACCGGCCAAGTTCATACTATCAACATGGCACCATAACGACTACCGCCATAACGAAATGATAAAACGATATTGGGACATATTCAATATTACGACCAAAGACCACTTCTACCACAATGGCGGTAGCATAGAGAATCGCCACTCCGTTGTTGAAGCCTTGGTGTTCAACTTCGACCTTCACGAAAAACAAGAAATCAAAACCATCAAGCAACTAAAGTTGTTTGCTGAAGCTGTTTAATTAACAAATACAACCATGGATAAACGTAAACTTCTCCTTATCAGCAACTCCACCATGCGTGGCGAAGCCTATCTCGGCTGGTGCAAAGATATGATTGCCGACTTCTGCAAGCGGCACAACGTCAAACGCGTACTCTTCGTCCCCTACGCCGGCGTATCGCTCGCCGAGGGCGGATTGACCAAATCCTACGACGCCTACGAGAAGAAGGTGGCGGCGGTCTTCGCCGAATTTGGCGTGAAGCTCACCAGCGTCCACCACAAAGCTCTCCCCGTCAACGCCGTCTATGACACCGACTGCGTCGCCGTGGGCGGCGGCAACACCTTCCACCTGGTGAAAGAGCTGCAGCGCACAGGCCTTCTGCAAGCCATCCGTCAGCGCGCCTTCGACGGTATGCCCTATATGGGTTGGAGCGCCGGAAGCAACGTGGCCGGCCCCACCCTCTGCACCACCAACGATATGCCGATAGTGATGCCCGCCTCGTTCGACTGCATGGGATTGGTGCCCTTCCAGATCAACCCGCACTATACCGACTTCTTCGACCCGAAACACGGCGGCGAGACCCGCGACGACCGTCTGAAAGAGTATATCATGGTGACCCCCAAAGCCACCGTCGCCGCCATACGCGAAGCCACCGCTCTGCTGCTCGAAGACGGCAAGCTGCGCCTCATAGGCAAACCCAACAAGATGAAGGTCTTCAAGACCAAGATGGAAAACACCAAAGAATACGCCCTCCGCAGCAACCTCGACTTCCTCCTGAAAGCGTAAGTGCACAACAATTTCCACGGTTTCACGTTATTGCAAGAAAAGCAAAGGTCATGTGTACAGTAACCATAAACATCGACGAGGCAGCCTTACGCAAGTTCAATCCCTCACTGACCAGCGTTGAAGACATCCAACAGTGGTTTCAGCGACTGGCCGACAGAATAACGAAAGAGGCAGATGTCATTGGCGACAACCCTCCTTGCAGTTACACTCAGGATGAAGCCAGGCGGCTCATAACCGACCGTCTCGACCGTCTGGATGCAGGTACGGCCAAAACTTGGAGTATGGAAGAAGTCGAACAACACATGAAGGCACGGTTTGCATGAGAACTATACGAATGCTTGACGAGGCCAGAGACGAGTTTGACGCGATTTTGGACTACGTTCTCGACAAACATGGTATCCTTACCGAAAAGAAAGTATATGACGACATTCTTCAGCGGATTCTATTATTGTCCACCATGCCAGAACTGGGTACCTTAGACACAAACCTTCACTACCAAAACAAACCCGTCCGCATCCTACACTCTAAACATACGCGCATTATCTACACCATCCGCGACACCGAGATTGTGATTGTTATGCTTTGGAACAACCAACAAGACGACCGTAAGCTGAATGAGATTCTCAAAAAAAGATAACCGTTTTTTACATAACTTTGCAATGTAAATATATAATTAACCAAATACAAATTTCCATGAAAAACTATAAAGAATATCGCGACCTCGCTGCCAAGACGCTATCGGGTCGTATGGCATCCATAGTAATTGCCACTCTCGCACTTTCGGTCATGGACCTTCTTCTTGGCACATACACCAACATCAGCACCAACCCAAGTATCGGACGACTGGTGCCTGGCGTAGGTTTCGCCTTATCTAACTTTGCATGGATGAGCATTTTCGGAATCATTGGATTCCTGGTCCTTATGCCTGTACGCTATTCCTACGAAACGGCCTTCCTCAATGTGGTGCGCGACAAAGGTGTCAAGGATCTGACCACCCGTATGTTTTCGTGCTTCAACACCAAGGAGTATGGCCGCGCCATTGAGGTGCCGCTGCTTGTGAGCGTTTATACGATTCTATGGATGCTGCTATTCATCATCCCCGGAATCGTAAAGGCCTACTCATACGCAATGGCCATCTATATCTCGAAGGACAAACCCGAACTCTCTGCCGAAGAGTGCATTCAGGAAAGCCGCCGCATGATGTCTGGCTACAAAGGCAAACTCTTCCTGCTCGACCTGAGCTACATCGGATGGGTTCTACTCTGCATCCTTACCTGCGGAATCCTCTCGCTCTGGGTTGCGCCAAAAATGGAAACTGCACACGTCCTTTTCTACGAAGACCTAAAATCCGAAGTGAATGCTCACACAGAGCAATAAAAGCAGTCAGCAGTCAGTAGTCTGTTTCTGGTTACAGATCACAGGTCTCAGATCACAGATCACAGGTCACAGGTCACAGGTCACAAAAATCATTTGTCAATTCACTATTCACTAATCACAATTCACTATGAAATACTTCCTCAAATGTTTCAAGCAGTACGTTGACTTCAACGGTCGCGCCCGCAGACGTGAATTCTGGTTTTTCGCACTTTTCTGCAGCATCATCTCGCTGATACTTATGATAGGTATCGCGGTGCCCATCGTCAAGCAAGCATCCGACCAACCGGATTTCTATGGTTTAACTGAAGACGACGAAGTCAAAAATGCCATCCACACCGAGAATCTCAACGAAGCCAACGCCGAAGAGATACTGAACCTGCTGACGGAGAAGGGCATCGTTGACCTTCCAGCTGAAGTGACCGAAAACGCAGACGCCAAGATAGCCAAAGCACAAGTCGTTACCGTCAACGCCGAAAACCTCGACGACGAGACAGTCAAAGACCTCTTCGATATGCTGCAGAAGAACGGCATCGTCGATGAAGAGCTATCCGACAAAGTCATGCACAACGGCGAGGTATTTGACAGCAAGAGAGAGGTCAAGAACGACGACGGCACATCGACCACCATCTATGAAACCGACTATGTGAAGCGTATGTACAATATGATGACGCGAATGATGGCCAAGAACCCGTTCTACTGGATTTGGCTTGCGTTCAATCTCGTCATCCTGCTTCCGAGCATCGCTGTAGCGGTTCGCCGCCTACACGACTTGGGCCGTTCCGGCTGGTGGTATCTGCTGTTCGCAGTCCTGATGGCATTGCCGGTCATACCCAACTGCATGCATCTTACCGGCTTCTGGCCGACCTTCCTGAATCTCCTGGCATTAGCTATAACAATATTCTATATAGTGGTGATGTGCAAAGACTCGCAGCCAGGCGAGAACAAATGGGGTCCGAACCCGAAAGAACTCAGCCAGCCGCAAGATTAATCTTCAATTCTGCGATTAAGGAGATCAAACATTTTACATTTGTCAATTCACTATTCACTAATCACAATTCACTATGAAATATTTCCTCAAATGTTTCAAACAATACGCCGACTTCAAAGGTCGCGCCCGTCGTCGTGAATTCTGGTGGTTCACGCTTATCAACTTCATCATCATGTTTGTCATCGGTATATTCATGCTGGTGCCGATGGTGAAAGGTATAATAAACGACCCCGATATGATGGAGGCGATAAACGACGCCGGCGTCTATGGCTCCGCCGCAATCGACGACGATTATACGATGCAGGTGTACTCGTTGATGCTGCACACTCCGGCCTTCTACGTCTATTGCATCTATTGTCTGCTGATACTCCTGCCCAGCTTGGCCGTCACCGTCCGCCGTCTGCACGACACAGGACGCTCAGGTTGGTGGTTCGTGCCGCTGTATGTCGGTATGCTTCTGAACAACCTGCCCTCGCTATTCAGCTGCAGCGCCGGAATGAAGGTCATACTGATGCTCATCTCGCTCGCTGCCGCGATTGTATATCTGGTCTTTATGTTCCTCGACTCGCAGGAGGGTGAGAACAAATGGGGACCCAACCCGAAAGATTTCTTCGCCGACGACGCCTCTCCCGAACACGAAGAACTACCGATGGCAGAAAACTAAAACAAATACCAAGGGGAGCACAAGTGTTCCCCTTGTTTTTAACCACCAATCACCACTTCACAACTTAACATTTTCACAACTTCACAATTCACACCCCCTATGACCAAATATATCGGAGCACATGTGAGCGCCAGCGGCGGCGTCTGCAACGCAATACTTAATGCCGAAGCAATCGGTGCGAATGCTTTCGCGCTTTTCACCAGAAACCAGCGCAGCTGGGTCAGCAAACCACTAGCCATCGAAGAGATACACGCATTCAAAGACCTCCTCGCCGAACGTGGATTCAAGCCGGAATATGTGCTGCCGCACGACAGCTACCTCATCAATCTCGGCTCGCCCGACGAAGAGACCTTCCAGAAAAGCCGCAACGCCTTCCTCGACGAGATGCAGCGCGCTCAGCAGCTGGGCTTGCAGTTGATGAACTTCCACCCGGGAAGCCACCTCAACAAGATAAGCGAGGAGGAATGTCTCGACCAGATAGCACGGGAGATAAACCGCGCCCTCGACCAAACCGAAGGCGTCACCGCTGTGATAGAGAACACCGCCGGACAGGGAACCAACCTCGGATGGAAGTTCGAACACATAGCACGTATAATAGAAGGTGTCGAGGACAAGAGCCGCGTGGGTGTGTGTATAGACACTTGCCACACGTTGGCCGCCGGCTACGACCTCTCGACCGAGATGGGCTACCAGTTCTCGATGGATGAGTTCGAGCGTGTGATCGGATTCAAATATCTGCGGGCCGTCCACCTCAACGACAGCAAGAAGGGTGCATCATCACATGTTGACCGCCACGAGGTGCTGGGTGAAGGCTTCTTAGGCAAAGAGTTTTTCAAGCGATTCATGCACGACGAGCGCTTCGACAACATGCCGATAATACTCGAAACCCCCGACCCAATGCGCTGGGCCGACGAAATAAAATGGCTGAGAAGCTTGTGAGGAGAGTGAATTGTGAAGTTGTGAAGTTGTGAAGTTGTGAAATTGTGAAGTTGTGAAATTGTGAAGTTGTGTATAGTGACCTGTGACCTGTGATTAGTGACCTGTGACCTGAGACTGACTGCTAACTGCTTTATTGCCCTGTCGGGCACGACCCTTGTGCGGGCACGCACCTATTCCACCGCTTGTCCTGCGGCGATGCGGGCTCTCTTACGTTCTATCTCGTCGAGGATTATCTTGCGGATGCGCAGCGACGAAGGCGTTATCTCCAGATATTCGTCGTCGCGGATATACTCCATCGCCTCCTCGAGTGAGAACTTGATGGCGGGCGAACAGGTAGATTTCTCGTCGGCACTCTTGGTACGCATGTTGGTGAGGTTCTTCGCGGTGACTACGTTGATGACGATATCGTTGCCCGGACGCAGGCTTTCTCCGATAACCTCGCCGCTATAAACCATATCGCCCGGCTCGATGAAGAACGGGCCGCGATCCTGCAGCTTGCTGATGCTGTATGCCGTCGCCTCACCCGTCTCCTTCGCAATGAGCGCACCGTATTTGTGGTCGTCCATATCGCCCTTCCACGGCTGGAACTCGAGGAATCGGTGTGCGATGACCGCCTCGCCGTTGGTAGCTGTGAGGAGTGTGTTGCGAAGTCCTATGATACCGCGCGACGGGATGGTGAAGTCGAGCTGCACGCGGTCGCCTTTGGTGTCGATGGTGCCGACCTCACCTTTGCGTCTGGTGACAACATCGATAACCTTAGACGAAAACTCCTCCGGAACCAGCACCGTGAGCTGTTCGACTGGTTCGCACTTCTGTCCGTCGATTTCCTTGATGATGACTTTCGGCTGACCCACCTGGAGCTCGTAACCCTCGCGGCGCATCGTCTCGATAAGCACCGAGAGGTGCATGATTCCGCGTCCATAGACGAGCAAGGCGTCGGGAGAACCCGTCTCCTCAACACGAAGCGCAAGGTTCTTCTCCAGCTCTTTGAACAGACGGTCGCGAAGATGACGTGAGGTCACATATTTGCCCTCTTTGCCGAAGAAAGGCGAGTTGTTGATGGTGAAGAGCATCGACATCGTCGGCTCGTCAACCTTGATGGGAGGAAGCGGCTCGGGATTCTCGGCATCGCATACTGTATCGCCAATTTCGAACATCACGCTCTTGTCGAGGTCGAGCAGCATAGCGCAAATCTCGCCGGCTTCTACGGGAGTCTTTATTCTTTCTTTCCCAAGTCCCTCGAAGGTGTAGAGTTCCTTTATCTTGCTGTGTATCTGCGTTTGGTCGCGTTTGACGAGCGTGATTGCTTGTCCCGCCTGGAGAGTTCCGCGGTTGAGACGTCCGACGGCGATACGTCCGAGGTAGGAGCTGTAGTCGAGCGAGGATATCATCATCTGGGTATTACCCTCAGTCACTTTGGGTGCGGGGATATGTTTGATGATGAGGTCCATGAGGTAGGAGATATCTTCGGTCGGAGTGTTCCAGTCTTCGCCCATCCACCCCTGTTTGGCCGAGCCGTATGCGGTGGGGAAGTCGAGCTGCTCGTTGGTGGCGCCGAGGTTGAACATCAAGTCGAACACCGCCTCCTGAGTGGCTTCGGGGTCGCAGTTGGGTTTGTCCACCTTGTTGACCACCACGATGGGTTTCAAGCCCAGCTCTATGGCTTTCTGCAGCACGAAACGCGTCTGCGGCATCGGACCTTCGAAGGCGTCAACGACGAGCAGCACACCGTCGGCCATATTGAGTACGCGTTCGACCTCGCCGCCGAAGTCGCTGTGGCCAGGCGTGTCGATGATGTTAATCTTGTAGTCGCGGTAGCGAACAGAGACGTTCTTGGAGAGGATGGTGATGCCGCGTTCACGCTCGAGGTCGTTGTTGTCGAGTATAAGTTCGCCAGTTTCCTGGTTGTCGCGGAAGAGTTTTGCCTGATAGAGCATACGGTCAACGAGGGTGGTTTTCCCGTGGTCAACGTGAGCGATGATAGCGATGTTACGTATGTTTTGCATAGGATTTATCTATAAAAAGAATTTGCAAAGATACGAAAAATTTATTTTTAAGCTGTGAGTTTTAAGATTTAAGTGAAACGAGTGCGAGAGTGTTGTTACCGATTCATTTTTTATTTGTATCTTTGCGGTTTAAAACGGACAAAAAAGAAGAGACGTGATAAAGGTGTTCAGAACGAACGGAGTGTTGCAGATCGCGATAATAGTGATTGCTGTTGTGGCGATATGGGTGTGGTCGTTTATAGCGCCTCCGGAGATGGCAGACAACGATGCGTGCGGACCTTTGTATTTGCTTTTGAAGATGGGTTTGGATGGACTTCCGACGGTGAGCGTTGTGGTTGGGATAGCGCTGACTTTGGCTGAGGGTTATCTGCTGAACCGGCTGTTGTACGAGAAGGGGTTGGTGCCGCTGAACACGCTGATGCCGATGCTTATGTACGTGATATTTATGGGGATGGGGGTAAGGAGCAACGGGTTGTCGCCTGCATTGTTGACGAACTTGTGGATACTGCTAGCGATGATGGCGATGATGCCGAAGGAGAACATGATTATGGAGGAGAGGAGGATTTTCGACACGGGGCTGTGGTGTTCGATGGCGATTTTGACATGGATACCGTCGGTGGCGGTGCTGATTCCGATAGCGTTGGGGCAGATTACATACAAGATGTACAAGGGACGTGAGTGGGCGGTGAGTGTGCTGGGCTTGCTGGCGCCGGTGATAGTGGTGGTGACGACGATGTTTATGATGGACAGAATGGATGTGATGGCGGGGTACGCTGTGTCGTTGGTGTCGGGTGTGGGGATAAGGTTTTGCGGCGAGGTGTTGTGCACGGTGGAGGCGGCGGTCTTCGTGCTGTTGGGCATCGTGATGACGATAGGAGCGATAGGGGTGCTGAACGGGAGAACTATAGTGCAGCGGAAGCATGGGATTGTTATGATGAGTATGCTTATATACAGTGTGGCGACGTTGTTTTATGCGAGTTTGACGCCGATTGAGGGAGGTGCGTTTGCGATAGCGATGGCTTCGACGGGGAGCATATATGTGATGGACAAGAAGAAGAGGTTGTGGATATATGACTTGATGGTGGTGGTTTTGTTTGTGATGAGTTTGATATGAATAGATGAATGCGTTATTGCGTTATTGTGTTATTGCGTTAGTGATTGTGTTATTGCGTTAGTGATTGTGTTATTGCGTTAGTGATTGTGTTATTGCGTTAGTGATTGTGTTATTGTGTTAGTGGGTTAAAAGGGTTGTTGTTTAATTTAGTTTTTTTTGAATTGAGTTATGTTGGAGAGATGTTATAGGGACGGTGTGGTGGAATGTGGGTGCGACGAGGCTGGGCGAGGATGCCTGGCGGGGCCGGTGTTTGCGGCGGCTGTGATATTGCCGAGGGGTTACGAGAACGGGCTACTGAACGACTCGAAGAAACTGACGGCAAGACAGCGGGAGGAATTGAGGAAGGAGATCGAGGGTGCGGCGACGGCATGGGCTGTGGCGAGTGTGGATAACGAGGGGATTGACAAGATGAATATACTGAGGGCTTCGATGCATGCGATGAATATGGCTATAGGACAACTGACGACAAGGCCGGAGTGGCTTCTGATAGACGGGAACCGTTTCTACAACGAGACGGAGATCGGCTACACTTGTGTGGTTAAGGGTGACGGGAAGTATATGTCGATTGCGGCTGCGTCGATATTGGCGAAGACTCACAGGGACGAATATATGAAACGCATAGACGCGGAATGTCCGGGATACGGATGGGCAAAGAACAAAGGCTACCCGACGGCTGACCACTACAAGGCGATAGCGGAACTGGGGGTCACGAAATACCACCGTAAAACGTTCAAGCTAGTGCGGTGAAGTTGTGAAGTTGTGAAGTTGTGAAATTTGTGAATTGTGAATAGTGAATTGTGAATTGACAATAGTGACCTGTGATCTGTGACCAGAAACCTTTTAAACCATTTATCCTTTTAAACCTTTCAAACATATCAACATAAAACCTATCAACATATCAACATAAAACATATCAACGTATAAACATTTATAATTCATATCAATATGGCGATGCCAAACGTATTAAAGGGAATAAAGCAACGGCGCTTGCTGAAGGGGCTGCGACAGAAGAGCCACCGGAAGGTGATAAAGAACATGGAGGAGGTGCGTACGATAGGCATAGTATTCCATCTGGGTGACGAGTTGTCGTGGAAATATCTGTACGCGATAGTAATGGAGCTTGAACGGTCGAACCGGAGGGTGCACATGATATGCGACCAGCCAAACGGGCAGGAGATTTCGTATATAATCACGCACTCGCAGACGACGATTTGCCACGAGAAGGAGGACTTCGACATGTGGGGTGTGCCGCACGAGAGCAGCACGGAAGCGTTCCTGTCTCGGAAATATGATGTGGTGATAGACACGACCGGCGGGGACTCGTTCTTCTCACAATACATTGTACTGAAAGCGGACGCCGACCTAAACATCACATATATAGACGACTCGGACAGACCTAGCGACAAAATCCTCGACACTTACGACATGACGATAAACGGCAACGGGCCGATAGACTTGCCTGCTTTCTTCGAGAACGTATGCAACTATCTGCAGATGGTGAGGAAGTAGGTGAATTTTGTGAATTGTGAATTGTGAATTGACAATAGTGACCTGTGATCTGTGACCAGAAACCTTTTAAACCCTTTATCCTTTTAAACCTTTCAAACATATCAACATAAAACCTATCAACATATCAACATAAAACCTATCAACATATCAACGTATAAACATATCAACATCAAACGAATATAACAGTCAACATGAAATTTCCATTCACGGGTACGGGCGTTGCGCTGGTGACGCCATTTCGCAAACAAAGCACGATTGATTTCTCGAGGCTTGAGACACTTATAGACAACATCATAGAGTCGGGCGTCAACTACATAGTTGCCCTGGGCACCACAAGCGAGGCTGCGACGATGTCGGAAAGTGAACGGGCCGCGATTCACGACTTCGTAATCGAGGCGGTGGCCGACAGGGTGCCGATAATGCTAGGCATAGGAGGGAACAACACTCAGGCGGTGCTGGACAACATCAACAGCACCAACTTCGACGGCATAGCCGGCATACTCTCAGTCGCCCCATACTACAACAAGCCTCAGCAGCGTGGGATTGCACAGCACTTCAAAATCATAGCGGAGACCTCGCCGGTGCCAGTGGTAATATACAACGTGCCTGGCCGCACGGGATGTAACATCACGGCCGAGACGACGATACAACTTGCGAACGAGTGTCCAAACATCATAGGTATCAAGGAGGCGAGCGGCAACCTGCAGCAGATAATGCAGATACTCCACAGCAAACCGGCGAACTTCCAGGTTCTTTCGGGCGACGACGCCCTGACCCTCCCGATGATTGCCTTGGGAGCGACAGGTGTAATCTCAGTAGCAGCCAACGCATTGCCGAAAGAGATGTCGCAAATGGTCAACCTCGCCCTGAAAGGCGATTTCAAGAAAGCCCAACAACTGCACTACAGGATGCTGCCGCTTATGAATGCGCTGTTTGAGGAAGGGAATCCAGCCGGAGTGAAGGCTCTATTGGAAATCACCACCGAAGGGCAGTTTACAAACGCATTGCGGCTTCCCTTGGTCAAGGTCAGCAAACCTTTGTACAACAAGATTGCATCGCTGTACGAAACGTTCACTGCCAAATGACGAAAGAGGAGTGCATAGAACTTTTTTCGAAAGACCGTTTCGCCACAGAACAAACAGGGGTACGCATAGTCGAGGTTGGAGAACGGTACGCACGGTGTGAGATGGATGTCACCGACCACCATCGCAACGCCATGGGGAACGTCATGGGCGGAGCACTCTTCACATTGGCCGACCTTGCCTTTGCGGCTGCGGCCAACCACGACGAGCTGAAATGGGTGTCGGTGAGCAGCACCATCAACTATCTCTCGCCCGCCTCAAGCGGAACCCTGAACGCAGAAGCCCGCTGTCTCAAACAGGGCAGACGCACCTGTGTCTATACAATAGACATACACGACAACCAGAACAACGCAATAGCGACCATAACCACCACAGGTACAAACACCTCCAAGTCGTAACAGAATTGACAAACAACGTTCTTGACAACATAAAATCCGTAATCTCCGAGCCGTTGGAGCAGGTACATCTACTCTATTCCGACCGACTCCATTCTGACGTAGCCCTGTTGCAAGAGGTCAACGACTACGTCTTTCTCCACAAAGGGAAAGAACTCAGGTCCATACTCGTCCTGCTTTCGTCCGGAGTTGCCACGAGTGCGGGAGAATCGATTACAGACGCCACAATCAAGTGCGCCGCTGCGATGGAGATGCTCCACAACGCTTCGCTGATGCACGACGATGTCGTTGACGAGGCCTGTGAGCGTAGGGGCAACCCATCGGTAAGACAACGTTGGAACAACAAGCTGGCGGTGCTGTGCGGCGACTACTACCTGGCACAGGTGATGCACCTCCTGCAAGAGATTGACGACAAACAGACATTCGACATAGTCAACCGCACGGTGGTAGAGATGAGCGAAGGCGAGGTGCTGCAACAGCAGTATATCGCTGCCGGACAACTCGACCACAACACCTACTACGAGATACTCAGACGAAAGACGGCTAGCCTTATGACCGCCTGCTGCGAGTTGGGCAACCCGCTGATGCGTTTGTTCGGCGAACACTACGGAATGGCCTTCCAACTGTGGGACGACATCAACGACTACGACGAGGACACCTCGCTGCCAAAACCGACCATAGAAGAGCTCCGTACCGAAAAACAGAAACATATCGCAGCCGCAATCGACCAGCTCGCCCCTCTCCCACCCTCTAAATACAAAGACGCAATAACCAACCTCGTAGAAATACTAAATAGTTAGTAGTTAGTGGTCCGTAGTCAGCGCCACTTAAAACTTAAAACTTACAGCTTAAAACTCAAAACAACATAAACATTATGAAACGATTTCTTTTGACTCTCTCCCTGGTTGCAATTTCGGCTTTCGCTTTCGCACAAAACGCCAAGATGCCCGACAACGTCACCCTGAAAAGCCTCGACGGACAGTCGGTTCAGTCGTCGGTAATACAGAACGACGGCAAACCCATAATCATCAGCTTCTGGGCGACCTGGTGCAAACCCTGCAACAAAGAGCTCAACGCCATACGCGAAGTGTATGAAGATTGGCAGGAAGAAACCGGCGTCAAACTGGTGGCCATCTCTATCGACGACGCCCGCTCGGCTTCACGCGTGAAACCACACGTCGATGGCAACGACTGGCCCTACGAGGTCTATCTCGACCAGAACCAAGATTTCAAACGCGCCATGAACGTCGTCAACGTGCCTCACACCTTCATCCTCAACGGCGAGGGCGAGATAGTGTGGCAGCACACCTCATACGTTGACGGCAGCGAGGAGGAAATCATCGAGGAAGTCAGAAAGATTGTCAGTGCACAGTAATTAGCTGCCACCTGTCGGCAAATACATTTGTCAATTCACTAATCACTATTCACTAATCACAAATGACAAATATCATCAAACGGGTGGCTCTTATGGGGGCCATCCTTTTCGCAGGTTTTTCGGTCAATGCACAAGGCATACTCGGAGGACACGTAACGGGTAATATACAGATTGACGGACAGACATCCAGCCGCGACACCCTTATAGGCGCCAACGCTGTCGAAGAGGGGCTGCTGCTCAACGCCCGTGCCGACATTCTATACACCAACGGCAACTTCTCGGCAGGCATGCGCTTCGAGGCCTATCAGAACCCTCTGCCAGGATTCAACGCCAAATATAAAGGACAAGGTATAGCCAACTACTTCGCCTCCTACAACGGCAGCTGGCTCTCTGTGACAGCCGGTACCTTCTACGAGCAGTTCGGCAACGGTATGATTCTCCGTGCCTACGAGGACCGTTATCTCGGAATGGACAACGCCATACTCGGATTCAAGGTCGCGGTGCGTCCTGTGAACGGACTTACAGTCAAGGGCGTATTCGGAAAACAGCGCTACTACTGGGAGTGGGGCGACGGATTGGTGCGTGGCGTCGATGCCGAACTCAACTTCAACAGCATAATAAAGTCGTTCGCCGAAAGCAAGACTCGCATCACCATTGGCGGCGGATTTGTCAGCAAATACGAAAAAGACGAGACCATCCTGGCCGAAAACCCCGAATACAAGCTCAACCTGCCCCACAATATCGGTGCCGGAAGCGTACGTCTCGACCTCAGTCACGGTGGATTCAACCTGCAAGCCGAATATGCCCGCAAAGGACAAGACCCCAACGTGCTAAACAACTACATCTATCGCGAAGGACAGGCACTCTTCCTCTCTGCAGGATACTCCATGCGCGGTTTCAGCGCCAACATCCAGGCAAAGCGTGTCGATAACATGTGCTTCAAATCCGTACGCAGCGAGACAGGCGAAATGCTCTATATCAACTACATCCCATCCATCACAAAACAACACACCTACGCCTTCCTCTCCATGTATCCCTACGCCACCCAAGCCACAGGCGAGATGGGACTTCAGGGCGACGTGATGTATAAAATCAAGAAAGGAACCGCACTCGGAGGCAAATACGGTATGGACCTGCATCTCAACGGTTCGGTCATCACTGGCATAGAGACAAACTATATCGGCGGACGCGGTACCGAAGGCTACACATCCAACTTCTTCAAGCCTCACGGCCTCTACTACACCGACGTAAACTTCGAACTCAACAAGAAGTTCTCCCAGAAAATCAAACTCGCCGTCACCTACGGTTTCATCCGTTTCAACCCCATCGTCGAAGGTCACGCAGGCAAGATACACACCAACAACGTGGTGGTCGCCGACCTCACCTACAAGGTCAACCCGAAACATGTGCTGCGTTTCGAAGCCGAATGGCTCGCCAGCAACTCGGTGTATGACAAAGCCGTCGATGACAAACGTTGCGGCGACTGGCTGATGGGACTTATCGAGTACAACTTCACCTCCAAGCTGTTTGTCTCCGTCAGCGACCAGTGGTGCTACAAAGACGGCATCGGCAACTACTATAACATCTCGCTCGGCTACACCCACAAAGCCACCCGCATCCAAGTCGGCTACGGCAAACAGCGCGAAGGCATAATCTGCATCGGAGGCGTCTGCCGTCAGGTGCCAGCCGCCAACGGACTCACCTTCTCGCTCTCAACCAGTTTCTAATACAAGTTGAAAGCTGATAATTGAAATTAGCAGTCAGTAGTCAGCAGCCAGCTTCTGGTCACAGGTCACACCTTAACATATCAACATATCAACAGAAAACATATCAACATATCAACATGAAACATATCAACATATCAACATATCAACAGTTGATCAAAACGATATTAGCTTCAACGCTCCTTTTCTTCGCAGTTTCCTGCGACAAGATTGAACCCTCCGAAGATGGCACCTACACCGTCTATTCAGGCGCCGTAGGCGAGTGGGAGGACAGCGAGCCCGTTGCCGACCACACCCATCGCGTGTGGATTGAGAAATACACAGGACCCAGATGCAACAACTGTCCGACCGCCGACGAGGTGATACACGACATACTCAATCAAGCCAGCTATCGCGACAAGGTGGTCGCAACCGCCATCCACGCAACTGCCGTATTCGGCACTCCCCTTGGCAACAGCCCCGACCTGCGTACCGACGAAGGCGAAGCATGGTGCACCAACTTCTTTGGCACCACCGCCTCATTCCCTGCCGTTCTACTCAACCGCCAGAAAAACGGTTCCACACTCAACACCATCAACCCCACTTCGCCGTTCACGTCCGACATCGACGCCATCATCGGCGAAACAGCCACAGTAGCGCTTGCCGTTGAATCGCACTTCGACAGCCAAGCCGGCAAAATAAGCATCACTTCTTCTATAGAACTTCTCGACGACCTCGCCGACGACATAACACTCACGGTCCTCTTTATCGAAGACTCCATCATCGCCACCCAGAAGATGCCCGACGGCACCGAGAACGCCGCCTACGTCCACAACCACGTCCTTCGCGGACTTGTCACCGACAAGTGGGGCTTCGATATCGACTGCAATAAGACTCGCGGCACCGCACGCAAGGTCACCCTACGAGCCGACCTGCCCGAAGGCTCCAACCAGGAAAACTGCCAAGTGGTCGCCTTCGTCTCCGACAAGTCGTCACGCACCATCTACAACGTAGCCACCTGCCCGATTCAGTAATTTTGAATTGCGAAATTTGAATTTCGAAATTCAGAATTCATAATTCAAAATTCACAACTGCCTTGAACCGCCGCATACTGGGGCTTGCTTTGCCCAACATCATTACCAACATCACCGTACCCCTGCTCGGTATGGTCGATATGGCCATAGTGGGGCATCTCAGCGCCAACCACATCGGCGCCATCGCCATCGGCACCTCTATCTTTAACCTCATCTACTGGAACTTTGGATTTCTCCGCATGGGCACCAGCGGCTTCACCGCACAAGCCTACGGCGCCAACCGTATGGACGAAGCCGTCAAAGTGTTCATACGCGCTTTCGCCGTCGCCCTCGCCATCGCACTCCTACTTCTGGTTCTCCAATGGCCCATCGCGCTGGTTTCCGAGAAAGTCTTTCACGGAAGCCCCGAAGTCATCGCCCTCGCCCTCCAGTATTTCTTCATCCGCATCTGGGCGGCTCCCGCCACGCTGGGACTTTATGCCGTCAAAGGCTGGTTTATCGGCATGCAGAACTCACGTCTGCCCATGTGGATCGCCATCATCCTCAACATCGTCAACATCGTCTGCAGCCTCCTTTTCGTGCTCGTCTTCCATTGGGACATACGAGGAGTCGCACTCGGCACCGTCATCGCACAGTACAGCGGCCTCGCCATCGGCCTTTTCTTCGTCGTCAAACGCTACGGGCACCTGTTCAAGGAACATTTCGATTTTCAACTTTCAATTTTCAATTCTAAAGAGATGTTGCGATTCTTCAAGGTCAACGGCGACATCTTCCTCCGCACCGTATGTCTGGCTGCCGTCTTCACCTTCATAACGGCAGCATCGGGACGCATCAGCGACCAAGTGCTGGCTGTCGATGCGCTGCTGCTGCAGTTCTTCACCCTTTTCAGCTACATCATGGACGGCTTTGCCTATGCCGGCGAGTCACTCGTGGGACGATATATCGGTGCCCGTGATTCACACTCGCTGCGGCTTTCCATACGTCTCATCCTCCTTTGGGGCGTCATCCTCACCGTGGTCTTCACTGCGCTCTACGCCCTCTTCGGCGACTGGTTCCTACGGATTTTCAGCGACGAGACCGACATCATCGCCAGCGCGCGACCTTATATGTTCTGGACGCTTATCGTGCCCATCTGCGGCTTCGCCGCCTTCCTCTTCGACGGCATCTTCGTCGGCGCCACCGCTTCGCGAGCCATGCGCAACACCATGTTCCTCGCCACCGCCTCCTTCTTCGCCGTCTATTTCGGTTTGAAAGCCCTCTTCCCGCATCACGCCGACGACCACCAGCTGTGGAACAACATCCTCTGGACAGCCTTCATGGTATATCTCACCATGCGAGGAGTCCTGCAAGCCGCCCTGCTGAAACGTTCTGTGTATAACAAAGTAGATATTCCGTAACAAAAACCTCACAGAATAAAAAACTTTTGTATCTTTGCAAAGTGTTGAGCTGAGTGCTTGACATGACATAATTAACCTGATTTCTAATCCAAAAGCCTAACACCTGATGGAAAAGAGAATTGGAACAATAACACTATTAGTGTCCGACCGCAGCCAGTCGGAGTCAATCAACCACCTTATCTCGGATTTTTCCGACATCATCCTGTGCCGCCAGGGGTTGCCCCTTCAGCAGCACGGCATCGCTGTCATCTCACTTATCGTCAGCGGCACCGTTGACCGCATCAACGGCCTCTGCGGACGTGCAGGACGTCTCCCAGGCGTCGAAGCCAAAGCGGTGGTGACGAGGAATGGTGATCAGTGACCAGTGACCAGTGATTAGTGGTCAGCAGTTAGGTTTAAGCTGTGAGCTGTAAGTTTTAAGTAATTAGCTACCAATCAAAAGCTCTCACCATATCAACGACAAACATATCAACATTAAACATATCAACAAAAAAAACATACCATCATGCGCAACCAGAATTTTATAGATCGTGAGAAACTCTATGGTTTGCTCACCGACAATGTGCCGTCGCAGGACGAGCTGAACAGCATCCTCAACAAAGCACGCAAACTCAAAGGCCTCAACCTCGAGGACGTCGCCAAACTCCTCTGCGTCGAAGACGAAGCCGACATACAGAAGATTCTCGACACCGCCGAGTACTGCAAAGACGAGATCTACGGCAAACGCCTCGTCCTCTTCGCCCCCATCTACACGGGCAACGCCTGCGTCAACAACTGCGTCTATTGCGGTTTCCGTCGCGACAACAAAGGCCTCAAACGCAAGGTCTTGACGATGGACGAAATCGAGCAGGAGACCCTCCAGCTGCTCCGCATGGGACACAAACGTGCGCTGCTCATCTGCGGTGAAAGCCCACGCAACGACGCCGACTATATGGTTGAAGCCATCCGCCGCACCTACGCCGCCAAGGACGAGAAAGGCAGCACCATACGCCGCATCAACGTCGAGCTCGCCCCCATGAGCGTCGAGGACTTCGCCAAGCTCAAAGCCGAGAAGATAGGCACCTATGTCTGCTTCCAGGAGACCTACGATCCCGTCGAGTACGCCAAGTTCCACCCCGCAGGCACCCCCAAGGGCGACTACCTCTACCGCCTCACCTGCATGGATCGCGCTATGGAAGGCGGCATCAACGACGTGGGACTCGGAGTGCTGTTCGGATTGGTTGACTACCGATTCGAGATTCTCGCCATCATGGAGCACGCCCGTCACCTCGAAGAGGATTACGGATGCGGCCCGCACACCGTCTCCTTCCCGCGCATCGAGCCCGCCGAAGGCACACCCTTCTCGCTGCCCGAGAACATACCGCACCCAGTGGCCGACAAAGACTTCATGAAGATTATCTCCATCATCCGCATCGCTATGCCCTATACCGGCATCATCATCTCCACCCGCGAGCGTCCCGAGATGCGCGACAAGCTGGTCAAATACGGCGTCAGCCAGATTTCCGCCGCCTCCGAGACCAATCCCGGCGGCTACGAGGAAGACAACACCGGAGCGCAGTTCACCCTCGGCGACCACCGCTCGCTCGACGAGGTCATCTCGATGATGATCGACGGCGGCTACATACCGTCGTTCTGCACGGGATGCTACCGCAAGGGGCGCACGGGAGCCGACTTCATGGACCTCGCCAAACCCGGCCTCATCAAGGAGTACTGCAAACCCAACGCGATGTTCACCTTCCGCGAATATCTCGAAGACTACGCCTCACCCGAAACCAAAGCCAAAGGCCTCGAGCTGCTCAAGAAGCTCACGCAGACCTTCCCCAAAGAAGAGCTCAAGAAACGCGTCGAAGGCAACCTCTGCAAGATAGGCGACGGCGAACGCGACCTGTATTTCTAGGGGAGTGAACTGTGATCTGTGAACTGTGACCAGAGATAGGTCGTTATTAGTGAACAGTGACCTGTGAACTGTGACCAGAGAGAGGTCGTTATTAGTGAACAGATTTAGGACACCTATCAAACCAAAGGTCCGCAGGCGATTGCCTGCGGACTTTTTTTTTCTTTCTCTATTAATTAAATCTCCTTCAGGAATTCCTCGATACGCATCGTCGCCTATTTGTATGGAGTTCGCTCGTGTAGAGTAGCGAACGACTGAACCTTCTCGTCGTTCAAAGTACCATCCGCCCAAAGGCCGTCAATCTCGCTGTCGAGCTGTTTGGCAAAATAGTCGGCGATGGCCTCTTTCATGCGAAGCCATGAACTTTGGGTATTGACGAACGACATCATGTTCATCACATCCACTTGTGCGCTGTTCAAAGCTGACATTGCTTCCATTTCGATTATCCTTTTATTTCAATAACGTATTTATTTTTCATTTATTGCCTATCCGCTTACTCATCAAGGAGCAGTTGCTGATTGCATATTTGTAACGATGTGGAAAGTCGGTGTCATATCGAAGTTGAGTACTAGTTATCTGCTCCTTGATACGACCTTGATCTAGAGTTACCCTAGAATTACACTATAGTTACCCTAGAATTACCCTAGAATTAGAGGGGCTGTTTTTGAATGAAGAAAAGATGGGTATTATATCAAAGATATAATAGGTAACGGATGGTGACGGTCCGCTATTGTTTTTCATGTAAAAAAAATCCAACACCTACTATTTAACCGCAACCTGTCATTAACCGACATTAGTCATTAGGTCAATAAGGATTTTCAAACGGAGCGATATCTTGTTCCAAATATGGATCAACACTCGCTATAGGCATAACACAAAAAAGAGCAGCCATCCAACTGCTCTTCAGGATTACGAACCCCTATGGGTTTCCGTTTCGGATATGTTATCCGAAAAGACTGTATCTAGTATAGTTTAATTGATCAGCTGTTTTAACTTTTTAATAAGCAATACCTTTCTTTTTTCAATGAATTGAGAAAAATCACCCAAATCCAAATCGACATCATTAGGGATAAGATGTCTTTCAAGAAATTCCATTCTGTTCTCATTTGTCGTCCTAGATTGTACCCAATCCGCTAAGGGCATCGCATTCTTTGACTCATTTTCATTTGCATCAAGCATTTGTAAATTCAGTATTGAATTATAAGTATTCCATCCGTACTTATCCTTGTCTTCTTGTTTTAGATTGTCAAACGAGGCTGCAGGGTGCAGATGATCTTGATGAAAATTATTGTTTCTATAATCCAGGTTTGGATATAACATTGCTAAAATCGGGAATGTGTATCTATGATCCTTTTGACTATATAGAAGTCCTTCGATAAAGTCATCTCCCACGTCGGATATCTTTTTAATTTCTGAATTTATCTGATTTGCTGGAAAACAATCACACGTAGATTCAATATAGCAATGATCTATGTCCGACGTAAATGCACGCCGAGATTGCATCAAAACGCTATCTGCACTTGCTCCAAACGCACGCCTTAAAAGAATTGTAAAAATCCATTTACGTATTAGTAAACACTCTTCTCTATTTGCAATTTTTTTATAAAAATCCACATAAACATTTTTATGATGCAAATAGTATAGAATTGGCAAAGACGCATTGTATGATGTCATTGTGAAATCTGTCAGACCGAACGATTTCAAAAGATCGAACAAACTCAAAATAGAATCTCTTATATCCACCCATTTATATTCAATCGTTTCAATAAAATCAATATTAAAACTTGTGATGAGCGAACGAACATCTTTGTGATACAAGTAGAGAAATGCTTTTAAAATAAAATCCTGTGGAACATTAAATCCCTTTGCACGGATGCTATCCAAGAGTTTCTTTATCTCAGTTCTCATATCTATTTTCTTGCAATTTGCAACAGCAATTGACATTAAAATATCCGAGAAACTTAGTGCTGTTCCACCAGAATTAATTCTGACAAATATATTTACCGCTTTATCTGGACGTTGGTCATCTTCTTCATAGTAATTAATAATTCTTCCATTGAATATTACGTTGTCCAAACGTTTGAGTATCTTCCTTGATTCTCGTTCAATATTTTTTTCTTCAATAAAATCATCCAAATCATAGGTTGTATCTGCGTGAAGAGACATTATCCTTCCAACTCTAAACCAGAGACCTGCTTTGTCTTGAAACAAATCCATCTCTTTAGATACATTTTTGTCAATAAAAAGAAAAGCATACTCCTGTTCACCTGATTCCACTTGAGTCTTTTGGGGTAAAATGTTCATGTACAAATGCCTCGTCGGGAAATTCTTTTCATTTAATTCACTCCTTTTCATATAACCTCTATAAGCATAGCTTCCACACAGACCTATGTATAGTGCTGTTAAACGTTGCTGACCATCCAGTACAGCATGGAAATCATTCAGATGGTCTGTAGAGATATAGCCGCCCCATGTTTGATGATTCTGAATGAAATCGGTAAGAAATTTACAAAATCTAAAATCGGTTTTAGTTTCCCCTTTTACTTTCCAGAATAGCATGGAGCTAATAGGGTATCCTCTCATAAGAGAGTCAAACAATGTCTCAATTTGAGAAGGAGACCATACAAAATCACGCTGAAAAGCTGGTAACAAATATTCATTACGTCTAATGTGCTCTATAGCTTCGGCTATTGATACTGGGGTTTGAAAATCTGCCATATTTTGTTTGTTATATTGTTTACTTGTATCTGCAATATTTTATAGCGATTCCAGGATATCCAAAAACTCTTGACGAGTCATACCGAGATCACGGATGGCATTTTTGACTATGAATTCCGGCAAAGGTTCAACATGCGTTTGAAACACGATGGAACGTTTCAAGCCCTCTTTACGCCATATTTCATGACCGCCAACCGTTCGCACAGGTTCCAATCCAAGCCTTGTAAGTATGTCTCGGAACTCTTTTATCGTGATGTTAGAAAGTTTCTTCATGCCATCGCAGCTATACGCATCGGTGACGACACCTTTTCATAGTTGGTGTGTCCGCCAAGCAATTTCGACACCTCGGGCTTGCGAACCAATTTGCTGAACGGCGGCGGCGTAAGCTTCTTCTCCGAAACCTTCCAACCATGATCTTTGAGATCATCCCACAGCGTACCCGTTTCAAGACAAGTTTCAACATATATCTGGAAACGCTCGAAGAAGTTTTTTACTGCATCGGTGTAATCCTTGCCTGATGTACTGATATCTAGCGAGGGACAATAGGCAATCATATAATCGTTCTCACGGAACACGTAGTATTCTATTGAGAATCGGTATTCGGAAGTTCTATTATTTTGTGTTTTCATAATCTTATATATCCCGTTTTTCGGATATTTGATGGTGCAAAATTACAAATCATTCTCGGATTGAGCAAATAATTTGATTATTCCGCTTTGTGGCGTGCCGTCGGCACGCTTTTCTTTTGCCTGTAGTATTACCCCACACTACGAGTGTGGGGTTAATGGGAATGTGAGCCGTCGGCACACTTCGGTTGACGATTGGTTGTCGGGACTTCGCCGAAGGATCGCCGAAGGGAAAATCATCATAGTTTATCCAAAAGGAAACGTCTCAGACATCCAAAATACCACATACAAATCTTCCACTATAAAAGATAAAACATGCGAATTCACACATTTTATCCATTATAATAGATAAAATATCGTTTTTGCCACATTTTTTACATTATAATAGAAGAAATTTTAACAGTCAATACCTATCGAGTATAACTGACCGTTATGGGCGAGTGATTATCAATTTCTGACGATGACTTCCCACTTGCAGGATATACACTCCTGTGGCGAAGCTTGTTAGGTCGAGGGTGCCGGATTGCGGTCGCAGCTGGGTTTTGTTGCCTTTTAGGTCATAGATTGTCACTTCTTCGGTTGCTTCTATATGCACCAAGCCTGTGGTGGGGTTGGGATAGAGGTTTAATGCGTTATTGTTTGAATGCTTTATTGTGCTAATTGAGAGAGAATCGGGGTCTTGTGGATCTTCGGGGTCTTCGCCGGGCCCCATGAGCCATCTCTCGCGGTTGGGGAGCACTACGGTGTCGGCTATCTGCTGCAGGTATTCGGCTTGCTCTTCGTCAAGGTCTCCGTAGTAGTCGCACGACGCAACCGGCACTTCGTAGAGGGTTTCGAAGATGGCGCACGCCACAAGGTAGGAGCCCGCCGCGTTGGGGTGTATGTCGTTGAAGACAGAGTGCAGCATCAGGTCGTGATGGGCGGCATAATGTTCTCTGAAGCACTCGCCGGCCGGGGCGAAAGGCACCTCGGCCAGACGCGCTATCTTGGTCACGGAGTCGAGTATGCGCTGCTGGGTGGAGAGATAGTAGTCGTAGTCGCCACTGCCGTCGCCGGGAGTGATGCCGTTGCTTATCTCATAAAGACAGACCTTCGCATCGGGGTTGACGGCACGCAAGGCGGCAACAAGCTGCCGCACGACACTTGCGGTAGAGTCGGTGGGGATAGACAAGCCAGCCGACTCGCCTGTGCCCGGCTGAAGCACCATCTTGTCCCAACGCTCCGACTCGATGAGCCGCTGCACTTCGCCCGATGCGAGCATCTCGGCCAATCCCGTACCTCCGACGGTATAGGAGTCAACCTCAACGCGAAAGCCTTTGTCGTTGGCGATACCAGCGAAGAGCTGTGGCATTTCGTTGTAGTAGGTGAGGCTGTTGCCGACAAACAGAACACGCTCCTGAGCGGAGGAGTGCAAAGCCGCTAAAAGCAGCAGGAACGTAAGAATCTGTTTTTTCATTGGTGAATAGTGAATAGTGAATGGTGAATGGACAAATGTATTTGCCGACCACTTTAACGTTTAATACTTAAAACTTACAGCTTACTGCTTAAAACTAATTATTCGCCCTGTGCGGGCACGCACCTATTTCAACAGATTTCCGAAGATGCTGCGGGTGAGCTCGCGGGTGATGGTGCGGGTGGCGGCAGAGGTGGTGTTTTTGACTATCTTCTGCCCGGTGGTGGTGCGCGACTTGGTTTTCTTGCCCGAAATCTTGTCGCTCACGGCGGTGCCGGCAGCTGTGGCGAGCGTCGCCGTGACTGCTGTGATGACACCTTTGAGCACCTTCGACCCTATGCCGCTGCCTTTCTTGGCTGGCTTTTCAGACTTTTCAGTCTTTTCGGAGACGGCAGGTTTGCGAGTTTCTTCAACTTCCTGCAAGGCGGTCTCCTTCTCGCGCATCAGTATCTCGTAGGCGCTCTCGCTGTCGATGGGTGTGTCGTATTTGCCGTAGATGGGGCTCTGCTTGATGGCTGCGTCGCGTTCCTGCGGAGTAATGGCGCCTATCTGCGAGAGCGGGAAGAGTATGTTGGCTCGCTGGACGACGGTGGGTGCGCCTTTCTCGTCGAGGAAGCTCACGAGGGCTTCGCCCGTCTCGAGTGTGGTGATGGCCTCGTCGGTCTTGAAGGCGGGGTTGGGACGCATGGTGTCGGCTGCGACCTTGACGGCTTTCTGGTCTTTGGGCGTATAGGCACGGAGGGCGTGCTGCACGCGGTTGCCGAGCTGTCCGAGGATGCTGTCGGGAATATCCGACGGATTCTGCGTGACGAAATAGATGCCGACGCCCTTGCTGCGGATGAGGCGGATGACCTGCTCGACCTTATCAACCATAGCTTTCGATGTGTCGTCGAAGAGCATGTGGGCTTCGTCGAAGAAGAATATAAGCTTGGGCATATCGAGGTCGCCCACTTCGGGAAGGGTGCTGTAGAGCTCGGTCATAAGCCAGAGGAGGAAGGTGCTGTAGAGCTTCGGCTGTAGCATCAGTTTGTCGGCTGCGAGGACGCTGAGCACTCCCCTACCCTGCGCATCGGTTTGGAGCAGGTCGCGGATGTCGAACGCCGGCTCGCCGAAGAACTGGTTGGCGCCCTGGTTTTCGAGCTGCAGCAGCGCACGCTGGATGGCGGAGACAGTGGCGCCCGAGATGTTGCCGTATTGCGACGAGTATTCCTTGGCGTTCTGCGCCACGTGGTCGAGCATGGAGCGGAGGTCCTTCATGTCGAGTATGAGAAGTCCGCGGTCGTCGGCCACACGGAAGACGATATTCAAGACGCCGTCCTGCGTCTCGTTAAGTCCGAGCAGACGCGAGAGGAGCTGCGGACCCATCTGCGAGACGGTGGTGCGGATGGGATGTCCCTGCTCGCCATAGACGTCGTAGAAGCGCACGGGGCAAGCCTGGAACTGAGGATTCTCGATGCCGAACTGCGAGAGACGTTTCTCGATGAAGCCGCTCATGGCGCCCGGACGTGAGATGCCGCTGAGGTCGCCCTTCATGTCGGCCATAAAGCATGGGACGCCCGCCTGGGCGAAGGTTTCGGCCATCACCTGAAGGGTGACGGTCTTGCCGGTTCCGGTAGCTCCGGCGATGAGGCCGTGACGATTGGCCATCTTACCGATAATTGAGAGGTCGCCGTCGGCGCAGTGGGCGACATAAAGTCCGCGTTGTGGAATGTACATACTAATTTTGAATTATGAATTTCGAATTTTGAAAAGTTTATTATGAGGTGCAAATATACGAATAATATGTGAATTGGCGTCGAGTGGCAAAATTTTGCCTTTATTGTTGATACATGAAACTATTTTTGTAACTTTGCAGCCGAATCGGAACAATTATTACCGGCATGTAGAATACAGATTTTCAAACCCATCGCCCGCACAGAAGTCCCTTGAAAAAAGGGCGAAGGGGGCGTAAACGAGGAAAGGAGGAAACCGTATGATAGAAGCTATCGAGTACAAACAACTGAAATGGCAGCATATCACCAACCCTACGGAGGACGACTACGACTACCTGCTCGAGACCTACGATTTCCACCCCTTGGACATTGAAGACTGTAAGTCGAACAACCAGCGTCCGAAAATCGACGAATACGACGAATACTACTTCCTGATTCTGCACTTCCCCTATTTCGAGAAGGGCGGCAAGTTTATCCGTGTGCGCGAGGTGAAGATTTTCTGGGGACGCGACTATATCATCACCATCGGTAAGCCGCATTGGGCGGTGAAACAGTATTTCGACGACCTTAAACAGGACATCGAGGAGCAGGACGAGGACGCACAGGAGGCGATGAGCTGCAGCGACCTGCTGCTCTACAACATACTCAACCGCCTGATGACCGAGACCTACACGCTCATCATGCGAGTGGGTTCGGAGGTGGATTTGATTAACTACGACATCTTCAACAAACGTGCAAAGAGCATCATCGAGAGCATTTCGATGACGCGACGCAACACCATCCTGCTGAACACCACGTTCAAACCTCAGCTGCGAGTGCTCCACATGTTTGAGAGCGGCGGCATCAAAGGCTTTGTGAACCCCGACGTGCTGGATATGGAAGATTACTGGGGTAACATACTCGACCAGTATCAGAAGATGTTCGACTCAATCGAGGACTACGGCGAGTTGATTGAAGGTCTTTCTAAGACGTTCGACTCGTTGCAGGCGAACAAAACCAACGAGATAATGAAGGTGCTGACCTACATCAACACCATACTCCTGCCGCTGACGGTGATAACGGGCATGTTCGGCATGAACGTCGATTTCCCGTTCATCTCCAACACCACGGCCTTCTGGTGCATCGTTGGTGCTATGTTCCTGATTTCGGGGTTGCTGATTTTCTATTTCAACTGGAGGACGGGGAAATAGGTGCGTGCCCGACAGGGGTGCGTGCCCGCACAGGGCAAATATTTAAGCTGTAAGTTTTAAGCTGTAAGTTTTAAGTGGTCAGTTTTAAGCTGTAAGTTTTAAGTGGTTGATAGTCGAAAGCCAACATTTTCGTTATCAGCGACTAAAAAGTATTTACCAAGAAACTGTTTTAATTTAATTGATGGAATTTATTATGCTCATGGACGAGCAGATTTTTCACCTTATCGAAGGCGCGATGGGTGTCCATCGTAACTGAGAGAAGGTTGAAAATATGCCGTCCAAGTGTTTTAAGAAAAACATTGAATTAAATCAAAACAGTTTCTATAAACTCAAAACTTTTGTTTATCTTTGCCTATCGCTTTTTTGGCGAGTGGCGATGTTTTCGTTTGATAATTAACAAAATAAAATATATAATAATGGACATCACAGGAAAACTTATCAAATTATTGCCCGAAGTGAGCGGCGAGAGCGCCCGCGGACCTTGGGTAAGAGGTGGATTTGTAATTGAAACCGACGGCGAATATCCGCGTCAGGTAGCCTTCACAGCTTTCGGAGCCGACAAAGTGGCGATGGTGAAAAATATCCCGATGGGAAGCTACGTATCTGTATCGTTCTCGCCCGAATCGAGAGAGTTCAACGAGAAGTGGTACACCGACCTGCGCTGCCGCAACATACAGCCCTTCACTCCCGGACAGATGCCTCCTCAGTCAACCGGTTACGCTTGGAGCGGTGCCCCAGCACAACCTGCTGCACCCCAAGCTGGCGCTCCCGCACAGCCTTTCGCAGCACCGCTGCCTCCACAACAGCCCGTAGCTCCGGAGAACCAGATGCCTTCGGAAGGTGACGACGACCTACCGTTCTAATCGATGGACAAAAAAGAACTGCGCATACAAATAAGGGCGGCGAAAAAAGCCGTCCCTTTTTGTGAGAAACTTTCACGTTCGAGAGCCATCATGTCGAAGGTGGAGGAACTCGACCGCTTCCGCGAGGCGAAGGTCGTGTTGCTCTACTGGTCGATGGAAGACGAGGTGCAGACACACGACTTTGTCGAGAAGTGGTATAAATCCAAAACCATTCTGCTGCCATGCGTTGACGGCGACGACCTACGGTTGCGCCAATACACGGGGGCGGATTGTATGCGCGAAGGCGAGCAGTTCGGTATCGGCGAACCCACCGGAGAGGAATACACCGACCTGGAAAGCGTGGATGCCATCATCGTCCCCGGCGTTGCCTTCGACAAAGAGGGACACCGTATGGGACGCGGACGCGGATTCTACGACCGACTGCTGAAGTCAACGCCCAACGCCTACAAAATCGGCGTGTGCTTCGACTTTCAGATGGTCGAAAACGTCCCGGTCGAACCCCACGACGTGATGATGGACAGAGTGGTTGGAGAGTTCTAAAACAATGTGTGATTGTGTAATTGCGTGATTGCGTAAGTGTATAACCCATTCAAGAATTAATATTTCAAACATTCAAGCAATCTCAAGCCATGCCGATGTTCTACACACCCAAGCCGCGACAGTTCCACTACACTCCGCGTTTCTACGACCCGGAGAAAGAGAAATGGGAGGCTTTGAAGAAGAAATATAGCGACCAAGAGCGTGCCCGCACAGGGCAAGAAATTGACCTGCCAACGGCGGCTAGTGACGAAACGACTGATGCGGAGCTGGAATATTTCGAGCAGCGGGTGCGTGAGATTGAGAACGACGAAAAACGCGAAAGCCGGAAGCTGGGCTTCAGCGACCTCTTCCGTCGCCGCAAGATGCCCACGTTCAACTACCAGCCGAGATTTCAGTCGGGTGCTAGCCGCACGGGCGATAATAATAATCAGCAGTCAACAGAAGGTGCAGACAGCGCTATTCTCAACAAATATGCCGGCGACGGAGTGGGCAACAAAACGCGCAAGATAAAGATACGCCGCCGATTCGACATGGGCGACAGCGACTATATGAAACCCGTATCGGGCGGCAAGATAATCCTCTACGCCCTCCTCGCCTGCCTGCTGATCTACTTGATTCTGTTTTGATTAACGCGTGGTAGTCAGCATCCATATCACCATAAAACCTATCAACGTATCAACATATCAACATATCAACGAATCAACATATCAACATCCCAATATAACAAATGCAAATCGAGGTACTCAAGTCAAAAATCCATCGTGTCACGGTGACCGAAGCCGACCTTGACTATATCGGAAGCATCACCATCGACGAAGCGCTGATGGAAGCCGCCAACATAATTGAGAACGAACGTGTCGATATCTACAACATCACCAATGGTGAGCGTTTCAGCACCTACGTCATCAAAGGCGAACGCGGCAGCGGCGTGATCGGCATCAACGGTGCCGCCGCACACAAAGCTCCCGTCGGAAGTCTTATCATCATCGCCTCCTACGCCATCATGGACTTCGAAGAAGCAAAAAAATGGCACCCGACGGTCATCTTCCCGAAAAACAACAAGCTTAATTAGCGGGCAGCAGTCAGTTGTGAGTTTTAAGCTGTAAGTTTTAAGTAAACAGTATCGACAAAAAGATGAAAAGCAATCCAGAATCGACAAACAAACACCGACTCAAACTCGGCGATGTGCTGAAGTTTATCATATTCTTCGGCATCGGGTTGTTCTTTATCTACTGGTTTCTTCTGAAACTTGAACCCGACCAGCGCAACGCCATCTGGGAGTCGTTCAAGCAAGCCAACTGGTGGTGGGTGGCAGCTGTGATAGCCGAGACAGCGTTGAGCCACTATGTGAGAGCACTACGCTGGCGGCTGCTTTTCAAACCCATGGGGCATGTGCCGTCGCGCAACAACACCTTCGGTTCCGTAGCCGTAGCTTACCTATCAAACCTTGCATTTCCGCGTTTGGGCGAAGTGACACGCTGCGCCACACTGAAAACCAGCGAGGATATCCCGATGGAGAAGTCGCTCGGCACCGTCGTCACCGAACGCCTGTTCGACGTGCTGGCCTTCGGGGTGGTTTTGCTACTCGGCTTGCTTGTTATGTTCGGAAAAGCCAAAGACTGGCTCTACGACGCCCTCTCGCAGAAATTCGCCACACTGCCCCACTGGTGGGCGGTCATCCTCGTAGCGGTGGTGCTCGGCATCGCGGCAATACTCATATACCGTCATCTCCGCGTCCGCTGGATGAAATACAAAGTGTTCTGCAAAATCGACAGCATAATCACCGGCGCATGGGAAGGGCTTCGCAGCATCTTCCGCCTCGACCGACGCAGCATGATACTATTCCTACTCTACAGCGTCTGCCTCTATGGTCTCTATATCTTCGGCGGCTGGCTTATCTTCCGCGCCTTTGAGGAAACCTCGTGGCTCGGAGCAAGGGCGGCGTTTGTGATGTACATCTTCGGCAGCGTGGGCATGATGATTTCGCAGGGCGGATTAGGAGCCTACCCCGTTCTTGTGTGGCAGGCACTAGACATCTATGGCATCAGCGAAGTGTGCGGCCTCGCCTGCGGATGGCTCTTCTGGGGTGCTCAGCAAGCCACCGCCATAGCGCTCGGCATGTCCTACATGATTTACTTCTCGCTGAAAAAGCGCTCAGGTGCTAGCCGCACGGGCGATAATAGCAGTAGTCAGTAATCAGCAGTCAAACGTATCAACGTATCAACATATCAACGTATCAACATATCAACAATCAACTTATCAACACCAAAACTCATGGAACATACAAAATGCCTCATCATCGGTTCCGGCCCGGCCGGCTACACAGCGGGTATCTACACCGGACGCGCCGATATTAAACCCATACTCTATACCGGCATGCAGCCGGGCGGTCAGCTGACCATCACCACCGACATCGAGAACTTCCCCGGCTACCCCGAAGGTGTGAGTGGCCCTGTTATGATGGAAGACCTGAAGAAACAAGCCATGCGGTTCGGCACCGACGTGCGTTCGGGCGCCATCATGAAGATAGACCTCTCGAAACGTCCGTTCCTAGCCACCGACGACCACGACAACGAGATTGAGGCAGAGACGGTCATACTCGCCACCGGAGCCTCTGCTCGCTGGCTGGGATTGGAAAGCGAGAAGAAGTTCTACGGACAGGGTGTTTCGGCTTGTGCCACCTGCGACGGCTATTTCTACAAGAACATGGAAGTAGCTGTGGTCGGCGGCGGCGACACTGCCTGCGAGGAGGCCTGCTACCTGGCCACACTTTGCTCGAAGGTCTATCAGATAGTGCGCCGCGACGAGTTGCGCGCATCGAAAGCCATGCAGCACCGCGTGATGAACAACCCCAAGATTGAGATTTGCTGGAACAGCGTGACCGAAGAAATTTGCGGCAACGATATGGACGGTGTCACCGGCGCCAACCTGAAGAACGTCAAGACAGGCGAAATCCGCCATATAGAACTAGCCGGATTCTTCGTAGCCATCGGACATCAACCCAATACCGACATCGTGAAAGGTCAGGTCGATCTCGACAAGCAGGGATATATCAAAGTGCAGGCACCCAGCGCCGCCACCAATATACCCGGTGTGTTCGCCGCCGGCGACGTGTGCGACCCCAACTACCGCCAAGCTATCGTGGCAGCCGGCAAAGGCTGCGTGGCGGCTATCGATGTGGAACGATTCCTGCAGAGTCAGCAATAATTGACAATTGAAACGTTTTAGGCACATAGTTCTTTCCGCGCTGCTTCTGACGGTCATGACCACCGTCGGCACCACCTCTTTTGCCCAAAACGTCAACGGCACCACCGCAGGGAGGAACATCCCCCATTCGGGCAACGACATGAACGACTTTGTGGGCAACAGCGACACGCTGAATGCCGACACTCTCGGATGGCAACCCAAGGGCATCGAATACCACGAGGAGATACCCGACACCACGCTGCAACACAGCGTCTTCATGTTCCGATACGACCCGCAGGCGGTGAAGATAAAAGATGTTGCCTATCCGTCGCTCGACCCCACGGGAGTGCAGTATCACGACGCCCTCGACGCCATGAACGGCAACTACTACCTCTCGCGCGGTGTGTTCGGCCAGCAACATCTGGCCCTCTACCAAACCTTTGGCGACGCCCTTCACTTCCGCATGGCACCCGACGTGAACATCGGCTACCGCGTGCGTCCCGAAAACCTCTGGCTCATTCAAACCAAACGCCCATACACAAGTCTCAGCTATGCCAGCTCGCTCGAGAAAGAGCACCGGGTGCTGGTGTCGCTGGCGCAGAACGTCATGCCTCGCTGGAACTTTGCCTTCGACTACAAACTCATCAACCCCTCCGGCAACTACTCCAACTCGTCGGCCACCAACCACTACCTCGACGCTACCACCAACTACTACACCCGCGACGCACGATACCAGGTCACCGCTGGCATCATCTGGGAGAAATTCCGCATGGACGAAAACGGCGGCATCACCAACGACTCGATATTCCGCAACCGCACCATACGCAACGAGGGCGGAGTGCCTGTGTTGTTCACCAACATGGGCAGCATCGACAAGAACCTCACCGCCTTCGCCAAGCAGACCTTCAACACCGTGCGTCCTATCGACCGCTACCGCCGCCGCGAAGAGATACAGTTTGTCGGCTACGACACCATCTATTCAAAACCCGATTCGCTACAGAACTCAGAATCTACAATCACTCGCATCGTCCCCATCTACGACACCGTTGTCAAGTACGACACCATCGCGCCGTTCCGCCCAATGGTCATCAACACCGGCGTGTTCGGCATGGATGTGCGCTACGACCGCGAGAAACACGTGTTTGTCGATTCGACCGTCACGCGCAAGCTCTCCGGAAGCCTCTACTGGACAAACGACGCCTATTGGGATAGCCGCTGGCGCAACCCCTTGAAGATTATGATCGGCGTGAAGCCCACCTTGATGCACGCCTTCATGTACAACGGATTCCGCGCACGATTCTTCGCCCTCAACCCGATGGCGTCGGTCACCGTCGATACCAAGATAGGAATGGTCAGCGCCTCTATCGAGAAAAACATCGCCGACAACTACTACAAAAACGGTTACCGTTTCGACGCCAACCTGAAGGCCTATCTCGACAGCCTTCGCCGCCACGTGATTCGTGCCGAAGTGGTCTTTCAGGGACAAGACCCCGAACTCATCTACCACAACCTCGTGGCGATGAGCGGCAGCGACAAGAAGCTGGGCCTCACCAACATCCAGAAATTCGAGGCGGGTTACAGTTTCCGAGAATGGCTTGACTGGTCGGTGACCGCGCGACACATAGTCAACAACATCTGGATTGAGGACAGCACCACCGTAGTGCAGAACGGCGGCAGCGCCTGGCTTTTCCAGAGCCGCCTCAACGCCACTCTCCACTGGAAATGGTTCCACTACGACATGCAGCATCTCTTCCAATACAGCACCGATCAGAACCAGGTGCGCGTGCCTCTGTTCGCCACCAAGAACTCCATCTACGCCGACGTGAAGATATTCAAAGGAGCGCTGCGGGCACAGTTCGGCATCGACCTGCGCTACCACACCGCCTTCTACGCCGACGCCTACAACCCCTACACCAGCACCTTCTACCGTCAAAACGACGTCAAGATAGGCAACTACATCTGGGGCGACATCTTCATCAACCTGCAGGTCAAACGCGCCAGCATCTTCTTCAAAGCCGGCCACCTCAACGCACTCTGGGAAGGTCACCCCAACTACTACCTCCTGCCCCACTATCCCGGCAACAACTTCGGCTTCTACTACGGCATGATCTGGAAATTCTTCGACTAGGTCCGTGCCCGGCAACCACAAAACATATCAACTTATCAACAGAAAACATATAAACAATTAAAACATAAACATCATGACATTACTTGAACAAATCCGCGCAAAGGCTAAAAACGCCAACAAATGCATCGTTCTGGCAGAAGGCACCGAGGAGCGCACCCTCAAAGCCGCCGACATCATCCTCAAAGAAGGCATCGCACGCCTGATTCTCCTGGGCAACGAGGCCGAAATCAAAGGGCTGGCCAAAGAGTGGGGCCTCGCCAACATCGACAAGGCCACCATCATCGACCCCGTCACCAACCCCAAGAAAACCTACTATGCCGAGATGCTCTGCGAAATCCGCAAGAAGAAAGGCATGCAGATGGACGAAGCCATGAAGCTGGTCGAAGATCCTCTCTACCTTGCCTGCCTGCTTATCAAGAACGGCGATGCCGACGGTGAAGTGGCTGGTGCCCGCAACGCCACCGGCGACGTGCTGCGTCCCGCCTTCCAGATTGTCAAAACCCTCCCGGGCGTCAGCGTAGTGAGCGGTGCTTTCATCATGATACTCAAAGACCAGACCTACGGTGAGAACGGTATGTTCGTCTTCGCCGACTGCGCTGCAACCCCGTGCCCGTCGGCCGAAGAGCTGGGTCAGATTGCAGTCGTCAGCGCCCAGACAGCCAAAGCCATCGCCGGCTTCGAAGATCCCCGTGTAGCCATCCTGAGCTTCAGCACCAAGGGCAGCGCCAAACACGAACTCGTTGACAAAGTCATCGAAGCCACCAAGGTCGCCCACGAACTCGACCCGAACGTGAAACTCGACGGCGAACTGCAAGCCGACGCCGCCATCGTGCCGAAAGTAGGTGCCTCCAAAGCTCCCAACAGCGACATCGCTGGCAAAGCCAACGTGCTGGTGTTCCCCGACCTCCAGAGCGGCAACATCTGCTACAAACTCGTCCAGCGTCTCGCCGGCGCCGAGGCCGTAGGTCCCGTCATGCAGGGTATGGCAGCTCCTATCAACGACCTCAGCCGCGGCTGCAGCGTCGAGGACGTGGTGAACGTAGTCGCCATCACCGCCTCTCAAGCCGCCGCCAAGAAATAGTGCGTGCCCGCACAGGGCAATTGACTGATATAGGTTGATACCTATAAGTCCTACAAGACTCATTAGACCTATAAGACCCATAAGTCCAACTAGACTTATCAACCTATCAACATTAAACATATCAACATTACTGACATGAAAAAGATCATCATCGCATTAGCGCTTCTCGCCTCATACGTAGGCCTCAACGCACAAGAGCTCGTAGCGCCCCCGAAGGTCACCGAAACCGTTGACCTTCAGATCGTCTCCTGCGTCGGCTATCCCCAGTCGGGACAGGTCGCGCTGACCATCACCCTCACACCCAAGAACTTCATGCTCAACGCCAACATCGCTGGCGGCTGGGAGGGACGTGCCTACGACGCTGCTGGAAAACAGTACAACACCCGTCGTGTGAAACCCGGTGGCACACTCCACAAGAGCGACATCCCGCAGGGCATTCCCTGTACCTTCATCTTCGGGATGGAAGGCGTTGACCCCAACACCAAGTCGTTCAAATCCGTCGTACTGCCCTACCACATCAACGCAGGAAACTACGACTTCCTCGTACACAGCGGCAACAACGCACCCATCGAATTCCGCGACGTACCCATCACTTGGGAGAAACCCGCCGCCAAGACCTATTTCCGCGTACCTTTCGAGATGATGGGCAACGTGGAGTTGAACATCGTCTCCTGCACGGGCGACAAAGCCACCGGAACCGTCACCGTTGAGCTCACCACCGTCTGCAACATCGGCGGCGAAACCCGTATGGCCCTCGGCGACTCCCGTGACGACAAAATCTACGACTCCAAAGGCAACACCTACAACGTCGAACGCGCGAAGATGAAGACCGAGACGGCTCCGCAGAACACTCCGCTCAAATACACCTTCACCAGCGTTCTGCCGACCGACGTCAAGGAAATCAAGGTGTTCAACCTCGACTACACCTACTCCAACGAGCAGAGCGACTGGGGTTGTCGTCGCAACGCCGACCGCGGTTTGATCGAAATCCGAAACATCCCCATCGAGTGGAAGTAACAACAATTTTGAATTTCGAATTTTGAATTTCGAATAAATAACACACTATTTTCAATTTTCAACTTTCAATTTTCAATTCGAAAAGTGGCTAATCAAGAAGAAATATTCAAAAAAGTGGTGTCCCACGCCAAAGAGTACGGCTTCATCTTCCCGTCGAGCGAAATCTACGACGGCCTCGGAGCCGTCTATGACTACGGCCAGCTCGGCACCGAACTCAAGAACAACATCAAGCAGTACTGGTGGAAAGCAATGGTACAGCTGCACGAAAACATCGTCGGCATCGACTCCGCCATCTTCATGCACCCCAAGATTTGGAAAGCCTCCGGCCATGTTGACGCCTTCAACGACCCCCTCATCGACAACAAGGACTCTAAGAAACGCTACCGCGCCGACGTGCTTATCGAAGACCATATCGCCAAAATCGAGGACAAGATAAACAAAGAGTGCGAGAAAGCCCACAAACGCTTCGGCGACGCCTTCGACCGCCAGCAGTTCGTCACCACCAACGCGCGTGTGCTCGAACATCAGAAGCAGATTGACGAAATCCACGCCAAGTATGCCGACTGCATGAACCGCAACGACCTCGAAGGCCTCAAGCAGCTCATCCTCGACCTCGGCATCGTATGCCCCATCAGCGGCACACGCAACTGGACCGACGTGCGTCAGTTCAACCTCATGTTCGCCACCAAGATGGGCTCCGTCATCGACGACAGCGACACCCTCTACCTCCGTCCCGAGACGGCTCAGGGCATCTTCGTCAACTTCCTCAACGTGCAGAAGTCCGGCCGCATGAAGATACCGTTCGGCATCGCACAGATAGGTAAAGCCTTCCGCAACGAGATAGTCGCACGTCAGTTCATCTTCCGCATGCGCGAGTTCGAGCAGATGGAGATGCAGTTCTTCGTCCGTCCCGGCAGCGAACTCGAATGGTTCAAATACTGGAAAGACGAGCGCCTCAAGTGGCATCTCTCGCTGGGCATACCCGCCGAGAAATACCGCTACCACGACCACGAGAAACTCGCCCACTACGCCAACGCCGCCACCGATATCGAGTTCCAGTTCCCCTTCGGATTCAAAGAGCTCGAAGGCATCCATTCGCGCACCGACTTCGACCTCAGCCGCCACAGCGAGTTCAGCGGCAAGAAACTCCAGTATTTCGACTCCGAGCTCAACGAGAGCTATACGCCCTACGTCATCGAGACCTCCATCGGTGTTGACCGCACCTTCCTCGCCATCTTCAGCCACGCGCTCGAAGACGAGCAGCTCGAAGACGGCACCACACGCACCGTCCTGCGTCTGCCCGCATTGCTGGCGCCCTACAAGGTCGCCGTGCTGCCGTTGGTCAAGAAAGACGGCCTGCCCGAGAAGGCACGCGAGATTGTCGATATGCTGAAGTATCACTATATGGTGCAGTACGACGAGAAAGACGCTATCGGACGCCGTTACCGCCGTCAGGATGCCATCGGCACCCCCTATTGCATCACCGTTGACAACGACACCCTGCAGGACAACAGCGTCACCCTGCGCGACCGCGACACCATGCAGCAGGAGCGAATCCCCATCGCCAACCTCTTCATGTACCTGCACGACCACATCAAGCCCCTGGCGCTGTAATCACGACGCCAACAGGCAACAAACATATAAGGCCGGCATCCGCCGGCCTTATTTTGTTCACCCACCTTCCCTGCAGTTAAACCTCGCAGTTTAAAGAATGAAGTATTATCTTATTCTCTTACGATTTCCCGAGCCAATGAATTTATGGCCTCCACATCGATGGGTTTTAGGATGAGTTCCTCCGGCTCAAGGTCGAGCAGAACACACAAAATTCCGAGTTGTAAAGTATTTTGTTATTTTCCAACGACTTTTTATAGAATTTATGTCATTTTTCTAACGACTTTTTATCATAATAATGCACTTTTTTCAACGAATAATGACGGTATTTCTACACTTTTCAAAGGAAATCTTCGCCTCGAAAATACACTTTTCAAACCGATAATCTAGTAATAAAAGCCATTTCTTGAAACACATAATATGCCGCTGATACCTTATTAAAAAAGGAATTCACGTGGTAACTTGTTCACTTGAACAATAAAAGCACCTGAAGCCGCCTCCGTTTCTGTCAAGCAGAAACATCGTAGAACTGTCGCCTCAGGTGCTGTAGGAAAAGACAAGCGATGCGTGAGGGTCGGCCCTCTCCCTCATACGGCCCTCTTTCGAGGCGGCAGCAGGCCTTATGCTCTTCCGCATGTCTGTCTTTTCAGATTGGTGCTCCGGCGACCGTGGCGAACCAAAAAGCATCGCCCTCTACCGCAAGCTGGTGGAAGATAGGTCGGGGTTGATAATAAAATAATATTTTAAAGTGTAGTTTATGATATTTTTGTATATTTGCAAAGTACACTTAAGAATAATATTATGGACAAACAACTCATAAAGAGCGTTATCGTTGAAAAACAGCAGCAAATCAGTCAGGTGGAATTGCTGCAACGAGGTGAGGTCTTCGATAAAAAATCAAGTTATGTACTCATCGGTATCCGGCGTGCCGGCAAATCATATACCCTCTATCAGGACATCCTCTCAAAGCTCTCGTCGGGAGACGCTAAAGTTGAGGACATCCTCTATATAAACTTTGAGGATGAGCGCATTGCACCTATCACAGGGAACGAATTGGGACTAATACTTGATGCTTATTGGGAGTTGTATGACCAAAAACATCCCTATATCTATCTTGATGAGATACAGAACATCGACGGCTGGGAGAAGTTCGCCCGACGTCTGACCGAGGAGAAGCGCAAAGTGATGATCACCGGCAGCAATGCCAAGATGCTCAGCCGCGAGATTGCCTCAACCCTCGGAGGCAGCTATGTCCAACGACACATATACCCCTTCTCGTTCAAAGAATATCTCGATTATCATGGTGTTGGCTTTAGCCGCAACTGGGAATTCAATCCAGAATTGCGACGGTCGATTGTCCGTCATTTCACCGAGTACTTCATTCATGGAGGCTTTGCCGAGTCGTTCGACAAGGTTGACAAGCGAGAGTGGCTTACCTCGCTTTACCAGAAGATATTGATGGGCGACATCGTGGAGCGAAACAAGATTCGTAACCCTCGTATCCTACGGCTGCTTGCCCGTAAGTTGGCCGAGAGTGTGATGCAGCCCACCACCCTTAAACGGTTGGAGAATATCATCAAGTCAACTGGCGACAGCATCAGCCCCACTGTGTTGAAAGATTATCTCGGCTATATGGAGGATGCCTATCTCATCATCTCCATTCCCAATCTTGTCTCGCCCATTACCGAACAGCAGACCATAATGAAGCGTTATTTTGCCGACAATGGTATCCTCGGCCTTTTCTTTGTGGGGGGAGAAACAAAGTTGCTGGAGAACATCGTGGCCGTCCATTTGAACCGACAGTATCCCAGCACTCCCGACGAGCAGCGTCTGTTCTATTACAACAAAGGCGTGGAGGTGGATTTCTGTGTTCCCGAGGACAATCTGGCCATACAGGTATCGTACAGCATCGACGACAGCACCACATACGAGCGTGAGGTGGGCGGTATGGCGAAGTTCTTGAAGGCTTATAAGCAATATCGGGGAATGGTTGTCACCTGGGACACCGAGCGACAGATTACCGAGGGCGGCATCACCATAGATGTGGTACCAGTATGGAAATGGTTATTACAATGACTTGAATATGATAGGTCGGAGTTGATAATGGGGAAAACAAACAAGGGACCGCCAAACTCGTGACGGTCCCGCTGACTGCCATTTTTACCGAATTCCCCGAAATTTAAAGCAAACAGGCGGCTCGCTTGAGTCGCCTGTATATTTCCTCTGTTGTTTGTGACAGGTGCCAGTCCCTTGTCACTTACATTAGCCCCTTTGCATAGTATGCTGACATTAAATTGCTTATTGTATTTTCTTCTCATTTTTACAGGACACTAATGACTCCAAGTCAATTGTCCAGACACCGTCTGGATTTTCGGGGACCGTAGATAGAAGAGCCTCATATTAAATAGATTAGACCTAGAATAACCTTTGCCCCGAAGCCGTGTGAGGTCTCTTGACAAGGTTGTCAATAGTTGTTTCCCGTATTCAGCTTTGACGTTGCCGTGCTGCTCATATTCCACTATGTACCTACCCGTTGCCCAACTTGCATCAAGCAACTCTGTGTTTACGGCAAGAGCAGCATTTTCTTTGGCCTTATCCCACACGCCTGAAATAAGTGAGACTTGTCTCACTTATTGGGAAGTCAGATAAAACCTACGCATATAGATCAGATAACACTATAATCATATAATTATAGTGACACAAACGCAACGATTTATGAAAAACTTTTGAGGAGATTTTATTATAATAAGAACACTCGTACCTCGTTACTATTTCAAGAATCCTAATGTATAAACCATTGGCCTCATTTTGTCTGCGAGTGCTTTGAATAATTTATTGAACTCGTCCAAATTGTTCTTGCCGTATTCTTTTGCCAATGCTTTTATTTGATACCAACCACAATCCCAATTCATTATTTGATACTCGGGGTTGCTGCCATTGAACAATTCCCTGAATTTGAATGTCGACCGCACTATTTCATTTGCCTTATTGAGAACGGCTTGCGCCTCTGTCGATAGAGCTATATCCTGAAGTTTCCGATAAATGTACCTTTCGTTGGAAGTCCTTGCATCGTTATAACATTCGTCAAAGTGATTTTCACTTGCCAATTGTGGGATTTCATCTTTACTCATCCAAAAGAATTCGTTATAGACGTTCCATCTTTTGCCTTCGAATTCTACCTGACGAAGTGAAGATTGATTTGATGCGGAATGGAAAATAGAGAATACAATAGAGTCATTCTGATACTCTTGAAAAGATGGATGCAATTCATTGGGCGCGAGGTATTCGTCTTTAGAGTTTACCCAGTTTTTCTCAATGAGTTTACGCGCAGCAAAAAGAGCAGTACATCTCGCAAAGTTATCAATATTAATATCCAATGTTGACACATGTCGCGAAACGGGCATTGTCATCAAGTAGACATCCGAAGCATTTGCGTCAACATTATTTCTATCATTCACAAAGAATGCAACATCACAATAGACTGGTTTTATTGTGTTGGAAATATTGAGTGCAGACTTTGCTGTGATACAATCTCTTGATTTTGCGTTTTTTTGTTTTGTTTTTGCCCAATTCATTGCTGAATTTAGCGAGTCTATATTGTAAACATTCTTTTCTCCAACTACATTGATTTCACCACCAACATCGTCAATTAATTCATGCCGGAAGTTTTCTTTATCAATGCATTCCCCGCTTTTCCATATTGTGAATGATATACCCCAACTATCCGATACGTCTGAGAAATGGCTTGCTTGGAACTGGCACGCATTTACAAAAGCGAAATCCGTCAAAAACCTTTTCCTAAATGCCTTCCAACTTGGTCCTGTCATAAAAAGCGAAGGTGAATACAAACCAATATAACAATTTGTAAGACCAAAAACTTCTTTAATCCTCAAGATTCTATACAAAAACTGGGCATAGAGATTTTGACTACATGCGCCCATTTTCTCATTAAGCATCAACTTATTGATTTTAGTCTTAGCTATACCTTCTTTGCTACTATTGCTGGCTGCAAAACCATTTGCCGCCATCCCATAAGGAGGATTCAAGAGAAATAGCATTGGTTTGTTTTGTTGCAATGCTGTATGTAACCCTTGAGGCAGTTTCGAGTTGTATTGTACCAAGTCTGCTGGTGCTGGGATATAATCATTTAAGAAATCAAATTGGAATTTTGTTGCTTCAAGATTATAACTTGCACCCATATCCAACTCGCTTTGAAATAGCGTTGAGCAATATAATTCGCTGAAATGATAGTCACGTGTAAGATTACCACTACCCCAACAATTATCCCAAACCACAAACCGATCCCTCCAATCGCTTCCCAGCATTCTCTCAAGCATATTATGAGCATAGTCGACAAAAAGAGTAGGTGTCCAAAAGTCACCCTTCATACGCCTATCGAAATCTTCTATCAGACGGTCTGCTATAGCAGTCATTCGAGTCTTTTCTTGCGGTGTGTAGTTTCTGTCAAAATAGCCGAAGAATGACTTAAAATTGCTGCCGTCCATATTCACATTCTTACCATTGCAGACAAGTATGTTAGGATTAGCCGGGTGTTGATAGTAGTTGGTTGAATCGTTCAACACGCCCATAAAAATACCTACGGTATCGTGACCATTCAGATTGTTTTTCCTTTTAAGAACATTTTTGCAGAAATAGTCAAAGATATTAGAAATATTGTGCTCGGTAACTCGTACATATCGTTGAACATTATACGCTAAATCTTGTATCTTTTCTGCGACAGCTTTAAAACTGAAATTCTCATCAACAATAAAGACAAACGGGTTTATATCGGCATCATTGGCTATTTTGGCAACCATTTCTGGGTAATTAGCGTAAGCCTTTGAGGGTGCGGAATCCCAATTGACATCTTCGTCAAGATATTTTAAAAGAGGATTTGTGTGAAGGGCAAAGCATTCATTTTTATCACCAACAAGGCAGACGTTTGGTACAATCTTGCCATCGAGCTCAAACATCTTTAAGTACCACACCACCTGAATCAGAACCTTAGCTTTCCCTGACTTTTCGTTGAGTAACTCGTCTAACTTATACTCAATAATCAAGCGGAATTTTCTTCCGTCAACAACGGGTTCCATATATCCGTCGCACTGGAACGGATAGGTATAATCTGTATTGGGAAAATAAAGACATAATCCATTCTTGTATGGAGTTTCGACGCCTCGTTCGTCAATAACATCTTTTATCAAATCGTAGAATTTGCTCTTGCTCATAAGTTGTATTCTTATTTTCGAACCCAACTGCCTTTCTTTGAGAAGAGCGTAAAAAGAACCGCGAGCTTCTGTCAAACTCGAGGTCCTAGGAAAACCCGTAACATCAACAAGAAAGCTCACGGTATCATCCGCGAGCGTTTCTCTCTTCTTTTTTGATGTTACTTTCGAAATTTCCTAGGTTTCGAGTTTATCAAAGAAAAGCAAAAACGCTTCTAAATTATTTAATTATTGTTGTTTATCTTTCTCTATCGTTGTGATTTTGGTTAATACTTATCGTTTTGTTTTCAATTTGCAATATTACTAAAAAATCCTGATTCTACACCAAAAATGACGCAGGGCATACTCTGTGTGAATTCACAGTTCACAATTCACACAGATAAATAAGTTGGTGTAACACGAAAAAACTAACGGCAGCGGGCCGAGGGCACGCTGCTGTTGGCTAATTCTGAGTGGCGGGATGGACGGGACGGACGGAGCGGCCGAAGTCGCGCATGCCGTCAAACACATCCTGGTAGCCGGAGAAGAAGCCCATTCCCCAGGCGTATAACGGTTCGCTGTCGAGTATCGACGACGACCAGTAGCGGCCATAAATGCCCTCACCGTCGAGCGAACTGCCATACATGCCGCCCGCTGCAGGAATGAAGATACTGTGGCCGTTGGATGCGGTAAACTTGCGTCCATTAACGCCGTTCACGGTTGTCCAGGCCGACGTGGTATTCTCAAGCAGCTCCAGCCACTCGGCCTTGGTCGGTATTCTTGCGCCGTTTCCGAGTGTCTGTGTGGCGACGTCGTCCGTAGGCTGCAAGGTGAGCAGGTTATCCACCGCGCCGTACCACTCGGCTGTGTTATACTTGTACAAAACGTACCCGTTTTCCCCATTGTTGTCGCCGAGCGAGTATTGCTCCCAAAGGTATTCGCTTACAGTATCGACCATACCCCAAGCGTAGAAGTTGCCGTAGCCTTCGGGCGTCGTCGCACCGACGTTACATTCCGCCCAAAGCAAGCCGCTCGGCAAGCCGAGATCGACATAGCCTTCGGGGACATTCTGGTTGTCAGGTTCATCGTCGTCATCGTGCCTCTCGCACGACGCCATTCCCAAGGTCAGCAGCGCTGCAACCGCAAAATAAAACATCTTTTTCATAGCATATTGTATTTGAGGGTTATAATTTCAATAAAAAACAACATTGCAAAGATACAAAATAGTTTTGAATGATTAGCTTTAAATAAAAAAACAGCGAAAACGTGTTTGGTAAATTAAGAAAAAAATTTGTAACTTTGCAGGAAAGAGATGATGAATATGTCATTCTGCAAGAAGATAAATATCAGTAATTTGGGATGTATTGGTAAAATACACCCGACAACGGCGGTGCAAAACATGCCGCTGCAAGATATTGTCGCACAGAGATAAACTGTGTTCCCCTCCGTATCAACGCCGTATCACCTACGTATCAACTCCGTATCAAGTACGTATCACCTCTAAGACCCATTCTATACCCCTCCTATACCCCTTCGGTATTTCTCCTACATTTCTCCTAGTGTGAAGTGTGAATTGTGAATTGTGAAGTGTGAATTGTGAACTGTGACCTGTGAAGTGTGACCTGTGAACTGTGACCTGTGACCTGTGAGGGGTGGTTTGTTGGGAGTGTTTGTTGTTGGGGTGGTGGTTTTGTGGGGTGAATGTTGGGGTGGTGGTTTTGTGGGGTGGGAATTATGGGAAATATGGGAATTATGGGAATTATGGGAGTAAACTATGACTTTACCTAGTATAGACGAAACATTTTTCGTACTTTTGCACCCCAATAAAAACATCGCACTATGAAAAGATTCTTCTTCGCGGTCATCTTGACGACCTTCGCTATCAGCGCCGCACAGGCGCAGCTGCTGTACAAGATAAGCGGTAACGGATTGGAGAAACCCAGCTATATCGTAGGTACCTACCATCTGGCGCCTGCCTCGTTTGCCGAAAAGATACCTGGATTGAACGCGGCCTTCGAGTCGTGCGAACAGGTTTATGGCGAGATAGACATGCGCGAGACCTCGAAGCCCGAGAAGCAGCTGGAGCTGCAGCAGAAACAGATGCTGCCCGACGGCAAGACGCTCACGTCGCTGCTCACGGGCGAACAGCTGAACAAACTGAACGCCCTGCTGCGCGAGGTGCTGGGCAAAGACCTCAACAACGAGGCGATGGCGGCGCAGCTGAACCGCCTCTCGCCGGCGCTGATTTCGAACACCATAATGCTCTACACCTACGCCAAAGACAACCCCGACCTGCTGACCTCCGACCAGTCGAAACTGATTGACGGCTACTTCCAGTTCGCCGCAGCCGAGAAAGGCAAAGCTGTGAAAGGCTTCGAGACAGCCGACTTCCAGATGGAGGCGCTGTTCGGAAAGTCACTCGAGCAACAGCTGGAAGACCTGATGTGCATGGTGGAGAACTACCGCGAAACGGTGGATATGGCCGAGTTTGTGACGGAGGCCTACTTCTCGCAGGACCTCGACCAACTGCTGGATTTGAGCGAAGATGAGGCAGCGAGCAGCTGCGGCTCGTCGGAGGAAGATAACGACAAACTCATATATGACCGCAACGCCGACTGGGTGAAGGCGATGCCCGCAATCATGAAGGAGAAACCGACCTTCTTCGCCGTCGGCGCGATGCACCTCTGCGGCGATAGAGGGGTGCTCGCCCTACTGAAAGAGGCGGGATACACGGTGGAAGCGGTGAAATGAGGAGAGCCGGAAAGATGACGGATGAGCCACAAATCGAAGCAAAATATCACTATATACAATAATAATACAAAAAATGTGTTATTTTTGCATTATGAAACGAATTCAGCAAGTCTGCATTATATTATTGTCCGTCATTGTCTTATGCGGTTGCAACGGCACCGAGAAGTTGGTTAAAAGCAACGATTTCGACGCCAAATACAAGGCGGCGATGGAGTATTACGAGCAGGGACGCTACACAAAAGCCATCCAGTTGTTTGAAAATCTTTCGATGCACTACCGCGGACGCGACTACTCGGAGAACATCTCGTGGTACTACGCCCAGTCGCTGCTGAAAGAGAAGGACTACTATACTGCGGCGTACCAGTTCAAGAGCTTCGTGCGCCAGTTCCCGTACAGCCGCAACGCAGAGGAGGCTCTGTTCCTCTCGGCATACTGCAAATACCAGGACTCGCCGTCCTACACCCTCGACCAGACGGCCACCAGAGAGGCGATAACAGAGATGGAGCAGTTTGTCGATAAATACCCGCAGTCGGTGCATATCCCCGAGGTCAACCAGTATCTCGACGAGCTGCGCAACAAACTGATGATGAAGGATTACGAAATCGCCTACGGCTACTATAAGATTGAGGCATACCACGCGGCATACGTCTCGCTGCAACATTTCCTGAACTACTACCCCGAATCGGACAAACGCGAGGAGGCGATGTACTACATGCTCAAGTCGGGTTACGAATACGGCATCAACAGCCGCGAGGACAAGATGAAAGAGCGCCTGCAGCAGGTGGTCAACGACTTCGAGAAGTTCTCGGCATCGTTCTCGAACTCGAAATACCTCGCCAACGCGCAGACGATATACACCAAGAGCCGCTCGGCGCTGGCGAAACTGGAGAATAGTGGCCAGTAGTCAGGTGCGTGCCCGCACAGGGGTCGTGCCCGACAGGGGTCGTGCCCGACAGGGCGATTGGATATCAGTCACTAACACTATAACGCAATTACACAATAACGCAATAACATCAACATCAATGGAAGCTAAAGAACAGAAAGAAGAAGCTACAAAGAATGTGAAAAGACCTAAAGTCATCAACACAACAATCACCCGCAACACCAACGACTTCAGCCAGGAGACGGGCAACATCTACGAAACCGTCGCTATGCTGACCAAACGCGCCAACCAGCTGGCCGTGGAGGAGAAGAAGGAACTGCACAAGAAAATCGAGGAGTTCTCGACGGGCACCGACACGATGGACGAGATGTTCGAAAACCGCGAGCAAATCGAGATAGTGCGCCACTACGAGCAGATGCCGAAGCCGGTTCTGGTCGCCACTCAGGAATATCTCGACCACGAAATCTACTACCGCAACCCCGCCAAGGAGGACAAGGAGCAGGCTCAAATCGAGGCTCTCGAGAACGAGGTGATTTCGAAAAAGAAATAAGCAGTCGGGCGCGTACCCGCACAGGGCGGTCGTGCCCGACAGGGCAAAAATAGTTTTAAGCTGTAAGTTTTAAGTAATTAGCGGTCAGCGGTTAGAGTATGAAAGTCATCATCGGCATAACGGGAGGCATCGCGGCATATAAGGTGCCCGAACTTGTGCGCCTGTTCCGCAAAGCGGGACACGAGGTGCAGTGTGTGGCGACGAGCCACGCGCTGGAGTTCGTCACGCCGCTCACGCTCGAGACGGTGTCGGGCAACAAACTTTACAGCGACCTCTTCGCTCCCGCCAACGACCACACGACCGAGCATGTGTCGCTCAAAGACTGGGGCGACATCATGGTGGTGGCGCCTGCCACAGCCAACATCATAGGCAAGATGGCCTCAGGCATAGGCGACGACGCGCTTTCGACCTTGCTGCTGGCCTTCAGCGGCAAACCGCTGTATGTGTGTCCGGCGATGAACACGCAGATGATGGAGAACCCCGCCGTGATTCGCAACATCGAGACGCTCAAGTCGTGGGGCATCCACATCATCGACGCGACCGAAGGCGAGCTGGCTTGCGGCACCACAGGCAAAGGCCGCATGGAAGAACCCGAAAGAATTTTCGAGATAGTGTGCGTGCCCGCACAGGGGTCCGTGCCCGGACAGGGCAGTTCGTTGACTGGCAAGAACGTCCTCATCACCGCCGGCCCCACCTACGAACGCATCGACGCGGTGCGCTTTATCGGCAACTTCTCGTCGGGCAAGATGGGATTTGCCCTCGCCGAAGAGTTCTCCAATCGCGGAGCAAAGGTGACGCTGGTGACCGGTCCTACGGCACAAACCGTGCACAACAAAAACATCGAGCGCATCGACGTGGAGTCGGCACAGCAGATGTACGACGCCTGCGTGTCGCACTTCGACTCAACGGATATCGCTGTGCTTTCGGCGGCGGTGGCCGACTACCGTCCCGAAAGCACCTACGACGGCAAGATGAAGAAACAGGGCGACGAAGGTATGGTGATACGCCTTGTGCAGAACCCCGACATACTCGCCACCCTCGGCAAACGCAAACGCGACGGGCAGATGCTGGTTGGCTTCGCACTCGAAAGCAGCAACGAGATGGAATACGCCCAAAGCAAACTGCAGCGCAAAGGGCTCGACATGATTGTGATGAACTCGCTTCGCGACAAAGGGGCCTGCTTCGGCACCGACACCAACAAAATCACCATCATCAACCGAAAGGGCGATGTGAAGCAAGGCACGATGAAAAGCAAAGCCGACGTAGCAAAAGACATAGTTGAATCAGTAGCGGATTTTTTGAACGATGACTGACAAAAGCATGAAAAGACTTAGCATAATCGCGATAATACTTTCCGGCATAGCGCTGATTGCGATAGCCGGAAATATTTTTATTTTCGCCACCCATAAAGAGCCGCCTCACGAGATTCACAAGCAGGCGATACAACACAGCTACCACATCTACGCGCCGCCGATTCCCGACAGCGTCACCTTCTGCGGCGAACAGCTGCCTATGGACACCTACTATGTGCGCGAAGCGCTCGACCGCGAGCTGATAGTGAACATGTACGGCCACACCAACATGATAATGTGGATGAAACGCGCCAACCGCGTGTTCCCCGTCATCGAGCCGATACTGAAAAAGAACGGCGTGCCGCCTGATATGAAGTACCTCTGCGTGGCCGAAAGCGGATTGACCAACGCCACCTCGCCGGCAAAGGCGCAGGGCTACTGGCAGTTTATGGAGGCGACGGGCAAAAGCTACGGCCTTGAGATAAACGCCGACATCGACATGCGCAACGACCTCGAAGCCTCGACCGAAGCGGCTTGCCGCTATCTTAAGACCCTCTACAACCACTTGGGCAGCTGGTCGGCGGCAGCGGCGGCATACAACTGCGGCGAAGGCGGCCTCTCGAAACGTATGAGCCAGCAGTCGGTGAGGTCGTACTACGACACCCGCCTCAACGTCGAGACCTCGCGCTATGTCTATCGCATCGTGGCGATAAAGCTGGTGATGCAGCACCCGCAGGATTACGGCTTCCAGCTGCGCAAATGCGACCTCTACCCCACCATCCCCTACACCACCACGACACTCAGCGGCCAGAACATCGACCTCTACGAGTTCGCCAAGAAGAACGGCACCTCGTACAAGATGCTGCGCGAGCTCAACCCCTGGCTCGTCAACGACAAGATAGTGAACAAAGCCAACAAGAGCTACACCGTCCGCATCCCCACCAAAGACGGCATAAGCCTCAAAGCCATACTGAAAGACGAGAACAAATCGACGGCAGTGGTGACGAGACAGTAAGCACAATTTCGAATTTCGAATTTTGAATTTTGAAAGTTACTGATCACCGGTCACTGGTCACAGATCACATAAATGAAGGAATCGGAATCCATACTTGAGGTACTCGGCGCACGGGTTCACAACCTGCAGAACATCGACGTCACGCTGCCGCGCAACCAGCTGGTGGTGTTCACCGGTTTGAGCGGAAGCGGCAAGTCGTCGCTCGCCTTCGACACCATCTACGCCGAAGGGCAACGCCGCTATATGGAGACCTTCTCCGCCTACGCCCGCAACTTCATCGGCAACATGGAACGACCCGACGTTGACCGCATCAACGGCCTGAGCCCCGTCATCTCCATCGAGCAGAAGACCACCAACAAGAACCCGCGCTCGACCGTCGGCACCGTGACCGAGATATACGACTTCGTGCGTCTGCTCTACGCCCGTGTGGCCGACGCCTACTCCCCCACGTCGGGCAAGAAGATGGTGAAACTCACCGAAGAGCAGATACTCGACATCATACACAGCGACTACGCCGAGCAGGAAATCATGGTGCTCGCCCCGCTGGTGCGCCGCCGCAAAGGCCACTACCGCGAGCTGTTCACCCAGGTGGCGAAGAAAGGGTTCCTTCGTGTGCGCGTCGATGGCGAGATAAAGGAGCTCACCTACAACATGCAGGTCGATCGCTACAAGATTCACGACATCGAGCTGGTGGTTGACCGCCTGCGGGTGAACGAGCGCAGCGAGACGCGTCTGCGCGAAGCGGTGAAGACGGCCTTCAAGCAGGGCAAAGGCGTGATGATGCTGCTCACCAAGGACGGCATCAAGGAGAACATCCGCTACCTCAGCAAGCTGCTGATGGACACCGAGACGGGCGTCTCGTTTCCCGAACCCGAACCCAACACCTTCTCGTTCAACTCGCCCTACGGCGCCTGCCCGCGCTGCAACGGCTTGGGCGAAGTGACCGAAATCGACCTCAAGAAGATAATCCCCGACGACACCAAGAGCATCCGCGAGGGCGCCTTCGAGGTGATTGGCAAATACAGCCCCACCAACTATTTCTACCGCCAGCTCGAGACGCTGGGACGCAGCTACGGCTTCTCTATCGACGACCCGCTGAAAGACTTCCCCGCCGAAGCGCTCAACGCCATCCTCTACGGCACCAGCGACTACAGCGGCATGAGCGACGGCACGATGGGTTTCCAGGGGTTGGTGAACTACATACAGGAGCTGGCAGCCGACGAGACCTCGGCGGGCCTCCAGAAGTGGGCCAACAGCTTCATGAACCTCACCACCTGCCCCGACTGCCACGGGATGCGGCTCAAAGACGAGTCGCTCTGCTTCCGCATCGACGGCAAGCACATAGGCGAGGTGGCCAACATGGACCTCTACGAACTCTACGACTGGGCGACCACGCTGGAGGCGAAACTCGACGGGCACAAGAAAGCAATAGCGCACGAGATAATACGTGAGATTGCGACACGCACCAAGTTCATGATTGACGTGGGCATCGGCTACCTTTCGATGAACCGCGCCTCGAAGACCCTCTCGGGCGGCGAGAGCCAGCGCATACGTCTCGCCACACAGATTGGCGCCCGGCTGGTGAACGTGCTCTACATACTCGACGAGCCGTCGATAGGACTCCATCAGCGCGACAACCGCAAGCTCATCAACGCCCTCAAGGAGCTGCGCGACATAGGCAACAGCGTCATCGTGGTGGAACACGACCGCGACATGATACTCAGTGCCGACTATGTGGTTGATATCGGACCTGGAGCAGGTGTACACGGCGGCAAAGTCATCTTCGCCGGAACCCAGGAAGAACTACGCAACGGAAAAACAAACACTCTCACGCTTGACTATCTAAGGCGCACTAAGGACATCGTCATTCCCAAACGCCGCCCGATGGAGGAGTGCAAGCATATCGTGCTCGAAGGCGCGACGGGCAATAACCTCAAGGATGTCACCTTCGACCTGCCGCTGGGACGCTTCGTCTGCGTCACCGGAGTGAGCGGCAGCGGCAAGTCGTCGCTCATCAACTCGACGCTGCACCCCATCCTCAGCCAGCATTTCCACCACTCACAGGCGCGTCCCCTACCCTACCGCGCGATTTACGGCATCGAGAACATCGACAAAGTCATCGAGATCGACCAGTCGCCCATCGGACGCACACCGCGCAGCAACCCCGCCACCTACGTCGGCGTGTTTGACGAGATACGACAGCTCTTCGCACAGCTGCCCAGCGCCCGCATACGCGGCTACAAACCCGGACGCTTCTCGTTCAACGTCAGCGGCGGCCGCTGCGAGCACTGCAAAGGCGCAGGCGTGCGCACCATCGAGATGAACTTCCTGCCCGACGTCTATGTCAACTGCGAGATGTGCAACGGCAAACGCTACAATCGCGAGACACTCGAGATACGCTACAAAGGCAAGAGCATCGCCGACGTGCTGGAGATGACCATCCGCGAGGCGGTGGAGTTTTTTGAGCCGCACCCCAAGATTTACCGCAAGCTGAAGACCATCGACGAGGTGGGCCTCGGCTACATCACCCTCGGACAGTCATCCACCACCCTCTCGGGCGGCGAGGCGCAGCGCATAAAACTGGCCGCCGAACTCTCCAAACCCGAGACGGGCGACACCTTATATATATTGGACGAACCCACCACAGGGCTCCACTTCGACGACATCCGTGTGCTGCTCGACGTGCTGCAACGCCTGGTCGATAAGGGCAACAGCGTGCTGGTGATTGAGCACAACATGGATGTGATAAAGGTGGCCGACTGGGTGATAGACCTCGGCCCCGACGGCGGACGCAAAGGCGGCGAGATAGTCTTCGCCGGCACCCCCGAAGAGATAGCCCAGCAACCCGACAACTTCACCGGCCAGTACCTGAAAGAAGAGTTGGAGGAATGTGGGAATGTGTGATTGCGTTAATGTGTTAGTGCTTGACACAACTTGTCTTAACCATCATCAGGACATAAAAAAACGGAACCGTGTGGCTCCGCTTTTTTCTTGCCTTGTCCGTAGGCTTACTTTTTCTTGAGGTAGTTGTTGTATGCGACAAACAATCCCGCACCGTGGCAGAACGCAAAGGCATAAAACACAAAATAAGCCCATATATCCCAACCGTTGACAATACCCGATGGGTTGATGGAGAAATAGGCTATAACAGCCATCACCACCGTGTAAATTAACGAGAGGATATTGTTTTTCTTGAACGCAGGCTTGAAATCCTCTGGAACCGCAAACTTTTCGCGGTAGAACCACAGCGGGATAGCCAATACGCCAGTCAGAACCATCGGCAGGACAAGCCAGAAGATGTGCATATCGCATAGGATATACAACACCCAAAGGATAAGGCCTATCACGCCGAGACAGATTTCGAAAAGAGCTTGTTTCTTCATAGTATGTTTGATTTTTGATTTTATCCCCAAAGAATGCGTGAGGACTTCGCGTTTGTCAGTGCAAAGGTACAAACAAACAAACAAACAAACAA
>JAFZXE010000029.1 GCA_017616895.1 Bacteroidales bacterium
AAATTCAAAATTCAAAATTGACTCCCGTCATGTGGGGCGACATCGTGGCCAAGAACCCCGCGATGATGAAGCAGCTGCCCGACGACATGATTTACATCATGTGGGCCTACGAGCCGCTCGACAGCTACGACCACCTCATAAAGCCCTTCCGCGAGCAAGGCAATCCCTTCTGGGTGGCCCCCTCGCTGAGCCACAGCAGCAATATGGTGCCCAACCCCTACCGCTACATGAAGAACATCGCCAACCTAGCTCGCGACGGCTACCTCAACGGTGCCGAAGGCCTTATGAACACCTGCTGGGACGACAACGGCGAGGCCCTCTTCGACAACTGCTGGCACGGTCTCTTCTGGAGCGCCGAGATGGCTTGGAACCCCATAAAGACCAACGACCCCGAAGAGTTCAAGCAACGCGAAGAGCAGTTCAACCGCAACTTCGAACGCCTGTTCTACAATAAATTCGAAGGCACCGAGCTCACCTCACAACTGTACAAAGTGGGCGCACTCGAAAGCAACCCCAAAACGAGCGACCTCTACGTCAGCAACTGTCTCTGGGAGCCACTGCTCAACATCAACCCCACCATACTGAGCCGCGACGAAGCCGAGCTACAGCAGCTTCTCTCCAACGTCGGCAGATCTATCGACTCAACCGCCAACCCGCATCTGCACTACGCCTACAAGCACCTTCTCGCCAGCGTCAGCAAGATGATGCTGCAGAAAGCCATCGACCGCCAGCTGACCAAAGGCGGCGCCGCCCACGAATGTCGAGCCCTAGCTGAAAGTTTTTTCAATGACCTCAAAAACCTCAAGCGCGAATACCTCCGCCTTTGGGATCAGGAAAACGGCGACTACGAGCGCTACATAGTCATGAACCGCTACGACAACCTCGCAAGCGAAGTCCTAAACCTCGACCGCCACGTCTTTGTCAACGTCGAATTGCGAAATTCGAATTATGAAGAAACTAATTCAAAATTCAACCTTCAAAATTCAAAATTGCCCCTCATCTCCCTCCGCACCCTCGACGGCGACAAAGACATCTACTACACCCTCGACGGCAGCGAGCCCACCTCGGCATCCACTCTCTACACCGAGCCCTTCCCACTCGACCGCAGCGCCACCATACGCGCAATCACCTACAACGAGTACGGCGAAGGTGTAGAGACCTCGCAATACCTGCTCTCCCACCTGGCTATGGGTGCGCAGCTGACGCTCGCCACCAAGTACGGCAGCGACTACCGCTCTGTCTATTCCGGCGGCGGCGACAACGCACTCATCGACGGACAACTCGGCAGCAACACCTCCTATACCGACGGCCATTGGCAGGGTTACTGGGGCGACAGCATCGACGCCCGCATCGACTTCGGTTCGCCCCGCGAAATACACAACGTCTCCATGCGCTTCATCCAAAACACCTACGACTGGGTGCTAGCTCCCAAGCAGGTAAAAATATACACCTCCAACGACGGCAAAGAGTGGCAGCTTCTGACCGAAAAAACGTTCGAAACCGACCCACGTCAGACAGGCTTCCTCCTCAAGCACTACTCCATCGAAATCCCACAACCGCAACAACCCCAAACCAAGAAACAAGCTCAAAACTCAAAATTCAAAATTCCTCCGCGTCGTCGTCCCCAGCGGAGGCCCGCTGCCCGAATGGCACACCGCCCCCGGACAGCCCTCATGGCTCTTCTGCGATGAAATTGTAGTAAAATAGAAAAATAGAGGGCGACCGCACCAAGTGCAGCCGCCCTCTATTATTACCTCAACCTATGGTTTACATCGGCAGCAAATCTGCCGTTTCTCCTGTCTCCTCAAAATAAACATTACCACCGGGACAGTCCACGAACGTGCAAAGTTCGTGATTAATTCTGCTACGGAAAGCCTCGACATCCTCAATCACGACACCATAGTGTCCGCTATTGCCGAACTCACAACTCGTCAAATACATACGAGTGCTACTTCCAAGATAGAGGCATCCACCTCTCCATCCCTCTTCACGTCCAGCATCGTAAATCTTGCAAAACGACATCATATTGCTCTGACGTGTGCTTTCCGGCCAGAAACCATGCCAATAACCTGCCTCGTTACGCATTCCGCGGAACACGATAGGGCTCGTTTCTGTACCGTTGAATCTAATCTCAGGTTCGTCATCGGTATAGAATCTTGTATCCATATTGAACAGGAAAGTGGTTCCTGCCTCAATGGTGAACGTATAACTACCGGTAATGCCGCAATCGCCCTCAAAATAATAGGGTATGCCAGCATTAGTAACAGTGAGATCCTCTGTCAAAATATCTCCACCAGCGACATGTATATAGTTTTTGCCGTTAGCCGTATAGGTGTTCACGCCCAAGTTTTTGAGCCATTTTATACCACTCTCGTTATAGATAGGATACCAGGCGCAGTTCTTGATGGTATTGCCCTCAAAGGCGGTGAATACGCCACCTTCCATATCGATACCGTTGCTTGCCGAACCGTCTATGGTGCAGTGTTTCATCGACAGCTTGCCGTAGTTCTGCAGGACGCCGTCCCATGAGGCCTCTCCCGAGCCGCCTCTCAGCAGCTGCACATACTCCATCTGGTTGTCGTTGCGGTTCGACAAGTATTTGATAGCGTGCCACGAACCGTTGTTCGGGTTGTTAGCAGGACCCACGAAGCGTATAGGCTTGTCGGCCGTTCCAACCATCTTGAGACCTGCGTTTTCGTTGACCTGAACACCGTCGTTCACACCGGTGAACATGATGGTCACGCCGGGCTCAATCGTCAGCAGCGCGTTGCCGTCAACCGTAAGTACTCCGTTGATAATGTAGTCAACATCGAGACCCAAGTCGGGAAGGGTCTTGTTCTCGCTGATCAATCCGCTGAGTGCTGTTGCGTCGTCACCATCGACAATGTTATCATCGACATCTTCGTCGCCGAACAGTTTTTCACATGAGGTGAGCATCATGGTGCCCACCAGACAGGCAAATGCCAATAATCTAAAAGTGTGCTTCATAGTTTTTTTGTTTTTATTGTTAATCAATTATGTTGTTTCCAATTGCAGCTTAATATACATTAGTACCTTCACCCTGCTCGTTTATTGCATTTCCGCCCTCAAGCCTATTTATACCCCAGCCTTCTGTAATGGCAGAACAGCAGGTTTTCGTGCTCGTCGTATAGGTGCATGCCCGACCCCTCGCAGTAGCGCCACACCTTGCAGTTCTCACACGCTCCTTTCCGTGCCCAACTGCGGTCGCGGTATTTCTGGAACTTATTTTCCCACACCTCCCACAGGTTGTCCTCGTAGATATTCCCCTGCGAGAAGTTCGACCTGATGCTGGTACAGCCCGAAATCGAGCCATCCACCAGCACACTCGCCACATCCACACCAGCACGGCAAGAGAAGAAGTTGTCCCTCACCCGCTGTTCGTAAGGTCCCAGGAAGCCCTCGCAGGCGTAGTTGACCTCTATCCTGCCCTCCTTGCGTGTGCGCTCGATAAAATCGAGTGTACCTCTAAACGCTTCGTCGCCCAGCTGCAGTTCCGGGTCGTTAGCGGCTCGTCCCATCGGGAAGATGGTGAACACCCGCCACCGCGGCACGCCGAGCGAGACAAGGTATTCCTTGAACTCCTCCAGATGCGGATAGCTGCGTGGGTTGACGCAGGTCACGATGTCCCACAGCAGGTCTTTCTCCTTCACCAGCAGCTTCACCGCCGCCTCAGCCCTCTCAAAGCTGTGGTCGTGCTGCCTAATCCAGTTGTGCTCCGCCTCGAAGCCGTCGAGACTTATAGTTATCGAGTGCATGCCCGCCGCCATAAGGCTTTCGAGCCGTTGGGGTGTGAGCAGATAGCCGTTGGAGACCATACCCCACGGGAACTCGCGACGGTAGAGTTCCAACCCCACCTCCTCGATATCGGGACGCATCAGCGCCTCGCCGCCCGTAAATATGATGAACGTGTGGTGCGGATCGACATGAGGCGTGATGTCGTCGATAGCTTTCAGAAAATCCTTGGCCGGCATATCCGGCTTTAGCGAGTCCTGCTTGCAGTCGCTGCCGCAGTGACGGCAGTGCATATTACAGCGAAGCGTACACTCCCAAAAGAGCGTACGCAATATATGCAGCTGTGCGTCGTTACTTCGCACCCTCCGCTGCAGTTCCAGTCCTAAGCGTTGTTTCAACGAAAGCCAGTCCGCCATCAAAGACCCTTATATCAAGTCACAACTTCACACCTTCACAATTTCACACCTTCACAATTTCACACCTTCACATTTGTCAATTCACTATTCACAATTCACTATTCACTATTCACAATTGACCCCTATCTCACCGGCTTCAGCTTGATAGTGTAGTTATCTTTCTCTGCCACTCCGCGGTTCCAGCCGCTGCCTTCCGCTCTCACCTCGTCGCCCTTGAACTCCACGTTAATCACGTCGTTCTGGTAGTTGCCGTTCGACGGGCCATCCACGTCGCGCACAAACACACGCATGTATTCGTTCGGGAAGTCCTTGACCCTGATGTCAAACGAACCGTCGGCCTTCGTGGTGTCGGCATACCGCTGCATGTATTCCTCAACAAACGGGTCATCCTCGCCCGGGTTGTTGGGTGTGTTGCCGATTTCGCGGCTGAGCATCACAACCTGGATACCCTTCACCGCCTTGCCCTGATGGTTCACGACCTTGCCGCGCAGATGGTAACCCATCGTAGGCACACCATACATCAGCGCAACACGACCGCGGTCATCCTTAATCGGTTTCTTCTCGATTTGCTCCGACTGCTCCGACTCTTTCTGGTCGTTTGACACCGCCGGCTTCGACGACTTGCATGCCGTAAAGCCCAACACACTCATCAGCGACACGAGCAGCCAGTTCTTCAATTTAAGATACTTGATTTTCATTTTTGAATCGATTCGTATATAGCAATAACTCAAAACCGAGATTTTTAGTATTTTTGCAAGAAAATTTCCCAACCCTACCACCAACTCAATTCAAAACTAACACAATAACGCATTAACACATTAACGCAATCACAATGTCCCCCATCATCATAGCCGGCCCCTGCAGCATCGAAAGCCGCTCACAGTTCACCTCCGTTGTCGAAAGTCTCGCAACCCTGCCGCAAATCTCGATGATACGATGTGGCGTTTGGAAGCCACGCACCATGCCTGGCGGCTTCGAGGGGTTGGGCGAGGAAGCACTCCTTTGGATTGACGAGCTGAAGAAAGCCCATCCCAACCTGAAGTTCTGCTGCGAGGTAGCCAACGCACACCATGTAGAAGCCGTCCTGAATCATTCCATCGACGCCGTCTGGATTGGCGCCCGCACCACAGGCAGCCCCTTCGCCGTACAGGAGATAACCGAAGCCCTGCGCGGCAGCAACCTTCCGGTCCTTGTAAAAAACTCACCCATACCCGACATACACGTCTGGATAGGTGCCCTCGAACGCTGCCGCAAGGTAGGCCTGAACCACATCGCCGCCATACACCGCGGATTCGACATCTACAACAACCTCGGCTACCGCAACAACCCCCTTTGGGAAATCCCCATGGAGCTTCACCGCCTCATGCCCGACCTGCCGCTCATCTGCGACCCCAGCCATATCTGTGGCCGACGCGACCTGATAGCGCAGGTCTCCCAAACCGCACTCGACCTCCACTTCGACGGCCTGATGGTTGAAGTCCACCCATCCCCTGCCGATGCCCTCACCGACGCCAGCCAGCAGATAACGCCCGACGAGCTGTCCGACATGCTGAGCCGCCTGGTCGTTCGCAGCGCCGAGACAAGCGGTACCGACGACGACCTGCGCGCACTACGCAGCCATATCGACGACATCGACCGCCAGCTTCTCACGCTCCTCGCCGACCGCCAGAAGACCTCGCTCAACATAGCCGCCATAAAGCAGCGCGACAATATGACCATCTTCCAACCCAAACGTTGGAGCGAAGTGCTGGCCGACCGCATAGCGCAAGCCAAAGAGCTAGGCCTCGACCCCTCCTATATAAAAGACCTCTACGAAAAAATCCACGCCCAAAGCGTCAAAGACCAAGAAACCCTTCTGAGCGGGGGCAATTAGCTGACCGAATCACCACCAACTTTTTACATCGCCCAACCACAATCCACTACAAACCACACCCAATAAATCTCATAGTGACAATTCAATAGTTTCACTTGTCTCAGATTTATAAACGTTCCATCAACTCACCAAATTTCGTATCGGTGAATGTATGCCATATCTCGAGCTCGATAGGTTTGTAATCATTGAAAAGTTTCTTTACAAACTCTATTTCGAACACCAATCGTAAGTCATTGGGGTTGCTGTCTGGCTTGCCTTCCTTTCGCGAACCTACACGGGCAATCTTTATCAGGTACAAATCGCGGATTCCCTTGCGCTTGATATAGGGCATGAAATAATAGAGCCGATTGAGTTCCACAGACTCTGGAAATTTTTTGCCTGTGTAGTAGATGTGTGCCGTTCTATTTTCAAAAACCTCCTTGTTATCATCCTTCACCAAGCTAATTAGAACATTCTTCGAGCAGTCATATCTGAGCCCATATTCTGACTCTGGTTCTGCCAATGCATTTTCAACGATAGGAGCATCAGCATATTTTTCAATGAGGTCGAAGATGTTCAGTTGTTTGATTCGAGGCGATCGAACCTTTGCAGGTATCGACACAATGCGTCCAGCCTTAATCTGCCGCAAAGCGTCGGTGTAATAAGACAATCGAACGTTGTCGGTAGTATATTTTTCTCTGAAGAATTCGTCTAAGAGGTTTGTACAACACTCGTTCCGGCTGCCGAAATAGTGCATAAGCTCATACACCTCGCTAATGAACGCACACTCATCCGTTGTCAGAAGTCGAAGATCCACAACCTGACCCCTGTTGAGGTCATTGGGTTCAAACTTAATCAATCCATTACCATACTGGCGAGAATTCTCGAGAAAAATCTCTTTCGCAAGGCCTGTAACCAGATAGGCGAACAAGACATTGGTGTCTATTTCGCTGATGTTATACACGCAGTGAAAGGTGGTCAGATTGCTGACACCAGCCTCATTCCTGACAAAGCGCAATCCGCTTCGATTAAACACGGAGACCCAGATGGGCGAAGGCTTTCGGTTCTCAAGCGAGAACCAGGGCGAGCGACTGGCAGTCAAGAATCTCTTGTTCTTACCTGTCTCTTCGCCTAGACGGATATAGCTCTTGACGTGGGGGTTCGTCTCGTCGGCACAACCGTCAAATAGATACACATTCCTTCCAGCAGCTGAAAGTTTTTCGAAGTCAGAGAGTGTGAAAATTTGGCTCTTCACATCGGTGGAATGAGCAATGCATGGGAGAAAACAGCTGTCTGCCAAATTATAATATGCTTTCTTTTCTTCGTTGAAGGTAAAGTAGTCGTTTGCGCCTGTTGCAATGCCTCTAGAAACTTTGGCAAACGTGGAGAATGGAACCAGATGACAATACTGCCTCGTCGTACATTCCTCATAGTACTGCTTCCATTTCACTTCCGGATTCAACTGAACCGCAGGGTATATTTGATAGTTAGTGAGGGCGGAAGGCAGTTCCTCAATATGATCAATCTTAGAGAATCGGATTTGCTTTTCATCATCGCTATTTTGGCACAAAAGAATACACGCTGTGGTGATGGCATCGTCGAATGCGGATTCCGTGAAATCCACAATGATGATGTGGCGCAGCGTTCCGCTGGCCAGTAAGGCTCGCTTGACCTCTACACCATAATCTGCATTTAGAAACTCTGAGGGAACGATATATGCCAGCCGTCCACTTTCGTTCAACTGGGCGATGGATTTCAATAGAAACAGTGTATAGATGTTCGCAAAGCCGTTCAGCCGTGTATTCAGGTGATTGTTCACTATGGGAACATATCGACCGTTGTTGTAGTCATGGAACTTCAGATAAGGGGGATTGCATACGACCCCATCAAAGTGTTCTTCCCATGAGGAATCCAAATAATCCTCATTTCTGAGCTGTATAGAGTAATCTGTAGCATCGAAATTGGCTTTGGCATAGTTGAATATCGTTTCGTCGATGTCATAGCCTGTAACAGAAGTATCTGGATGCAGTTGGAACAATGCGCGGCTGAACACGCCCAAGCCGAATGCCGGCTCAAGGATATGTGCACAACCTTTACGCCCTTGCATCACCCACTCTGTCATGAACGCAGCGATTGGCTCGGGGGTGAAGAACTGGGCATACTTCTTCCTGTGTGCCGTTCCAATCTTTCGCAGATACTCCCGCTCAGTGATCATAGGCTGCAATCGAAAAGCTTCTCGAAATTCTCCTTGTCCAAGAACGCCTCCCCGCCGTCGAATTTCACATAGAAAAGCAAACGTCCTTTGTTTAGTTCTTTGCGCACGCTGTGATGATTAGGCTCCGTGACAGCTCCTGCTAGACAGATACCGTCCTGAGAAGGAATCTTGATGGTCGTCTTATTCTGGTTTTTAGAGTCCTGTTCGATGAAATATTTCTCATCCTCCAAAGCGGGATTGGCAATAAGTTCCAAAATATGCTGGAACGACATCCCATAAATCCGGTCAAAAAAGACCTGAACATAATAATGTGGTACATCATAGGTCTGAATCCACTTGTGAACAACCTTCAAGTCCTCCACCTTAGGGGTAATGGACAAACTATTCCTTTTCTGGATGACCTTCAGACATTTCTTGATTTCTGACAATAACGAGGAGAGCTCTTGCAGACGTGAGGAAGATCGCCATGTAGGAGTCTTAAAATTCAGACTTCGCACAGATACATCATCCAGCTGCCGAAGCAACGGAACCAATTCCGGACGCTTCTGTTCCAACACATCCAAATACTCAGATAGAATTTTGTTTCTAAGAGAAATAGCCTTATCAATATTTTCTTGAAGAACACGGTTAGTCTCCTCGGTATATTTATTGATCAAGAATGCGCTAGAACGGACTTCGATAGCAGCAATGGCTTTGGATACATATGAACAAATTTCATTGCTATCCTTCATACTGATGTCCAATCCCAAACCTGGATCGAAATCAGCCTTATTGAACAGAAGCAGGTCTGGCCGTTTCCCGATGGTGTCTAGCTCTTCTTGGTAATTGTTAAAGAATTTTTCAAAACCCACATCACCAGCCACTAGATCATCCGATTTACCATATCTCACCGCAACAAGATTCTCTGAATTCTCATTGATGGCTCTGAATAGGACGTCTTCAGCCCAATCGCCCTGCTGCTTGTTCGTGATAAACTCAGAAGAAGCCTGAGTAGGGATTGAAGCTCTCTCTCGAGGCTCAGAAAAATCAACTAGTCCTGTATGAATGTTGCTGCAAATCTCATTGATAGAATCCTTATATGTTTTCATATCATATTGAATATTATACGGTTCCTTTCTTCATTTCATCCAGCACTTGATTTTTTCTGTCAATTGTTACAGCGACGACACCTCTTTTTACAACAAACCTAGGCTTTATTACAAGCTAATACTGACTGTCACACACCGCCCGCAATGAGAAGCCATAATAGCGGTCGCCATAATAGACGCGCTGTTCTTCCGAATCGAAGGTCATATTCCATGCTCGGCACGGGTAGTCGTCATACAGAGATGCTGTCCAGTAGTTACCCCTCATGCCCAAGTTGATGCGGGAATTGCCGTTCCTGTCGCCGGCGGCGGGCAGAAAGATGCTGTTGCCGTTGGAGGCAGTCAACTCGCGTCCATAGACCCCGTTTACAGTCTTCCACTCTGAAGAGGTAGCTTCCAAAAGTTCCTTCCACTCGGCCTTGGTCGGAATTCTCGCCCCGTTAGCAACCAACAGAGACGAGACCGCATCGTCTGACTCTTCAAGCCTAACCTTGTCATCCACAGTTCCGAAGCTCGTGCTCGTGTTGTATTTGTAGATGTGATACGTATCATCACGGTCGCCATGGACGTATGTCGCCCAACTGTATTCACTCTTGGGCTCATTCTCGCCCCAGGCATAGTAGTTGCCATAGCCTTCGGGAGTTGATGCACCGAGGTTGTATTTTGCCCACATCAACCCGCTCGGCAATCCCAAATCGACCCACTCCATTGCAGTCAGGTCGATTATCGTGTCGGTATTCGTGTTTCCTTCATCGTCATTCTTGTGGCACGACACCATTCCCATTGCCATCAGCGCCACCGCCACAATAGAGAAAAACTTTTTCATTGTTTTATGTTTTATAAATCACTCGCACGCAACACATAAGACTCCTCAAAACGACTTCACTCTCACAAAACGTTAATATTATGACTATTACAAATACAATTCATTCACAATCTCCCCCTTTCGCTTCCGCCATACACTTTGCAAAGGTAATGATTTTTTTTGAATCACACTTATTTCCCACATGCCCCACAAAAAGCCAGTCCTGCTAGAGTTTTTGATTACAGTACTTGACACCGTTTTGTAGCCGATATCAAACCGCCACAAATCAAGCCACAGATGGGCATAAAAAAACAGACCCCCGACAAGCGGGGATCTGAAAAACCAATTTATGAAAAACCATTATCCCTTTTCCTATTCGGCGGCAGGAACCACGGAGACGTAGGAGCGATCCTCGCGTCCGCGTTTGAACTGCACTGTACCGTCGCAGAGGGCGTAGAGGGTATGATCTTTACCCATACCTACGTTCTGGCCGGGGTTGTGGACGGTGCCACGCTGACGAACGATGATGTTGCCGGCGATGCACTTTTGACCACCAAATATCTTAACGCCTAAGCGTTTGCTTTCGGATTCACGACCGTTACTGGAACTACCGACACCTTTTTTATGAGCCATAACAAAATGTTTTAAAAGGTTTGTAACTTAGTTAATGCTGTTGATTTGGATCTGGGTCAGATAGTCGCGGTGACCGTTCATCTTCTGATAGCCTTTGCGACGGATTTTCTTGAACACCAAAACCTTCTTGCCTTTGAGGTGTTTCACCACGGTGGCTTTCACGTTTGCACCAGCGATGTAAGGTTTTCCAACCTCAACTGCGCCATCATTGTCTTTGAGCATCACGGTGTCAAAAGAAACCTCGCTGCCCTCTTCGTTCTGAAGACGGTTCACGAAGATCTTCTGATCTTGAGCGACCTTGAATTGCTTTCCTGCGATTTCTACGATTGCGTACATTTTGATTTTGTTATCTTGTTATTTTGTAATTTCGTCAGTGACATTTTATTCACAAAACGGAGTGCAAAAGTACAACTTTTTTCAATACAGGCAAACTTTTTCGTAAAATTATTTTTTATACCTCTGTCTTGCAATGCGATAAATTTCCGTCACCACTTCTGACGGCAGCTCAATTCCAGCCGATTTCGATGCTGAAGGTATGTTTTCGGGGTATGGCCACGGCTCTGTATTAAGCGGAAATTTCAAGTGCGAGATGCCTGAGAAGAGTCCCAATCCCTGCTCGCCGTTGACCAGCACATTGCTATATACGCCTGCAGGCTCGGCGAACATCTGTGTCATGCCTGTGGCGTTGGCCACATCAAGCAGATAGCGCACCCTCTCAGGCCGTATCGATTCGATGTGGAACACCAATTCGTGCTTGAAACCTCGTACCTCGTTGGTATCGACCAATATGGGGATTATGATGCTGTGCGTGGCCGACGTGCCATTAAGCACTTTGTCATTGCATATTATGCGGTCATACACGGTATAGCCCATCGGTAGCACCACCACTGGCGATGAGAGCAGGACATCCGAGCCGGTCAATGCGCGGTCGGTACACATAAACATATTGTTGCGATACAGGGTATCGACGGTATCGAACTCCTGAAGTGTCTCACGGAACACCGAGCCGCTGTCGTGTTCCGAGACAGTGATATAGTAGTAGTTGTCCTCGTCGGCATAGTCGGACAGCGTGAAATTCACCACACATAGGTTGAGCACCGTGTCGGTGTTGCCTGCCGTGCGCGGCATAGTCCAAGTCAAAAACGTGTTGCATGTCGGCACCTGCAACGGCTTGGGGATTTTGGTGCTCGATGTGACTGTGTTTGCCCCGACTTTCACTGTGATGCTGAGCGAGTCGCCGCCCTGAGGAGTGTATAGGAAGAAGTAGTTGGTGCGCGAGAGCGAATCGGGGTGCAACGTCAAGGTGCCCGAAGGGCCGGATATGTTGAGCGTCATTTCAGGCGAACCTGCTGAACGTCCTGCACTGGTGTCTAGGAAGAAACGGCTATAGGCGAAGTTCACGAACATACGGTTGCCGTCGGAGGGCAGACCGTTGAGCACCAACTGCGACGGTATCTCGTCAATGTCAAACTCCACTACCTTCTGACAAGCAGCCATCACAAGCGTGAGTATTACTAATATATATGTCTTGACTTTCAATGTTATGATGATATGTTTTATGTTGATATATTTAAAAGGTTTGAAAGGTTTTAGGGTTGGTTTGTTGATAGGTGGATAGGTTGATATTTATAAAGGTCAAGAGTCGAGGGTCGGTATTGTCAAATGCTTTAGCATTCATGAGCACCGCTGAATAAAATTAAATCAAACGAATAATTCACAATTTCACAATTTCACAAAATAAATCGCCCTGTCCGGGCACGGTCTAAAAATAAAACGTATATGCCACAGAGGGCAGTATCGGAAACAGAGATAGCTGCATCAACGCCGAGCCATAGCCTTGATACGACTCCGCGGTACTCACAAACAACATATATGGATTCTTTCTATTATATACATTATAAATGCTCACGCTGATGGTGCGGTGCAGGCGCGGGTTCCTGAATGTGCGGTGGAAGTTGGCACCTATGTCCAGCCGGTGGTAGTTTGGCATACGGAAGTTGTTGCGGCTGCTGATATACGACAGGTCGGCACCCGATGTGACCGTGTTGTACTCCTCCGGGTCGTCCGACGCCTGCGGATAGCGCTGCATGGCGAGCGTCAGCGCGTTGCCTGTCGAGAACACCCAGGTAGCGCTCACGTCAATCTTCTTGTTGAACTTGTACGACAGCACTATCGACACATCGTGCCTGCGGTCGTACTTGGCCGGGAAAGGCTTGCCTCCGTTCAGCACATTGCCTTCACGTTTGAACTGGTGCATCGTGCGGCTCCAGGTGTAACCAACCCAACCTGTAAACTTGCCGATGCTCCGTTGCACCAAAAACTCCACACCGTAGGCCCAGCCGTCGCCTGTCACCACCATGTCCTCCCAGTTGTCGGGCGAGCCGAACAGCGTCATGCCATCCTTGTATTCCAGCAGGTTGCTCATGTGTTTGTAGTAGCCCTCTATCGAGAAGTCCGCAATGCCGCTCCAACTGTAGAAAAGCCCCAGTGCCGCTTGATGTGCCCTCATCGGTTTCACCCTGTCGGTCACAGGCAGCCATAGGTCCGTTGGCAGGCTTATGCCAGTGGTGGAAAGCAGGTGTACATACTGCGTCATATAGGCGTAACCCACCTTCAGCGAGAGGTCGTCAGTGATAAGCAGTCGGCCCGAAAGTCTCGGCTGTATCGAGGGATAGAACGAGTGCTCCACCTGGAAACCGCTCAGGTGCAGGCCGTAGTTTATCTTCACCATCTGCCCTATCGACCAGTCGTCCTCGGCATACAGCACATACTCGTTGGCCGTAGTCATCACCACACCGGTTGCCGTATCTACGCTCAACGTGTCAGACATCTGCACCTGGTCGAAATAGTTCACATGCCCCGTAATCACCTCGGGCGTAAACCAGTGGCGAGTGTAGTAGGTACCGAACTTAACGTTGTGGTTGGGGTTCGGTGTGTAGTTGAAGTCGGCTCGCAGCGTGAGGTCCTGAATACCCGAGTCATACTGACCCGTTATGGTCGATTGCTGATCCGACGAACCCGCCGGCGACTTGGCTATTCCGCCGTATAAGCTATTGTTATAACGCGTGTAGGATGCCGTCGCATTCATAAATATCTTGGGCGTAAGCTCGAAGTTCCACCGCAGCGCCGCGAGTATGTTACCCCACGTGTCCTTCGAATTCATATACTGGTCCTCGCCCAAGCCCGTGGCCGTGCGCACATTGGCATACACCTTGTCCTGCCCCATATAGAAACTGGCGAACAGACGGCTTCTGTCCGAGAACTTGTGAGTCGCCTTCGCGTTGACGTCGTAGAACCAGTATCCCGCGCTGAAGTTCGAGCCGTCGTCCTGACTTTTGGCGAGTTTCATGATGATAGGCTTCATGATGAAGTCGGCGTAGGTGCGACGTGCCGAGATGTTGAACGTGGTCTTCTCCTTCACTATCGGACCTTCAAGGCTCACCTTGGCCGAGATGAGACCCAGCGAGAGATTGCCGTGCAGTTGCTGGTCGTTGCCGTTGTTGGCCGTCACGTCGAGCACACTCGAAAGTCTGCCTCCGAACCGAGCCGGGAAACTGCCTTTATAAAGAGTCACGTTCTTCACCGCGTCGGTGTTGAATGCCGAGAAGAACCCACCCATGTGGTTCACGTTGTACAGCACCACTCCGTCAAGAAGGTACAGGTTCTCGTCAGGCCCGCCGCCACGCACATACATGCCACTGCTGCCCTCGTTGCCGCTCTGCACACCAGGCAGCAGCTGTATCGCCTTCACTATGTCGGCCTCGCCGAAAAGTACGGGTATCGCCTTAATCTGCTCTATGGGCATCTCTGTGGCGCTCATCTGCGACGACTTCACATCCTGCACCCTTTCAGCCGTCACCGTCACCTCTTTCAGTTCGATGCTATGCACCAGTTTGAAATGGTACGTGCGGTTAGCGTCGAGAACAAACTGCTCCGACACTGGGGTATAGCCCACGTATGAGACCTGCAAATCCACCGAGTCCTTCTTCAGCGTAAGAGAGAATCGTCCGTTGACATCGGACAAAGTGCCTTTCTTCGAGTTGCGATCCAGAATCGCAGCACCTATCAGAGTTTCGCCAGTCGATTTGTCAACAACAGTGCCGCTGATAGTGAACGACTGTCCATAGACAACCACGGACAGCACCATCATCAACAACAACGAACAAATCTTCTTGACCATCCCTCTTTTTACGTTTTAGCGGCACATTTGTTTCACTTATTAAATAATAGTGAATACATATCTAAAACAATAGCAGGGCATCCATAAAGACGCCCTGCTATTATTGTATAGAATTATGCTTATTTCTTCTCGGCGGTGATACGCTCAAGCCACTTGAGCATGCCGAACATGATGGCCATAGCTATCACGCAGATGATGAAGAACACCAGCCAGCACATCCACAGCTTGGGCAGCTTGTTGAACAGGATGGGTCCAATCATGATGAGCAGGTTGCCGATGGCGGTGGCACTCAGCCACAGACCTTGGCAGATACCTTGGATATGCTTGGGGGCAATCTTCGACACGAAGCTCAAACCCAGCGGGCTGATGAACAGCTCGGCGACGGTGAGGAAGAAATAGGTGACGATGAGCACCCATGCGCCAGTCTTGGGCAGACGGGTGGCGGCATCCTGTGCCAGATAGTCGGTACCACTCGGATAGCCAATCATGCCACAGAGCACCACGAGGAACAGGTAAGCCAACGCCACAAAGCCCATACCGAGAGCTATCTTGCGCGGAGTGGAGAACTTACGTCCCCAGGAGGTGCCAAACAGCCACATGATGACCGGGGTGAGCAGAATCACCAACGCGGGATTGAGGAACTGCCACACTTCGGGAGCCACGCTGTCGGAGTTGACGAAGTTGCGGGCAAACAGCGACAGGGATTGTCCGTTCTGGTGGAAGGCCATCCAGAAGAAGACGCAGATGCCGAGCACTGCATAGAGGCCGGCCATACGCTGTTTGACATCCTTGGCCATAGCGGCACGCTCTTCGGGTGCAATCTCTTCAACCTGCTCTTTGACGCCTTCGGCAACCGAAGCCTTGACTTTCTTTGCAGGATTGGGCATGCCCTTCTTGGTGCAGAGGAAGATGACAAGGGAGATAAGCATGGCGGCAACAGAGGCGAGGAACGAATAGTGTACGCCCGTGTTGAACACATCGAGGTAGTTGACGCAAGCCTGTGCCATATCAACAGAGGCATAGCCCTCGTAGGACTTCTCCATCATGGTGGTGAGGTTCGACATAGCGGTGGCATCCATACCAGCGCCCTCGGCAAGATACTGATGGCAGAGAGCGGGGAGGTCGGCGTTGTAGGTCATGCCTTTAAGTCCCAGCCACCACTGACGCAGCGAAGGAGCAACAAACGGTGCGAGAACGCCTCCGATGTTGATGAACACGTAGAAAATCTGGAATCCAGGGTCACGTTTGCTCTTGGCTTTTGCCAAAGCCTCAGGGCCTTCCTTGGCGGCCTCGGCCTCGAGGTTGTCGTACATCTGTCCGACAAGTGCCTGCAGGTTGCCTTTGAAAAGACCGTTACCGAAGGCGATAACGAGAAGGGCTACGCAGGTGATGACGAGGATGAGCATCTTGGAGCCACCATTCGGCTGCGCGGGATCGAGGAATCCCATCAGAGGTATGGAAAGCACCACATAACCGGCAGCCATAGTAAGCAAACCCGCCTGGATGGTGCCTTTATAGTTCTGCAGCTTGTCGGCGATAACACCGCCAGGCAGACTCAACACATAGATTGCAAAATAGAACACGGCATAGATGATAGCCGCCACCTCGTCGGGAATACCGAATTTAGATGCCAGGAAAAGCAGCAGCACGGCATTCATGATGTAGTAACCGAAGCGCTCGCCCATATTAGACAAAGCGGCTGCGATTAACCCTTTGGGATGTCCTTTAAACATGTTTGTAATTTTTTAGTTATTAATCTATTATTTTGTTTATTTCGTCCGTTTGGAATCAAACTGAAATGCAAATATACTAAAATTTCTCAATTATAAGTAACTTTGCACCTACATTATGGACAAAGCACACATAGACAAAGTCCTCGAACATCTGCTTCACGGAGGCGTAATCATCTACCCCACAGACACTATATGGGGCATAGGATGCGACGCCTCAAACGCCGACGCAGTTGAAAAAATATACTCCATCAAGCAGCGTGACCACTCGAAAAGCATGCTGATACTGGCCGACCGTAACTCTTTTCGCACTGGCAACGCCGACATCGACAGGCTTCTCCTGGAATCATCGCGTCCCACCACGGTCATCATGCCTCTGGACTTACTGCCGGACGGTATTTCCATAGCCCCCAATCTGCCTGCCGACGACGGCACCATAGGTGTGCGCCTGCCTCAACATCATTTCTGCCAAGAGCTGATTTCACGCCTTGGACGTCCGCTGGTGAGTACCTCAGCCAACTTCTCAGGACAGTCCTCCCCTACCCGCTATGAAGACATCTCGGAAGAGCTGAAAGCGGCGGTAGAATACTGTGTACCGAACGCTCCCGACACTGCCTCAGGCGGAACCCAAAGTTCTAAGATTGTCAAGATTGAACCTGACGGAAGTATAAGAGTAATCAGGAACTAAGTTTCTAAAAATGTCCGAACCAATCCTCCAGATAAAGTCTTTATCCTCTTTCGACATGCGAACCGTCGAGGAGTGCCTGAAGTGGTTTCCGCAGAACCAGGTGGAACGGATTGCCAGTTTTTCAAACTCATCCCGTAAGATTGAAACAGCGGCGACCTACAGCCTGCTGGTGGAGATGTTGCAGAGCAACGGACTATTGAAAGAACTACCGTCGATTGAATATGCCGAAAATGGCAAACCTTTCCTAACGAACTACCCCGACCTGCACTTCAACCTAAGCCACTGCCGCCTCTATGTAGCGGTGGCAATACACCGTTCTCCTGTGGGAGTGGATATCGAGTGCCGTCGCAAGGTGACTCCTGCATTGATACGACGGGTTTGCAGCGACGACGAGCAGCTGTCCATATCCCTCTCAAAAGACCCTGATATGGAATTTCTCCGTCTCTGGACCCGAAAAGAAGCCTATCTCAAATACACCGGCACAGGCATCGTCGAACCTTTGACCGACATCCCTCCTCAGGCCTCTGGTCTCAGGTCACCGATTACTGGTCACAAGTCACAGGTCACCGGTCACTGGCCACTGGTCACAGGTTACACAATAAAAACCCACCCGCTGCCCGAAGGCGACGGATGGGTATCGGTGTGCTGGAAGACGGAATATGCCACTTGACAGACGCCAGGTAAAAGCGCTAACTCACTAACACATTCACGCAATCACGCATTAACGCATTCCATCAAGCTTTCCCGATGATGTCGTAGGGCACGGTGTCGCTCATGCCGGGCATCTGCGGCTCGCTTATCGCTCCGAATGTGTGCTCGAACTTGTTCACGTTGTCCTGCAGGGCCATCATGAACCGCTTGGCATGCATCGGCGCCATCACTATGCGCTGACGCACGGTGGGATTCTTCGTACCCGGCATCGCCTGCGCGAAGTCGATGATGAACTCCGACGGCGAGTGCGAGATAACAACTAAATTGCTATAGGTGCCCTTAAGGACCTCTGGGGTAAAGTCAAGGCTTAACTCCTGTTTTTTCTTTTCGTCCATGGTATGGTTAATTTTGAATTTCGAACTTTGAAGAATAACGGACAATGGCTCCGTTTATTGTATAAAACAGCGGCGGGCGCAAATTGCGCCCGCCGACTGCCTATAAATACGTTTAATAAACGCGGTGTGTCAACTACCTCAAGAGCGTCACCGTGCCAATCTCCACAATCTCCGATTCCGGCTCAGCAATAGTGGAGTAGGCCACCCTGTATGTGTAGGTTCCCTGCGGACACTTGGTTCCGTTGTGTGTTCCGTCCCACTTGTCGCTCATCGACTCTGAGTAGAAGACCAGCAGACCCTCACGAGTATAGACCCACATCTTGTAGTTATGGATGCCTACGCCCACCGCTCCGAAGCGGTTATTGTCATCCTGCGACGGCGTGAAGGCGTTCGGCAGCCAGAGTCCGGCATTGATGTAAGGTATCGAGCGGCGTGCAGTGTCGGCACACTCTCCCGTGCCCACTATGAGCACGAGTGTGAGCGAGTCTATGGCAGGAACAATCTGGCCATTGATATGGTTGGCGTCTCCATAATAGACTCCATCCACATACCACTCTCTCCAATCGGCTCCGACACCGCGGTCCGTAGCGTTCCATTCCGTCCTGTCAATAGTCAGGTATTCAGGATGCGCGTCGATGGCGGCCCTAGCCGTTCTCACTGGATCAACCGTAATCGAAGTCGATACCGCGCACTCTTCGTAACCTGCAGTCCATGACTTGACATGATAGGTGGTCGTCACCAGCGGCAGCACGGTCACCTCGGCCTCGTTTACCTGCGTTGCCAGTTCGCCGTTATCGGGTTCACTCCACCACTCATACTGGTCGGCGTTGGTCGAATTTGCCGTGAGTGTGTATTGTGCCGTACGGCAACTGTGAGTCTCGTCGATAATAACCCTCACAGCAGGCAGCTGGTACAGGTGCAGCGTCAACACGCTGTCGCATCCGTTGCTCGAAACAAGCATGTGATTGTGGTCACCCGTGCCCGTGAAGGTCTCGTTATACCACGTGTATGGCTCACCATAGCACACCGTGTCGTAGAGGTCGGTAGTGTACGAGTGGATGATGGTAAGATGCAATGTCACAACACTGTCACACCCATGGGTCGTATTCATATGGTACTCATATTCGCCCGAATTGGTGTATGTAGTGCCGTGCCATCTGTATTCCTCACACTCTGTCGCACTCTCGCTTCCAGTTCCAGAGTAGTATATCGTCAGGTTCAGCACATCCGTACTCGGACATCCCTCAGCCGACATATAACCATGATAATGGACGCCACTGACCGTGTAAGTCTCGCTCAAACCGTGGTTGTCCCAGGTGTAGCTGTCGCACTCGGTCACATTAAACGTGGTGTTCGAGTTGTGGCTTATAGTCAGATGCAGCACATCGGTACTTGCGCAGCCCTCGGCCGTCTGGTAGTTGTGCTGGTAATCACCGCTGGTCGTGTAGGTCTGGCTCCAGCCGTGGTTCTGCCAGGTGTAGCTGTCGCAGCCCTGCTCCGTAAACTCCGTGTTGGTGTTGTAGTGAACGGTCAGATGCAGCGTGTCAGTGCTCGGGCAGCCCTGTGCGCTCGTGTAGGTGTAAGTATAGTCGCCGCTCACGTTGTAGGTCTGGCTCCAGCCGTGGTTGGTCCATGTGTAGCCCTCGCACACCGTCTGAGCAAAGGCAGTGTTGGTCGGATGATTGACACTGACTACCACACTGCGCGATGCAGTACATCCTGCCTGGTCGGTAGCCGTCACATCGTAAGTGGTGTTAACCAACGGTGATACGGGAATCGATAGCGGAGCCTCGCCCTGACCGATTGTGGTTGTTCCTGTCGTCCACACGCAGTTGATCGGCATAGCCTCTGCATTGGTGGTGGGCGAAGCGGTAAGCATGGTTGTTTCGCCTTCGCATATCGAAACACCGGCAATCGTAGGCAACTGCAAGTTGTTAGCAGGTATCGTCACATTGATAATGGCTGTTCTGGCATTGTTACACTCGTCTCTCACCGTCACCACCACTGGCACCGTCGTTGCAGTTGCCTGTGCATCGTAAATTGTACCAACCGCAGGTGTCTGGCCTCCCCATATCGGCTGGCTGCAGGTCTCGCCCGCATTGGCCATCACCACACTTTCGAGGCTCGGGATGCTGTACTGGCAATTGCCTTGCGGCACTGCGGCCGGTATGTCGGCTGTGGATATTGTACCTATGGCCGGCTTCACCGTGTCGTTGATAGTATAGGTATAGATAAACTGGCTCGTCAAGGCTGCGTTGCACGGGTCAACATACGTGTAGGTATATACCTTCGTGCTGTTGCAGTTCGCCACCTCATTGTCCGGTGTTACCACAGGCGCAGGTGCGTCAATCGTTGCACCGCATACATCGGTGACCGTCGGCAATGCAAACGAGCCGTCGGCAAGGTCGGCACAGGCGACATACGAGCCTGTTGCCACATTGCTCACCTGCGGAACCGTGGTACGCTGCACATGGTAGGTGTATTTCCAGGTGTGGCTGTACTTGCAGTTACTGTAAGTATAGGTGTAAGTCACGTCTCCCTGACATCCGTCGTAGGTGTCGGTGCCGTCGGCGTTGCGTACAGGTGCGCTCGGGTTGATGGCCTCGCAGATGCCGTTGCCGGCAGCCACTACAGGAACCAGAGCGGCATCGGGCGTCTCGTCGTTGTAGCACTCCACCGTGGTTTCACCGTCGGTTGGCAGAGTGAAGTCTGCCGGCTCCACATGGTAGTGGAAGCGCCATGCGGTGTCAGCCCCGTTGGCATGATAGCGGAACACAAAGGTCGTGTCGCCGCAACCGCCTGCCATCGTGCTTTCATATACTGGCACAATGCCATCCAGCAGGTCAACTCCGCACTCACGCAGTACAGGAGGAGTCGGCATTGCTACCGAAGCCACACAGAATACCGTATCGTAGGCGTCCTCGGGCAAGGTCAGGACAGATGGGGTAACCGTATAGACGAAATCCCAAGTGTATGGGTTGCCTTCGCAGTCGCTGTACTCATAGTGGTAGGTCACCGTGGTTGGCGTGGTGGCCGGGGCAGCCGTGCGGTCTGCAGCGCTGATGGTGTGCGAGCCGCCGCAGGCAAAGCTATGCGTCGGGAAGGTTATATCGTCCTCCAAGGCGTCGCCCACACAAGGTACCGTGGCTGCACCTGCGGCAAGCGGGTCGGAGACCGGCATATCAACATTGAATGTGAATGTCCACGGAAACTCGAGGTTAGCGCAGTCACGATACACAAATTCGTATTTTATCTGACCGTGACAGGCTGCGAATGCAGCGGTGTTGGCCGTCGGATTGGCATTGACAGGCTGCAGAGTCTCGCCACACCGGTCTTGTACAACCGGCATAGCAGCGATGCTGTCTATCACTGCATGGCTTTCGCAAGCCACAGACATAGAGGTAGCCACTGGCGTGCCCTGTTCCGTCGGATTGTCCGTGCGGTCAATAGTATATACATATCTCCACTCATACTGCAGCTGCTGGCAGTCTTTGTAGTAATACTTGTAGGTGCGTGTACCCTCGCAGTCGGTAATGGTGTCGAAATACTCGCCCGAACCAGGCAGCGGCTCAAGCACCGTACCGCATACGTCGAGCACCACAGGCAGCGCGGTGGGCGTTGTGGCATTGCTGAGACACTGCACCGTGTTGGCCGTCGGAGCTGTTGCATAGCCATCTACACCGTTGGGTTTCTCGGCGGGAGGCGTCGTATGCTGTATATTATAGGTATATGTCCATACTGTATCCAATCCTGCACAATCTGTATAAGTATAGGTGTAGGTGCGCGTTCCCGAGCATCCATTGCTAGAGAGGTCGTCCGTCACAACAGGAACAGGCTGCGGGTCGGAAAGTATATTTCCGCATACATCCTTCACCGTCGGCAAGTCGGTAGGAGCAGTAGCAGCCGCGATACACTCAACGTCCATCTCCGTCTCGGCAGGACGATAGGTCAGGTAAGGCACCGTCGTGCGCTTAATCACTCGGGTGAAGGTCCACGGACGGCTGTGTCCCGCGCAGTCGGTGAAGATGTAGTTCCATACACGTGTACCCTCGCAGTCGGTATATGTGCCGCTGGTGGTCAAAGCTGTGTCAACCACAAGTCCGCAGTTGGTCGCTACCGTCGGCAGCGTGGGTACAAACAGCGGGTCGTCGCACTCGACAGTGTCGCGAGTCGGCACATTGCCTGTGAACACAATCGAGTCGGGACGTATGGTATAGGTGTATCTCCACGTGTATGGGTTGCCGTGTACCTCGTAGGTGTATTCATACACACGTGTTCCGCATCCGCCTGCAGCGGCGATGTCGGACGGGTCATCTATCGGGTTGGCGGGGTTGGCGGTATATACCACAGGAATGCCGCAGACATCACGAGGTTCAGGCTCCTGAGATGTTGCCAGACCGATACACGACACCGTGCTAGAGCCAGACGCAGTCGGCGTGAATGCCGAAGGCTGAACATCGTAGGTCAGCACCCACGGATAGTCATTGCCAGCGCAGTCGGTGTATTGGTAGTTGAACACCACCGTTCCCGTCTCACCCACTGGGTCGTAGCCGCTCATATCGGGCGTACCCACCAGCACCGCAGCCACCGTGTTGCCACAGGCATCCGTTATCGGGGCCGGCAGGAATGTGTTCGATGTGTCCTCAAGACAGCCTATAGCAGAAATACTATCGCCAGGAACAACCAAGTTGGGGTGAGTCACCGTGAAGGTGAACGACCAATCGCGCTCATGGTTGGCGCAGTCTCTATAAGTATAGGTGAACTTTTTGTCGCCGTTGCAATCCGCCACCTCGTTGTTAACCGCGGGTGTACCAATCGGCAGAAGTTCCTCGTTGCAGGCGTCCGTCACCGTGGGCAGCGTGATACTGTCGGTCACAGCCCAAGACTCACACTGCACCGTTCTCGTCTGTGCGACTGTAGGCACGGTTATATCGTTCGCCATGTTGATGGTTATGGTCTGCCTTATGGTATCGCTCACGTTGTCGCAGAGGTCTTTCACAATGTATTTGCGGGTAACCGTTATCGGGCAGGTGCCGCTGTTGGTCTGCGAGAAGAGCTGCAGGCGCAGCTGGGTCTTGTCGGTAGTGCAATTGTCGCTCACCGTCAGAGAGCCACTGAGAGCCGTGGCGGCGGCCTCAAGTTCTGCCACCGTGGTGGCGGCGGGATAAGCCGTTGCCAGCACTGCCACGTTGCAGCCTTCCAGTTCTTTTGTCGGCATTGTTCCAACCACCGTGGGCGCCTCGTCGTCCTTCACCGTCACAGTTATCGGTGTTGCTGTGTTCTTGCAGCCATAGTTGTCAGTAACGTTGAGCGTAACGTTGTAGGTCGAGTTGCAGTCGGTCGGCACAGTAGCCGTCGTCGTATGTGTCGGCTCCGTCACCGTTGCGGTTGCGGGAGTGAGGGCCATCGTGCCGCCCCACGTGTAGGTGTAGTTTGCAGTGGTGGCGGTATTCGTTCCTACAATGTCAATTGTTCCTGCGTTGGGGCAGACCACATCGTTGACAGGGGTGATAGCCGCTGTCGGCACTGGACGCACGTATATTGTCTTCTGAGCCTGTGCCTGACACTCGTCGAGGGTCAGCGTGACGGTGACGGTTTTCTCGCCGGCGGTAGCCCACTGCGCGGTGATGGCGTTTTCACCCTGGCCGCTCAATATGGTGCCGTCACCCACGTTCCAGTTATAGGTGAAGGTGTTGTTGCCGGCGGTCTCGCTGAGCGAAAGCACGGTGTTGGTCTCCGAAGCCGTGACGCAGATGTTCTCGTCACCGCTGATGACAGGAGTGATAAGGTTGGTGACATCTATCGTGAACGAGCCGTCCTTCGGACTGCACTGCGGCGTCTGGTCGCTTACGGCGGAGAAGTTGAAGGTGTGTACTCCAGGCGCGTTGGGCGTGCCGCTTATCACACCGTTGTTATATGTCAAGCCGAGGGCTTCGACAGCGGCCTGCAGTGTAGCCTCGTTGTCGATGGAGCCGTTGGTCACGGTGATGGTGACATTGTCCATAGCCACACCGAGGCATTTCTCCTGCGTCTCGGGCGAGACGGTGAGTGTCACCTCGGGGTTGATTGCAATATCTATTTGGTCTGTAGCCGTACAGCCCGCCAGGTCTGTGGCGGTCACCGTGACAGTGGCAGCACCCGTGGCGGTAGCCGTCGTGCTTGTTCCTGTGGTCGGGGTCAATGTAGCACTGCCCGTGGCGCTCCAGGTGTAGGTGGGCGTACCGTTGCTGCTCGAGCCTGTAGCCGTGAGCGTGGTGTCGCCACCTGAGCAGACGCTGGCACTCGTCTGGTCGATGCTGACCGAGAGGTCATTGGCCGGGATGATAACGTTAACTGTGGCAGTAGCCGTCTTGTCGCACGTTCCCCTTACCGTTACTGTGACAGATATCGTCTGCTGAGCGTTGGTCTGCGAGTATTCAGTGCCCACGGCCACGCTCTGGCTTACGAACTCTACCGTGCCGCCACAGCCGTCGTGTGCAGCAGCAAGAGTTACAGCCTGAAGGTCAATCATCTTGTACTTACAGCCGCTCGTACCCCTCTGGGCATTTTGGTCGGCGATGGCGTCGATAGTCGGAACCTGCGACTCGGTCCAGGTATAGGTGATGGTATTCTCGACAGCGTCGTTGTTACAGTTATCGGTCACGTTGGCCCGCCAAGTCTGACTCACTGTACAGTTCGCACCCGACTGTGGTCCAGCGGTGGTGACGGTGGGAGTCAATGCAGTTCCCGCAGTCGGACAGTTATCCGTAGCAGTGAATGTTGGTGCGACGACATTTGTCGGGTCGCAGCCCCAATCCTGGTTGTTGGTGGCTGTTGTAGTAATTGTCGGCGGCGTATTGTCAACCGTACGGAATGTCTTGTTAGCCGACGCAGGGCAGTTATTTCCATCCGTTAGCGAAAGGCTCACCACATACTCATGGCAGGAGCCATCACTGACTATAGTCGCATTGCTTCCACTACCGCTTATGGTACCAGCACTGCCGTCCGTCACAACACTCCAACTGTAGTTCTGATAAGTACCCGTACCTCCACTTGGATTTGCTGTTATAGCATAGTTTTGTCCAGAAGCCAACGGACAGCCATTCGCCGGTACTGTAAGCGTCAATGCAACCTCCTGCCGATCTGATATAACAACTGTTTGTTCGCTCATGCAGTTGGTAGTATCACGCACAAACACGGTGTAAGTTCCAGGAGCAAGATGATCCCATGTGTATGACGTGGCATTCAAAGAATCAGAGAGTGTCGGGGTGCTGCCATTTGCACCGATATAGTAAGCGCGCCATCCACGACCGTTGGTGGAAGTCAGTGTTATAGTACCGTCATTGACACCGTGACATGACACATCTGTGTGTGTAACACTTGACGCACAATCCACACAGGGATCTGGAGCCTGATAAACAGCCGGCTTGGTGCAGTCGGTTGCCGAGAATGTGGCTCCCAAATGGTGAATTGCCCCGTCCGACGGCACCTGCAATGAATAAGACGTCGGCGAGTTGAACGGAGCATTGAACACCTGCGAGACCGGCGGGTTCGCCGTCTCATCGGTAATGGTCAGCGTGCCGCTGGTAGGAGCGTCTGTAAAGTATATTTCTCCAGAAACCGCGTATGTGTTGTCCGCGGTATTACACTGTGTTGTATGTGTTGTTATCACATTGATGTCGCAGTTCGCCACAATATCGCAGTCGGCCATACCGGCACCAGCCGCGCCAATGTTTGTCTGCGTGAACGAGATTGTTCCGCTGCAATTAGCCCAGTTTCCAATGACTACAACATAAACGTCTCCAACCTGAGCGTTGTCTATCTGCAGATATTCAGTAGCCTGAATGCCGGCTCCGAAATCAACAATGTTTCCACACGGATATGCAAGAGTATATACGCCACATATATAACCATGATAATCACTACCAGCATCATTTGCAGTTGCTCCGGCGAGACCCCACCCGGTATTGGATGATGCCGTGTACCATGTTTCTGTTTCCTCGTTGTCGCTTAAACTGTCTGGCGAACATGTAAAATTACGGAATGGCCCCCAGCAACCGAAATCTACATCGCCGCAGTCCGACGCTATGGTCATTTCTAATCTTCCTGCCTGCGATACTTGCATGTACCACCACGAGGGATTCTTATAGTATCCACACATCCCAGATGGAGCCGCACCCGTACCAGGCGTCGCTCTCAAGACAACTCCATTATTACCGTCGTTTGACGCACAAAAAGCCTGTGCACTTTCGCAATCAGTTGTTCCATCTATCGTATCTGGCTCTGTTGCATATACTGCATATAACATAAAATCCCCACAAGTAAGGTCTATTGTTTGTCCTGCCGTATAGCGCGTACCCGTCCCATTAACATTCTCATACCACCCTATGAAATGGTTTGCACTGCTACACACAGGTGTGGTATTGGGGATCGTGGCTGTTGTTCCCGTATAGGTCCATGTGGCAGGCGACGCGGTACCACCGCTGCAGTTAGCCTGCGTATTATAAGTTATTGTATGAGGCGTTGCACTGCACCGAACAATCAGTGTATATGTAGCAGTGTTGGAACAATACTCGTCGGTCTTTGCCACTGTAGCGGTGATAGTTGTAGTTCCAGAACCGGCAATTGTAACTGCCCCTGTTGTCTGGTTCACTGTAGCTACGGATGTATTCGACGACTCGTAGGTTACAGCTCCGCCACTTTGGTTCACAGATATAGTCTGACCGGCACATGCACTGCCGTTCACGCAATACACTATCGGCTCGTCGAACGAGAAATCAGGCAAAGAGCAACACATTATGCAGAACTTCATCTCTGGCCGTTGTGCCGAGTTTGTTCCAGCATTAGTTGCTACGTTATTGCTATTAAGGGTTATCGCCGAAGATGAATTGCTAACATAGGCCGACATACTTGAACTGTTGGTATGATAGAAATCTGGCCAAGACACATTCCCTTCCGTCGAACTTGTACGCCTTATGGCGACTACTATATTGCTAACTCCATCCCATTCCCAGTTGGCTGCACTAATATCGATGCTATTCCATCCGTCGTTGTCGCTCGTGAAAGTTTTTGTGCCATTATACACCCGCCTTAGGTTTGCGTCGGTTATCCATGTTGTAGGCACGGTATTTTGGCTAGTCAAGCCCAGATAGACTTCAAAGCTTAGTGCGGTAGATGAGGTTTCTGCGTAGTGAAGGGCTATACTCTCAACCACTCCTGCACAGCCTCCTGCTGTATAAATCTCCGCAGCTTTATATATCTGCTGGGTATATGCATAAGCGTTACTCCATGTATATACTCCGCCATACGTACCGCTACCGGAAGTATTGCTGCCATCCCCTATCATGGCACAACCGTCTCCGATCGTAATAGTATAGGAAGCATACTTGTCACAGTATCCATCGGATGCTGGCCATTTTGCCGTCACCGTAACTGTGCCCCCTGTACCTGCCACGGTTGTGACCGTGTGGGTGGAACTGTTGAACGTGGCTATACCCTCAGGACTACATGTCATAGAATAGATAACGTCTGTTCCTCCACTCACATTCTGCGTATATGTATCGCCTGCCACAATCGAAACCGACGTATTAGCAAAGGCAAAATTATCTGGGCGGACATCACAGTTAGGAACAATACAGAACTGGGTATTCGGACGGTAGTTTGTATACGAGGCCGATGTCGGAAGACTTGTATTGCTGTAATTGTTATCGTCCGACTGGGTATATATCTGCAACGTTGGCCCAGATGAAGCCCCACTGTAATAGAAATTGCCGCCGACAAAATTGTATGCTCCTGTATTTTCGTCCACTACCATGAGCAAATTTCCTCCCGTATAGCTGAATGGGGCATCCAGTTCCACCCATGCCCATCCTTGTGCCGAACAATCCAATGTACCGGTATAGACTGGCGTCAAACCGGCGGTTATCCATGACGTACTAGTGGCAAATTCTTCGGTATTAGTATTCGCCATATATATCGTGACAACCGTACCTACTGTCATCGCACTGGTGCTGGCATACTGGAAAGCCACTGCATTTATAGTTCCTGCAATATTATCAAACTCTGAACCTTTGTACAATATTTGCCTGTACGAATACTTGTAGCTCGTATTCACTGGACCGTATGAAACACTACTACTAGTGGTTGAAGTCCCTACGATATAGTTATCCCCTTCACAATCATATGAAGTCGGCAATGTATTACCGCCGCCACTGCCACCGCTACAATTACATGAAATCGTTACAGTAAACGACGAACTATTCGATGTTGTGTAGTCGTCGAAATAAAGCGTTATCCATCCGCCTGTATTAGAAGTAAACGTCGATCCCGCCGATGAGGCATATGACCAATACGTTGAATAACCAGACGTGGAGTTCGTTGTCGTCCCATGACTAAGATATAGCCAATCGGTCGACTGTATTCCATTTGTTGTCAGCGTTGCCGTAATGGTACATCCTTCTGGTGCCTTGAACGACATCCAACCCACATTCTTGTCATGGTTATTTTGGTCGCTCTCACTTATCACATAGGTTTTTGAACATGATGTACACGCAGCAATTCCAGTAGAACTTGTACTTGAATTACCACACATATTGTAGTAAAGGCTTCTCGTATTATTGGCGTTCCAGTTGATGTTCTGGGTCGTCTGCGCCATCGTAACAGTCGGCAACAGCATTACTGCCACCAACAACACCCACTTCATCGGGCTTTTCACCTTTACCTCTGTCGAAACCGCGACATCTTGTCCATGCCGCGCCTTAACTAATAATCTTGTTCTCATATCTTGTGTGTGTTTAATTTTTGTTTTATTTACTCTCTCTTTTTACCTATTACTCCTTTTCACGATCTAACTCCGCATAATAGGCTCTCAAAAAGATGTTCATCTCATCAACCACCCACTCCGGATTAATATCAGCGTCACCCTCAAACATAAACTCACCCTGGTTCGTATTCAAATAGACATATACTCGTGTCACTCTCATCATCTTAACCAGATATTCCTCCATTTTGTCAACGACCGATTTGTCGGTTGGCAAACCTGTTGCCTGCACGTATGTTATCTGGGTACCTTCAGGATATGTCTTCGTTGCCGACACCTCAACAAATTTTACATACTCCACCTTGCTGCTCCTTTCGCTTTTCGATTCTTTGCTCTGGGACATAGCAAATGTCGGCATCAACATAATCGCCACCATAAGCACAAGCCAGCTCAAAAGGCTCTTCCCATTTTTATTCATCACCGCAGCGTTCTGCTGTCCCAAAGTAGTGTTCTGTTTCATATTGTGTGTGTTATTTTTGTTTTCCATTTGAATTACTATATATGATTAGCTGAACAATCATCCCGTCCTCAAATTCTCTGATTGCCACCATTTTGCTATCATAACGTACATTATCCCATCATAACAAATATACGCATAATTATATACAAAAGCAACAAAAACCACCTTAAAAAAATAAAAAATATCATACATCACTTAAATTCAATTATTTATACAACATTAAAATCCCACGCATTTTCTGGCATCCAGATTCAATCCTACTCAACCGTATTAAAAGTAAAACAGCCCCCATAACTCACTCATATAAACCTATTAACCAACAACTTGCTATTCTAATCCAATCAACTCCCGACATGGTACAAACAAACCGGCGAGGATGTAAAACCAACGTAGGAGAAAAGTAGGAAAAAAGTAAGCCCAAGGTAAGGTCAGTATAAGGTCAGTACAAGGTCAGTATAAAACCAGTAAATATGGAATGTAGGTGAAATCTAGGAGAAAAGTAAAACAAAAGTAAAAGAACGGTAGAAGAAAAGTAAAACAAAAGTAGGTGAAAAGTAAAACAAAGGTAAAAGAGAGGTAAAACGAAGGTGGGGAAAAGGTAGAAGCGACACCTCGTTACTTATTAACTTTCATTACCTTACGCCTAAACATCTTGGAACAAGCGAATGAACCTGAAACTAAAAAACTTTCCCCTTGTCCTCACACTCATTCAAAAGCTCTGCTACCGATTTTTTCAGAACCGGATGCCTGAACGACGGCACCAACTCCGCCAGCGGCTCCAAAACAAACCGCCTTAAATGCATCCTCAGATGCGGCACCGTCAAATCCTCCTCCTCTATCACCCGACTGTCATAGAAAAGTATATCGATATCAATCGGCCGGGAGGAGTAATGTGAATTTTGAATTGTGAATTTTGAATTTTGAAGTGAGGCTTGAGAATTTTGAATTTCGGATTTTGAATTTTGAAGTGACCCCTTACCACTGACTGGTGACCGCTGGCGACCGAGGCGCTTCTCTATCTGCATTATATTCTCCAACACCTCTCTTGCCGAAAGCTCCGTATCCACGACCATACATCGGTTCAGGAAGTTGGGCACTGGATGGTCGAAGCCCCACGGTTCAGACTCGTAATCACGCGACATTAAACACACCCGACCGACCGATTCGGCGATCATGTCGCAAGCCTTGTCCATCGTCTGCGAGACATCGCCCTGGTTGCCGCCCATGGAAAAGACTACGGTGTGAGATTTGAAAGGCCACTGTTTCGGAGTAATAGGATTATTCTGATTATGGATGACCAGATTATCTTCCAACATTTTCAGGAAAGTCCGCCTCGGCATTTCCTTGGCTCCCAGCGATGCCAGATGCTTCGTCGGCTGCTGCGCGTCGATAAACCAGAAACCGTGCATCAAGCTGTATTCCACCAACTTCACAAACGCCACTTTCGAGGCGTCGCGCACCTTGTGAAACATCGACTCGCCCGAGAAAAACCGCCCCAACGACACCCCGTAAAGACCTCCTACCAGCTCTCCGTCGCAGAAGGTCTCAAACGAATGGGCAATCCCCATGCGATGCAACCTGCAGTAGGCCTCAATCATATCATCCGTTATCCAGGTGCCGTTCTGTCCCTCCCGCGACACTTCAGCACAAGCTCTTATCACCTTCTCGAAACAGGTATCGACTTGAACCTCAAACCGTCCCGACTCGACCACTCGCCTCAAACTCTTAGAATACCTGAACTCTTCAGGCAACAACACCATTCTCGGGTCGAGCGACCACCACAATATCGGCTCGCCTTCGTTATACCAAGGAAATATCCCCCTGCTGTAAGCCTCGATAAGCCTCTCTGGCGAGAGGTCGCCTCCTATAGCCAAAAGGCCCGGATAATAAGATTCCTGACCCTCAGCGTCGTGGGGGTCAGGAAACCAATAATTATCGTCGTAGAGTTGATAAACCATATCAAGTCATCACCTATAGGACTTATAAGACTTATAGGACCTATATGACCTACAAGCCCTCAATATCTCATCAACCGCAGTGCATAAAACGCTGCACCAACTCAAGCGTCTTCTCGGGGTCGTTGCCTATCTCTTGACGCAGGGTGCGGTCGTTATACGAGCGTAAATCTTTGATGATGCCATCAATCAATGCGGGCGCAAAGATGCCTTTCTCCTCATAAATCTTGCGGTCTTTCTCAAGCAGGTCGGCGCTAGCGGCACAGCTGTCGGGCAGCACGGCAAGGCGTTTCAGCACCTCTTCGTGTTCGAAGATATTGACGCTCACATAGCGGTCTTTGGCATACTGCACGGCGTTCTCCATCTCAAACCCGTGACGGGCGGCAACGGTCATACCGGCAAGCAGCAGATACACGTTGGCCGAGCCGTCGGGCGTGCGCAATTCTATCGTCTGCTTATAGGTGAAATCGACTTCGCCGTCTTTCTCAAGCGGATTGCAATGTGCCATCATATTGCCGCTTCCCTTGCTCCATCCCAGCGGCACTCGCACCATCGCCGAGCGGTTTCTGTCGCCCCAGCAGATATTCGTGGGAGCCTCCTGATGGGGCACCAGACGGAAATACGACGTGGGGTTGGTGTCGCCGAATGCTGTCAGCGAACCGGCCAAATCGAGTATTCCGGCAATCGCCTTGTGTGCCGTTTCGGTAAGTCCGTTCTCGCCCACATACATGTTCTTTCCATCCTTGGTGATGCGGGTGTGTATATGCATACCGCTGCCGGCTTTGCCGACTGTAATCTTCGGTGCGAAAGTAACGGTAATACCGTACTCGTAACCCAGCTGTCGCATAATCCATTTAGCTATAACGAGCTGGTCGGCTGCGTCTTCGAGCGTGGTCGGCAGAAACTCTATCTCGTTCTGCTCATACATGGTGTCGCCTACGGTGAAGTTTCCCACCTCTGAGTGACCGTATTTGATAAGGCCGCCACATTCGGCAATAAGCTTCATCGCCTCAACGCGGAATTCCTCAAACTTGCAGAAGGGCTGCGATGCGTGATAGCCGCGCTGGTCGGCAGGAAGATACTCGTCATCCTTAGCTGCTATGACGTAGTACTCCAACTCGCCCATCACCTCGAACTCCATACCACCGGTCGCCTCACGGAAGGCCTTTCCGGCTTTCGCCAAAGTATATTCGGGGGCCATCTCAAACGGCTCGCCGTCTTTGGTGTAGAAGTTGCACAGAAGGTCCAACGTCGGTATCTCGGCAAATGGATCCAAAAATGCGGTGCGGAAACGCGGAATTACGTAAAGGTCGCTGCTGCCCGCCTCGAGGAACGGGAAAAGGCTCGAGCCGTCAACGCGCTCGCCCGAAGTCAGTATCTCGTCGGCATGGGCATAGCTGTGGATGACGAAGTTGAGTGTCTTCAAGCGTCCGTCGTGCGCCATGTAGCGGAACTTGATCATCTTGATATCGAAATGCTCGATAACTCGCAGCATGTCGGCTTTAGTGAACTCCTTCATGGGCTTCTGCAGAAACTCCACCAACGGGTTCGGGTTCAGTTTTAGATTATCTTTGGTCATGATGTTTTGATATTTAATATAAATGTTTCCCTCGTCACATTTGGGAGTGCAAAGGTACGATAATAAATTGAAAATTTGAAAACAAGAAGAGAAAAACATTCGACAAGGCATTAGCAGTGCCTCTTCGTGACGCTCACCATTGGTGATTCGGGGGAAAAACGAGGCGCGGCATGACTGTTTTTGTGGGAACAAAACAGGGGGTGTGACGGCAGAAAAGGTGGGTTTGTCCCGGATTTGACCTAGTTTCATCCCACACGGTGAGAAAACAGCTCCTAGTTGCCGCCTAGATTTCTGTTAGTCGGCTCCTAGATTTGTCTTAGTTGGCTCCTACATTTCTCCTACGTAGTTCCTACATTTGTCTTAGCATAGTCTTAGTTTGGTCTTACTTGTTATGCACTTTTGTCTAGGGTAGAGAGCAGGTAGAGAGCAGGCAGAAAGCACCTTGCTCCTAGATTTTTCCTAGAATACGGAAAAAAAATCTCGGAAAAGAGTCGTAAAAAAAATTATAGCCCACCATAAGAAACTGTTTTGAATTTATTAAATGACAATATTACAGCCTTTTGCCGATGCTTTTTTACTATTTTTCGGTTACAATGCACCCACATTGCGCTCTCAAAACAGTTAAAAAATCCCACAACAATAGACAATAATCTTATTCATCAATAAATTCAAATCAGTTTCTAATAAATTCGTATCTTTGCACCGTGAATTACTCAGAAACTGTTTTTGATTTTAATTCAATGTTTTTCTTAAAGTATATGAGCGGCATCTTTTTCACCTTATTTCAGTTACAATGGACACCCATTGCGCTTTCAATAAGCTGAAAAATCTGCTCACCCATATCCATAACAAAATTCATCAATTAAATCAAAACTGTTTCTAAACTGTCAATCAAAACACCATATAACCATGTTCAAAAAAGAGACCTACATCGCACGTCGCGAACAATTGCGCAAAGACGTAAAACACGGCATCATCATCATTCAGGGCAACCACGAGGCCCCCTGCAATTACAAGGACAACACCTACTGGTTCCGCCAGGACAGCACCTTCCTCTATTTCTTCGGCCTCCAGCGCGAAGACCTCGTCGGCGTGCTCGACTGCGATACCGGCAAAGACTACCTCTTCGCCAACGACTACGACATCGACGACATCATCTGGACAGGCCCGCTGCCTAGCGTGAAGAAACTGGCCGCCAGCGTAGGCGTTAAGAACAGCGGCACCCTCGCCGAGCTGCAGGATTTCTGCTCCAACGCCGTAGGTCTCGGTCGCAAGGCTCACTACCTCCCGCCCTATCGTTCCGACAACCAGCGTCAGCTCAGCTGCCTCCTGGGTATCAAATACGCCTCGGTGCCCATGTACGCCTCTCTCGACCTCATCAAAGCCTGCGTCAAACAGCGCAGCATCAAGAGCGACGAGGAAATAGCCGAAATCGAGAAAGCCATCAACACCGCATACAACATGCATGTAAACGCCATGAAGCAAGCTATGCCTGGCCGTTATGAGTACGAGCTGGCTGGCATCATGGAAGGCGAAGCCTGGAAAGGCAACGGCCCCGTGAGCTTCCCCATCATCATGACCGTCCACGGAGAAACGCTCCACAACCACGGCCACAACAACCGCCTGACCAAAGGCCGCATGCTGGTGATGGACGCTGGATGCGAGACAGCTATGAACTACTGCTCCGACATCACCCGCTCGGTGCCGGTAGGAGGAAAGTTCGACGCTCGTCAGAAAGCTATCTACGAAATTGTGCTGGCCGCTCAACTCGAAGCCATCCGCATCTCCCGTCCCGGCATCACCTACAAAGAGGTGCACACCGAGGTGAGCAAAATCCTCGCTCAAGGCTACAAAGACCTTAAGATTCTCAAGGGCAACATCGACGATATAGTCGCCAACGGCGCCCACAGCCTCCTCATGCCTCACGGTCTCGGACACATGATGGGTCTCGACGTACACGATATGGAGAATTACGGCCAGATATACGTCGGCTACGACGAGCGCACTCGTCCATCCGAGCAGTTCGGCCTCGGAAGCCTCCGTTGTGGCAGAAAACTCGAAAAAGGATTCGTGCTTACCGACGAACCAGGTTGCTACTTCATCCCCGCCCTCATCGACAAATGGCACGCTGAAGGCACCAACAAGAACTTCATCAACTTCAACGAATTGGAGAAATGGAAAGACTTCGGCGGCATCCGCATCGAGGATGACATCCTCATCACCGCTAAAGGCTGCCGCGTCCTAGGCAAACCCATTCCCAAGACCATAAAAGAAATCGAAGAAACAATGAGGGGTTAGTTGTCAAAAGCCTTCTATCGTCAATTCACTTTTCTCTCCTCACAATTCACAATTATTCATGAACACAATAGAAATCGTAATAGAGAACCTCGGCGAACGCCGCTACGTTGAGCAGGGCACAACACTCGCCGAACTTGTACGTCTGCTCGACGGACCTCTGTTGGAACAGACGGGCGGCAACCCGATACTCGGCGCTTTGGTGAACAACAAGGTGGAGACCTTGCAATACCGTATATACAACCCGCGCACCATCGAGTTCTTCGACATCCGCAACCGCCACGGAAAACGAATGTTCCAAAACTCTCTCGGCTTCATGATGTACAAAGCCGTCAAAGACACCTACCCTGGCGCTCAACTGCATTTCGACCACTCGCTTCTTAACGGCACCTATTGCCGCATCGAGAACCTCGATGTTGACCACGCTACGGTGTGCAAAAACGTAAGCCACCGCATGTCGCAGATACAAGAGCAGGACCTGCCGTTCTCAAGTAAACTTATGCTGAAAGAGGACGCTCTGAAAATGATTTCGCAGGAAGACCTGCCTGAGACCTACCGTCTGCTCGAATCGCTCAAACAGCTCTATATCGAACTGCAGTTCATCGACCACACCGTACACAAAACAGCCGCTCCTTTGGTACCCTCTACTGGGTGTCTCACGGGATGGACATTGGAGCTCTTCGAGGATGGATACCTACTCAACATGCCCGAGCCAGAAATCAAATACCATTTCGACAAAGCCGATAAACTCTTCAACGTCTTCCAAGAACACCACAGCTGGGTAAAGCTACTGCGAATACCCACCATCACCGACCTCAACACCATAATACGTGCCGGAGGCACCAACCAACTGGTGCAGGTAGCCGAAGCGTTGCACGAAAAGAAATATGCCGAGATAGCAGAGGAAATACACAATCGCAGAGATAAAGTAAGACTTATTCTGCTGGCAGGTCCTTCATCATCTGGCAAAACAACGTCGTGTCGCCGTCTCAGCGTTCAACTCAACGTGCTAGGACACGACGTGAAGCAGATTTCGCTCGACGACTATTTCGTCAGCCGCGACCGTACTCCCAAACTGCCCAACGGCGAATATGATTTCGAAAGTGTTGACGCACTCGATATCCCCCTGCTGAACGACCACCTGAAGAGACTCTTTAACGACGAGGAGGTGGAAATCCCGACTTTCGATTTTATCAAGGGCGATCCATATTTCAGCGGAAAGAAACTCTCCCTTAAGCCAAAGAAACTCCTCATCATCGAAGGCATACATGCGTTGAACCCCAAACTCACAGCTCAGATTCCCGAAGAGATGAAATTCAAAGTGTATGTATCTGCCCTAACCCAAGTTGCCATCGATGACCAAAACATCATACACTCAAGCGACAACCGACTCATACGCCGCATTGTGCGCGACAACAACTTCCGCGGATGGAACGCATACGAAACCCTCAAACGCTGGGACAACGTGCAGGCGGGTGAGCGAAAACATATCTTCCCTTATCAGGAAAACGCCGACATGATGTTCAACAGTGCCCTGTTCTACGAGCTGGCTCTGCTGAAAACTTTCGCCGAGCCTCTGCTAAAACAGGTACCGGAAAACTGCAAGGAATATGCCGAAGCTTGTCGCCTGCTGAACTTCATAGAACTCATTGAGCCGATTGACCCCAAACACGTACCACCTACCTCGATAATGCGCGAATTCCTCGGCGGCAGCAGCTTTGAATACTAAATAGCAAAACAATATGTATTACGTACAATTCATTCTTCATTGGGCAGCTATCGGATTCCTTCTGTGGTTGCTCTACAAAGTGGTCTTAGCTTTCATCGACTGGCTAAAACGCCATTAAACAACCAAGAACCTCCAACACTAAAGTAATTTTGCATTAATGAAAATTCTCCTTCTAACCGGCTATCTCGGAAGCGGTAAGACAACGCTACTCAACAGAATACTCAACAATCGCAAAGGCATCAAGTTCGCCGTCATCGTCAACGACATCGGCGAAGTCAACATCGATGCCGCACTCATCCAGCAAGGCGGCATAGTAGGTCAGTCCGACGACAGCCTTGTAGCTCTGCAGAACGGCTGTATCTGCTGTACGCTGAAGATGGACCTCGTCAACCAACTGCGCGACATCGCTCTTATGCAGCGATTCGACTACGTCGTCATCGAAGCCAGCGGTATCTGCGAGCCCGAACCCATCGCACAGACCATCTGCTCCATCCCAACCCAAGTCCCCGACTTCCCCGCCGACTCCCTCCCCTGCCTCGACTGTATAGTCACCGTGGTCGATGCCCTCCGTATGCGCGACGAATTCAAGAGCGGACTCGACCTCACACGCCCTGCTATCGACGAGGAGGACATTGAGAACCTCGTCATCCAGCAGATAGAATTCTGCAATATCATTCTGCTCAACAAAGCCTCTGAGGTAACACCCGACGAACTGGGGCAGATACGTCAAATTATTCGCAACCTGCAACGAAAAGCCGAAATCATAGAATGTGACTACGGCGATGTCGATTTCGACCGCATACTCAACACCAACATGTTCAACTTCGACGAGGTAGCGACCTCAGCCACCTGGGTGCACGAAGTAGAAGCCGGCGCCGACGTGGAACACGATGACGACGATGACGACCACCATCACGACCATCACCACGACCACGATGACGATGACCACGACCACCATCACGACCACGACGAGCACCATCACCACCATCATCATCACCACGACCATGATGAAGGCGAAGCCGAGGAATACGGCATCGGCACCTACGTCTATTTCAATCGAGCACCTTTCGACATAAACAAGTTCGACGACTTCGTCGCACGTCGCTGGCCCAAAGGCATCATCCGAGCCAAAGGCATCTGCTATTTCTATGGCGAAGCCGACGTATGCTATCTCTTCGAGCAAGCTGGCAAGCAACTAGGCCTTAAAGATGTCGGCCAATGGTTCGCCACCATGCCCGAAAAAGAGCTGCAACGTCGTATGGAATGGGACAAACAACTGCAACGCGACTGGGACCCCTACTACGGCGACCGCATGCAGAAACTCGTCTTCATAGGCCAGCACCTCGACAAGAAAATGATAAAACAGGAGCTGGACGCCTGTCTTAAAAACGTATGACAAATTAGAATTTATAAATCATGTTATCATTCTTAATTGCCGTTATACTCCTATTGCTCGGATATTTCCTCTACTCGAAAGTAATAGAGCGCATACTGAAGATAGACCCCAACCGTCAAACACCCGCTGTAGCTCACCCCGACGGAGTGGATTACGTGCCCATGAAACCCTGGCGCATCTATCTTATCCAGTTCCTGAACATTGCTGGTGTAGGTCCTATCTGTGGTGCCATCATGGGTGCTCAGTTCGGCACCGCATCATTTCTCTGGATAGTGTTCGGATGCATATTCGCCGGCGCCGTACACGACTTCATCGCAGCCTTCATCAGCATCCGTATGGACGGTGCCTCTCTACCCGAAATTCACGGCCGCTATCTCGGCAACGGAATGAAGCAGTTCATGCGCGGATTCACAGTAATACTTATGATACTCGTCGGCGCCGTCTTTGTCAACACCCCTGCCGTACTGCTCAACAACAACTTCACCCCCGACTGGAGCATCTTCATCTGGGTCGGCATCATCTTTGCCTACTACCTCATAGCAACTCTCCTGCCCATCGACAAACTCATCGGCCGTCTATACCCCATCTTCGGATTCCTCCTGCTCGGAATGGCTATCGCCATTGTGGTGGCTTTCGTCATCTACCGTCCCAATATGCCTGAAGTGTGGCAAGGGCTGCAAAACGCTCATCCCGATGCTAAACACAACCCCATCTTCCCGATGATGTTCATCTCCATCGCCTGCGGTGCGATAAGCGGCTTCCACGCCACCCAAAGTCCTCTGATGGCACGTTGTATGACCAACGAGCGTCAGGCACGCCCCATCTTCTACGGCGCCATGATTACCGAAGGTGTTGTGGCTCTCATCTGGGCAGCTGCCGCCACAGTATTCTACCACGACCCAATACTGGCTCAGAAAACCATGGTTGACGGACATCCGCTGGGTGGCAACGCAATGGTCGGCGTGATAGCCAACGAGTGGTTCCCGCCTGTAATTGCCACCATCTGCATCCTCGGCGTCATCAGCGCCGCCGTCACTAGCGGCGACACGGCTCTCCGTTCGGCGCGTCTCATCGTGGCCGACTTCATGCACGTTGACCAGAAACCCATACCCAAACGCCTCCTTGTAGCGCTACCTGTATTCGTCCTGGCCGCCGCCTTGCTTATATTTTCGCTGGTCAACCCCACTGGTTTCGACTACATCTGGCGTTACTTCTCCTGGGCGAACCAGGTACTCGCTATGGTGACCCTCTGGGCAGTCACAACATTCCTCTCCCGCAACACCAAAGGTCTCTGGTATCTCGTTTCTCTTATTCCTGCAATGTTCATGACGATGGTCACCGTTTCCTTCATCTTTGTGGCTGAAAAAGAAGGGTTGGGCAGCCTCATCCCGCGTACCGTAGGTTACAGCATCGCCGCAGTCACCACCCTGCTCATAACGGGCTTGTTTCTATTCAAAAGGCGTCGCAACGTCATATCTGACTCGGTAAAAAATGATGAGCCAAAGGCTTAAATATACCATAAAATGCAACTTTTTGACTGAATATTACGTTTATTAAGAGAAAAGTTGTACTTTTGTACCTCAAAAAGTTTTGAAAATGAAAAAGAACATAGCATTTGTTTTCGCCCTGCTTATCGCTGCCAGCGCCTTTGCCGGCAACAAACCTAAGAAATGCTCCCGTGAAGAAATGGGCATACACGGCAACGCCATCTACGTCCTCGAATTCACCTACAACCTCCACGGTGGCAAGAACGGTGGCAAACAGCTCACTTGCCTCGACTCGGTAGTGTTCGACTCCCGCGGAAACTTCCAGGACAAATATCGCCGCAACAACGGAAAATACACTTGGTTCTCATACTATTTCGACGTCAACGGATATTCTCTGGGTTGGAACGAGTATGACAAGAACAACACCCTCACCGCTCGTACCGCCTACCTCAACGACAACAATGGCAACTGCTTGGAGCGTACCGCTTTCATAAGCGGCCGCATGTCAAAACGTGAGACCTCACGCTACGAAAACAACCGTCTGGTTGAAGAGCAGAGCTACGACGACAACGGCTCGATGACCGAGAAACGCGTGTACAAATACGACAACCAAGGCAACAACACCGAAACTGAGTTCTATAGCCGCGACGGTGAGCTGTCTCAGAAATACATCTACAAATACGACAACAAAGGAAATCGCGTTGAGTGGCGTTTCTACGACGCCGACGAATTCCTCGTGGCCCTCACGACCTACTACTACGACGAACACGACAACCTCATCGAGGAGAGCTCATTCAACTACGACGAGCACCTCAACTGGAAACACAGCTACGTCTATGAGTACGACGACGAGGACAACTGGGTACGCAAAACCATCTACCGCAACGGCACCCCCTATCAGGTAGTCGAGCGCGAAATCGCCTTCCCGGTGTATTGATAATAAGCTTTCAAGATTAATACGCGCATTCCTTCGTAGGGATGCGCGTATTTCTTTTTCATTAGAACAACGACAAATCCCGTATGCCTGTTAGGCAATGCTGCTGGTAGGGGCACTCGTATGGCGTCTGGCAATGCGCCCCCGTCGGTGTGTCGGGTTCGGAAGTCAGGCTTATGGTTCCTTTCATCACCGCTATGTTGCGTGCGATTGTTTCATGCTCGGCGGCAAACTCGGCAGTCAGGTTGACTATCTTGAAATTGTCCGACATTTCTGACTGGTCGGACGATTCTGACAAGTCAGACTTATCAAGCTTCCCATTATACACTATCGAGAAGCTGTTTATCTTTTGGCAGTGGGAGATTACATAATGCTGAAGGGCGGCGTCGCGGCGGTAGGTGTCGCTGAGGGCTGACCCGCTTTTGACCTCGTAGATATCCAGCGTTCCGTCGGCACGCTTATGCACCACGTCGGCGAGCACAAGCACATCGTCGAAGAAGAATCCCGCCTCGAAGAGGTTCACCTCGCCCTCGCGCGACAACTCGTTTGATGTAAATTCGGCGTATTTGTCGAACTTGCGGCCGAGGGCGGCACTCACATCCACCGCATCGGGGAAAAGGTCTTTGAACGCACGCTCAAACTCGCGCCCACGGTCGAACTTACGCATCGTTTCACGGCTATATTGAGCCAAGTCGGGATGAAAGACATCAAGCCACAAAGCGCGGTCGCATTGCAGCCCTCTGATGTATTTCGACTTGCTGAGCAGATGGCGCATGCTAAATCTTATTGCTCTTCATAATATTCAGACACTCATCAACCGAAGAAGCTGCGGAAAGGCCCATGTCACCGTGCAGCAATCCTTCTGCCGACATGGTGTCCAACTGTGCAAGAATTGTGTCGTAAAAGCCGTCGATATTCAATAGCACGACGGGCTTGGGCGGCTGCGAAGCACGGTCGGAAAAACGTCTCAGCTGGTTCGATACCGCCACTTCGAACACCTCGTCGAGGGTGCCGATGCCTCCGGGCAGGGCCACGAAGGCGTCGCACATTGCGATGATGCGTTCCTTGCGCTCGGCCATCGATTTCACTCGAATCGTTTCGCTCACCTGCTGCGACTGGATTATCTCTTCGGGGAACAATGTCGGGATAACGGCGACGACACTTCCACCCTCCTCGAGAGCCGCACCGCTTACCACACCCATAAGGCCCAGGTTGCTGCCGCCATAGACAAGCGTATGCCCCGCACGGGCAATCCGGCGACCCAACACACGGGCTCCCTCGACATATTTTTCATTACGCGGCATCGACGCACCGCAAAAGACTGCTATATTCATTGTGTCAATGTTACAATATAATCTTATAAAAACATCTGCACCTTGTTTTCCCCCTCATTTCACCATTATTAACGCATTTTCATCGAATTAATTGTAAATTTGCACACTGCCATTTTCAAAAAAATTCGATTGCTATGTTGTGTTTTCCTTTTTAAATGCGACTAATATATCGTGACAAGCACAAACCGACAGACAATGGAAACAGATGAACGCGAGTTCAAGGAGATGGTTATGCGCCATCGCGACATGATATGGTCGATATGCAAACGCTATCGGTTGAGTTCTGCGTGGCAGACCGAGGACTCATTCAACGAGGTTCTTTGCGCCCTGTGGCAAAGCTGCGGCACGTTCGATAGACGAAGCTCGGAGAGGACATGGGTATTCCGCATCGCCAACAACACAATGATTTCGATCTCCCGACGAATCAACAATCAGGAATCCCCACATAATACACATCAGGATACCGCATACAGCGACGAGTACAAATTCCACGTAGCTGACATGATTGAACAACTAGAAGAGCCTGACCAAACAATCGTCCGATCCTGGTTGTATGGATTCAAGCACTCGGAAACTGCGCAGATAGTCGGGCTACACACAGGTGCAGTGTCCATGCGGCTGAGCAGGGCTTTACATAAACTTCGCAAACTTTACAAACAATAGAAACAATGGACGATTTCAAGAAGCAACTAGAAGCCTACCGCCAAACCATCCGTGGAGACAGATGTCCTCTGTCAGACCAAGAGTTGTATAGAGCCATCCGTCATGCCACATGGCAAAAACGCTTTCCTAATACAACCGTCATACAGCACAAAAAAAACATAAAATGGGCATGGGTGGCTGCCGCAGCATGCATACTGGTCATTATTGCACCTCTGACAATGAATATTGGCAAAAACACCTGCGACCCAACACCCCCCACATTGATATTTACCTGCAACACTGGCTGTGACAGCCATACGGTGCTAGCACGGATGGACAACATATTAAAATAATCTCAGCATGAAAAATTGCATCATCACATTGGCCACGCTGCTCGTAGTCGCATCGTGTCAAAAGAAAACGGAAGACAACTGCTCTCTGTCGGCAGCAAAAAACATATATAACCAGTATTCTGCAGTTGATGGACTGACAGTCGCACTTATAGGCAACCACATATCAAAAGGCGACACCATCAACGCAGTCATGCTTCAGGCCAATAGTTACGACACCTGGATCTGGTTATTGAACGAGTTCGACATGCCACAGACGCCAGCCCAGACCGTAAAGGTTTCATCCGCTGCAATCACATATTTTCATGCCGATACGACTGTCGGCGACATGGATGACTATTTCGATGAATTAATGAAAGGTATTCTGCCTAACGTTCCGCATCACGACAGCAACATCACCGTCACAAACCGCCAGTCGTGGGTGAACGGTGTCAAGGTCTCCGACTCGACGGTCGCGGATACTACTACAGGCTTTGCCCCGAACCGGAAACTAATGAATGCCGCAATCGGCGACAAGCAGACCGGCTACTTGGTCAACTCCGAGAGCGAAGAGATGACCATCTGGCTTTTCTTCTACGAAAACAAAGCCCAGTTCAGGAGAATAACAAACCGACTGAACAAGGAATAACGCACTCCGTAGCTACGGAGTAGGGGGCACTCTGTGCCCCCTACTCCGCGTAACTCCTTTATTTTCCCCTCTCTTTATTACTTTTACTATGTTAACAAATCAAGACATGTACTTCATAAAACAAAGCCTCGATGCAAGTGGTGTGCTGTTGCATCGAGGCTGAATGGATAGTGTAGCAACAAAAGTCGTGCCGGACGCCGTCACTACACTTCTCCAGCAAGGCATAACGCAATAATTAAACGAGCAATTATTGACCTTATTGTGTATTTTGCCGCACAGCACCTAAATGGCAAAACGAAATACCAACAGTAAAAAAAACATTAAACACAAAAAAAACATGAAAGTACTATCAAGAATTATTTTTGCAATCGGAATAATAGCCATCATAACAGGTTTAACAATTGGTTGCCGCAAAACAGAAAATACAGTTGCAAGTAATGAGCAAGCAATGCCATCCAAATCGATTCCGCAACATCTTCTTATCGGTTATTCTGTTAATGACACGTCCAATATTATTTTTGCCGGCAACAAAGACTCTCTCATCGCCGATCTTGAACCACGCATTCAATCCACCTATGGAAGTGACATGATTGTGGAAGACGTCGAAGCATATCATCTTGATACAATCGAAGTGTTGAAAGTCACACTCTTTGACACAGAAAAAGGTGGTACCTACACAACTTTTGCCAAGTTAGACAGGGTAAGCAACTCTTCTAAAGATGTTCCTGGCATATATGGCTATTGCTATTACCTACGCATAGAGATTATTTACGAGGCCATCACATGTTATAGCGAAAATTGTGGAAATGGAGGCTGTGAAGCGGCAAACACCGCCAAAGGGTTAACTTGCACCGCCTGTCCGAGCGGTAACTGTTCATGGGTTCATACGATGGGGAGGTATGTTATTGAATATACCTATATGTCTATTTGGACAAAATGGTAACATTCTTTCGTTTAATGACGATAGTGCCACTTTTTTTGGCACTATCGTCTTGTATTACATGTTTTGGACAGAAAACTCCCGCCCAACAATTCTATAAAGACACTCTCGTTCCAGTTCTGAAAGCTCAGCAAATCCGGAACTTCACGGTAAAAGTTTACGACACTTGGATTACGGACACCGGCATTACAGAGCCTCAACTAAACTGTTTCCGCCACTATTATGTGTCAGACAAATATCTGGCATTTGTGACAGACAGTTCTATGATTGGGTTCAATAGGAATCTATATTACAATAAAAAGTCATTGCGACTGATAGACTTGTTCGAGGGATTCGTCATTGATGGTAACAAGCAGGAAGACAACCATCTTCCCATCGATGGTTTTCAATTCTGCCTTGACCAAATGCTAAACTACCACGATGTGAATTATAGTTTTTTGCTTCGGTCTTTCATTTACGCTCCATATTTATGGGGATTTAGAGAAAAAATAGACACGGTGATTGATGGCCAAAAATATTACATCCTGTGCGGAAAAAAAACGACAGGCTACACAATAGACACAATAACAAACGAACAAATACCATTTGTTAATCACTTCGAATGGTTTTGCAATGCCGAACAACTTGAAGTTACGCACATCAATGTCCACATGGACCCACTCAATCTGGTCAAATCCATTGATATTTCCGATTATTCCTACGATAGCCAAGACGATTACGTTGACAGCATATTTTTCCACAACAGCGAACATGACCGATTGAAACACTTCAACTGTCGTCAATCGCTACCACACTCCATAATCAACCTCAGCGAAGGAACAATGAGCATGAACGACAGCATATACAACCTTCCATTCGTATCACTACAAGGCGACACAACCACTCTGCAAGAGCAACAGGGCTGGGTATTGCTTGATTTATGGACTATACGCTGCAAACCATGTATGGAATTACCCTGCACATTACAAAAGGAGCAGCAGGAATTGGGTTATCGCAAACTGGAGAAAGCTGGGATAAAGATAATGTATGTTAACGGCACAGCCCGTGCCACCGACAAAATGCGCGAACATGTCGCACAATGGGACTGTGAAGACATTACTTTCTCTTGCGAAGGTCTGCTCTCCATGCTCAAAGAAAATGCAGTCCCTCAACTATATCTGATCTCTCCCGACAAGAAAATCGTTTGGCACTCCAATCAATTCACCTCAAGCGAAGATATCATCGACATTAAGAAAAACTACTATCAAAAAAAAATTAACCGATAAAAACAGTCATTATGGAATTACCCATCCAAATCGAAGTATTTTCGGTGGCGCGGGCGGCCAACGCGGCGCATTACGAGTACATGAGCACGGTGTGCCAGCGTGTTGAGGCTGCACAGCTGGAGAACGACCTGTGGCAGACCGCCGAGCGCGATTTCATCACCGCCTACAAGGCCGAGGACAAGGCTTTCAAGCAGTACCGCGCCAGCGAGCTGACCGAGGCCATCCGCCAGGCCGACGAGGAGCGCGACCAGATTTACGCCGCTCTGCGCGATGCAATCAAGGCGTTCGCGAAATTCCCCGTCGAATCGACGGCCGAGAGCGCAGCTCCCCTGCTACGCGTGATCAACAACTACAAAATCACCACGCGCGAGAACTACATGAAGGAGAGCGGCTTGATTGACAACATGCTGCAGGACCTGACGCAATACCGTACACAGCTCACGGCTCTCGGCCTGAGGGACGTGGCCACACAGCTGAGGCGCAAAAACGACGAGGTGCGCCAGCTCATAGCCGAGCGCAACGAGGAGCGCATGGAGCAGATTGCCGGCATCCTGAAGGAGGCGCGCCATGCGAGCGACGAGGCCTACGCCGTGCTGGTGTTCTACACCAACGCCTATGCCGCACTGAACCCGAACTTGCGCGCCGCGCAGAATCTGGTGATGCAGATGCAGGAGGACCTCGAGTACTTCCGCCAGCACGCCATGACGAGCCAGAGCCGCACCGGCGGCGATGCTCCAGAGACCGATGGCGAGGCGCAGGAAAGCATGTAATTGTCCGACGCAAGGCTGCGAAACCACCATACACTGCTGCGAGACGGTTTTGTAATGTTGCAAAACCGTCTCGGACTTTTACGACAGGCTTTCGCAGCATGCAATTTTAATTTGCAGAGCTGCGAGACGGTTTTGCAGCGTGCATTTTCAATTTACAGGACTGCGACAAAACTTTGCAGCCCTGCAACAACAGTTTGCAGAGCTGCAACAGGATTTTGCACCCCCTTGCGGGGCGATTACAGAAAACAAAGCACCCCCACTAACGCACTACGACGAGGCGTTGCGTTGCGCCGCGGTTGTCGCTCAGCAGGTAGGCGCCCGAGGGCAGGCCGCTGATGTCCAAGGTAGCCACGCCGTCGCTCACCGTGGTGCTCATAAGTTCTGCGCCGCGCATGTTGCAGAGCGTCACCTCTCCGGCATGGCTGGCGCCGACATGAACTTGGCGGCTGGCCGGGTTGGGCCAGACCTCGAAGCGTGGCGAGGGGTCCTGCGGGGCGTTGAGGCCCATCGTCGAGGCGTCGCCGAGGAAAAACTTGTGGATGACGTCGAAGTAGTCGATATCGCGGTTTGAACCGGAATACCAGTTGTGCGAACCACCAATGACCTTTATCAGCTGAAACTCGGCGTCGCCGCCGGTGTAGGTGTAGCGCACAAAGCGCAGGCCGTCGCTGCGGGTGTCGGGGAAGCTGTCGATTTCGGGTTCAGAAGTGCAGCCGTTCCAACCTGTCCAGTAGCTTACGATGGAATCGACGCCGATGCCGATGTTGCCGAAATACGACGAGGAACCGTTCCAACCCACCACGTTGTCGGATGTGCCGTGGATGTGGAGCAGGCGCACGGGCGCAGGCGGCACCTCGTCGGCCAGGTCGTAGGTTATCAAGCCGCTCACGGGGGCGCAGGCGTTGATGAGGTCGCCGTGCTCGATGGCCATCTTGTGGGTCATGAAGCCGCCGAGCGAGAAGCCGGTGAAGAAGACGCTGTCGGGGTTCACCTTGCCGACACCCTGGAGCGAGTCGAGGAGGGCGAGGAAGAATCCCGCGTCGTCGGCATTGCCGCCGAAGCCCACGTTCCACATGGTGCTGCCCTGCACGCTGAGAGCCTGCGGCACCACGATGCACCAACCCCACTGGCTGGCCAGCTGGGAGAAGTTCATCGACGCGGCGCAGTTGGTGATGTTATCGCCCAAACCATGCAGGAAATAGACCACCGGCACCGGGGCGGTGCGGTCGGCAGGTTCATACAGCAGGAACTGGCGCTGGCGGTTCTCCCACTGGAAGGTGCGTGTCTGCGCAAAGAGCGAGGCGACGGCAAGCAGCAGCGCCGCAAACATCAATGACTTTTTCATAGGAAGAGTTTTTTGGTCGTCAGGGTGTCGGTGCCCGGTATGGTGTCGGTCGGGACGATGGTGTCGGTCGGGAACACGGGCGCTACATACTCCTTGCGCTCGAAGTTCCAGTAGCCATAGCCGTAGCGGCGGTCGCCGTTGGAGGCGTTGAGCTCATAGCGCGAGGAGAGTTTCAGGCGCTTGTCGCCAATCTTCTCGATGGTCCAACGGATACGCACACCGTTGGTGTACATTATATATATGTCGTCGCCATCGAGGGTATAGGTCAGCTGACTGCGTTCGACTTCCGCCCCGCCGACAATCTCGTACGACAAGCCGGAGCCGTTGGCATGAAACACGAAGCCCCAACTGTCCATGTTTTCAATCGGCTCGGGGATATAGTGGTTGAAGATGATGTCGTGAGGGTACGACTCTTCGTTCGCGATCTGCCATTTGCCGACAATGAGTTCTTCATAATCTTTCTTGCAAGCCGTCATGGTGACGATGGCAAGGGTTGCGGCGAATAGGAGGAAAATCTTCTTCATTGTCTGTTCGTATTTATTATTACACGTTTTGTTGTCATACGGCGGCAAAGGGGTTACTTCTTCCAGCGCTCGAGCCGGGGGAAGTATTGCAGGAGCTCCTTCCTGTACTCGTCGGCTGTGAGGTGCTGGCCGGTGTTTTTGTTGAACTCATCGAGGTACTGCACGCAGTGGTCCACCATCTGCTCCATAGTGAAGTCCTGCAGGAAGTGGCCTTCGGCGTAGCAGTACTTGCAGTAGTCGGGGTTGTCGCTCGTGACCTCGTCGGTCAACGGCATGCCGCAGCTCTGGCAGAAACGTGTATATTCTGGGAAAGGGTTCTCCATAGTCAATAGTTACTTGCGTTTCAGCACGGTGTGTACTTTCTCGATGATGTCGGCGGCGCGGAGGTGGTAGTTGGTGAGCATCTCGTCGGGGGTGCCGCTCTCGCCGAACTTGTCGTCCACAGCCACATACTCCATCGGGGTGGGGCAATGCATGGCGAGCGTCTGAGCCACGCTGTCGCCGAGGCCGCCGTTAATCAGGTGCTCCTCGCAGGTGACGACGGCGCCGGTCTTCTTGGCGCTAGCAACGATAGCCTTCACGTCGAGCGGCTTGATGGTGTGGATGTTTATCACTTCGGTGCTGACGCCTTCTTTCTCCAACGCTTCGGCGGCTTGAAGGGCTTCCCATACAAGATGTCCGCAAGCGAAGAGGGTCACGTCCTTGCCCTCGTTCAGCAGCTGGGCCTTGCCGATTTCGAATTTCTCTCCTTCGGGCAGGAAGCAGGGCATCTTGGAGCGGCCGAGACGCAGATAGACGGGGCCTACGTGTTCGGCGGCGGCCAGCGTGGCGGCCTTGGCCTGGTTGAAGTCGGCGGGCACCAGCACGGTCATGTTGGGCAGCACCTTCATGAGGGCGATGTCCTCCATCGTCTGGTGGGTGGCGCCGTCCTCGCCGAGGGAGATGCCGGCGTGCGAGCCGCAGATTTTCACGTTCTTGTTGCTGTAAGCCATCACCTGGCGAATCTGGTCATAGACGCGACCGGTGACGAACTCGGCGAAGCCACCGATGAAAGGCACCTTGCCGCAGAGCGAGAGGCCAGCGGCGATGCCGACCATGTTGGCCTCGGCGATGCCACACTGGATGAAGCGCTCGGGGAACTCCTTGGCGAAGCCGTCCATCTTGACGCTGCCTTTCACGTCGGCGCTGAGTGCGACGACATTCACGTTGCGCTTGCCAGCCTCCACAAGGCCTTCGCCCATACCGGCACGCAACTCTTTGCTTGATTTAATTTCGTAGTGAGTCATTGTTATTATTGTTTTGTTTTTGTTTTCAATCTATTTTTGCCACAGTTTGTTTTCCGGATTGGATTTGTGCTGTTGTCGTTGTTGTCGCTTTGGGATTTTTACCAAGAGGTTTGATTATAAGGATATAGTCGCCCGGCATCAGTATCAGGTTCTCGCCTGCGGGGTTTGGCACGAACTCACGCACCAGCTGCATCCGCCCGTCGCGCAGCTCGAAGACACTAACCTGCTTTCTCGCTTTCATGCGCTCGAACATCAGCATCCCGGGGGCCGGTATCGCCAACTCGGTCACCGCATCGCGGCGTATCTCAACATTGTTTATCGCTATCGGGGGCATCGAGAGAATTTCGATATCGTATATACCTTCGAGGTATTTCACGCTGTCGCCCAAGCCCTGCACACCCGTCAGGTCGGCTTTGCCGCTTTGACGCACCACCACCTGGTAGTCGGGCACGCTCCACACCACACGCTTGTCCTCGCGTCTGACGCACAGCCTCCCCTCCTCTACCGCCGAAGCCAAAGTATAAACCCTGTCGGGCTTGAAGGTGCGATTCTTAAAGACGATGGAAGGTCTTGTGAAAACCTCGACATCATAGGAAATCAACGGATCGACCGTCACGGTGTCGGGTTTCGACTTGGGTCCGCCATAATAGACTTTCGTATATACCGGCTTGCTGTTCTGACGGTCGTAGAAGACAACGGGCACGTCGCCGCTGAAAACCTCTCCCGCCTCGTTGGTGAGGGTCACCACCACACGCGACTCCGTCCGCACGGTATGGAAAAGCGTCTGCAGCTCGCCCGCGAAACGCTCCTCGTCGGCAATCTGTATCACCTCTCCCGCACAGTCGAGCGCGTTGCCGTGATTAGCGTTGGCCGCGATGTTGAAGATGAAGGTCTTGACCACACGGCCGCTCAGCTGTATCTTGCGCGCCACCTCGCAGATGTTGCTCCCGCCGCTCTTGCCGTCGGTAATGACGAAGATCACGTTGCGCGAGGAGTCGCCTGCGGGAAAGTCGCCCACCGCGCCGTCCAGCGCCGTAGCAGCTGTGCAGCCGCCGTTGGGCACGAGAGTCTTTATCTTGCTCTGCAACTGATAGCGGTTGTTGGGCTCGAACGGACACTCGAGCCGAGTGCCGTAGGAGTTCTGGTTCAGATGCCCGAACACGCGCATCGCCAATTCGGCGCCGCCTTTCTCAGGCAAGCTGTCGAGGAAATGCAGCAGCACCTTCTGCGTCACCTTTATCTTCGAGTCGCTCTGCCACTTGTCCCACATGCTGCGCGAGCAGTCAACCAGCAACAGTATGCGCACTCTTTCGGAATTTTGAATTTCGAATTTCGAATTTTGAAATTGAACTCCGGCGAAAAGGGGCTGAATGGCAATGACCAGCGATGCTATGAGCAAGAACCTTCTCAATGCTGTTTAGAAGTCTCCGAGTGTTTCGGGAAGTTGAGCGAGAGCCTTGGGCAGGTCGTCGGCGCTGAGCACCGAACCGTGATATTTGTTGGTGTCCTGCATGAAATCGACGCCGTATCCCATCTTGGTGGTGAGGATGACGCACACGGGGCTGCCCTGACCAGTGAGAGCTTTGGCCTTCGCCATTCCGTCGAGCACCTGCTGCATGTCGTTGCCGTTCTCGATGACGACCACCTTCCAGAGGAAACTCTCGAACTTGGCCTTGAGGTCGCCGAGGGTCATCACCTCATCGACGGTGGCGTCGATCTGCTGGTTGTTGTAGTCGATGGTGGCTATGAGGTTATCGACCTTCTTGGCGCCTGCAAACATCGCGGCCTCCCAAATCTGGCCCTCTTCGAGCTCGCCGTCGCCGTGCATGGTATAGACGATGTGTTTGTCGCCCGTCATCTTCTTACCGAGGGCGGCGCCGACGCCGACGCTGAGACCCTGTCCGAGCGAGCCGCTGGCCATACGTATGCCCGGCAGGTTGTGAGCCGTCGAGGGGTGACCCTGAAGGCGAGTGCCGAACTTGCGGAAGGTCTTGAGTTCGTCAACGGGGAAGAATCCGCGGCGAGCCATAGTGCTGTAGATGACCGGCGTGATGTGGCCTTGCGAGACGAAGAGCATATCCTCGCCCTCACCGCTCATGGAGAACTTGGCGGGGTCGAAGTCCATAAGGTTGAAGTTCATAGCCACAAACCAGTCGGCGGTGCCGAGCGAGCCGCCCGGATGGCCGCTTTTGGCGTTGGTGGTCATACGTAGGATGTCGCGGCGCACCTGCGTCGCAATCTGCTGAAGTTCTGCTGTTGTTTTCATGTATTGAGATATTTTTTGTTTGTCTAATTGCCTATCCGTCGCAACAATATGGCGACATGACACACTTTTAATGTGGGCAAAGGTACATTAAATTTGGCTACTTTACCAATAAAGATTTGCACAGATTATAGGTTTATACTATTTTTGCAAGCGTGAAGAACGTCACAACCACACTGAACGTCATTAGTTATCACCTTGTTAATAACTTACCAAAAAAACTTTGGATTATGAAAAAAAGAGTCATTCTCACTTTTGCCTCCATCATGTTATGCACCTTGGCCCTCGTTGGATGCAAAAAAAACAGCCCCAGCGCCTATATAGACAAACTCTATACCGCCACAATCAATAAAGACTACCGCACGATGGTCGAGATGATGCCCGACTCAGAAGGCAAGTCCGAGGAGGAGAAGCAGGGTATCATAGAGATGATGCAGCTCGCCGACGAATTCACGGGTGGCGTCAAAGACTACAAGATCATCTCCGAACAGATTTCCAAAGACGGCAAACACGCCGTCGTAAAGGTTCGCGTGACATTCGGTACAGGCGAGATGATAGAGGAAACCGCCGAACTGGTTATGAGCGACAAAGGCTGGATTCCCGATCCCGAACAGTACGGCACGGATGCGGACGACGAGGAGGAATTCGACCTTGACGAGTGGAACGAAATGATGGGATTGGATTCCATCGACGAAAGCCTCGAAGAATAGATGTCTTGAACAGCAAGAAACTCATCGGAAGCGTCTGCGGCATACTCGCCGCCGTATGCTACGGTACCAACCCGCTGGGTGCGCTCAACCTCTACCAGGAGGGAATGGCCACCAACTCGGTGCTTTTCTACCGTTTCGGGTTGGCGTGGGTTATCATAGCCGCCGTGATGGCGATAAGGCGCGAGAACGTGAAAGTCACACGCAAGGAGTTTGCGGTGGTGACGGCATTGGGTGTGCTTTTCACCTTCTCTTCGCTGACGCTGTATGAGAGTTTCAACATGATGGCGGCGGGAGTCGCTTCGACGATACTTTTCACATATCCCGTTATGACGGCGGTGATAATGGCGCTCTTCTTCAAAGAACGCACCACCTGGCAAACCGTCGTGGCGCTCGTGCTCTCTGTGGCGGGCGTCGCCTTGCTTTACTGGACGGGCGGAACCGCAGGCACTCTGCCGCTTTGGGGAGTGGTGCTGGTGCTCATCTCGGCGCTCACCTACGCGTTGTACATAATCGTCGTTGACCGCAGCGACATACACCTTTCCAGCTTCAAGATTAACTTCTACGTGCTCTTCTACTGCGCGATGGGGATGGTGATATACACGCTGGTATCGGGGCAGACGCTGATGCTGCCGCCGAGCGGGAGAGCGTGGTTCTTTGTAGGATGGCTTGCGGTGGTGCCGGCGATAATGGCGCTGAGTTTGATGGTTTATTCGGCGAAGTATATCGGGAGCACAGCGACGGCGATAATAGGAGCGTTGGAGCCGCTGACGGCTGTGGCGATAGGAATAGGCCTGTTCGGCGAGCCTTTCACCATGCGGTTGGTGGCCGGCATAGTGCTGATACTCGGCGCGGTGGTGCTGACGGTTTTGAAGAAGTAGCGGTAAGCTCGAGAGTTTTTGATTTGCTTTTTCGTATGTAGCGTCTCCCCGAGACGCTATATTAGCGTATATAGGACACCCCACACAAACTCGTTTGTGTGGGGTTATTAGGAGATAGTCTCTCCGAGACTTTTGAAAAAAATGTCTTTATTCAGATACGATCTTGGGGGGGAACTGGCATTTTGAAGCATGAAAAGAGGTCAAAAAGGATCGCTTTTTTTGTTGCTTGTTGTACAAGTGTTGAGGTAAGTAGCTTGTTCTGAGAGAGATATTGAACTTTTTGTTTGATGCTAATTTTTACGTTGTATTATGCTTATTATCAGTATGTTTGTGCTATGTCATTAGGTAGTCATTAGGTAGTCATTAGGTTATCATTAGGTAGGCAGTAGGTAATTAATACTTTGTCTGGTCGGAGTGAGGGGCTTGTTTGGGTTATGTTACGAGGGCATCTGCGGGTCGGTTGGGGTTGGGTTTCAGGGAGATGAGGGTTGGTGGAAAGATTTTTCTCTGGAAGTTCGGTTTATTTTTGTAATTTTGTGAGGTGGTTGGGGGAAGAAAGATGGGTGAGATAGTTTCTAAAACAAATACAGATATGGCAAAGACAGAACATAATGCGATTAACACGCTGTGGCGTGGGAAGGTGGGAGGATTTCAGTACCGAGTGGTGAGGGGGAAGCAGGTGATTTCGGGGGCGGTAAGTCATATTACGAACCGTAAAACCCCGAAGCAACTGGATGCGAGAGGGAGGTTCAAGGCGGCTATAGGTTTTACGGACATGTGGCTGCCGCTATTGAAGGCGAACATGAGGAAGGTGGAGAATGATGCGTTTGAGGCGAGGACGAAGATATGCAAGATTGCGCTGGGGGCGGCTGAGTATGTGGATGGCGAGGGACGTGTGGATATGGAAGAGTTTGTGAGCGAGTTCAACTGGGCGAACAAGCGTCGAGCGTCGGTGGATCTGGATGTTGAGTTTGACGGAATGGCTGGCAGGATAAGTGTGCCGGCGGGACAGGTTGTGGTTTATGAGGTGGCGGCATACGAGCGGAGCGGGAAGAGTGCCTGGTGGAAGACTTTTGCATTTGTTTCGGACGGAGAGGCGAGGGAGACAGAGCTGCCGACGGGAGTGCGAGAGGTGGGGCGTATAGAACTGATGGCGTTCAACGTCACGATGTACAGGTCGGCCGAGTGGGAAGGGCCTGTTGGAGAGATATGGGGGAAATCGACGAGAAGAAAAAGAGAGGGCAACTATGGGAAGTTGCTGGAAGCGCTGAGTGCGAGAGGATGCAGGATACACGGAGTTGTTGGCGGGGTGGTTGTTGCGGAGTAGGGAGAATTTTAAGGGCTAATAGGGCTAATAAGTCCAATGGGGCTAATAAGTCTTATGGACCTAATAGGGCCAATGGGTTATCTTAAGTCCTGTTTTTTAGTTTTATGGTAGCATTGGGGTAGTATTATGTTTTTTTGTATCTTTGCAAAGTGAAAACAAAACGATAAGTATTAACCAAAATTATAACGACAGAGATAGATAAACAACGATAATTAAATAATATAGAAGCGTTTTTGCTCAAATAATAACTCATCCATAAAAGGCCAAAACTTATGGCTACAATTCAAGACATCAGAGCCCTAGAGCTCGCAATCTACGAGACGGTGGAGGAATACCTCGATACTCCCGATGCCTACAACAAACCGGTTCTGCACGTCTATCTCGACAAAGACGAGATGATACATCGTGCCGAGATGGACGAAAACCTACCCGTCAGCGATGACAACGGCATTTATGCCATCGAAAGCGTCATCCGAGAAGGAGACAAAGGCAAAGAACCAGACGTTGACGCCATCAGCGACATCGCCAACAGCTGGGTGTTCCTCAATTAATATGGCGAATTCGCCACAATTAAAACAAGCATCAATCCATAAAAGACCAGAAAAACAATGCAACAAACAAAGAAATACAGGCAACAAATCTATGCGGTGATGGGAATTGGTCTTCCTTTGGACGCCGCATAGCACGTTGCCGTTTATAAATGATAACTAATTAACAAATAACAAATATGAGCAAGTATAAGTTGGGATTTATCTCGGATAAGGACATCTTTAACCATGTTAAAGAAACTGTTCAGCAGTATAGTGCAGGCATCGACCTGAAAGAATTCAACAAGAATATTATTGACCCCATCAAGTTGACCTTCGATGCTAAGGTTTATGGTAGGACAATGGAAGAGGTCGTAGCATCTGAATGTATACGACAAATGGATAAAACCAACAACAATCATATAGGTTACTTTCATCAGAATCTTTTCCGTTATGCTAGTAATGGTTGGGTTGTACCCGATCAAGGTTTTGACGTTGTTAACGAGGAAAAGCATATTTTTGTAGAGTTAAAGAACAAGCATAATACGATGAATTCTGCAGCATCTCAAAAGACTTACATGAAGATGCAAAACAAAATTGTTCGCGATAGTCATGCAACATGTATGCTTGTAGAGGTTATTGCTACAAAATCACAGAATAAAACATGGGTAGTAACAGTTGACAAAGAACAATTCAATAATGACCATATACGTCGTGTTTCGATTGATAAGTTCTATGGAATTGTATTTGGAGACTCTTTAGCCTTTGCAAAACTATGCAAGGTTCTTCCGTTGATTCTTGACGATGTTATCAAAGAACTAGGAAGTGCAACAAACCAGAATACGGTTTTCTCTGAACTGGCTGCTATATCTCCGAACATAATGAAGAGCCTTTATCTGCTTGCATTTAAGACTTACGAAGGATTTGACAATTTCTAGGGATGAGAACTTTTTTATCAACATCTAATTTGGCTGACCTGCTTGGAACATCCATCGCCACTACCCAGCGGTGGGGCGAAACGGGAATGTACCCCTATCACTCACACAATGGCAAGATGGGCTTCTACATGGAGGAACTGACCGATGTGGAACCTGTCCAAATGATGCTCAACAGCAAGTGGGAGGAAGAAATGCAAGTTACACCACTCCGCGATTTCACTTCGCTGGAGTTGTTTGCAGGTGCTGGTGGATTGGCTTTAGGTATGCACTTTGCTGGATTCCGACACATTCTCCTGAATGAGATTGACCCGATGGCTTCCGAAACATTAAGGTTGAATCGTCCCGATTGGAATGTGCTTGAGGGTGATGTGCACAAGGTGGATTTCACACCATTGAGAGGCTTAGTGGATTTTGTTTCGGGAGGATTCCCCTGTCAGGCTTTTTCATACGCAGGAAAGAAGGGAGGTTTGAACGATACAAGAGGCACTCTGTTTTTCGAGCTTGCGCGTGCCGTTAAAGAGATACAGCCCAAAGTCTTTATGGGAGAGAACGTGAAAGGACTCCTTTCCCATGATGATGGAAGAACTCTTGAGATTATTCGCAACGCTATTGCCGAGCTGGGTTACACATTGGTTGAACCCCGTGTGCTGAAAGCTGTAATGTATCAGGTACCCCAAAAGAGGGAACGTCTTATTTTGGTTGCTATTCGTAATGATATTGCTCCTTATGTGGAGTTCCATTGGCCAGCTCCGTACAAGCGGATTATGACCTTACGTGATGCTTTCTTCAAGGGAAAGTTGTACAAAAAGGATGTTCCCGAATCAGAAGGGCAAACTTATCCTGAGAAGAAACGCAGAGTGCTTTCCATGGTTCCGGAAGGCGGCGACTGGCGCGATTTGCCAGAAGATGTGGCTAAAGAATTCATGGGAGCCAGTTTTTATCTTGGTGGCGGCAAAACTGGAATGGCTCGTCGTCTCTCAATGGACGAACCTTCTTTGACGCTCACCTGTGCTCCTGCCCAAAAGCAAACCGAGCGTTGTCATCCAACCGAAACCCGACCATTAACCGTACGAGAATATGCTCGTATTCAAACATTCCCCGATGAATGGATCTTTGCCGGGTCTGTTTCGGATCAGTATAAACAGATTGGAAATGCAGTACCAGTGAATCTGTCCTATGCTATTGGGCGTTCAATCATGAGGTTGTTCAACGACATCGACGCGAGAGAACGTGAGGCAAGCCACTTCGACGAGGCTTATAATGTTGCAAAAAACATGATTCCGCCGCAATTGTTCCCAATTGATTTGTATAGTTTGCAACAGACGCACCCTGATGAAATAGTTCACAATAGACTCAGTAAAGCTAGACATTCCAGAGATAAGTATTTGGACACATCGAAAAATGTTCTCGTATCGTTGGTAACAAACGAGAATGTCGCCCCATACATTGAACAAGACGCCAGAATATACTATACGGGTAAAGACTTCCCCTCAACGGTGAAGTTGAACCACCTTTACTATTTTATGCCCTATGTTAAAAAGAAGGGCATTCGCGACCTGTATTTCATCAAGGTTGCCCGTATTGGTTCCAAACATGAGGTTCAAGTCAAAGCCGATCCAAACGATTTGCGACTGGTTTTTGAAATTGAGTTTGTTAAGCAGCTTTTTGACGAATACAAGCCTTTCAATTTGGAGATTTGGCATACGTTCACGGACACTAATCTGGATAAGATTCTGGCTATGAAACAATAACCGTTGTGTATGTCTTTCTATAAAATCTAATTTATTGTTTCTTAGTCCTATGAAATTATTGGGTGATTACTCTCTTTTTCCCCATTGTGGCGGATTTGCAATCTGACACAAGCATCTTTTGGAATATGTAATCCCGGATTTTTGTTCTAGGTATTGTTTGCAATCCTTGTCCTTCTCGGCTTCTGTTTTACAAATAACGCAGGAACATTTCTTGCCGGTATCGGCAATATTTCGTGTCTTTGTATCGTGTTTTGATATGAAAACTTGCCGATAGTTACGAATTTCTGCGAATGACACATTTTTTTTGCTCGTACACGTTATGGAAGTATGTCAGAGAAAGAGCTTAATTCATACAGACTCACGTCGATGCAGGAGCCAAGCGACGAAATGCTTTCAGCCATCATGCGCGAGGCGGCTGATGATGCCGTTGCCCGATGGAATGCTGCCGAGCAACGTTTCTTTCAAGAGATTTACGACATGATTGCACAACAAAGATCAGTCGAAGCCATATGACCGAGAAAGAGCATAGACCCGTACTGATAGTCATTGCCGGTCCTAATGGCGCCGGTAAAACTACCGCTTGAGTATTCATCAACAGGGGTGTGACGATGGTACACCCCTGTTAGTTTTTATGCATAATTCTTGCGGTGTTTTTCGTTATACCGTCATAACGTACTTACGGTATAGCGAAGTGGGGAGGGGGATTTATTGGGAAAAACACTTTCGAGAAACACATTATGAGTGATTCTCGAAATGACGTGGGTAATTGATCGCTACAGTATAGCTGCTATTTTTCGCATACTGTTGAGGCGTGCTGTCAATTTTTTATTACGATGTGCCATCTGCATATCATAATCCGACTGCAAATTGACAAGCGGAACAGGATCGATATCAAGCGCCTTGCCTATCAGTAGGGCATATTCGATGGTGACAGGACGTTTACCATTCAGCACCTCGTTGACCACAGAATAGGAAATGCCAGTCACATCTGCCAGCTGGCGTTGTGTGATACCGCGAGCCTCAAGTTCATCTTTTATAACCTCACCAGGATGGGTAGAGATGTATGGCGTGAGGTTGTTGGCTATCATGTTATCCTTTATTCCTTCAATGTGTATCATATTCTTTACTGGTAATGGTTTGACAATTCTATGATGTTGCAAATGGTCGCAATTTTCTGATCGCCGATAGTCTTTTCCGTAAACTCTATGCGGTACTTGTTGTTAACTCTAACAGAAGAATACCCTATCTTATCTCCAGATAGGTGCTCGTAGTGCAACCCGTTATATCGTGCAAGATCAAGTACGTTATTCATGTTTTTCATCATGTTTATCACCTTGACATATCGAGCTACCACATCGGGTTGAAAACGATGTTTTTTATTGGTTGTCCGTCCGTTAACGTACAATTCCCGCAGATATTCCTTATCAAAAGTCACTATCATAACTCGTTGCAAAAATACAAATATTCTTGAGATAATTCGCAAATTTGCGATTTTTTCTGATGCTTAGCGATAATGGGGTTAGACAGACAATAGGTCGAATCGGCTCAAATGTTGGCTTAATATTTCTATTTTGCCACATATAGTGAGCCGATAATTGAATAAATATTGCTGTTTTTGCACCGATTTTGACAATTAAGATTAATCAGGTACATATCTAGAATCCCCACAGTTTATTCACCAGCGACCGATATCCTATTGAAATAAATTGGTAAATCTAATTTATTGTTTCTTAGCCCTATGTAATTATTGGGTGATTACTTGCTTTTTTTTCGTATCTTTGCAATTCGTCGTTTGATTTACATGGTCGAGAAGATAAAGATACACAAAGGGTTGGACATACCGCTCGGCGGAGCGGCGGAGCCTCGTTTTGCCGACAGACGCGACATCGCTCTGTATGGCATCATGCCCGAGGACTTCGTGGGATTTACCCCGAGGTTGGAGGTGCACGAGGGCGACCATGTAATGTGCGGCCAGCCGCTGATGAGCGACAAAAACAACCCTCGCATCAGGCTCACGTCGCCGGTGTGCGGCACCGTGAAAGAGGTGCGGCGCGGCGAACGCAGAGCCATCACCGCGGTGGTGGTGGAGAAAGATGAGGTGCAGCAACCATGGAAGTGCGACACCGAGAGTATCAAAACCCGTGAAGGGCTTATCGAGGCTATGACCGACTGCGGCCTTTGGGCGATGATGCGCCAGAGACCTTTCGGCACAATCGCCAACCCCAACGACAAACCGAGGGATATCTTCATCAGCTTCTTCGACACGGCACCATTGGCTCCGTGCCCGGAGAGGGCGATTAATGTTTCGTGCTTGGAGAGGGCGATTAATGTTTCGTGCCCGGAGATGGCTAACAATAGACAATGGCTGGCGGCTGGATTGAACGCACTTGCGATGTTGACGGAGGGGATGGTGCATGTGTGCGTTAGTGGTCAGTGGTCAGTGGTCAGTGGTCAGTTAGCGGACAACATTATTTTCCATGAGGTTACGGGGCCTCACCCTGCGGGAAACATAGGCACTCAGATTGCCGCCATAGCGCCGATAAACAAAGGCGAGAAGGTGTGGACGATGAATCGTCAGGATGTGGCGACGCTGGGACGGCTGGTGACGACGGGAGAATATGTGCCTGAGCGCTATGTGGCCGTTACCGGTCCTGCGGCAGCGCATCCGCAATACTATCATATCACGGCAGGAGCTTCGCTTGGCGAACTGCTGAAAGGGCAACTTAGCAGCGCCAACTATCCGAAGTTGGCGCTCAGCAGTCAGCAGTTAGCAGTTAGTGGGACACGCGTCATATCGGGCAACGTGCTGAGCGGTCGCGCTGTGGGGGTTGACGGATTTGTCGGTGCCTATGACAGTCAGGTGACGCTGATTGAGGAGGGCGACTGCTACGACTTCATGGGGTGGCTGATGCCGGGATTGAAGAAACACAGCTTCTCGCGGACGTTCCTTTCGGGGGTGCTGAATAGAAGTGACCGGAACATGGTGACCAGTGACCAGACACAGGTCACTCATCACAGGTCACTCATCACATATAAATTCAACACCAACCTGCACGGCGGGGAGCGGCCGCTGGTGTTCAGCGGAGACTTCGAGCGGGTGTTCCCGTTTGACATCTACCCAACCCAGCTGATAAAAGCCGCCATCGTAGGCGACATAGAGCTGATGGAGAAGCTGGGAATCTACGAGGTGGAACCCGAGGACTTCTCCCTGTGTGAATATATCGACCCGTCGAAAACAGAGATACAATCGATTATACGCGGAGCGCTGGAGAAATTGAGGAATGAGTTTTAAGCAGTCAGCAGTTAGCAGTCAGTAGTTAGTAGTTAGCAGTCAGTAGTTAGTAGTTAGCAGTCAGTAGTTAGCAGTCAGTAGTTAGCAGTCAGTAGTTAGCAGTTAGCAGTCAGTGGTTAGTGGTTAGTGGTTAGTATTAAGTTTTAAGTCATGAACGGACTTCGGAGATACATAGACAAGATAAAGCCCACTTTCAGCGAGGGGGGCAAGCTTGCGTGGCTGCAAAGCACCTTCGAGGCGTTCGAGACTTTCCTGTTCACGCCGAACACCGTCACCAAGCGCGGAAGCCATATACGCGACGCCGTCGATATGAAGCGGTCGATGATTACGGTGGTGATAGCGCTGATGCCGGCGTTGCTGTTCGGCATGTGGAACATAGGATGGCAGAGTTTGGTGGTTAGTGGTCAGTGGTCGGTAGTCAGTGGGCCGCAGGCAGGGTTCTGGCTGTGCTTCGTCTTCGGATTGGTTAGGATGCTGCCGCTGATTGCGGTATCGTATATCGTGGGACTTTCGATAGAGTTCGCCTTCGCACAGGTTCGCCACCACGAGGTGAACGAAGGATTTCTGGTCACGGGATTGATAATACCGATGATTGTGCCGGTGACCACACCGCTGTGGCAGCTAGCGCTGGCGGTAGCCTTCGCAGTAGTGATAGGCAAAGAGGTGTTTGGTGGCACGGGGATGAACTTTCTTAACCCCGCATTGGTAGCGCGCGCATTCCTTTTCTTCGCCTACCCGACACACATGTCGGGCGACTCGGTGTGGACGGCGGCGAAATGGTGGGGAACTGACGCCATCGCGGGTGCGACGCCGCTGGGCGAGATGATGGGCGGAGGCATAAGACCTACGGCATCGCTGATAGACATGTTTTTAGGTACCACCGCCGGCTCTACCTGCGAGACCTCGACGGTGGCGATACTCATAGGAGCTTTGATACTACTGGGAAGCGGCATCGCCTCGTGGCGCACGATGCTGAGCGTGGTGATAGGCGGCGGAGTGATGGGAATTGTGTTTAACCTCATCGGCGCCAACAGCTACATGCAGATGCCATTCTACTACCACTACGTGATGGGCGGATTTATGTTCGGCGCGGTGTTTATGGCCACCGACCCCGTGACCTCGGCACAGACGAATGCCGGCAAATGGATATACGGCTTGCTGATAGGCGTGTTCGCCGTGCTGCTGAGGGTGGGCAACCCCGCCTACCCCGAAGGTATGATGCTCAGCATACTGCTGATGAACTGCTTTGCGCCGCTGATTGACCACTGTGTGGTGGCCGTCAACATCAAGCGACGCAAGAAAAGATGGGTCCGTGCCCGGACAGGGCAGTCAGTTGAATAGTTGGAAACTATGGTATAACGAAATTACGGTACAACGAAAAGAAATCAAGCCTTAACTCTCCATGAAGCACTTCACGAACCGATATATGTTGCTTTATTCGCTGGCGCTGGTGGCGGTGTTGGCTGTGGTGCTGTCGGTTACGGCTGTGGCCTTGAAGCCGCGAGAAGAGAGGAACCGACAGATTGAGCAGCAGCAGATGATTCTCAAAACCATCGGGCTCGAATGTGCCAAAAGCGAGACGGCTCAGGCTTACGACCGCCACATCACCGAAGCCCAATGCGACGGCCAGACATACTACCGCTACGACTGCGACGGACGGCAGGGCATCATCCTACCCCTTCACGGTACAGGCCTCTGGGGACCTATCTGGGGATACTTGGCGCTCGACTGCAGCGACAACGTGGTGGGCGCCGTCTTCGACCATAAAGGCGAGACGCCGGGATTGGGAGGTGAGATTGCAACCGACAAGTTCGCCCAGCGTTTTGTCGGAAAATGTATGGACGAGCATCCCATATACCTTATCAAAAACGCCGACAAAAAGAACCCCTATCAAGTCGATGCCATCAGCGGCGGCACCATGACCAGCAACGGTGTGACGCAGATGCTGGAAGAAGGATATTTCGACTACGTTAAGATAAAAGAGAACACCGCCAAATGAAAAACTGGAAGCTGATAACGATGCCTTTCGACAAGGAGAACCCGATAACCGTTCAGGTGTTGGGCATCTGCTCCTGTCTGGCGGTCACCGCCCAGCTGAAGCCCGCGCTGGTGATGGCGGTGTCGGTGACGGTGGTGGTGGCGTTGGCAAACCTCATCATCTCGCTTCTACGCAAGAGCATACCGCCACGCATACGCATCATCGTGCAGCTGGTGGTCGTCTCGACACTCGTGGTGCTGGTCGATCTGTTCCTCAAAGCCTTCGTCTATGACGTGAGCAAGCAGCTTTCGGTGTTCGTGGGGCTCATCATCACCAACTGCATCGTGATGGGACGCCTCGAGGCTTTTGCTATGACCAACCCTCCCCTACCCTCGCTGTGCGACGGCATCGGCAACGGCCTTGGCTACGGCATCATACTGGTAGCGTTGGGTACGGTGCGCGAACTCTTCGGAAGCGGCACACTGCTGGGATACCCCGTGATGGAGAAAATCGGCGCCTACAGCATAGGATACGAAAACAACGGATTGATGATAATGCCCCCGATGGCGCTAATACTCGTGGGGTTGATAATATGGGCGCAGCGGAGCAGGAACAAAAACATGCAGGGGAAATAACACACAAGCCATATATGACATCACAATTTGTGATCACATAATGAAGTACAACAACTTATGAGCAAAACGTTAATCATATCCAGCGACCGGCAACCCGAAAACATCAAAGATGTCATTTACGAAGTCAGGGGGGTGCGAGTGATGCTTGATAGCGATTTGGCAGTGCTATACGAGATAGAGGTCAGCCAGCTCAAAAGACAAGTAAGAAGAAACATTGACCGTTTCCCCGGTGATTTTATGTTTGAACTTACTCGCGAAGAATACGACTCTATAAGATGCCAAAATGGCACCATAAAGAACGGACGAGGCCAGCACAGCAAATATTTGCCATTTGCATTTACAGAGGAAGGTGTTGCAATGCTGTCTGGTATGCTGAAAAGCAAAACAGCCGTACAAGTCAACATTAACATCATGCGAGCTTTCGTTGCCATACGTCACGCTGTTGCTTCCATGCATTTGTCCGACCTGCGTTATGAACAACTGTCCCACAAAGTTGACCAATTGAACGCATACGTTGATGAAATACTTCATGATCAAAACGACATAAACGAACAACAAGACCAAACCAATAACGAAATCGCTCTGCAAATTGAAGCCATAAACGAAGCGCTTGACAAGTTACGACAACAAGAATCCAAACCCAGAAAACGAATAGGTTTTAAACAAAACAAGCAATAACACGGTAGCATATCCATGCAAGAGATAGTCAACATATTCGTCAAGTCGATATTTATCGACAATATGATATTCGCCTTCTTCCTGGGCATGTGCTCCTATTTGGCGGTGTCGAAGACGGTGAAGACGTCGGCGGGGTTGGGTGTCGCGGTAACCTTCGTGTTGTTGGTCACGGTGCCCATCAACTGGCTGCTCAACAAATATGTGCTCGCCCCAGGTGCGCTGGCGTGGATAAGTCCGTCGCTGGCGAGCGTCGATCTCTCGTTCCTGTCGCTCATCATGTTCATCGCCGTCATCGCCGCCATAGTGCAGATTGTCGAGATGACCATCGAGCGGTTCAGCCCTACGCTCTACTACGCCCTGGGCATCTTCCTGCCGCTGATAGCGGTGAACTGCGCCGTGATGGGCGGCTCGCTCTTCATGCAGGAACGCGGCTACTCCTCCATCGGCGAGGTGCTGGCGTTCGCCCTTGGCTCGGGCATCGGCTGGTTCCTGGCCATCGTGGCCATCGCCGCCATCCGTGAGAAACTGCGCTACTCCCACATACCGCCAGCGCTGCAAGGCGTCGGCATAACATTCATCATCACCGGCCTAATGGGATTGGCCTTCATGTCGTTTATGGGGATAAAGATTTAGTGGTCAGTGGTTAGTGGTCAGTGGTTAGTGGTTGAAACTTAAAACAATAAAATATAGCCCTATGAGGGCACGCACCTTAAAACTGTCAATTTGATACAAACTCTGCTCATAGCACTCATTGTTTTTGCGGTGGTCATACTGCTGCTGGTGACGTTGCTGCTGGTGTTGCGCAACAAGCTGGTGAAGCAGGGCAAAGTGACCATCACCATCAACGACGACCTTAAGCTATCGGTCGATTCGGGTGCAAGCCTCAGCGCCACCCTCGGCGAGCAGGGCATACACCTCCCCTCCGCCTGTGGCGGCAAGGGCAGCTGCGGACAATGCCGCTGCCGTGTGGCGAAAGGCGGCGGAAGCATACTTCCCACCGAGGTAGGGTTCTTCACCCGCAAAGAGATTGCCGAAGGATGGCGTTTGGGATGCCAGACGAAGGTCAAGGAGGATATTAGCCTCGTGGTGCCGCAGTCGGTGCTCGACGTGAAAGAATACGAGTGCACGGTCATATCGAACCGCAACGTAGCGACCTTCATCAAAGAGTTCCGTGTGCAGCTGCCCGCCGGCGAGCACATGGACTTCAAGCCCGGCTCCTACGCACAAATCAAGATACCCGCATTCGACATAAGCTACAACGACTACGACCGCAGCCTTATCGGCGACGAATACCTGCCCGCCTGGGAGCGGATGAAGATGTTCGACCTGCGCTGCGTCAACAGCGAGCCCACCGTGCGCGCCTACTCTATGGCCAACTATCCCGCCGAGGGCGACGTGTTCATGCTAACCGTACGCATCGCAACGCCGCCGCTGACGCCCGACCGCAAAGGGTTCCAGAAGGTCAACCCAGGCATCGCCTCGTCGTATATCTTCTCGCTCAAACCCGGCGACAAGGTGACGATGTCCGGCCCATACGGCGATTTCCATATTAAGTCCCTGCCCGGACAGGGAGATATGGCAGCGGGCAGCGGGCAGCAGTCTGTCAGCAGAAAATTGCCCGAGATGGTTTGGATTGGCGGCGGTGCAGGTATGGCGCCCCTCAGGGCACAGATCATGCACCTCACACGCACCCTCGACACACGCGACCGCGAGATGCACTACTTCTACGGCGCACGCGCGCTCAACGAGGTGTTCTACCTCGACGACTTCCTGCAGCTTGAGCGAGACTTCCCCAACTTCCACTTCCACCTCGCCCTCGACCGCGAAGACCCCGCAGCCGACGCCGCCGGCGTGAAATACACCGTCGGATTCGTACACCAGGTGATGTACAACACCTACCTGAAAGACCATCCCGAACCCGAAGAGATAGAGTACTACATGTGCGGCCCCGGACCCATGAGCAAAGCCGTCACCGCGATGCTCGACAGCCTCGGCGTGGCCGAAGAGAACATCATGTACGACAACTTCGGCGGCTGAACCCCGTCACCACAATGGATTACACAGCACATTACCACTCGCCCCTCGGAGGCATAACTATGGCATCAGACGGAGAGGCGCTCACAGGCCTTTGGTTCGACGGGCAGAAGTATTTCGCCGCGACCATCGACAAAGAGCATCAGACGCAGGAAGACCTGCCTGTCTTCGGGCAGACACGCCGCTGGCTCGACATCTATTTCTCAGGCAAGGCGCCCGACTTCACCCCACCGCTCACGATGCGCGCAAGCCCGTTCCGCCGCCGCGTGTGGGAGTTGCTGCTCGCCATCCCCTACGGACACACCGTGACCTACGGCGAGATAGCGCGCGCCATTGCCCGTGAGCGAGGCGTGAAAACCATATCGTCGCAAGCCGTAGGAGGCGCCGTAGGCCACAACCCCATCTCGCTCATCATCCCCTGCCACCGAGTCATCGGCGCCCAAGGCCACCCCACCGGCTACGCCGGAGGCATCGAAAAGAAAAACCGCTTACTCCAAATGGAACAGGCGGGGGTGAACCTTGAACTTTGAACAAAATAGTTCTGTGCGGGCACGCACCTGATAACTAACTACTTTCGTTTTCCTCGCACGAGGGTGTAGGAGTTGGCTACCAGGGCTTTCAGGGTCTTTGGCTCGACGACCTGCACGTCGAGGCTTATCCAGTGTTTAGCGTTGAAGTGGCTGTCGGGCGGGCATACGCCCGGGGTGGATTCCAGCAGCTCGGGGATGCGCTCGGGTTGGCACTTCACGACGACTGTCTCGAAGCAGTCGATGTCGCAATAGCAAAACGTGTGGCCACCCACATAGAAGACCAACACGGTGTCGCCGCCCGGCATCTTGGCGAATGGCAGCTTCTCCTCGACGTCGCCGAGCGAAAGGCAGTATTCGCGGAAGTCTTCGATGTTCATTTCTTCAAGCTTTTCTGGTGTGTCTTGAGGATTTTGAGAGCCTGACCGTAGGGGGTGACGCTCAGAAAATAGGCGGCCATGCTAGTGGTGTAGGTAACCTTATAGTAGCCCTTGGAGAAAAGTTCCTCCTCGGAGAAGCTCTCGGCGAGGCGGAGCATCTCGTCGTGGCTCTGCCGCAGGAGGGCTTTAGCTTCGTCCAGCGGGGTGTTCTGGTGCTTCGCAAGGAGTGCCTTCTCCATCTCGTGGTAGCATTTGCGGTACTCGTCGGGGAGGTAGTCCTTGGGGTGGTCTTCGCGGATGTTCGTGACGAAGGTGCTCATCAACAGCTGCCACTCGCGGAGGTGGACCAGTAGGTCGCGGAGGCAGCGGTCGTTTTGCCAGCGCACGCCGCATTTCTTAGGGTCGGCGGCAAAGTTGAAAGGCGCGGCCAGTTCAGCCTCGCTCATCTTGGCGATTTGTTCGTTCAGCTGGGCGTAGCCGCCGCTCATGGCTGCCAACAGCTCTTGTTTTGTGGTTGGATTTGGCATAGTGATGATTTAAGTACGAATTGAAAATTGAAAGTTTAAAATTGAAATTATATAAAACACATTGTCAGAGAATCACATCAGATTCAATATTAAGAACAATTTTGAACACTTACTTATTGTCTTCTCAGAGCATATCGCGGGCCTTCCTGGCCGGACGTTCCGTTGGGTTGGAAGCCGCATTTTTCGAGGACACGTTGCGAGGCGATGTTTTCGACGGTCGTCTCGGCCTCGACAGCCTTTACCCGCTGGTCGCGAAAGGCCCACGCCGTGACCGCCTGAACCGCCTCGGTGGCATAGCCCTGTCCTTGGTATTCGTCGGAAATGCCGTATCCGATTTCGGCGACGCCGTCGGCATCGAGCCCCTTGAAACAGAGGTTGCCGACACGCGTCCCATCCATCAGCTCGATTATCCACACGGCATACCAATCCCACTGGTCGGGATGACGCAAGCAGCCGTCCAGCATCTCCATATATGCCGCCCTGAGAGCGCCGTCCGGTTCGGACGCAATCATGGCCTCCATCTGGCTTCGGCTGGCAGGATAGATTCTCAAACGTGCGGATGAGAGCATATCGGTTTCCTTAGCGATATATTACACGCTCTTCCCCATCTCGTAGGCCACGGTGAAGGCGGGGGTGGATTTGATGTCGCCTTTCTGCTCGGCACCACCACCGTAGATACGGCCGCAGCGGCGTATGTTGTCGAAACAGTCGGCGAAGCCTTCCAAGGCATCGATGGCGCGGTCGAGTTGACGGCGGTCGGTATCGACGGCGGTAACCATATAGTAGAAGTCCTTATCGCGCATGTGGCTGTACAATGGGTTCATTCTATCTATAAAGGTCTTCATCTGGCCGGTGACGGAGTAGTAATAGACGGGCGTGGAAAAGCACACCACGTCGGCATCCAGCATCTTGGCGTGTATGTCGTTGGCGGCATCCTGCTGGAAGCAGCGGCCCGTCTTGAGGCACGCCCAGCAGCCGATGCAGTAGCCCAGCCGCAGGTCGCGGACATAGATGATCTCGACGCTGTTGCCAGCCTCCTCGGCCCCTTTGGCAAACTGCTGCGCCAGCAGGTCCGAGTTGCCGTCCTTGCGGGGACTCCCCGCGATAATCAGTACTTTCTTCATTTGTTATCTTGTTTAATCATTCTAATTACCTTTGCAGGCACTCCGCCGACGATGGTGTTGGCGGGGACATCTTTGCTCACCACCGCTCCGGCGGCCACGATGGCGTTTTCGCCAACCTTCACGCCTGCGAGAATGGTGGCGTTGGCTCCTATCCAGGCGTTGCGGCCGATGACGATGGGCTTGGTGAGCAGCGAATGGCGCGTGGCGGGGTCTTCGGGGTGGTACTCGGTGGCCAGCACACATTGCGGCGCGATGAAAGCGCCCTCCTCGATGGTGATGCCGCCGAGGGCGAGGAACGTGCAGCCGAAGTTGACGAAGCTACCCTTGCCAAAGGTGGTCTTGCGGCCGTAGTTGATGTTGAACGGCGGGAACACGCGCACCGTCTCGTCAACCTCCGAGCCGGTAATCTGCCGCAGGTACTCGCGCACCTCGGCCTCGGTGTGGTAGCCGGTGTTCATCTCCGCCACCAGTTTCATGCACCGCTGCACGTCGGCATACAGCTCGTCGCTGCCTACATAGTCTTTTCCTGTGGGGGTATCGTTCATGGTATTATTCAGTGATGTTAAGATTCCTTGGGTCGTGGGCGCAGAGGATACCGAGGCAGTCGGGATGCTGGCTTTGTTCGTTAATCCAACCGAGGCAGCGGAGCATATTGTCGGCGTTATAGAGGGGACCGGGGAGGATGCCCTGCTGCCACGAGGCCTGCATATAGCCGTTGTCACCCAACACTAGGGCAAAACCGTCGCTGTCGGCCACGCAGTAGATGACGCTGCCGGCGGAGTGTGTAGGCGTGAGGTAGGCCGTGATGCTACCGTCGCCAAACACATCGCACGACTGCCCAAACGGAGCCTCGCTGTCGGCCACGATGTCAAGGTAGCGGTAGTCGTAGCCCTTGGCCAATTTGCCATAGCGCAGTTTACGCTTCCGCGAGAAGGCCACCTCCTCGCGCGAGGTGTAGATGGGCACACCGCTAATGTCGTGCAAGCCCGATGCATGGTCGCAGTCGAGGTGGGTCATCAGTACGGCGTCGAGTCGTTCCCCACGTAGTTGCGCCATTGCCTCATCGCCCGCCGCCATCACCGGCTCGCTGGCAAACCAAAGGCCAAAGCCGAGATGCCGAAGTCCGTGTTCCACCACTTCGCGACTCCATCCGGCATCTATCAGCACCGAATGCCCATTGACCTTCACGTAGAAGCACTTCACCGGCACTTTGATTCGTTTGCTTCTACATTGGAACAGCCCCGTGTAAGCCTTCTTCCAACGGTGGCTGCTGCGGTCGGGCACTCCGCTCGACACCAGCGTCCACCCCGTCTGTATGGTTCTAATCATCATTATCCTGTTTCAAAACACTTTATCTCCATTCTTCACCGACATCGTCGGCTGCAGCAGCACCACGCCGCCTTCGCTCTCGCTGCCGAGGATGCGGACTTCGCTCTTCACGCTGCCGATGTGCATCGGCTTGAGATTTACACAGAACACCGCCTGACGACCGATGAGCTGTTCGGGCGTGTAAAGGTTGGTAATCTGTGCCGACGAAGTCTTGGTGCCGATCTCCTCTCCCAAATCCACCGTCAGCTTATACGCCGGATGGCGCGCTTTCTTGTTGATGTCAACGGCTATGATGGTGCCGATGCGGACATCCACTTTGTCAAAGTCTTCTACTGTTATTTCCATAATATCAAAACCACGCGAAGTTTTCTTTGCCGGCGCCGATCTCGAAATGGCACTTGGCGATGCCGAGGTCGATGAGGGCATAACCCATGCCGCCCGTGAGAGAGAAAGCTTTTTTGGCTTCCACCTTGTTGCCGTCACGCAGAATAAAACGGAAAAGCTGCTGGTTGACGGCCGTCGGAGCCAACAGGGCAGCCTCTACGCCACGCACGAACCAGTCGGGATAGGGCTTGCCTTCCGCCACATCGTTGAGGGTCTTCTTCTGCGGATGCTGCACGCCTTGGTTGGCGCCGTAGCCGATCGACACCACGCACACAAGCTTCTCACCGCCACGAACCTCGTATTGGTCGGGTTGCTTCTTGAACGTCAATCCCACCCAGCAGGTGTTCAACCCGAGCGTCTGCGCCAGTAGCACAACCTTCTCGCCGTAGTAGCCGAGATTCACGTCGTCGCCTTTCTTGCACACCATGGCGATGTAGTTGCTGATGCCCGAGAACTTGCCATATTTGGCCATTCCGCCAGCAAAGGCCTTGGGTTCGTTGGTGACCAGCTGAATATGCAGGCCTCCATCGCGGTTACATTCGCAGATGAACTCCTGCAGCTGTGCTATTTTCTCCGCCTCGATGGGCTTGTCCAGATACTGCCGCACACTATGGCGGTTTTTGATTGCTTCTTGTAGAGTCATATTTAGATTATCATGAATTATTTCGTCATTTCTGACTTCTTCCATTTGATGTGGGGGATTGTTTCTAATTTGAAATATGATTTCACTTCAGTTGTTGCGATGTTTCTGTGTCGGAATACTATCTTTTTAGCATAACAGCCATGAGTAGATTCCAGCTCCGACAAGACAAGGGACAAGACCTATGAGCATTCCCCAACAGGACTGGACGAAGTGGTATTTCTTCTGGTGATAGGCTTCGTCCATGTGTTCTGTGCCGGGAAGTCGAACCTTTTTCATGTTTGCAAACAGAACCCAATCCAGGAAGAAGCAGTCGTACCAGTCGATGAAGAGCCATATACCGTATCCAACCGCAAGCGCCGACCAGAAATCGTAGGCTCCGGCCAATTTGACAACTGCGAGCAACAGCACAAGCGCGATGAGGAGAGCCATTCCTTTCTTCAGGAGCACCACTGGCGTAAAAAACTTGGAAGGTATTCTCTCGTGGGTCTTGAAATACTCTTCCTGAATGTCCTCCGGGTAGTCGGCAATCCACCACACTGGATTTTTGACCAGCGGAATCAGTATCATCGCCGTGAAAGCCGCAGTCAGAATTAGTGTTTCGATAATGATGATTGTCCAGTTCATTTTATTTTCTTTGTGTATTTCGTCTTGACTATCTCGTATGAGTTTTTGGTCAGCTCGCGCAGCAGGTCGTCGGGAGCGCTGTCGGGATTGACACCGATCCAATGCTTGGAGGATTCGTTGTAGGGGTCGCCGATGCAACTGTATCGCTCGCGCAAGTCGAGAATTCGTTCTGGCTGGCATTTGAGCGAAATAACGTTGAATTCGTCGCAGTCGAAGAACGAGAACATGTGGCCGCAGACATAGAACACCAGCACCCCCTCGCCGTGTTTGAATTTGGCAAAGGGGAACTTCTCATCGACGTCATCGCCGAGCGAGAGGCAATAGTTGCGATACGCTTCAATATCCATGGCTATACCTTATGACCGTTTATCATAATCCATACAACTACGGCAACCTGAGCAATGAGTATCAGCGGAACCCCATATTTAAACTTCTTGTGCAGCGTTTTGTGGTGCCACACGTACATGCCTAGCAACGCACCTACGCTGCCTCCTATCGCGGCTAGCATCAGAAGTGCAGCCTCTGGTATGCGCCACCGCGATCGTTTGGCCTTCCACTTGTCTATGCCGTAAACGAAGAACGTGACCACGTTTATTGCGACTAAGTAGTAAATCAGTATTGTTCCCATTAGTTGTTCAATCTGATGACTATCTTCCGAAACGTTCGTTGCGGAAGCGGGCGACGGATGTCTTGATGTTGGTGAGGGTGTTGCCGATCATCTTCTGAAACATCAATTCAAGGCAGAGAAAGCAGGCGAGGAACATCAGCACTCCCCATAGCCATTGGATGCCGGAGTAGGTGATGTTGCGGTTGATGACGACGATGGCCCAGATGCTGTAGGCGGCCATCAGCACTGCCGTCCACCAGCCGGGCGACACGCCTTTTAGGCGGAAAAGGAATATGCCCATGTTGTGCACAAAACCCTCGAAGATGCCAAGTATCAGCACTGCGAAGGTGAGCCACAACTGCTGGGGAAATAACAACGCCACCGAGAAGGCAAAGGTTATGTAGAGAGCCTGTGCGATGTGCGACACGCCGGGCGTCAGCGAGCGGTGGTCGATGCCCATCACGCGACCCAGCATCAGCTCGAGGAAACGGTTTTTATAGCCCTCCTCGTACTCGTGAAGGATGAGCCAGGCGTAGAGACCCAGAGTCAGCTTCTGCACCAGCAGCAGGTCACTCCAATTGCATGCTGCCCAAACCGCCCACCCGACGAAAATGAGCGTCATGAGGTGGATGTTGTTCTTTAGCAGAAATAATCCGATCTTCTTCATGGAATCTCCGGTGTTATCTGATGAAATTGGTGAATGTAATCTCTTCGGCTTCGGGCAGGCCGTTTTTCGCATTCTCGGCGGCGATGGCTTTGACCAGGAAGGCGATGTTGCGTCCCAGTATGCGCATGCACTGCACCCCCTCTTCGTCCTGCATCACCTCTTCGGCAGAATGGCCGTGCACCATGTTCCAGTAGCGGCTGCTGGCGATGGGCATCTCACAGATGGTGAAGTATTTGTTCATCTGGTCGAAGGTAGCGGTGGTGCCTGCTCGACGAGCGGAGCATACGGCTGCGCCCACCTTCATACGTTTGCTGAACGGGGTGCTGAAAAAGAGGCGGTCGAGGAACGAGTTCATCGTTCCGGCCATCCCAGCGTAATAGACGGGCGAGCCGATGACCAAAGCGTCGGCTGCCTCGAACTTGGCGGCGACATCGTTGACGGCGTCGTCGAAGATGCAGCGACCCGACTCACGGCACTTGTAGCAAGCGATGCAGCCGCGTATGTTTTTGTTGCCCACGTGAACGATTTCGGTCTCGATGCCGTTGTTCTCCAATTCTTTTGCCACCACACCCAATGCCGTCGCTGTGCAGCCGCCTGGATGCGGACTTCCGTTGATGAGTAGTGCTTTCATATATTGACTTGTTTATTTGTCGATGTTTACGATGGTATATTTGCGGGTGCCGAGGCCTATTTTCTCCGCCCATTCGATGGTGTGGACGCCGTGCTGCTTGTCGATGCGGTTCAACAAATCTGTTGGGTCATTCGTTGCCGTTACCTGCTGATTGTTGATGATGTCGATACAGGCTTGGTCGAGTGCCACGGGGTCGGTGGATGCGAGGATGCCGTAGTCTTCAAGCTTCACGGGTTCTGGATGATCAACGCAGTCGCAGTCGATGCTCATGTTGTTCATCACGCTGATGTAGATGATGCCGTTCTTGGCGCTGAAGTAGTCGGTGACGGCTTGTGCTGCGGCGGCCATACTTTCGAGGAAGCCGTCTTGATTGCCGATATATTCGGGCGTCCAGAGCTTGGCCATATCGAGCACCTCCATCCTGCCGGAGGAGTGTATGTAGGCTTTGCCGTTCTGGCTGGCACATCCGATGCTGAGGTTCTTCAACGCTCCGCCATAACCGCCCATGGGGTGCCCCTTGAAGTGGTTGAGGGCGATCATGAAGTCGTAGTTGGCCATGTGGGAGCCCACGATGTCGTACTTGATATGTGTCGAATCCTTCACGGGGATGCGCATCTCGCCCTCCTCGTCCATTATATCAACTTTGAACAAAGGCAGGAATCCGTGCCGCTCGATTATCTTCCAGTGGTTGGCGGAGGTGTTGCGGTCGTCCTGCTCGTTGCCGGGGCCGCTGCTGTAGGCGGTGTTGCACTCGACGATAGTTCCATCGACGGCTTCGACCAGCAACTTGATAAGCTCGGGCTTCAGGTAGTTAGGGTTGCTGCCCTCGCCGGTACTCATCTTGATAGCCACGCGACCTTTCGCTTCCACACCCAGGGCTTTGTAGATATTGAGCAATCCTTCGGGAGAGATGTCCTTGGTCAGATAGACGACGGCCTCTTTTTCGTTTTGGTTTTCGTTTTCGTTAATTTGATTGTTATTTTTGCAGCCGACCAGCGCGAGGGTGGCTGCAAACGTGATCAATGATATTTTTTTCATATTGCTATATCTTTTAAACCAACACCATAATATAGTTTACTTTCCGAACACCTCTTTGGCTTTGTCCATTCGGGCGGGGATATTGACGTCGAAGGGGCAGCGGGAGAGGCAGGCACCGCAGTGGGCACATTCGCCGGCGTGGTGCGGGAGGGCTTCGTACTGGGCTTGCAGCTCTGGCGTGAGGCCCTCGGTTTCGGCTTTATCTAGCAACTCGTTGACTTTGCCGATGGGGATGCCCTGAGTGCAGGGTGCGCAGTGGTTGCAGTAGGTGCAACCGCCCTTGTCGGCGTCGGCGTTCTGCTTGTCGATGGCAGCCTTCCAGTCCTTTTCCTCGTCGGTGGCCTTCAGGTAGCGTAGGTACTCATCTACATCGGCCGCGTTCGATATGCTGCAGAGCGCCACCGAGACACAGGGTTTGGAGAGCACGTAGGCGAAGCACTGGTCGCGGGTCAGCGCGACTTTGAGGGGCGACTTCTCTGCATCCAGCAGGCGGTCGCCGCCGCCGAAGGCTTTCATCACAGTGATGGCAATGTTGTGCTGGGCGCAATAGTCATACAACTCCACGCGCACTGGGTCGATGCCGGGCAGCATCTCGTCGAAGGTCTTCGCATCCCATGGGTTCTTGCCCGACAGCACTCGGTCGAAAGCGGGGTTGAGGCTGAACATGATGACCTCCACCAGACCGCTCTTGGCGATAGCGAGGGCCACCTCGGCGTTGTGGCTGCTCACACCGATATGCTTGATTTTTCCCTGCTCTTTCAGCTCTTTCACATATTTCAGGTAGTCGCTTCCTTGCATCTCCTGCCAGTCGTCCATCTTATCGACTATGTGAATCATTCCGACGTCGATGTAGTCGGTGTTGAGGCGTGTGAGCAGGTCTTCGAATCCTATCTTGCACTTCTCCACGTCGCGGGTGCGCTCGTAGCTGTCGCCGTTCCACCAGCAGCCGATATGGCCTTGGATGATCATCTCCTTGCGGCGGTCGCCGAGGCCGTAGCCGATATTGCTGCGCACTTTGGGGTTGGCGTCGTAAATGTCCATATAGTTCATCCCGTGATCTAGGGCATAGACGACCAGCTCACGCGAGGTGGCGGAGTCGATCTCGTCGAAACCGCCGCAGCCAAGGCCTATCACGCCCACGCGCAGCTCGGTGCTGCCCAATGTGCGGTACTCCATATCGGGGTTCTCGGTTGTCTGCTGTTTGTCGTTTTTGTTGACGCACCCCACCAGTGCAAGGGTGGCTGCGAATGCAAATAATGCTAATTTTCTCATATTGTTTATTATTTGATTTGTCTGATTACTTTTGCCGGTACTTCGCCCGCGACGGTGTCTTACACATTCATAGCCAAGACGGTTGATTTTACGACCATTTATTTCATAACTTGGCGATGTTTTGAAAAAACAAAAGTACAAAAAAATCCGCAACCCAAACTTTCGCCCGGATTGCGGAGAAGCAATACCAAAGTCGATTTACTTTGCAGGTTCCCACTTGCAGCGTACGGGCGACACTATGGCACCCTCTTTCTTCAGTTCGGCAAAAGCCTTATCGACCTCTTTGCGGTCGAGGCCTGTGATTTCTGCAATCTTGCCAGCGTTGACGGGAGCGCCAAACTCGCGCATGGCCTTTAGCACTTTCTCTTTCATCGTCGGAGAATTTTGTAGGTTTACAACTGCTTCACCAGCCAGTTCTGAACGCCTATCTTCTCGATCATATCGAGCTGTTCCTCGCTCCAGTAGAGGTCTTCCTCCTCGTCGGCGAGATAGGCCTTGGTGATGTCGTAGGTGGTGGGGTCGCAAGCCAGCGAGGGCATCATCTTGTAGAGCATCTCCACGCCTTCGCGCTGAATCTTGAGGTCGGCCTTGATGTACTCGACGGCATCTTCGATGAGCTTGCTCTCGTGGTTGAGTTTCACCTGCGGCACGCAGCCAAGGTCGAGCATACGGTTGGTATATTTTTCAACCCATTCCATCTCTTCGGTGTAGTGGTCGAGGTATTTTTGTCCGAGTTTCTCAAAGCCTTGCGACTTGAAGAGCATACCCTGCATTTTGTGCACAAAGGCACCGGCGGTGAGTTCGTTCACAATCATCTGTGAAATCTGTAATGTCTGTGTGAAATCCATAATAGAAAAATTTTAATGATTTATTTATTGAGTTTCAGTAATTCTTCAATAAGTTTGTCGAGCATTGGGAGCATTTCTTTCTCCTCGTTCAGTTTCAGCGCCACCTCCTTGCGCATACTCTCGTGTATGACTGCCGCCTGCTTCCGCATGGCGCGCCCTTTTTGTGTGAGCGAGACGATGCGCTGGCGCGAATCCTCCTTGCCGCGAGTGCGGGTCACCAATCCCGCTTTCTCCATACGTTGCAGGAGCGGGGTGAGGGTGTTGGTTTCGAGGAGCAGACGTTTGCCGATATCGCACACCGGCCGCTTATCCTTCTCCCATAGCACGAGCAGCACGAGGTACTGCGGATAGGTGATGCCCAGCGGCTCCAGATAGGGATGATAGGCCCCCATTGTCAACCGCGCCGCCGTGTAGAGACGGAAACAAAGCTGGTTCTCTAATTTGAATTGCTCGTCCTCCATCGTTCAATTTATATCGTTCACGATGCAAAAATACAAATTATTTTTATATCGCAAGCGATATTTTCGAGAAAAATCACCACTTTTTCGTTCTCTGCTTCGCCATCCAATTCTGTCCATAGTAGTGCTCGCGGTCGGTAACGATGTCGTGGAGGTTGTGGTAGGCCCAATCCATAAGCTGGTGCAGAAGTGGCATGAGGCTCCGGGCACGGTCGGTGAGGCTATATTCCACCCGTGGTGGCACTTCGGGATAGACCTGGCGGCGCACTAGGCCGTCGGCCTCCAGGCCCCGCAGGGTAGAGGTGAGCATCTTCTGAGAGCAGTCGGAGTTACATTTCTCTATATCGCGGAAACGCAGCGGTGTACCACTTTTATCAAGTGTGTAGAGCACCGCCATCGTCCACTTGCCGCCGATGCGCGCCAGCACGTTGCGGATGGGACAGTCGGGAAAGGTGGAATCGATGATGAAGTCTTTGGTCATATTTGTTGATAGGTTGATAGATCCATTCACAATTCACTAATAGATGTGCAAAGTTACGACATTTTTAAAAACGGCAGGCACATTTTTGCACCTGCCGTCTGCTGTCGATAAATAATCTACAATCAATAAGCTGCTGTGAAGCGCTCTTTGTGGTGGTTCTCCTGCTCCAGCTCGTCGACCATCGCCACGGCGTAGTCCTCGACCGAGATGAAGCTCTCGCCCTTGTCGTCGAAAAGCATGTCATCCTTGCCAAGACGGTACTTGCCTGTGCGTACGCCGGTGCTCATGTTGCCCAAGTTTCCGGCAGGCGAGAAGAAGACCCAGTCGATGCCGTCCTCTTTCATCAGTGTGTTCAGGTAGAACTCGCCGAGGCTCTTCACTCCAGGTAACCATTCGGCTGGCAGCGTACCGGTATCGACCAGACGTACTCCAGGTTTCACAAACAGCGTGCCTGCACCGCCCACAATAAGCAGTCGGCGTACACCTGCCCGCTTGACGCCCTCGACAATCTTCGGGTAGTTCTCCAGTGTTTCCTCGTACTGACGCGGATTGGCCCAGCCGGGGTTGTAGGCCGAGATAACGGCGTCCTTGCCCTTAGCCAGCACGGCCAGTTCGGCGGGGTTGGTGGCGTCGGCCACCACAGCCTCCAAGCCTTTGCAAGCGGACAGTTTGCCGGCCTCGCGCACGATTGCTGTCACCTTGTGACCGCGATTAACCAATTCGTTCAAGATGGCCGAGCCCACAAAGCCCGTTGCGCCAATTAACAAAACATTCTTTGCCATAATGCTATTTCTTTTGGGGTTATTGGAATTGTTTTCGGTTGCAAAAGTACAGCCGTTTTCCAAACCCCACAAGAAGGCACTCATGGGTAGGTCGCTTACCTCGACGTTAGTAATGCACTAAAATAAAGAAACCTTCCGAGAAAATTTAACAGACTTTAACATATGCGGCAGCGGTATGCGCCAGCCATCAATAACCTATAACCCATAACCAATAACCCTTTTTAAGCCATAAACCGCTCCCCGCGGAAACCCATAGTACACTCTTTTGTAGCCAAATCGATGTGCAGCACCACAGGTGGCGTAGGCCTTAAATCGAAATACTCCAGCCGTTCTACCGGTACACGGAAGTACACCAGCTTGTCGTATGAGCTGTAGAGGCGCGGCAGCACGGGGTTGTGGCCGTAAATCCATCGGCAGGTCTCGTCGTCCACGTCGAACCTCGCTGTGCCCGCGCAGCGTACGCTCACCTTCCCGTGCAGCACCATAAACTCGACGGCTGGGTTGACCTGCAACTGGCGATAGACCTCCTTCTGCGGCGCTGTGGCAAAATAGAGTGTTTCGTCCGTAATCTTCATTACCTGAAATGCCCTAAGGCAAGGACGACCCTCGCTGACTGTCGCCAGAACTCCCTCGTTGTGCTCACGGACGAAGTCGAACACCTGCCGTATGTTGTCGGTGCTACCCATATCTTTTCCTTATAAAACGGAGGCCGGATATTTCGTTCGCATCTCTACAACGCCGCCTTCACGTCGGCTTCGATGCTGCTCATATCGGCGGTGGGCTCATAGCGCTTCAACACTTTACCGTCGCGCGAGACGCGGGCATAGTTGACCAACGGTGCAGGAAGGCTGATGTATCGGCACATGTCGTAAACAACGGCGTCCTTCATCTGCGTAGCGTCCCAGATATTGTTGTTCAGCAGCAGCTTAGTCATCCCGTGATACTTCTGTCCTTTCACATATTTGTTCAACTTCAACGTGAAGCTGTATCGGTCGGACTTCATTATAGTCACATCGTCAAGACTGCTGGCACCCTTGGTACGGATGCCGACATTGTCGAACCGCTCACCGTTGATTGTGACAGAGCAGCAGTGATAACGCTTGTCGGCCGCATGGGCGATAAGGTTTCTCCAAGTGCTATCGAGCATTGAAATTTCCACTGTGGCAAGTGTCCCGAGCTTGAAGAGCGCCTCCGGGTAATCTTTTACAGCAGCCGTTGCCTTACTGTTTGGGCAAAACGCCAATACCAGCAACGCACATACAGACAACACCAACCGTTTCAGCGCGAACATGGTTATTGTTTAATGTTATCGATTGTTCATCAGGCGGCTTTCGCCCCAGGTGTATTGCGGGTAGGCTTTCTTGAGGTCGTTGTAGGAGTCTTTCACGTCGCTGCCGCCGCTGGTGGCGAAGACGTTGAGGGTCTTGCCACTGAGGTCGTGGGCCTCGATGAAAGTGTTGACGATGGTGGGAGCGGTGTACCACCATACGGGGAATCCGATCCACACGGTGTCGTAGTCGGCGATGTTCTCGCAACGCCCTTTGATGGAGGGACGCGAGGATTTGTCTTTCATCTCGAGCGTCGAGCGCGAGGATTTGTCGCGCCAGTCGAGGTCGGCGTCGGTGTATGGCACCTCGGGGGTGATTTCGTAGAGGTCGGCGTCATGCTCCTTAGCCAAACGCTGAGCGGCAGCCCTGGTGTTGCCCGTCGCCGAGAAATAAACCACTAATGTCTTTTTCATTGCGTTATTGTTTGATTGTATTATTGCGTTATTGTCCGCTTTCTGTGCGCAAGCCGTCAGCACAAGGCAGCAAACGGCAATGATTAAAGTGATACGTTTCATGATTTGTATATATTTTCGATATGTAACATCAACTTAACGTGACAAATAGAATATTTACCCGCATCTAATCAGAATCACCATTCACTATTGCTGTCGCAGGTATTCCAACGCCATCTCGAGAGGCGCTTCTGTAAGCGTTTCGGGTTCTATGGGGTCATCGCAGAACACTTCTCCTGTTCGGGCGATGTCTTCGCCAATCGTTAGGACGAGCTGCGAGCCTCCCGGAAGCGTGTATATGGAGTTGGACGAGGCGTAGCCGGCCGTGGGGCATCCGAAGGTACGGGCTTTCTCAAGTCCGCGGAAGCAGAGAAGCACGGCTTCGCCCGAGCTACCTGTCCACTCGTTGGTAAGCAATGCAACAGGACATTCAACGGGATCATTTCGTTCGATACCAGCGGTTTTCACCACATAATCGACATTGATACTCATCGTGTTGCGACGCAGCCGGAACTTCAAGATAATGTCATCGGGAAGGAAACGATGCACGGCGGCAATCATCGGGTACATGTTGCCACCTCGGTTGTCTCGCAGGTCGATGACAACGCCATTCAGACTGTCGGGCAAGGCGCCCAGCACCGTATTTGCATATCTGACACCCTCCGCCGCATTGCCAGAGAAGGGTGGCAGCTTGATGTAGGCGATGTTGCCTTCGAACAGTTCTACGACGGGCATCTGCCAAGCGGAGGTGTCATTTTGCGTCACTTCGCTGCTTGTCATAAGGGTGGTGTGCTTTCCTCCTGCGACCTTACCCGCACGGAGGACTATCTCTTGGGCCTCTTCAATGCTTTGTGGATGAGCTGCCAAAGCCTCGCTTTTGGCCTTTTTCCACTCGGGACCTTGCGCATAGATGCCGTTTTTATCCATGATACGGACGGCCTTTTTGACATATTGCATATTTGCATCGCCACAGGATATCATCAAGAATCCCAGAAGCATAAGCATTATTTGTCCATACTGTTTCATTTACTTAAAACTTTTCGTCTCCAGATTAAATTAATTCGTCGTCGCCTATGATTTTCGGAGCCGTTTTTCCGGCCAGCAAACCGCCACAAGTGTAAGAATATGCTTCATAGTTATCGTGTTTTAGAATTGCAAAGATACAAAATAGTTTCGAGGTTGGTGCCAGCACAGGGCATTTGTTTTGGTTTTAAGGAGGTTCGGCACTTTTTATCAATTATTTGAAAAAAAAGAGTATTTTTGCAACCTTATTTGACGCCGCCTTGATGTGGGAAGCGTCGCAAGATTAACCAGTTAAGACTACATTATGAACAAACAATCTATCATAGGACTCGTTCTGATTTTCGCCATCTTCGTGGGATATATGTTCTGGGTGTCGCCCAGCAAGGAGGAACGCGCGAAACAGATGGCCGAATACCAACACAAACTCGACTCGATACAGCTGGCCGAACAACAGGAGCAACTGCTGGCCGACTCGCTGCGCGCACAGCAGGAAGCGCTGAAAGCCGCACAAGAAGCTGGCGACAGCGCCACGTTGGCCGAGATGGTGGCAAACATGGGTGTGTTCGGTGCCAACTTCCACAAAGAAAGCTCGGTCATCACCGTGCAGAACGGAAAGATGGACATCGACTTCAACACCAAAGGCGCACGTGTAGATAAGGTAGTGGTGAACGACTACCGCACATACGACAGCATGCCGCTGGTGCTGGTTAATCCGTCCGACTCAAACTTCAACATCGAGCTGCCGCTCAACGACATACACGCCAACGCGGTGAACACCAGCGACCTGGTGTTTGAACCATACCTCAACGGCAAACCTTACGAAGCACAGCCGACGGGCATAGCCGTTGACGAAGGTGACTCAATACAGCTCTCGTTCCGCGCCTACGCGGCATCGGACAGCACCGAGACGGCTGAGCGCTATATCGAATTCATCTACACCGTCAAGGGCGGCGACTACAAGGTGGGATTCGACGTGAGGTTCCACAACCTGGGACAGATTGTGCAGAACAACGGCTACCTGAACATGCAGTGGAACAACCGCATGAACCGTCAGGAGAAGGTCGATAAGAGCGGCAAGGGCAGCTCGAACCGCAACAAAGATGCCGAGCGTTTCAACACGAGCATATACTACAAGTCGCTGAAAGGCAAAGTAGATAACCTGAAATTCGGCAAAGACAGCGAGAAGGCTGTGAAATACCCGGTGAACTGGATTGCCTACAAGCAGCAGTTCTTCTGCGCCATACTGATGACCGACTCGGCGTTTGCCTCGACCAACCTCGCCGTTTCGACCGACCGCAACGACACGGCAGCGAACTACCTCTGCGACATGAGCAGCAACATCTTCCTGAACTATGCTGGCGAGAACGACTACGCGCTGGATATGGACTTCTATTTCGGCCCGTCGAAATACCACGACCTGCGTGCGATGCACCGCAAGTTCGAGCGCATGATACCGCTGGGATGGGGCTTCTTCTTCACACAGTGGATAAGCCGTTACGCCATCATCCCGGTATTCAACCTGCTTGAGAAATTCAACTGGAACTACGGAATCATAGTGATAGTGCTGACGTTCCTGCTGCGTCTGGTGCTGTTCCCGCTGACGTTCAAGTCGTATCAGGGCAGCGCCATCATGCGCATACTGCAACCCGAGATGAAGGAACTGGCCAAGCGGTTCCCCAACCAGGAAGACGCTATGAAAAAACAGCAGGCGATGAGCCAGCTGCAGAAGAAGGCGGGCTACAACCCGATGATGGGTTGCCTGCCGGCGCTGATACAGCTGCCTATCATCTGGGCGATGTTCCGCTTCTACCCTGCCTCCATAGAGCTGAGGCAGAAGTCGTTCCTGTGGTGTGACGACCTCTCGACATACGACTCGATACTCGACTTCGGGTTCAACATACCGCTCTACGGCGACCATATCTCGCTGTTCTGCCTGCTGATGTTCGCTGTGCAGTTCTTCTACACCTGGTACACGATGAAGGGGCAGAGCGCGCAGATGAGCATGCCAGGCATGAAGCTGATGATGTATTTCATGCCGTTCATGATGCTGTTCCTCTTCAACAGCCAGTCGGCGGCCTTGAACCTCTACTACTTCGTGTCGCTGAGTCTCACGATGATACAGATGATACTCATCCACAAGTTTACCAGCGAGAAGAAAGTGCGCCAGCGCATAGCCGAATACGACCAGAAACACAAAGGCAAGCCGCAGAAGAAGAGCAAGTTCCAGCAGAGGTTGGAAGCGATGCAGAAGATGGCTGAGGAGGCGCAGAGACAGCAAGGGAAGAGAAAATGAGCTGTAAGCTGTAAGTTTTAAGTGGCTACGCAGTCCATTTACCACATGAAAGAAAAAGGTCCAATATATCACAAGAGTAAGGAATTCGCACTGATGACGATAGAACTTTGTCGCCAGCTGCAAAGCGACGGAGAATATATAATATCCAAGCAGTTGTTCCGATCGGCGACCTCTGTTGGAGCCAATTATCGCGAGGGGCTCGGATCTGAAAGCGATAGCGATTTTGTCCATAAAATTTCCGTATCAATAAAAGAAGCCTATGAGTCTCAATACTGGTTAGAGTTACTTGTAGAAGGACATTATATCACCCAAGACCAATTCAAGAAATTATACTCTTATCTAGACGAACTCATCCGAATGATGACAGCGTCAATTCTGACGTTGAAGAAAAGACAAACGACTGCGCCAGCCACTTAAAACTTACAGCTTAAAACTTAATACTTCTCAATATGGTAGTAACATTAGTAACTATTTTCGTAATCGGATACTTCTGCATTGCTATGGAGCATCCGTTCAAAATCAACAAGACCGCCACAGCTTTGATGCTCGGCACTCTGCTCTGGACGGTGTTTGTATTCTGCAACGCCGTTGCACAACCCACGATGGACAGCGAGGCGTGGCACGCCTTCATCTCGGAGCACCTGGTCGAGAACCTCGGCGAGACGGCTGAGATAGTATTCTTCCTGCTGGGCGCCATGACCATCGTCACTCTCATCGAGGACTATCAGGGTTTCCGCGTCATCACAGACAAAATCACCACGACAAACAAGAAGAAACTGTTGTGGATTCTTTCGATACTGACCTTCTTCCTGTCGGCGCTGCTCGACAACATGACCACCGCCATAGTGATGGTGGCGCTGCTGCGTAAGCTGATAGCCGACAAACGTGAACGCTGGCTGTATGCCGGTATGGTTATCCTCGCAGCCAACGCAGGTGGCGCATGGAGCCCCATCGGAGACGTGACCACCATCATGCTCTGGATCGGCGGTCAGGTGACCACCGTCAACATCATAGTCAAGACCCTCATCGCATCGCTCGTGTGCATGGTCGTTCCCGTGCTCATCGTGGGTGCCACGCTCAAGGGTGACATCGAGCGTCCCGAAGCCAGCAACTCCGGTGTCGAGGTGCCTTCCAACCTGCGCAAGCTGGTTCTCTTCATGGGCATCGGTGGACTTATCTTCGTTCCCATCTTCAAGACCATCACCCACCTGCCCCCATATCTCGGCATGCTTTTCGCATTGGGTATCCTCTGGGTCACCACCGAGGTGTTGAGCCGCAAGTATGAGAAAGAGGGGCACAAGCTGCCCACCGCAGTGAGCACCCTCGAACATATCGACACACCCACCATCCTCTTCTTCCTCGGCATCCTAATGGCCGTGAGTTGCCTGAAGGTGGCTGGAATCCTCGCAAGTCTCGCCGGCGGATTGAACAACGCCTTCGGCACAGAAGCCCCCGGATTCTTCTTCATCGACCTTATCATCGGAGTCCTATCATCGGTTGTTGATAACGTGCCGCTGGTGGCAGCCGCTATGGGTATGTATCCCATCACAGGTGCCGAAGTCGATTTTGCAGTCAACCATCCCTTCTGGGAGTTCCTCGCCTACTGCGCCGGTACTGGCGGAAGCCTTCTGATTATCGGTTCGGCAGCCGGTGTTGCCGTGATGGGTATGGAGAAGATAGACTTCATCTGGTACCTCAAGAAAATCTCACTGCTCGCATTGGCCGGTTATATCGCAGGTGCGCTGGTATTCATCGCCATGGATCTCACCATATTCGAATCTATTCCCTTCCTCCGCGACTTGGCATAGTCGTTAGAAACAAATATGAAACAACTCTGGAAAGACTTTGTCTCACGCCCTTGGTGGCGTAAAGTGCTCGACCTACTCCTCGTACTCTTCGCTTTGGCGGGGTTCGCCATCATCGGCGCTTGGGCTTTCTACCAACTGGGCTTCACCAAGAACAAAGGAACCATCGACAAGAACTACCGCTACATGATGTCGGTGTCGGAGATGAAAGACCTGAAAGACTCGACGCTGACGCAAGAGCAGATGGACGAGCTGCAGCTCAGCCAATATGCGCGTCTTGCCGCGTACGCACGATTCTATCCCGTCAACGCACGTCTCATACTGGAGGCGTCGCACCACTGCGACAACCCCACCATGATTGACCGTATGATGCGCGCCTCGCTCATGTATGCCAACGACAATCCCGACTACACGGCATTCAGCCAACGTCTCGAATCGCTCATCAACTCGCAGCCGGTGCAACAGAACCCGCACCTGATACCGTGGATGAACACCGTGGAGTGGGCGGCGCTCAAAGAAGCAATCGCCAAAGACAGCGCCCTGCTCAACGAAGCAGGACGGCTGACCGGCGTGGAGCCGCGTATGATTGCAGCCTGCCTCATAGGTGAGCAGATACGCCTGTTCAACTCCAACCGCGAGACCTTCAAGAAGTACCTGGGACCCGTGAAGGTGCTCTCCGTACAGTCGCAGTTCTCCTACGGCGTCAACGGAATCAAGGACCACACGGCACAGGCGGTGGAGCAGCACCTGAAAGACCCCTCGTCGGAGTTCTATATGGGGCGGCGCTATGAGCACTTGCTCGACTTCGAAGGCGAGAACCACGCCGACGAACGCTACAAACGTCTGGTTGACTACCGCAACCACCTGTATTCATATATCTATACTGGCTGCATACTCCACCAGACGATGCTGCAATGGAAGCGCGCAGGTCACGATATCAGCGACCGACCAGACGTCTTGTTCACCCTCTTCAACGTTGGTTTCGCCCACTCGCAGCCCAAAGCCGACCCACAGTGTGGCGGCTCGCACATCAACGTGAACGGACACACATACACCTTCGGCGCCATCGGGTTCGACTTCTACTACAGCGGCGAGCTAGCCGACGTATTCCCTTACTGGCGGCAACGTTTCATAAGCGGCGACGGACCTTCGATGAGTGCGGAGGAGATTGCCAACATACAAGACAACATGAGCGATTGCAACCGTCCGGTACGCGGCTCGGAGTACATCAAAGATGACGACGACCTACAGCAACAGACGCCAACACACCACGGCGAAGAAGAAGAGATGACCTTCACCCCCGCAATGGCGTATTAGGAAGACGCTATTTATTCATTGTTTCATCCGTCATACCAATATCGGTGTGACGGATGCTTTTTTTCATTGCTGCCAGTAGGCAGTTATTGGGATTGTGTGAATGCGTTATTGGGATTGCGTTAGTGTGTTAGTCTAATGGGCTAATAAGTCTAATAAGGCCTATAAGTCTAATAGGTCTATTGGACATCTGGAGATGGTGTTGTATTGCTTTTTGTTATTGCGGTGCAGGGTACTTAAAGAAAGAGGATAATTAGGTGCTTTGCTCATTAGACTTATATTATAGATGTCTTTTGCTTACAGTGGATTCAAGATGACATTGCTATGACTTTACCATGACTTTACCATGACTTTACCAAGTATTACATATTTTGCTCAAAGCTCACAATCAAAAATGGACATTGCACAAAGAATGATCGGATCAATCAAGATATATCTGTACCATTTATGTTAATTAATGTGGGCAAAGTACAATAAAACATACTTTTTGCGTTATTGATATTGTATTGGGGTTGAAATAACAGTAAAAGTACAATATATCATACTTGCATGAATTTCGGAAGTGTCATCAAAGAACGCCGTGCTTTGCTGAAGATATCGCAGCAGGACCTCGCCGAATATTCTGGTGTTGGGATATCGACGGTGAAAGATATTGAACGTGGCGTGGGCAACCCGTCTATGGAAACCCTAAAGAAAATTCTCGATGTGGTTGGTCTGGAAATGGTTCTACAAGTAAAACATACGGGGTAAGTAGTGGGCAGTGGTTGGTGGTTAGTGGTTACTAGCCGGTGGTCAGTAGTTAGTGGTTAGTAGGCTCTGTAAAGGTTGAAGGGGTGTAAATGTTGGAGACGTAATCAAATATATTGTAATGAGAAAAGTGGATGTATATTACGGAGATGTTTATGCGGGGCAACTCTCGGAACTGGATAAAAGCGGCTATGAGTTCGTCTATGATGACGCTTTCCTTGCCGACAACAGTATGCCAGCGGTCTCGGTAAACATGCCTAAAAGTCAGAAGGTGTATTATTCGGACCACATCTTCCCTGTATTTACCAATATGTTGCCCGAGGGTGGCAACCGCAGGGCGTTATGCAGGGCTTCAAAAGTGGATGAAACCGACTTTTTCGGAATGTTGGAGATGATATGCGGCATGGATGCGATAGGTGGTTTTGTATTAAAAAAGTCTGACAAATGAAAGAAATCGAGGTTTGCCCATCGTCACTGGCTACAGGTTTTACAGGTTATTCGCCCCGTGCTGTCAAATTGCTTTTCGACGGCACCGAGGTGTCTCCAATCATAGACATCGATTTTGAAAATGAGCGAGACCGAGGGCAGATGATGGAGAATATGAATAATATATCTATTTCTGGAGCCCAAGAGAAGTTTTCTGCTGTCATCGACGGCGGAAAGATTCGCTTGAGCCGAGAGGGCGAGCAGGCTACACATATTTTGAAGCCTGCACCATTCAACCTGAGCTTGTCAACCAGAAAACAGATTCCCGCCAACGAACATCTAACCATGCAAATCGCCGCCCAGGCCTATGGGATAAGAACGGCCAGTAACGGCCTATGCTTCAGCAAAAATGGACAACCAGTGTATATCACAAAACGATTTGATGTGACGGACGGTGTGAAGGATTGTTCGCAAGAGGATTTTGCATCTATACTCCAGATGTCGGAGCAAGGTAGTGACAGTAATTTCAAGTATCACGGTTGCTACGCCCAAATCGCCGATGCCATCAGACGGTTTATCCCTGCATGGATGCCTCAGATGGAACAATTCTTCAAAATGGTTGTATTCGATTATTTGTATGGCAACGAGGATGCTCACATGAAGAACTTTTCACTGGTAAACAGGGATGGCGAGTGTTTTCTGGCTCCAGCATACGATTTAATAAACACAAGTATTCATATCCAAAGCGGCAGTGATTTGGGACTAACGGAAGGTTTGGCAACAGATATCGAAAAGAGCGATGCCTACGAGAGGACTGGACATCCTTGCAGATTGGATTTTGAACGTTTTGCGGAAAGAATCGGATTGCCGAAAAGGCGTTCCGACAAAGTCCTCGATATGTTTATGAATATTCCTCTGGAAACATACTCGCTGATCAATAATTCGTTTCTGAACGACAAGATGAAACGTAGTTACAGACGGATTATAGAAGAACGAAAGGGGAGATTTGTCCGAATGTCGGATTGAGAAGTGCATGAAATGAGGTAAAAAAAATCACAATATATTGCGATTTTGCCTTGCGAATTTCGGATTTTATCGTAATTTTGCACTCAAAATCGCAATATATTGGTATTATGAATTTGGAAGAAATAGGACACACTATTAAGGAGCGCCGTGCGGTCCTTGGTGTGAACCAACGTTCCGTCGCCGAGCTTTCGGGGGTAGCCGTTAACACACTTGTGGCAATAGAACGAGGGGAAGGTAACCCTCAAATATCAACCCTTATGGACATCCTCAATACCATAGGGCTGCAACTTGAAATAACCCCTAAATTGATGGAGTATGAGACAGTGTAAGGTGTATGTAAATAATATGGAGGCCGGCACCCTTAGAGAGGAGGATACCGGTGGCTATACCTTTGCATACAATGAGGGCTACGGAGGTAAACCCGTATGCCTCAACATGCCTGTGAGAAAAGAGTCGTACACATCTGATCATCTATTCCCGTTTTTCTTCAACATGCTGTCGGAAGGAGCTAACCGCAAAATGCAGTCTCTGTTGCTGCATATCGATGAAAATGACGACTTCGGCATTTTACTTGCGACGGCTCATACCGACACCATAGGTGCTGTGACGGTAAAAAAAGTCAATGGATAAGCAATGAAGCAATTGAAATATTGTCCTTCTACATTGAAGGAGGGTTTTGACACATATTCGTCGGAAGCCTGCCGCAAGCTGTTTGGTGGGAAACAAGTATCACATATATTGGACTTCGACAGTCCCAATAACGACAATGCCGATACTACCGACTATGCTTCACATATCGGACGTATTTCGCTATCGGGAGTACAGCCTAAAGGTGCACTGGTTTTGAAAAACGGAATTCTGAGGAAACCCGACGATGGGGAAAGGGGGCAATACATCCTGAAACCTGCTCCTGTGTCGTATGCTTTGCTTGAACGTAAATACTGTCCTGCCAATGAGCATTTGACCATGCAGATGGCCTCACAGGCCTACGGCATAGAGACAGCGGCAAACGCTGTCTGCTTCTTCCGCGACGGGGAGGCGGCATATATCACAAAACGATTCGACGTTGCTCCCGATGGAACGAAATACCAACAAGAAGATTTCGCATCACTTGCGGGATTGACGAAAGCCAACGGGGGAAGCGACTACAAATACAGCGTATTAAGTTATGAAGACTGTGCTGACATTATACGTCGATATGTACGTGCTGCACAAATAGACTTGCTGCGTTTTTTCCGTGTGGTGCTATTTAATTACATCACGTTGAACGACGACGCTCACCTGAAAAATTTCTCTCTGATTGACCGAGGGGATGGGGACTACCGGCTGACACCTGCGTACGACCTCATCAACACAAGCCTGCATCTGCATGAACCTCGTATCTTCGCATTGGAAAAAGGGTTGTTTAAGGAAGGGATGAAAATGACGGATACACATACTGTGGATAGGGGCGACTTCGAAGAGTTCGGAAGACGAATAGGACTGCCTGAGAAAACGGTTGTTCGTGAGATAGACTCTTTCGCAAAGGAGTCACCGATTGCATTGGAGTTGATAGAACATTCGTTTTTATCTGAAAAGTTGAAAGAAGCCTATCGTCAATCTTATCAGTACCGCTGCTTCACACTCGCTGTCTTGCGCTGAAAAAATTGGCTCAAAAAGTCAACAAAAATGAATACGAATGAATGCCGCACCACCGCCGAAGGATCGCCGAAGGGTCGTAAGCGGTGTAACTGGAAATCAACTTGTTAGAAACACGTCATAGGGACACCCTCTAAAAGACTACATATCTTGCTGAGGGATAGGCACTTCTATAATCTCACCGTTGTCGCGAATGTATTCTATCAGTTCGCGGTAGAAGCGGTGGCGGGAGAGGGTGTCGATGTTTCCGATGATGATCAGCTTCATCTTGGCGCGGGTCATCGCCACGTTCATACGTCGCAGGTCGCGAAGGAAACCAATGGTGCCGTCGTCGTTGTCGCGCACCATGCTTATCACTATCACGTCGCGTTCCTGTCCTTGGAATCCGTCAACGGTGTTGACGGTGATGCGACGGCGATAACGTTTGAGGAAATAGTTCATCTTGAGCAGACGTCGTATGAGGCGCGCCTGCGCTTTATAGGGAGTGATGATACCGAAGTCGGTGAGCTCGTCGTCGATACGCGAGGGACCGATAGCATCGATGTAGTCTTTCAATGTATGGATGAGCAGCCGAGCTTCCTGAGGATTGCTCTTGCTGGTTGTAACGCCGTTAACCTGTTCGCTAAAGCCACAAGCAGTGGTGTCAATCCATGTAACGGGACAGTCAATAGGTGAAAGAAGTCGGTCGGAGACCTGCGGCGCCGCCTGAAGTCGTCCACCATAGAACCACCGTGAGGGAAACCCCATGATAAGGCGGTTCATTCGGTACTGTATGGTAAGCATGCTAACGCACGAAGGCTTTTCCTCTGCGACACGCTCCATAAGGGTGGTAGAAAGACCGTCGTGAGCGACAGCGGGACATTTGACGGTGGGCGGAAGCTGTTGGTAGTCGCCACTGAACACCACCTTGGAGCAGCGCAGTATGGCATTCCAGCATGCAGGCTCGAGCGCCTGAGCCGCCTCGTCGATGAAGAGGGTTGCGAAACGACGACCAGACATAACTTGGTTGGCGCAACCGATAAGGGTGGAGGCGACGACACGCGCCTCGTCGAAAATCTCGGTGTGAATCTTTATCTCGAGCTCGGTTTGACGATAGCGTAGCTTGCGCAGGTAGTTGGCGTTCGCCTCAGTCTTGGGAGAAGCGGAAAGTTCGCGCAGCCGCTTGCGTATGCCCCAGAGCTCGGCAAAGTCGGGATGGGCAGCGTAGCGCCGTTCATAGCTGCAGTCGAGCATCTCGTCGCTTATGCGGACGGGGTTGCCCACACGCAGCACTTTGACTCCACGATGCATAAGTTGCTCGCTTATCCAGTCAACAGCCACGTTGCTCGGTGCTGTGACAAGTACTTGGTTCTCGCGCTGAAGCGTCTCGATGATGGCTTCTACAAGCGTAGTGGTCTTCCCCGTACCAGGAGGACCGTGTACGATGGCTACGTCGCGTGCTTCGAGGACACGCTGCACAGCATCGGCCTGGCTGGGGTTGAGCCAGGGACAGCTGACTCGCGGCAGCTCACGGAAGCGGGGAGACAATGTACCCACAAGGGTTTCACGGAGGCGCACGAAGTTCTCGTCGTCGCGTCTTATTGCCTCCTGCAGGGCACTTTTCATCACCTGATAGGAGGTTGCGTCGATGCCGAGCCGAAGTCCGAGGAAGTGGGCACGGGAACTGTCTAGGATTGACTGGACAGCGTTCTGCCCCACAACGCGAAGTCCCAAAGAACCCGGTGCGACGCTATCGATATAACACTGGTGCGGAAACTCGTGGATGGAGCCGTCGTCTTTCTTATAGAAGAAACGGACGGTCTTGCCCGGCTCGAACTCGTCGTTGCCTATGTCGTCGGAAACAGAGCAATTGACGGTAAGTATGATTTGGTCGAAAGCGTTGCGGTGCCAATCTACCGGTTCGACGGGATAGCGGCAGCCAGGAACGAAGGAATTCTGAATTTTGAATTCTGAATTTTGAAAAGACTCCTCGTACTGATGCCGCTCATAATCGAACTCACGGTCGATGAGCCCTATGAGACGCTGCAACCGTGAGAGTGATGGCATAAAAGGAGTATTAAGCTGTAAGCTTTAAGTTTTAAGTCAAGCTTTAGGAGAGGGTCGCAAAACTACTGGTGAGTGGTTTGCACCATGCGGCTGGCATCGTCGAGCTTACAGTTGAACCAGCAGCTCTCCTTGCCGTTGTTGAAGGAATATTTGTACTTGCCTGTGCCACATTCAGAGAACTGATAGACCTGGCCGTTGTTGATGTCGGCCACCACATAGCGGCAACCTTTGGTCATGGTCTTTTTGTAGATACGGTAGTTTGTATAGGAGTCCCACGAGCGGCCGTTGTTTGTCTGGTAATAGACGGTGATGGGCTTATAGTAAGTCCACTCGTCGAGGTTGACCTTCTCGGTTGGAGTATATTGTTTACGCGCCTCACTCTCATCGTGCATGTTGGCGGCACGCGCCTCCTTAACCCAACCCTCAATCATATCGTAGGGGGATGTACAGCCATTCAAGGCAAGCAGACTTAAGGTGAGCATCAAGATGTTGAGAGGTATATGACCGCTGATTTTCATAACTCTTGTATTAATAAAAGGTGTATCAAGAATTGTAGATTGTGAATTGCAAAGATACAATAAAGTTTTGAATTTTGAGTTTTGTGTTAGAGGTCAACGAAGCGTGGCCAATTTTGAATACGTCGTTTATGTCGAAGATGAGACAAATCCCACAACTGTTAAAAGCCGGCGACAGCATCGCGATAGTCGCCACAGCACGTAAGATTTCGGAGGCGGAGTTGACGCCTGCCATACAACTTTTCGAGTCGTGGGGTCTTCGGGTGTTACTGCCAAATAACATCTATGCAGAAGTCCACCAGTTTGCCGGAACTGACGAACAGCGAGCTGCCGACCTTCAGTGGGCGATAGACAACGAAGAGGTAAAAGCGGTGGTTTGCGCTCGTGGAGGATACGGAACGGTGAGAATCGTTGATAGAATAGATTTCAGCCACTTTGCCCAAAATCCGAAATGGGTGGTCGGTTACAGCGATGTCACGGTGCTTCATTCGCACATACACACGTCGTTGGGCATAGCAACACTGCACGCCACGATGCCGCTTAACATCCCTGCTGACGCGGTGAAGAAAGACTATCCTTCGACAACCGCATTGAGGAAAGCACTGTTTGAGGGGAATACGGAATTCCAAACGAACAAGCACGAATTAAATCGTGCTGGAGAAGCGACAGCGATGGTGGTGGGAGGGAACTTATCGATACTGTACAGCCTTTGCGGGTCGGCAAGCGACATCGATACGGATGGCAAAATACTCTTCATTGAAGACCTCGACGAATATCTCTATCATATTGATCGCATGATGCAGAACTTGAAAAGAACAGGTAAGCTCGAAGGCCTGAAAGGGTTGATAGTGGGGGGGATGACTGACATGCACGACAACACCATTCCGTTTGGAAAGACCGCGGAGGAAATAGTGATGGATGCCGTGAAAGATTATGACTACCCTGTGTGTTTCAACGCTCCATTCGGTCACATAGGTACCGAAAACAAGGCACTGGTACTGGGGTACGAGGTAAGGATGACCTGTAATCAAGACGGTACGTTCACATTGTTGCAGGGTGTTTCTAAAATGTAAGAAACTGTTTTGAATTTATTCAATGACAATATTACAGCCTCTTGCTGGTGCTTTTTTAACTGTTTTTCGGTTACAATGCCCCAACATTGCGTTCTCAAAACAGCTAAAAAATCCTACAACAATAGGCAATAATCTTATTCATCAATAAATTCAAAACAGTTTCTAAAACTTTTTTAGTACCTTTGCACCTCGTATCAATCAATAAACCGCCTGATGAAACATATAAGCATCATTTGTCTAATAGTTTTGGTGGCGACAACTATCGCATGCAACAAAACGCAGAAAACACAATATGTTGGAGAATGGAAAGTGACGAATGTCTCGCCTGACGGAAAGAAATGGGACAGCACCATACTGCCAGACGAAGAGGTGACGCTGACTTTAGGGGACGACATGACGGTGAAGCTTAAGATGGGAGACTTCGAGGAGACGGCGAACTGGCATATCGACGATAAGGGCAACGTGATTATGGGTGAGCAATCCGCTTCGCTCGACGATGCGGGGAACCTTGTGGCAGAACTCAATGGGATGCTGGTGAGGCTTGAGAAAAAGTAGCTAGAAGGTGAATAAGCGACGGCTTTTCGCGATACTATTGGGAATTGTGTTTTTGCAGTATTTTGCTGCAAGCAATTTCTTCATACACTCACACAAACTGCCCACGCGGATAATAGTCCACTCGCACCCGTTCCCGAACAAACCGCACAACCATACCGACAATCAGATAGATTGTCTGGACCTTCTGTCGGAGGCCACCTGCGTGACAACGCCGCAGGTTAACGCCCCCGACTTTGTGGCCGACATAATACGCACCATAGGAGGTGTGTGGAACGTGGCAGACGGACGACGTCCGGATGTCGGAGTTATGTCGCTGCGCGCACCGCCAGCATGCTGAAAATATTTTGAATGGAGAGGGCAAAAGAATTGCAGCCGCTCTCATAGGATATTTTTCAGTCATTTCAACTTTATTTCAATTACATGAAAATAAACTACAGCTGCGTAGTTGCAGCTTCAATCATATTGATTTTCACGGGAGCCTGCCGTAACAAAGGTGGAAAAACAACAGAGAACGCAAACTACAAAGTCGTTGCAAACGACACAATAGAGCTATCGGAGGAATCGAACCTGATAGGCAAATTGGAGAGCGAGTCGGTGACGCTAAGCTCGTATGCAGCGAGTATAAAGACAACAGGCGTGATTAGTCCGATACCAACGCAGTATGCGGAGATAGCGGCACCGCTGCCTGGACGCACGGTGAAGAGCCACATACGCATAGGACAAACTGTGAGGAAAGGCAGCCCATTATTCGACATAGCATCGTCGGAGTATTCGGAAATAGCTAAGAGCTACGCACAGAGCCGCAGCGAGATGCAGCAGGCAGAGAGAGCACTGAACCGAGTAAAAGACTTGTATGACAACCACGTAGCATCGAGCAAGGAACTGGAGGAAGCGCAGACAGCGTACAATATAGCGAAGGAGGAGTTCAACCACTCGGTGGCTGTGGCGAGAGAATACCAGATAAACACGGATAACCTGACCGTGGGGCAGCCGATGACGGTGCGGTCGCCAGTAGATGGAAAGGTGCTGAAAAACGAGATAGTGATAGGAGAGTATCTGAAAGAGGATGCCGAAGCCAAGGTGATAGTGGCGAATCTGGACAAGGTGTGGCTCAAGGCCAACATCAGCGAGAAAGAGGCGCCGCTGGTGGGAGAGGTGCGCAGTGTAGATATACGCACAGTGGCCAACAGCGACAGTGTGCTGCATGGAACGATAGTGTATGTAGGCGGGATGCTGGACCCCGAGACCCGCACGTTGCAGACCATAATTGAGTGCGACAACCGCAAGGGAGAGTTAATGCCGAACATGTATGCCGACCTGACGCTGTATATAGCCGAGAGAGGAAGCATAGTGATTCCGAAAGAGGCTGTGCTACAGAGCGGCGAAGGACGATATGTGCTGCGGAAGGTGGGCGAGCGACGGTATTGTAAGACATCCGTGACGGTGCAGACGGCAGGCGAAGACAGGCTGTTGGTGCTTGACGGACTGAAAGTCGGCGACGAGATAGTGACCAAGGGGGCATTCTACCTTATAGACAACCAATAAGGAGGGGCGGCCATGATAGACAAGATAGTAAGCTGGGCGCTGGGGCACAGAGTGCTTATGGCGGTCATTTTCGGAGCACTGTGCGGCATAGGGATAATTGCATGGCGAGCACTTTCAATAGATGCCTATCCTGACATATCGGACACAACGGTGCAGATTGTAACTCAGGTGCCAGGATTGGCAACCGAGGAGATAGAGCAGCAGATAACCATACCTGTGGAGAGAGCTGTAGCTGGAATACCCGACCTGATTACGATGCGCAGCAAGAACTCGTTCGGAATCTCGACGGTGGTGCTGGTGTTTGACGACCGAGTCGATGACTACTGGGCACGGCAACGAGTAACCGAGCGGCTCACGGGCATAGAACTGCCCTACGACGCAGTACCGGAGTTGAACCCGCTGACGGCACCGACGGGCGAGATATACCGCTATGTGCTGGAATGTACGGACGGGAGCCACGACCTGAGGAGCCTCACGGACATACACAAATGGACGGTGATACCATACCTGCGGCAGATACAGGGCATAGCCGACGTGAGCAACTTCGGCGGCATCACAACGCAATATCAGCTGGAGCTTTCGCCTGACAAGATGACGGAGTACGGCATATCGCTCTCGGACGTGGTGGAGAAGATAGAACAGAACAACATCAACGCCGGCGGAAGCCTGCTGTCGGAAGGGAGCCTTAGCTATGTGGTGCGCGGAATAGGATTGGTAAGCGACCTTGAGGCACTGGGGAACATAGTGGTGAAAAGCACGGACGGAATACCTGTGTATCTGAAAGACCTTGGAGAACTGAAATACGGAAACCTGGAGAGGAAGGGAGTGCTGGGATATGTGGATGATGAACACTCGTATGACGACGCAGTGGAGGGAATTGTGCAGATGCTAAGAGGCGAGAACCCGTCGGAGGTGCTGGATAAGGTGCACAAAGCGGTGGACGAACTGAACAATGGGATACTGCCGCAAGGAGTGGAGATACACCCCTTTCTGGACCGTACACACCTAGTGAACCAGACACTCAACACGGTGAGCCACACACTGCTGATAGGCATGCTGCTGGTTATTGTGATACTGTTCATTTATATGGGCAACCTGCGAGGAGCTGTGATAGTGGCGATAACGATACCCATCTCGCTGCTGATAGCCTTCATACTGATGAAGATAACGGGCATACCGGCCAACCTGTTGTCGCTGGGAGCGATAGACTTCGGAATACTGGTCGATGGCTCGATAGTGATGATGGAGACAATACTGAAGAAACGCGAGAGGAACCCCGACGACGAGCTGACCGTTGACCAAGTGAATAAACGCGCCAAGGACGTAGCCCGCTCAATATTCTTCTCGACCATAATCATCATCACCGCATACATGCCGCTGTTTGCCTTCGAACACATAGAGAGACGCCTCTTCACGCCGATGGCTTACACGGTGGGATATGCGCTGGTAGGCGCACTGCTGACGGCGCTGCTGCTGACGCCGACGCTGTCGTATATGGCCTATCACAAGCCGAGAAAGGTGTATCGCAACAAATGGCTTGAGCGGCTGACGACGTGGTACACAGGAGTGACGGAGAAACTGCTGGACAAGACGCGACTAGTTATAGGGGTGCTGATTGTGACACTTGTGGGCGCCACAGTATTGTCCATCACCGTAGGCAAGGACTTCCTGCCAACGCTTGACGAAGGGTCGGTGTGGGTACAGGTGCAACTGCCGCCGGGACTTTCGATAGAGCAGTCGAAACAGATGTCGGACGAGCTGCGCAACCGACTGAAAGAGTTTGATGAGACTTCGTATGTCATGACCCAGTTGGGCAGAGATGACGAGGGAGCCGAGTGTTTCTCGCTGTCGCATGTGGAGGTGGGCGTAGGGCTAAAGCCATACAACACCTGGAAGTCGCACCGCAGCAAGGCGGAGCTGGTGGCGGCGATGTCGGACACCATAAACTCGATGCCAGGCTACATGGCGGGATTCTCGCAACCTATAATAGACATGGTGATGGACCAGGTGGCAGGAACGCATAGTGACCTGGCACTGAAAATATATTCGGACGACCTGGAAGCCACCCGTAGCACGGCGGAGAAGATAGTGAGCCTGCTGGAGGAGATACCTGGAGCAGGAGACGTGGCCATAGACCAAGAGCCGCCGACACCGCAGCTGCAGATTTCGGTTGACCGACAGCGGATAGCGCAGTACGGGCTAAACGTGTCGGACGTAACCGACCTGATAGAGATAGCAATTGGCGGCAAGGCAGTGTCTCAGATATATTCGGGCAGCAAGGTGTATGACATCACCTGCAGGTATGCCGAGAAATACCGCGACACGCCGGAGAAGATAGCCGCCCTGACGCTGACGACGCAAGACGGAGTGAAGGTGCCGCTGTCGGCGGTGGCGGAGGTGAAGACCGCACTGGGAGCGAGTACCATAATGCGTGAGACGGGGCGCAGATACACGCTCGTGAGATTGAACCTGAGAGGGTCAGACCTGACGACCTTTGTGAACGAGGCGAACAGGCTCATAGAACAGAATATAGATTATGACCGCGAGAACGTACACCTGCAATGGGCAGGGCAGTTTGATAACCGCAACAGGGCATTTAGCCGCCTAGCGCTGGTCATACCGCTCACGCTGATAGTGATGTTCATACTGCTGATACTGGCGTTTGGGAAGGTAAGGCAGGCAGCCTTGCTGATGTCGGTGGTGCCGCTGGCGCTGTTTGGCGGCATGCTGGCGCTGAACATACGAGGGATGACACTGAACGTGTCGTCGGCGGTGGGATTCATAGCCTTGATAGGCGTGGCGATACAGAACGGAGTCATAATGATAACGCATATCAACAACCTGCGCAGCGAAGGCAAAGAGCTGCGGAAGGCGGTGGTGAGCGGAGCGGCACACAGGATGCGGCCGGTGCTACTGACGGCCTCGGTGGCGGTGTTGGGGTTGTTTCCCGCATCGATATCGACAGGCATAGGCAGCGACGTGCAGAGACCACTGGCGACGGTGATTGTGTATGGATTGCTGTTTGCGACAGTGATAACGCTGTTTATCCTGCCGACGATATATTACTTGACAGAGAAGAGAAAAGAAAAAATTGAATAATTATAAGAATACCGATAAATCGTATCAAAGCACATGAAAAAAATCATCATCATAATTATTTCTGTTTTCGGTTTCCAATATGCCATCTGCCAGACGCTGACGTATCGGACATATATCGACTCGGTGCTGGCGAACAACCAGGCATACCGCGCAGAGCAACTGAACGTGCCAATGAGCGAGGCACAGCTGAAGGCGTCGCGGTCGATAGGGAACCCGTCGCTGAGCGTGGAATACGGCAATAACAGCGACTGGGGAATACAGATGGGGCAGTCGCTGGACATAGGGTTATCGCAGCCGATAACCTTCGGAGTGGTGAAGGCACGGAAACTGGTGGCCCGCAACGAGGTGGCGATGGCCACCAGCAACCTGGAGGGTTACCTGCTGGAACTAAAAACGGAGGCCACGAAAGGATTTCTTGACGCACTGCTGGCACGCGACCTGGCCACAACGGCACAACAGACATACGAACAGATGCTGCAACTGGCTGTGGGTGACAGCCTGAGGTTTGCGAAAGGAGACATCTCGGAACTGGACATGCTGCAGACGAGAATAGAGGCCCGCATGGCACACCAAGACTATATGGCAAGCCAAGCGGAATACCGCAACGCGCTGGTGAGCCTCGACCAGATGGCCGGCAACCCACGGAAAGGCACGACAGCGGTGGCGGGAGAGATGAGGAACCCTGGAGGAGAATACAACATAGGAGAACTGACACGGCAGGCGATGGAAAGGCGACCCGACCTACAGAGCGCACGGCAGGCGGTGACGCTGGCGGAGAGCCAAGGGAAACTGACGAGGAGAGAACGGCTGCCAGAGGCGGAGTTGTCGCTGGGTGTGTCATTGAACTCGAGAGTCAGAAACGAAGAGGCGCCGGCGCCGGAGTTTATCGGCCACACAGCGGGATTGTCGCTGCCCCTACCCTTCTCGAACGCTAACAAAGGGAGCATACGCGCGGCACAGCTGAAGGCGCAGCAGGCGAAACTGCAAGAAGAGGCTACCGAGAAACAGGTGGAGAGCGAGATAATGCAGGCCTACAACCGATACCTGCTGGCGCAGAAGAACGCCCAGACGTACACGGCAGAACTCATAGGCGATGCCGAAACGATAGTGCAGGGACGGATATACGCATACGAACGTGGAGAGACCTCGCTAATGGAGGTAATCAACGCACAGCGTACATACAACGAAGTGAGGAAAAGCTACGCCGAGGCAATGCACGAATGTATGACGGCGTGGGTGGAACTGCTGAAATGCAGCGGGACGATGGAATCGGTTGATTTCTGAACGCCGACTGCAACCTTCATACAAACAAGACGGAACGACTATCCACGGATGACCTTCCAGAAATCGAGCGGGAGGCAGATGTTTTTGACATCAACGGCATCAGCGAATAGCGGAGCCACGTCGGACACTTTGTATCCCGCGATGCCGCAGCCGATGCGGGTGACGAGAAAGGTGAGTTCGGGATGTTGGCGGGCGAAGTCGATGAATCTTTTGATGTTGTCGCGCATTGCATCGATACCTTCCATGGTGGAGATTGCATAGCTCTGACCCTGAAGGCCATCGCCCTGACCGAGAATTGCACCAAAAAGCTGCATGGCAGTGTAGGCAGCGCCGCCACCGTGCATGCCTGCGGCATTGCTGCCAAAGACGAATATCTGCCCTTTTTCGAGAGAGGTGATGCGGTCGGGAGTAATACGGCTATGATACTCGACGAGTTTGAGAAGGTTGGAATCGGAAGAGTTTTTCATTGTGTGAATTTTTGTACAAAGTTACGAAGTATTTTGGAAATTGTAAATATTCCAAATAACAAAACCGAGAAGCCGTTTAGAAACCGAACGATTTTTGCCCCACCAACCTTCGTTCGTCCCCAATTTGTCCTAGGTCCGTCCCAATTGGTTGTAAACCGGCTCCTAGTTGTCTATTAGATTTCTCTTACTTGAGCCATTACATTTCTCCTAGTTGGCTCCTACATTTCTCTTATCTTAGTCTTACTTTAGTCTTAGTTGTTATGCACTTTTTGAGGAGGTAGAGAGCAGGTAGAAAGCAGGTAGAGAGCAGGTAGAAAGCACATGGAACCTAGATTGTGTATTTGAAGTTTTACAAACGGAGAATACAAGTGGAAAAAACAACGAGTATGAAAATTATTCGTATATTTGCGGTGGTGTTAGAATCGTTTTCCATCTCCGCCTTAACACAAATCAATAGCACTTAAAGTCAACATATTACCACATAAGAAGAAAAAAAAGTTTATGTTGCGTGACGGTTTTGGACTTTTTTTGCAACAAACTATATAGAGAAGGACAAAGAACACATGTAAAACGAATAGCACTTGGAGCACCACAATAGATACATGACACAGGGTTGAAACACGGAGGACAAAAAGAACAGGAATACATGGCGATGCTCGACAAGTGCCGAGGATTGATAGCAAGCCTATGTGTGGTACACCAAAACTATCTGGATGTAGATTATGACGACATACAACAAGACATACGGGCAAACCTATGGCTGAGCTACGGATCGTTCAAAGGCAAGAGCTCGCTGACAACATGGGTTTATAAAGTTGCACTGAACACGATATATCTGCACTACAGGCGACAACGGTACCGGTTAAGAACCGAACCTCAGCCAACGGAAAATCTGAGCACGATAGCAGAAAAGAAAGACAACGAACTGACGGAACAATTGTATAAACTGATTGACCAACTGGAAACCGATGATAAGACAATAATCACGATGTATCTGGAGCAACTGACGCAGAAGGAGATTGGCGAAGTGCTAGGAATGAGCGAGGATGCGGTGAACTGCAGAATAAGAAGAATAAAAAAAAGACTGAAAGAACTGAACGACCATGACAACGGAGAGAGATGAAATAGAAGAAATGTTTGCTGCGTATAAGCGGCAGAACGAAAGATTAGGGCGTCAAAGAGAACTCCTCCGCGAACCCCTGCAAAGGAAGCGTGGCGGAAGCCAGTTCAGACGGAAGGTGAGAGCGCTATGGCTGACGCTGGCGGCGGATGCGGTGCTGGCGGGGATGTTAGTGTGGCTTCTGTCTGCACATACATCGGACGGATTGGATGTGGCAGCGTTGGCGACGACAGGCGTGCTAATATTGGGGCACGTCGCAACAGTTATGTGGAGACTTGTCGAGCTGCGGAAGCACGACCCCGCAACAACTTGTCCAGAAGAAATGCTGAAGTTTCGCCTAAAGACAGAGGATAAACAAAATAAACCAGTTACGGTGTTGAGCCGAAAAGTGACAATAGTGGCAGCGACAGTAGCATTACTGGCCATAAGTATTATTCCCGTGTATGAAGGCAGGACCATGTCGGGGATGCGTCTTGGCGAAAGAGCGGCAGTTATTGAAAATATTGACATCATGCTGGAAGGGCGCGGATTGGCGAGTGTTGGACACTGGCCAATGTTAAGCCGGGGTCTGTTTAACATTTTTAACTAAAAATGATAATACGCAATAAAGTGAAAAAAGGTCTGACAATAGTTTACATTGCAGCAGCAATGGTGGCAGTCGGAGGAATATTGGCTATGCGACTTATTCCGAGGACGGTCCCGTATGAGCAGTGCAGCGAGGTGTATAAACGCTATCATTCGGTAGAAGGGGTGAACACTTCGTTTGTGAAGGACTATGAGCTGAACGACACTATGAGGATAGATGTGACGTTTCTGGAAGCGACGACGGATTCGGCATGGGCGAGGCTGAAAGAGGACTTCGGTATATCGAGTTTGCCGGCGGAGTATGGCGAGTTTGACAGAGAGGCCGACGAGTACACGATAACATCATGGCGTGCGCCAAAAGATAACCCATACGGAACAATCGAGGAGTGTGGACCGAGGCCTGACGACATAAGTACGGCAGTGTCGCACTACAGGAGGCAGGTGTGTGTGTTCCACACCAAAAACGAGGCGGAGCTGGATGCCGTATTGGCATATTTATTCAACAAGATTTCACCAAACACACCATCAATATGAAAAAGACTATTACCCGATTTGTGCTGACGGCAGTACTGATTGTAGTTGCGGTTGGCTGCCAAAAAGAAGAGTTTCTCGAACCCGAGCTACAGACGAATGTAGAGAGTAAGGCAGGATTGAGATATACGCTGTACTACACGGTAGATGGCGTATGGAATGACATGACCTACGGCAGCGATGCTGAATGGTATTGCTTCATGTCTGATATGACGGCGTTGGCTCGCGCAGGACATGTCATCACTTTGACGAACAAACACAGCCGGCCAAATCCAAACGGAGCTTTGGAAACGATAGTTTTTGATACCAGGATGGAGTCGGAGGCTATAGCATGGTGCAAGAAGATGAGCAACAGTGGATACACGGTATCAATTAGGTACTATGTGAACACCAAAATTTACCACTGCCTAGCGACGCGGCACAGGGGCAGTTTGGACCAAGCCTGCACACGGTTGACCCGGGTATCAAGGGGATAAAAGTTTGGTTTTAGTCGTTTTTCGTATCTTTGCAGCGTCAAATTTAGTGCAGGATGCTGCTAATATACGCGCCAAAGATAACTAACAGACTCGGATACACGCTGAACGTGATGTTCAGTCATATCCTGAGGACGGATTTCTCGTTGACCACGGATGCTGACACATTTGCGAAGCACGAGGGTGCTAAACTCGCCTATGGGCCTCGGCGGCCAGAAGAAGGAGTGCCATTTATAAAGGCGAAGGGTCTGCTATTTGAGACTAGTATAGCCGAGCAAGAGCTACGCCCATACAAAGAAGAAGGCGTAGCGAGGCTGTTTCCAATATACGACAGCAGTTCGGATATGCGATTTGACCCCTTTGCAGCGGCGTTCTATATGTTGACCCGCTACGAAGAGTACCTGCCGCACAGAACCGACGAGCACGGACGCTTTGTGGCGCAAGAGAGCGTTGCATACAGAGAAGAGTTTCTACACCAAGCTGTAGTAGATAGATGGGCACTGGAAGTCAGGGACATGATACTGAAATACTATCCTGACCTTGAGTTTGTTCCCCGCAAATACGAGTTTGTGGGAACGGTAGATATTGATGCCGCATACTGCTACAAAAATAAAGGTTTGGGACGTACGCTGATGGGAATAGGACGCGACCTGGTGAAAAAAGAATACCATGCCGAGTTAAACGAACGACTTAGGGTGCTAAGGGGGAAAGAAAGCGACCCGTTCGACACTTTTGACTACATACTCTCGTTTAAAAAACGCTACCGCGACCTACACCTAATATTTTTCGTGCTGCTGGGCGACTATGGCATATATGACAAACCCATATCGTACCACAACAATGAATTTCAGGATTTGCTGAAACACCTATGTGACTATGCAAAAATGGGGATACACCCGTCGTACAACTCACTGACAACACCACATCTGATTGACATAGAAATAAAACGGTTGTCCGACATTCTGCATCGTCGCATCGTGCGCAGCCGTTTCCACTTCTTAAGGCTGCAGTTTCCACATTCGTACAGGTCGCTGATAAAGGCTGGCATAAAACACGACTATACTATGGGATATGCGGACACGCCTGGATACAGAGCAGGAACCGCGACACCCTATCCGTTCTATGACCTGAGCAGGGATGAGGAGACGCAGCTGCTGATTCACCCATTTGTGCTGATGGATACAACTTTGCAGAAATATATGGCTCTGCCTCCAACCGAAGCTATTAGTGTAATCAAAAAACAGATAGACGAGGCGAGAGCTGTGGGAGGAGTGTTCAACAGTATCTGGCACAATCAGAACCTATGCGATTTATATGGCTGGGCGGGATGGCGAGAGGTGTATGAGGACATGATTGAGTATGGGATGAGTTTATAGTTTCCTAGTTTCAAGTTTTTAGCAATTTACATCGGAATGAACTACAAAACCAAATTACATGAGATAAAGGCTTTTGTCTTTGACTTCGACGGGGTCATGACCGACGGAGCCGTGTGGATGTATGGAGACAAAGAGGCAGTGCGTGCTGGAAATATAAAAGACGGATATGCAATCCAATATGCTGTCAAAAAAGGGTATATTGTGACGGTGATATCGGGTGCAACATCGCTGAGTATAAACAACCGTATGGAGTCACTAGGAGTGCCGAAAATATACACGGGAGCGGCGAACAAGCTCGAGGTTTATAGACGGTTTATGACAGAATACGGGCTGAAGCGTGAGGAGGTGCTTTTTATGGGAGACGACATACCCGATTACGAAGTTATGAAAGAGTCTGGCGTGAGCTGCTGTCCGTCAGATGCCGCAACGGAGATAAAAGAAGTTGCTGACTACATATCGATATATGGTGGAGGTCAGGGATGTGTGAGAGACGTGATAGAACAGACATTAAGACTTCACGGCAACTGGTTTCATCCAGATGCGGTGAACTGGTAAATAAGTGAAAAAACACAAATGGAGAAAAAAAGCATCAGATTAAAACCCATGCCCGCCGTCCCAGTAAGATGGCTGCTTGTGACATTGGTGCTGTGTGTTGCGACATGGGATTCTGTTGCGCAGAATTTCTCAAGCGAAGACACCGTGACGGAATACACTGTGACTGCGACCTACTATGCTGACAAATTCGTTGGACGTAAGACTTCAAGTGGCGAAATATTCACTCAAGACAAATATACCGCTGCGCACCATACGATAAAGTTTGGAACGCTAGTTCTCGTAACCAACCAAAAAAACGGCAAACAAGTGATAGTCAAGGTGAACGACCGATGTCCTAGACGAGGCGTGATAGACTTGACCAGAAAAGGAATTGGCGCAATAGGGATAAAGGGGTCTGGAAAGGCGACGATAAGGATTCTGCCCAAGTCGTACCAATACGCATGGGAGCACCAGGACGAAATACGGGATTTGGAAAGTGGTCGGCTAGTGCTGACAACGAGCGCAGAAGCAGCGACAGAAAACAAAACAACAGAGACAAACATCGGATTATCAGGTTCTGCCAACAAGTCGATAGAAACAACCTCGCAGGGAAAGTCGAATACGGCTGAAAGGAAAGCTGTCTCGGACGCAAAAAAAGATGTTCCAACGAAATACGACCTGCTGCTGGCAACAGGTGTGGCAAGAGCGCAAGCAGAGAAACAAATAAACAAACTGCCGATGCACCTGAGGGATAGCGTACTACAGTTGCCAGACCAAGTGAGCGGCAAATTGAAACTAATACTCGCACTAGGGACGAGCGAGAAAAAAGCAAAAGCCACCAAGCAAACACTGATGCGCAGTTTTCCGAATTGCCAAGTGATAGCATGCGAGTGACAAAAATGCGGCATAACAATCATTCCGAGTAAAAAAGTTGAATGTTACAGCATTTATAAATGAGTGATATTCACCTTTTTAACAAAGATTAATTGTTTTTTTTATAAAAAATCATTGTTTTACAAATATTTATTGTTATTTTTGCACATTCAAAAAATTGTAGCCTCTCCGTAGTGGAGAGCACTTGCGTGTAGATACGCAACACTTACTGGAACGCACAAATAACACAAACGACGTGAAGAGCAGCCTAACAAAAATCATAACGATAGCCATAGTACTTATTGGCGTGTCATATTCAGCGTCGGCCCAGCAAGAGGCACAGTTTACGCAATACATGTTCAACCGACTATCGTACAACCCTGCCTATGCCGGTAGTTCCGGATCGATATGCGCAATGCTGCTCTATCGCAACCAATGGTTGGGGCTGAAACTTGACAAACCCGTTGCAAGCGAACAGTATAGGGCCGGCTCGACGCCATCAGACTACCTTTTCTCATTCGATATGCCTGTGAAATTCCTGCATGGAGGTATCGGATTGACGGTATATGCCGAGACCATCGGATACAACAGAGCGATATCGGCCAGCATTGACTATGCGTTTAGGATGTACTGGGGCCCAGGAAACCTGTCGGCAGCAATTGAGGCGAACCTGTTTAACAGCACGCTTGACTACTCGCAGTTGGTAGGTTCTGACGACTTCACGGGCAATTACTACGAACCAGTGCAATCCGCGGGAGACCCTCTGCTGGCTCAAAGCGACAAGCAGTCGGATTTCCTGTTCGACATATCGACTGGTTTGTATTACCAGATACCTGGAACGTTCTATGTCGGTTTGTCGGCAAAGAACCTGCTGGCTTCGAAGAGCGAGACGCTTAACTACCAAAATTCAAGGGTTTTCTACCTGCATGGCGGATACGAGTTTGTGTTCCCTTCGAACCCCTCATTCAAGCTGAAACCGTCGGCATTGGTAAAGACTGCGAATTTCTCGGTGTTTCAAGCTGATGTTTCATGCCTGCTGGATTATCAAGGTACGGTTTGGGGCGGTCTCAGCTACCGCATCTTCGATGCCGTATCAATCTTGGCCGGTGTGCAATGGAAAAAGCTTCAGGTGGGTTTGGCCTACGACCTGACAACCACTCGTCTTGGAACTTTCAAGTCGGGACGCAGTGCGGGTTCAATAGAAATATACCTGAAATACTGCTTCAAGGTTATAATACCTCAAAAGAAACCGTCTGTATATCGTAATACTAGATACCTGTTATAACGGGAACCGTCGTTAACAAAAAATTAAAGAATCTGTTAAAGGATACTAAAAGAAACGCCTGTCAGTAACATTTTTAACAAACTGACGTTAAAAACCAAGAAAAGGCGAAGAAAAAAAAACGCCAGAGACAAAAATAGTCATTGAAAAATATAAAGAAAGACAATATGAAAAAAATCCTTCTCGCGTTCGCAAGCATCGTACTACTTTGGGGATGCAACTCCACCGAAAAAGGAGAACTGGTAGGAGTACAGAACCGTCCGTACTTTGAGGACATAGACCTCCGCGGCATGGTTTTCATCGCACAAGGCAATTTCAGCATGGGCGCTGGCGCACAAAACACCACCTACGGTGTTCCGTCGCAGCCTAGAACCATGCAGGTAACCTCGTTCTTCATGGATGAAACCGAGATTACAAACAACGAATACCGCCAGTTTGTCAACTTCGTGACAGACTCGATAGCGCGCCGTATGCTCGGTGAGGCTGGCATGGAGGGGTTCCTCATTGAGGAAGACCAATATGGTGAGCCCATAGAGCCTGCTCTGTTGAATAAGAAAACCAAAATACGCTGGGACGACCAGGAAACCCGCGAGGCATTGGAGGAACTCTACTATGCAGAGAAAGACCGTTTCTATGGCCGTCGCGACATTGACCCGTCGAAGCTCAACTATGAGTACTATTGGATCAATTACGACGGACGTGGCACTGGCAAACACGGAGAAGGCGCTGCATTGAAGGAAGAAAACAACAATATTAAAGACGAGTACCGCGGTTCTATGTTCACAAACCGTCCGAAAGGTCTCAACAGCCGTTCGACATTTATAAAGAAAGAGTTTGTGAACATATATCCCGACACATTGTGCTGGGTGCATGACTATACCTATAGTATGAACGAGGATTTCACTCGCCAGTACTTCAAATCGCCGGCATACGACAACTATCCTGTTGTAGGTATCAGCTGGGTACAGGCCAAAGCCTTCTGCGTCTGGCGTTCTAATTTCTTGAACAACTACCTTGGAAGCATAGACTATACTGAGATGAACGACTTCCGTCTGCCGACTGAGGCCGAATGGGAATATGCAGCTCGCGGCGGTATGTCGCAGCAGACATATCCTTGGGGTGGACCATACGTGCGTAACCCTAACGGATGCTTCCTGGCCAACTATGAGCCTCTGAAAGGCGCTTACGACGATGACGGTGGTGTGAAGACCCTAATGGTTGGACACTATGCACCTAACGACTACGGTCTATATGATATGGCCGGCAACGTGTCTGAGTGGTGCCTGGATGCCTACAACGAGGCCACCTACATCGTAACAAACGCACTGTCTCCTTATTACAACTACGATGTACAAGACGACTCCCCTCTCGCCATGAAACGCAAAGTTATTCGCGGCGGTTCTTGGAAAGACCAAAAATTCTTCATCCAAGTGCAGACACGTACCTACGAGTTTCAGGATACCAGCAAGTCGTACATCGGATTCCGTTGTGTGCAGCCCTATCTGGGTCGTGTGAAAGGCGACAACCTGAAATCAGCTTCGAACGTATATTAATAATGTGTAAGCTGATATAGACAAGAAAATTTACATCAAAACAAATAAGTAACACTAAAAACACAAAACTATGAGCTTTATTGACAGACTCGTACGCAGTAAGTCCTACAAAACATTCATGGGTTATCTGTATGGATGGGGTGCCGGTATCGTTATCTTCGGTGCCTTGTTCAAAATTAACCACTGGCCCGGCGGTACCATCATGCTTATTATCGGTATGGGTACAGAGGTTATCATCTTCTTCATGTCTGCGTTCGAGCCCCCGCACAAAGAGTTCGACTGGACATTGGTTTATCCCCAGTTGGCTGGAATACTGCCAGGCGAAGAGGGGAAACCGATGGAAGGTGAAGAGGCTATGGAAAACCTGCTCGAAGGAGAGGAAGCACAAGAAGAGATTGCTGCGAGCGACCCCTTGACACAGCAGCTTAACAAGATGCTTGAAGATGCTAATATCAGCCAAGATCTTATCGAGCGTTTGGGTGTCGGCATGAGCAACCTCGCCGATTCTGCTGCTTCGATGAACAATATGGCTACGGCCACTGCAGCAACCGACAAGTTCGTATCGAATATGGACACTGCTGCAGAACAGGCTGGCAAACTCTACGAGAGCATGAAGGACGCTCCCGAAGCTGTGGCTACACTTTCTAATATATATAAGGAAACCGCTCAGTCGCTGAGCGCAGGCGATGTGTCTTATGTTGACGAGATGAAAAAGATGGCCAGCAGCCTCTCCTCTATCAACGCAATGTACGAGATGCAGCTGCAGAACTCGACTGCCCAGCTTGAAGCTACCAAAGAAGTTCAGGACAAGATGCAGAGCATGATGAACAACTTTGCAGATTCTGCCGAAGGTGTGCTGAAATACAAACAGCAGGTCGATGCCCTCACCAAGAAAGTGTCCGAACTCAACAATGTTTACGGCAACATGCTTGCCGCCATGCAGACGCGTATCTAATTTTTTAGTGTTCAACGTTGCGTAAAGCGGCGTTGGAGGTGAAACGAAATAAAATCATTTAATCAACCACTAAAAAAGAAAGATAGAATATGGGTGCTACAAACTGCCCGGAAACCCCGAGGCAAAAAATGATACAGATGATGTACATCGTGTACACCGCGATGTTAGCGCTGAACGTGTCAGCCGAGGTGCTCGCCGGCTTCAAGACGGTCGGTGACGCCATCAACGTCTCCAATATCGCCATCAGCGAGAAGGTGACGGACTTCTACAACAACTTTGAGGAAGCATACAAGAACAACCCTGAGAAAACTCAGGAGAGCTGGGACAAGGCAAAACAAATACATGCCGAAACCCAAGACATCCTGCATTATCTCGATACACTACGCCATGGATTCTTCGCCTATATACAGGGTGGATCTGTGAGCTATACGAATGCCGAGGGCAAAAGCGTGAAACTGCAGTTAGTTGACGAGAACAAGCAGCCGCTGTACGACTCCGTGCGAAAAGCCCTTATCGAAGGCAAATTCGACTGTATGACCAAGGCCGACGACACCCACGGTGGCGCCACATATTTCTTGAGTCCTGAAGACGGCAGCGGTTTCAGCGATGTCGATAAGACTACCGAGAACTGTCGCGCTGCAAAGCTCAAGAAAAAGATAATCCAGTACAAGGCCGATGTCAATAAGATTCTGGGCGAGGATTCCATCCCGCAGAAAAACATGGGTCTTATGGTCGAAGGTATGTTCGTCAACGCCGAGAAAGACTCTCTCGACTGGGAAAACTTCACCTTCAACGGCACTCTGGCTATCGCCGACATGGTTATCCTGGCCCGTATGAAGGGCGAGCTGCTGACACTTGAGAACGAGGTTATGAAAAAACTCTACGACAAGATCAGCGCCAACGACTTCAAGTTCGACAAGGTCACGGTCATCTCCCGTCCTACCGCTTCATACATCATTCAGGGCGGCAAGTATGAGACACGCGTAAATATCGGTGCTTACGACTCTCGCGCAACCTTCACCGCCAACGTCAACGGAACTACGCTGACCAGCGATGAGAGCGGTTCGGTGGTTTACACAGCTGCTTGCACCACTCCTGGTGAAAAGAAGGTCCACGGTACAATCTACGTTAAGAAAGACAGCGGTCCTGCCGAGGAATACGAATTCGACGACAGTTACTTCGTAGCTCCTCCTGTGGCTGTGGTTGCACTCACCAAGATGAACGTGGTGTATGCCGGTATCGACAACCCCGTGTCCATCTCCGTTCCTGGCGTTGACTCACGTAACGTGATACCAGTGGTGGCTGAAGGAGCCGCAACAATTTCGAAAGACCCCAGCGGCAAGGCTGGCGACTATATCATCAACGCATCTAAGATGGGTAAAATCAAAATCCGTGTCGATGCCAAGATGGAAGGTGGTGGAACCAAGACAATGGGTGAGCAACTCCTACGCGCCAAGAAGATTCCTGCACCTGTGCTGAAGATTGGTACGTTCAAAGACGGCGACGTGGTTGACAAGAACGCTCTTGCAGCCGTGGGTAAGATCAACGCCATCATGGACGACTTCGACTTCCAGTTGCCCCCGCTGAAGGTAAGTTCGTTTGAATTCCAGGTGTCCGGTTCCAACTCGTTCGAGTTGACGGGTCAAGGCAACACTTTCAATCCCGAGATGGTTAGCCGCCTGAAAAACGCCAAGAAAGGCCAGAAGGTGTATATCGACAACGTGGTGGTGAAGACCCCCGACGGCCAGACACACAAACTGAAAGCAACCTACAGATTGAAATAATCAATAAACACTACTGATATGAAAAAGTTATTGTTTTGCCTGAGCGTCGCAATGTTTGCGATCGGCACGATGCAGACTAATGCTCAAAACATTATCGATGCAGAGGAGTCGCACAATGACAACTTTTATGCGAAAACCCTGAGCAAAGGCAAAGAAGCCATACCCTATCAACACCTCCGCGAGAGCGATGTGGTGTGGGAGACCTGCATCTGGCGCACTATCGACATGCGCGAGAAATTCAACCAGTTCTTCTACTTCCCCACCGACCCCGAAAAAGACGTACAGGGTCGCCAGAACCTTGCCAACACTATCATCAAGGCTCTTGAGGCTGGACAGTTCGAGGTGTATGAAGACGACGAACTGAAGATTCCGAGAGATTGGGAGGCAGTTTCGGCCCTTCTCAACCGCGAAGACTCAGTTTATGTGCCCGGTGAACTTGACGAATGGGGCGATGAAACCGAAGGAACCTGGCAGAAATTCCAGACAAAACTGGACGCCGCCGACATCTTCGCTTTCAAAATAAAAGAGTTCTGGTATATCGAAAAACAGGACACCCGTCAGAAGGTGCGCATAGTGGCTTTGGCTTTGGTCTATCAGCAGTGCAAAGAGCGTGAGGACGGCCGCGAGTGCAACTCCATCGATATGTTCTGGGTACCTATGAACGACATGCGCGTACGCAACGCCCTCGTGAAGGTCAACGCCTACGATGAGCATAATATCGCCGCCGAGCGCTCATACGACGACATCTTCATCGACCGTTACTTCGACAGCTATGTAACCCGCGAATCGAACCGTTTCAACCGTAAGATTGAATCCTATCTGACTGGCACCGATGCCATCATCGAGTCACAGGAGATAGAGGCCAAGCTGGGCGACATCGAGTCGGATATGTGGGAGTACTAAACCTCCGACAAGGTCGTGACTACACGATAAGAGTTAAGGATTGCTCAGCGATTCTTAACTCTTTGTTTTTTCAATTGACATGAAATCCCTACGCAGAATAGCACTGTTTTTTGCCGTCATACTTGTTACGGCATGCAGTGTGTATGCGCAAGGCGGACAGGATGTCTATGGCAACTACTACACACGCAAAATGCTTATCGAAGGGCAGGAGGCCGAGGAGTTGCAGTTCGTGCGCGAAAGCGACGTGGTATGGGAATATCGTATATGGCGCACGATAGACCTCCGCGAGAAGTTCAACCAGCTGTTCTATTTCCCCGTCGAACCCGAAGGGTCTATGGGGCGCAAGAACCTAGCCTACGTGCTGTGGGATGCCGTCAAGAACAACGAGATAACCATCTACGAAGACGACGAGTTCAAGATACCGATAGAAAACGACGTGTTCGTTGAGCGCTACACGAGGGCTGACACCATAGTGCTTGAGATAATCGACGAAAACGAGGAGTACGAATACGAGACCATCCTAGTGCCAAAAGAGTTTAATTCTGAGGAGATCTACCAATACCGCCTGAAGGAAGCCTGGTTTATCAGCAAACAGATTACCGAGCAGGAAGTGCGCATACTGGGCATGACGATGGTGAAAGACCTCTTCAAGGAGCGCGACGGCGAGAAAGAATATATAGGCACAGTGGAACTTTTCTGGATACCCATGTTGTCACGAAGAGTGCGCAACGTACTGGCGCGACACGAAGCCTACGTGGAAGACAATATCGCCAACCTTCCATCGTGGCTTTCCATATTCAAGCAGAGAAAATTCAACTCGTTCATCACCCGCGAGTCGAACCGCTACAACCGCACCATCGGAAGCTATCTTACGGGTATAGATGCCATCATGGAAGCCGAGGAAATTGAAAACAAACTGCTCGATATGAGCATCGACATGTGGGATTATTAAGTGAGTGATGTACAGCAAAATCACGACCATGAAACAACTGATTAAAACGATTCTTTTTGCCACCCTGATTGTATGCAGCGGCATGGTTTCGGCACAGGAGTTGAAGATAATCTCGTTCAACATCCGCTACAACTCGTGGAACAATATTGACGGTGAGAACGGGTGGCCCTACCGCAAGGCGTCGGTGGCAAAGATGATTCTGGAAGAACGTCCGGCCGCCATCGGCCTTCAGGAGGCGCTGATCGACCAACTGCTGTACCTCGACAGCGCACTCCCCTCCTACCGCCGCATAGGCTTGGGACGCGACGATGGCAAAGAAGGAGGTGAGTTTATGGCGATATACTACGACACCTCACAGCTATCGGCCAGGTTGGACTTGTGTGGAACCCTATGGCTGAGTGAGACACCGTGGAAACCCAGCAAAGGATGGGATGCTGCCTGCTACCGTACAGTTACATCGGTGCTTTTCATTGATAAGAAAACCCAAAATTGGTTTACATACCTCAACACTCACCTCGACCACATGGGTTCTGTCGCCCGTGCCGAGTCGGCAAAGTATCTCGCCGAACTTACCGATGATAGCGAGGGTTTCCCCGTTATCCTGGGTGGCGATATGAATTCCACCATAGACGACACCATCTTCAACGCCTTCTACAAGGTGGGCCTGAAGCCGGCGCGCGAGATGACCGACAACACCAGCAACGCCATCACCTACAACGGCTACGGCAAAGAGGTAGGCAAGGTTATCGACCATTTTTTCGTGAAAGACTTGAAGGTCGTGAGTTTCCGCACCCTCGACGGCGACTATGGCGTACCCTATATCTCAGACCATTACCCTATCGAGATAGTGGTGGAATACTAATAATGTACTGCTTCACTTAGAGACAGAAGTAATCCATATCATTTCTTGCCTAGAACCCTCACTATTTCTCCCTCGCCAATCAGTTTTCTTCTTTTCGGATCCTGATGTCGTACATGCCGATATACGAATTTCCCCATGGCGATTAATACCCGTATATTACAAAGAGACATCCTAATTACGTCTGACCTTCAGTATCGCGTTGTTCATCTAGTCATTGTTGAACTTATTTAACATTGCAACCCCCACCTGTAACCATCTACGAAAACTGTGGCAACGAAAATCAGTCGATAGTTATTAATCCGTCAATCCAGTCGCAAGACGCAAAAGTGACAACCTAAATCAGCAAACCACAAAGTCATATCAAAGTCACTGCAAAGCCGCTGCAAAGTCACTGAAAAGCCACTGAAAAGTCACTGCAAAGTCACTGAAAAGTCGCTGAAAAGTTATCCACTCGATAGACATATTTGTAACGACACGAATCAGTGGCCATATAGGGTAGGGATATGTATGGGCTATTGCTGGCTATGTGTTTTAATACATGATTAGGGAGTAATGCGATATCGGAATGAAATTCGTATCTTTGCAATGTTTGAAAATAGATAAGACTATGATAGAAAAAGGGATGAAAGGCCGCTGCTCGGAGGTTGTGACCGAGGATTTGACGGCGGACAAAATCGGAAGCGGATTGGTGAAAGTGTTCGCCACTCCTATGATGGTGGCTCTGATGGAGCGTACGTGCAGCGACAGCGTGGCCGCAGAACTGGGCGAGGACGAGTGCACGGTGGGAATACTGCTGGAGATAAAGCATACGGCTGCGACAGCGGTGGGGATGACGGTGAGGTGCGAGAGCGAGCTGGTGGAGGTCGATGGACGCCGCCTGAGGTTCCACGTGACGGCTTACGACGACGCGGGCGAGATCGGCGAGGGCATGCACGAGCGCTTTATCGTGAACCGCAGCCGATTTGAAGCCAAGACCGCACAACGGGCCCTTTCTTCAAAAAACGGGTCGGTATGAAAAAGTACGGATTATTCGCAACCATCGCGCTTGCGCTGACTTTCTGTGCCTGCCGCAACGAGGAGCCACAACCTTACGGGGCGGTGCCGACGGAGGCTCAGATGGAATGGCAGCGGATGGAGACAAACATGTTCTGCCACTTCGGACCCAACACCTTCACGGGTGAGGAATGGGGCAACGGGGGCGAGGACGAGGACCTGTTCTACCCCACCGAGATGGATTGCCGCCAGTGGGTGGCGGTGGCGAAAGCGGCTGGGATGAAAGGTATCATCATCACGGCGAAACACCACGACGGATTCTGTCTGTGGCCTAGCAATGAGAGTAACCACACGGTGAGGGAGAGCCGATGGCAGCGCGGAAGCGGCGACGTGCTGAGGGACCTGTCGGAGGCTTGCCGAGAAGGCGGTTTGAAGTTCGGCGTATATGTGTCGCCGTGGGACAGGAACGCACCGAACTACGGCACAGCGGAATACAACCAGACGTTCGCGCGAACGCTGCAGGAGGTGCTGGGCGGTTATGGAGAGGTGTTCGAGCAGTGGTTTGACGGCGCCAACGGTGAAGGACCGAACGGACGCAAGCAAGAGTATGACTGGGCGCTGTTTAACCGCACAGTGGGCGAATTGCAGCCGCAGGCGGTGGTGTTCAGCGACGTAGGGCCGGGATGCCGATGGATAGGCAACGAACAAGGCGAAGCGGGGCGCACCTGCTGGAGCACATTGAACCCCGAAGGATACGAACCCGGAAGAGGCCCTGCGGAAAAGACGCTGAACGAAGGCGAAGAAGGCGGAAAGTGCTGGATTCCAGGCGAGGCGGACGTATCGATACGCAAAGGGTGGTTCTACAAGGAATCGGAGCATCCGAAGAGTGTAGCGGAGCTGACGGATATATATCTCAAGAGTGTGGGACGCAACGCGGTGATGCTGCTTAACGTGCCGCCAGACACGAGAGGTCTGATTGCCGCAGAAGACTCGACGAGACTTATGGAATGGCGTGCGACGCTTGACAAGATATTCGGCCACGACCTCTGCGAAGGGGCGACGGCGAAAGCCGACAGCCGCTGGGGAAAGAAATACGACATAGCGGGAGCGCTGGATGGAGACAAATCGACCTGCTGGGTGGCGAAGAAAGGCCGCAAGGAGGGATCGGTGACCATAACGCTGCCGGAAGAACGGCGGTTCAACTTGATAATGCTGCAAGAGGAGATTGGATTAGGGCAGAGGGTGGCGGAGTTCACCATCGAGGCGGAAGGCAAGGACGGACGTTGGCACGAAATAGCGAAGGAGACGACGATAGGATATAAACGGATAGTGCCCGTGCCGGACACCGAGAGCCGCAGGATAAGAATAAGGATCACCAGAAGCCTGGCGGAGCCGACGCTGAAGGGGATAGGACTGTTCTGGTATGACCAATTTTGAACTATGAACTTTGAATTTTGAAGATAGGAAACATATCAACATAAAACATATCATCATATCAACATAAAACATATCAACGACAAATAATGGCAGACAACTATCTTGAGAAACGTTACGAAGAGGTGTTCGGCAAAGGTCGGACGAAGGTGAAGCAGGTGGGGCACACGCTTGACGAGCTGCTGAAGAAGAACCGCAGCCACAGAGGATATAACAAAAGCTACAAGGTGAGCCGCAGCGAGCTGGAACGCATCGTGGCGGTGAACACCAAGATACCGTCGGCATGCAACCAGCAGGTGCTGCGATTCAAGCTGGTTACGCACGACAGCGGAGCCGACATAGTGCTGCGCAACATACGTCTCGGAGCGGCGCTGCCCGAACTGCATCTGCCACTTGAGGGCACCGAGCCGGAGGCATTTATCGTGGTGTGCAGCACCAAGCCAGAAAACAAGCTGATAGACATCGACCTCGGCATCTCGGCACAGAGCATGCTGCTGAAGGCCGTAGAGATGGGGTTGAACGGCATCATCATAGGAGCCTTCAACCACGAGAACATAGAGAAAGAATTAGGACTCCCCTACCCTCCCATAGCCATCATAGCCATAGGCAAAGGAGCTGAGAAGATAGAACTGACACCGATAAACGCAGACGAAAGCCACGCATACTACCGCAAAGATGGAGTACACTATGTGCCAAAAGTGAAGGTAGAGGAGTTGGTGGTCAGTGGGCAGCTTTAAGCTGTGAGTTGTGAGCTGTAAGTTTTAAGTGTCTCGTGACCTGAGCGAGGCCGTTAGTAGTAGGTGGTCAGCTGTTACTTGGCGTCGCGGACGAGTCGGACTGCGGAGCCGTAGTAGAGAGGCATTGGCGGGATGCTGACGTCCTCTTCGTAGGAGTCGAAAGTGAAGGCGTAAGCGGTGCCGTCCTCGAAATAGGAGGAAGTCCAATAGTATCCAGTCATATCAACCTCATCAACATAGTCGCCCATACGGTAGCCGGCGGCCGGCAGGAAGATAGCGCCGGCAGCCTCCATCTTACGCCACTGCCATTCTTCGTAGATGTTCGACTCGAAACCATTGTCGAAGGTGACTGCAAACACGCAGCTGTCGGGCACACGGAAATAGTCGGAGAGGATGACCATTCCGGGATAACCGCAGACGAGGGCGGGAGCAATCTTTTCCTTCGCTTTGTCGCGACCCTCGATGAGGTATTCCCACTCGGAAGAAGAGAGTGTGCGCCACACACGAGCGCCAGAGCCTGCGTTGGATATGGTGACGAAACGGCCCCAGTCGTTGTTGTTGGTTTCAATACCTTGGCCGCCGTTCTCGTAATCGTCGGCATCGATGGAGGCGCAATAAGGAGCCACCATAAAGCCCGAAGTACCCCAACCGAAGAGGTCTATCCAGCCATCGTAGTAAGAACTGATGTTAGCGTTGCCGTCGGCGATGCAGTCGTATTGGTTTTCGGCGAAACGCCAAATGTGAGTGACGGCGTTGTACTGAAGGTTGCCGGGCGAGAATATGACCTGTTTTCCAGCAGCGACCGAGAAAGTGCCGCCCACCCTGTTGACCACAACATCACCGTCGGAAGGCACATCGACATCCTTGTTGCACGAGAAGAGTGCAACCGAGGCGAAAATCAAGAAAAATCTGAGGTATCGCATGATAAAAAAGAGCGTTTAGAAAGTGAAACCAACACCGAGGCGACCGTCGATATAGCTGAAGCCGATGGTGGAGAATCCCGCCGAAATGACGACACGACGGAAATTATATATCAGGCCGCCCTCGATGGCGACGCTGGAGTAGCTGTTGGCTTGAGATTTGAGCCAGTAGCCGCCCTGAGTGTTATAGACGACGCTGCGATAGCTATAACCCGTGCCCACATAGAACCAGAGCGGTTTGACGGTACGGAAAAGCATACCGCCGGTGATTGAGAAGCGAGCCTTGGAAGTTCTTCCGTTGAAGTAATCTTCCTGGAGAGGATAGTCACCGATGGGGCGGTTGGAGCGGTTGAGTTCATAGTCGCCGTTGAAATGGTAGCCCGTGCCCGTATAGGCGCTGACATACCATCCGAGGATTCGCACCTGACCGTATGTGATACCGAAAGACCACTGAGGAGCGACGCTGGCGCCCACACCCCACATAACCATGTGAGACATATCCCACTCCTCGGGCAGCTCCTTACGCTGAGCGTTTGCGGTGGAGGCACAAAGCAACAACGCCACAAAAGCAAGAGGAACGAGACACTTAGAAAAAGTAATAAATAATTTATTTACAGCCATATAACAATCAATGCATAAAAGTATTGACAACCATCCAAAATGCAAATATACACAAAAGTTTTAATCCAAAGGGAAGTAATAATTATAAAAAGACCCCGCACAGATTATTGCCGCGCGGGGTGGGAATGAAAAAAGTAACGGTTAGTGTTCGATGGACAAGCTGCCGGAGACGGATTCCATCTCGATTTCGATGCCGCCGTCGCCATAGGTGTATTCACCTTTGGAGACTTTGGTGGCGAAGGGGCAGTTGAACTTGCCGCTGACCGACTCCATCTCGGCATTGAATCCCCAATCTTCGGGCAGACAAAGCGAGGCGCTGCCAGAGACGGATTCGAGCGAAATCTTGTCGGGGCGAGCTGCGGAATCCGCGCCGGTGAAATCGGCAGAGAGGCAGCCGGAGACGGTGTTCATGTCGAGCGAGCGCACGGCGGATTTGCTCATGGTCAAGCCGGCGGAGACGCCGTCGAGCTCGAACTCACCACAAGAGATGCCTTTAACCGTGACGTCGGAGGAGACGATATCCAGTTCGATTTTGTCGAGGTCCCACGAGGCCGGCACCTTGACGGTGAGCTGCTTGTCGAAATTCTTGAACCTAGCACCCGACTTGCCGAACTGTATGTGCAGGTGGTTACCGTTCTGAAGCCAGTAGTGCATGGTGGTCTCTTCGGTGAGGGCTTTCTCGGAAGTTTCGGAGAAAAGCAACTCGTTGCCGTCGTAGGACTCGATGTTGACGCTGCCCGAAACCCAGTCGATCTCGAGTTTGGAGATGGCGTTTGCTATCGGCTCGCTGCCCGCCTTGTATTGAGCGGCGTGTTCGTATTTGGATGAAATCTTGATGCGGTCCGTGTTTATCTTGATGCAGCTCGTGAAAGAGAACACCGTGAGAGCGGACAAGACTAAAAGAAAAGCTATTTTTTTCATAGTATGATTGTTTTGTTTGGTTTATTCAGCGAAACGAGGGGTTTCCTCTACTTTTTCATCGCTCTTGGCGAGGAGGTCCTGATAGAAGTGAGCGTGAGCGGCCTCCATCTTAGGTTGAACCCAGAGGAGCAGGATGCCGAATGTGAAGCAGCTGAGGATAAGCCAGCCGATATAGCTCAGGTCGAGGAGGAAGAGTTTGCCTTTGTGGCCTTTCATCATCATACGGCTCTGGTGGATACATTCCTCAGAAGAAAGCTCAGGGTTGTCTGCAGCGATGTAGTAGGTCATAGCGTAGGCATAGCTCTTGACGATACCAGGGATGATGAACAGCAGCGTCCACAGGAAGGTGTAGAGAGCCCTCATGAACGAAATCTCGAGGAAACGAGAGTACTTGCCGTCGGAGAAGCAGGCGAACATGCGGTCGAAGAAATCGACATCTTTGTCGTTGCGGACGACCTGCAACATGGCCACACTATAGCCAAACGCAATAGGCAGCGTCACAAAGATGGTGAGCAGCAGACCCGTAGCGCCAGAGATAAGAGTGAGAACCAAAGTACCCAGAACGATGGGCCACATTTTGCGGGACAGCGACTGTGCCGCTAATTCGCGATATTCTTTACAAGTTTTCATGATTGTGTTGTTTAATTGATTATTGATTTTTTTTACATTTTTTCGGCGTGATGTTTCAAGTCGTCGAAGGTGAGGCCGAGGACACGCATCTGCGAGGCGATGTAGGGCAGTTCCTCGTTGAGGAAATACTCGCGCTGGAGGTTGAGCGCAAGGGTCTTGGCGTCGGGAGCCACGAAATAGCCCACCCCTCGGCGGTTGAAGATGATTTCGGCGCTTTGCAGATAGTCGAACGAGCGGAGAGCGGTGTTGGGGTTTACACCCAGCTGCTCGGCGACCTCGCGGACGGAGGCGATGCGCTCGTCGGGCTTCCACTCGCCACTCAGAATGCGCTCACACATGGTGTCGGCTATCTGAAGATATATGGGTTTTTGTTTCTTGAAGTCCATTGTTCGAATTGAATGTTGAAAGTTATTCGCTTGATTTAATTTATTTTCAAGGTGCTCATGAATGCTAAAGCATTTGAAAGTTGAAATTAGTACTTCATGCGTTTGAGGCGGAAGTAGGTCCAGACGAAGAGGCCGACGGTGATTATCGTGGAGATTACATTGCTGACAATCATAATAGTTCTGTATGTCTGGAAGAATCCTTCCGGAACCGTATCTCCGATATTCTCCATTCCGGCGAACATTGTACCAAACATAATCGGGCTGGTGATAAACGACAACACAAAATTGATGACGATGAAAGCCAGGATGGTCTTCAAAACCTTGTGGCTTTTGAAGATGGTGTTGGAGAACATGAAGGCTGCGCTGTAAAAAAGGTACGAAACGATGAGAGTGAATACCATTGCCGAAGCAACGAATTTCAGGAACTGCACCGCCTCTACCGCTCCTTCGTTAGCGGCAGTTGCGAGTTGAATGTCGATCTCGTCAAGCTTTCCGAAAGGCTCCCAGAGCCACTCATGGTAAGCACCGAAAGGCAGGAGGGTGAGAATCAGGTCAACTGCCACACCGGCCACAAGGCACATCAACGGGCATACGATGACGCAATAGAGCAGCTGGCTGAGGTATTTCTCCAAGTGCGAGGCGGGCAACATAGCGTAGTAGATGCCATCCTTGGGGAGGTTGCAGGTCTTGAACATGCCCGATGGCACCATGATGACGCAGATGAACACCAAAGTGCCCAATATGATCCACCGCGCTACCGCAGGTATTTCAATATCGACATTGGGTATGAAATTCAGCAATGCACAGAAAATCCATATTGCTGCGGGGATGAGGGTTATTATGAGCATAGACATGCCGAAACGAGGCCACATACCGCGAAAGTCCATCGCGACGAGCTTCTTGAAACGATTCCAATCAAATGTATTATTCATGGTATTATCAGTTTTAAGTTTTGAGTTTTAAGCTGTAAGTATTATTGGAACATTGATTTGACGATGCGGCTGTTTTTGAGGACTGCGTTGAAGAGGCCTTCGATGTTGACGAGGCTTTCTTCGGCGTTGTCGTTGCGCACTACGTTCATGTAGCCACCCGGAAGCATCTCGCTGTAGAGGGCGTCGTCGCGCTTGGCGGCACCGTATTCAAAATAGAGGTGCTTGGTGATTTCCTCGACGCTGGCGTTGAGGAGCACGTCGTTGTTGGTGATGATGATTATCGGGTCGATGAGGTTCTCGACATCTTTGACCTGATGTGTGGAGACGATGATGCAGGTGTTCTCGTCGGCGCGTTTGGAGAGTATGCGGCGGAAGTCGCTCTTGGAGGGTATGTCAAGGCCGTTGGTGGGCTCGTCGAGCAGGACGTAGGAGGTGCCGAGTGAGAGAGCGCAGCAGATGAGCGACTTCTTCACCTGGCCGTAGGACATCTCGCGGAAGCGCTTGTCGGGATCGACATCGAGTTCGTGCATGAGCTCGTGGAAGACGCCCTGCGAATAGTTTTTATAGAAGCGACCCCACTCGCCGACATATTTGGCGGGCGTGACGTCGTGCGGCAGACGGACCTCGTCGGGAAGGAAGACGATGTCCTCGAGGAAGGAGGGCTGGCGCTTGAAGGAGTCAACACCGTCAACGGTGCAGGAACCGGCCAGGGGACGCTGAAGACCGCTGATGATTTTGAGGAGGGTGGTCTTGCCGACACCGTTCTCGCCGAGGAGACCATAGATGCACCCCTTGTCGAACGACAACGAAATATTGTCGAAAACGGGCACGCGTTTGTAGGAAAATCCTAAGTTTTTAATTTCTATCATAACTATTATTTTTAATTATTCTATTGATTATTCGTTATTTACACCTTGTTATTTGAGTGTATTAGTTAACTATGACACTGCAAAGGTACAAAAAGATTTATATCATGCAAGAAAAAAGTGAAAAATTTAAAAAAAAGTTTCAGGCGACGGCAGTTCGTTATGGGCAATAAGATTAACCTATTGGCGTTATTAGATATTATTACATTATAGAAGATGGAAAACACAACAAAACAGCACGGTAACGCCACGGTGGCGTTTGTAACAAAATGGTGGAAAGTGATAGTAGCAGCTTTTGCGTTGGGGTTGGTGGCATCGACGCTAACCGCCTTTCTCATAAAGCCGATGTTCAAATCGACAGCGGTGTTCTTCCCGACAAGCTCGAACCGCCTGTCGAAGGCCATACTGGGCGACCGCTACACGTATGACTTCCTTGACTACGGCGACGAGGAAGACTGCGAATACGCGATGGAGATACTGAACTCGCAGACGATGCGCGACACGGTGTGCAGCCGCTTCAACCTCTTGACACACTACGCCATCGACGAGAACGATGCCCACAAGTTGTTCAAGATGCAGAAGATTTACCACGGAAATGTTACGGCGAAAAGGACGAACAACCTGGCAATTGAGGTTTCTGTGATGGATTCCGACCCACAGTGGGCGGCAGACATAGCCAACTTCATAGTGATGTATTACGACACTTTGAGTCGTGCCGTACAACGCGAAAGGGCGCAGAACGCCTACGAGCTGATGAAGGGAACGAGCGAGAAACTACGCACGGAGATAGCAAAACTACAGGACTCGCTGGCGACGACGCCTAAAAACAGTTACAGCTTGATGCAGATGCTGAACAGCAAATGCGAGGAACTGGCGGGCATAGAGTCGTATATGGCGGTAACAATGACAGACATGGAGACACCGGTCAGCCACAAGTTCAAACTCGACCGCGCCTCCGTTGCCGACAAGAAAGCCTATCCGAAAAGGCTGGCAATCATTCTTGCCGGAAGTCTTGGCGCGCTCCTTATCTGCATCGCGGCACTCATCGTGCTGGAATACGTGAAAAACGAGGAACTGAGGATAAAAGAGTAGTTTTAAGTTTCTAGTCGTTTGTTTTGAATTTGCGGGAGTTTTTGAAACGCAATTACAAGGCCGTCATCGCGATGTCGGCGGTGGTTTTGTTTCTAGCCATAAACTACGTGCTGGCCACGCACAAAGAGCTTTGGTTCATGGCAGTACCCGCCGCATTGGTGCTGGTGTTGCTGTTCTTGAAAAACATGGACCTTGCGCTGATGGCGACGGCATTGGTGACGCCGCTGTCGGTCAATGTGGCTGTGCTTGGAGAGAGCGAGCTGTCGCTGCCTGCTGAGCCGATGATGATACTGCTGACGGCGGTTTTTCTTATGAGGAGCACCATAGAGAAAGCTTACGACAAACGGCTGTTGCGACATCCCGTGTCGATAGCGGTGATGGTGATGCTGGTGTGGATGGTGGTGGTGTCGGCGACATCGCAGCTGCCGCTAGTGTCGTTCAAATATACGGCCGCACGGCTGTGGTTTGTGATACCGTTCTTTTTCGCCGGCGCCTACGCATTCAGAGACACCAAGAGAATACGGCAGTTTTTCTGGTGCTACGCAACAGGATTGATTGTGGTGGTTCTTATCACAACAGCGCGCACGATGGGGCACCTGCACGACCTGAGCACGCTGCACCATGCGATGAAGCCGTTCTATAACGACCATACGGCTTACGGCTGCGTGCTGGCGCTGTTTCTGCCGGCGGCGTTCTACTATATATTCAGCCGCAACAGTAAAGGATGGGCACGACTGTGGTGGGTAGCGCTGTTCGGAGTCCTGGTTATGGGATTGTACCTCTCGTTCTCGAGGGCGGCGTGGATAAGTGTTGTTGCGGCTGTGGGAGTGTTCTTCGCCGTAAGGCTTGGCATGAAGATAAAGTGGATGATGGTGTGCTTTGCCGTAGGTGTGGGTTTGTTTTTCACCTATCAGGGCGACCTGCTATACAAGATGGGGAAAAACAGCACCGACTCTTCGACCGAGCTGTCGAGCCAGGTGAAGTCGATGTCGAACATATCGACCGATGCGAGTAACCTAGAGAGATTGAACAGATGGGCATCGGCGCTGAGGATGTGGAAAGAACATCCTGTGTTGGGCACAGGACCCGGGACGTACCAGTTCCTCTACGCCAGCTACCAACGCAGCTACCAGCTTTCGGTCATAAGCACCAACGCAGGCGATTTGGGCAACGCCCACAGCGAATATATAGGGCCGCTCACGGAGCAGGGAGTGCCCGGGACGCTGTTCATCACAGCCGTATTTCTGCTGACCTTCGCGACGGGAGTGAAGGTCTATCGCTCAGCCAAATCGAAACCTGTGGCGAATGTGGCGTTGGCGTTCACGCTGAGCCTGCTGACATACTACGTACACGGGGCGTTCAACAACTTCCTCGACACCGACAAGCTGTCGGTACCCTTCTGGGGATTTACGGCGGTAGTGGTGGCGCTAGATGTGTTTTGCGAGAAAAAGGAAAGGCAGACAACCGAAGGATGCCTGCCTGAGAATAGTTGCGATTAACCCCTCCCCTGTTATCTCACGATATTGAGCACCTCTGACAGTTTGGGGGTGAGGATGATTTCAGTGCGGCGGTTCTGGGCCTTGTTGGCGGCAGAGCTGTTCTCGACCTTGGGGGCGTATTCGCCGTGACCGCAGGCTTCGATGCGCAGCGGGTCGATCTTGGGACCGTACTGGAGTATGAGCTTGAGGATGGCGGTGGCGCGCATGACGCTGAGGTCCCAGTTGTCCTTGATGTCGGTGCGGCCTTTGTAGGCGTCGTTATCGGTGTGACCCTCAACGAGGATGTCGAGGTCGGGGTTCTCCTCGAGCACTTTGGCGAGTTCCTTGACGGCTTTCTTACCCTCGTCGGAAACTTCCCAGCTGGCGGAGGCGAACATCAGTTTGCTCTCCATAGAGACATAGACTTTGCCGTCGCGGGTTTCGACCTTGAGGCCTTTGTCGGTGAAGCCTGTGAGGGCTTTGGTGACGGCGTTGCGGATATTCTCGACCTCCTGCTCTTTGGCGGCGAGGGCGGCACGAGCGGCTGCTTCCTGGTCTTCGAGAGCCTGTTGGCGTGCGAGGAGCTCGCGTTCACGCTCGGCAAAGGCGGCCTCTTTTTCGTTCAGCTCGCGAGTGCGGTCGGAGAGCTGTTTCTGTGATTTGGCGAGGTCGCGGTTTTTGCCGGAGAGCTGCTGCATGTAGTTTTCCATCGTGGTGTCGTAGTTGTGGCGAGCCTTCTCGAGTTCGCGACGGAGGCTGTCGGCCGAGCGCTCGTAGCGCGACTTGGCGGCAGAGAGGTCCTGATTGCTGACCGAGAGCGACTGGTTGAGGCGCTGGAGTTCGGCGTTCTCATCCTGGAGTTCTTTCAGCTCGCGTTTGGCGAGGTTGCGGTCTTTGACCGTCTGGTTGTAGCGGGATTCGAGGTCTTCGTACTTGCCGAGAGTGACGCAAGAGGTCATCAGTAGGCAGGCAAGCATTGCGAAAAAGAAATGTTTCTTCATAAGTGAATATGTTGAATTGCGGACGACAGATTGTGCATCCGATATATGATAACGTATCGGAAGCAAAAATAGTTTGTCGGGGGCAAAAAAAAGACCGAACTTCAGAAGTCCGGTCTTTGTAGTTGAAAGCAGCTTTGGTTATGCTTCGGCGTTTTTCTCGATTGCGAGTTTACCGCGATAGTAACCGCACTCGGGGCATACGTGGTGATACATAACCTGGGCACCGCAGTTGCTGCAGGTGGTCAGCTGAGCTTTCTCCAAACTGTCATGAGTTCTTCTCTTGGCAGTTCTCGTCTGTGAGAATCTGTGTTTTGGATGTGGCATAATTATTATTTTTTATTTGTTTATTTATTCATCTTTAAGGGCTTTCAGCGCGTCCCAGCGTGGGTCGGCCTCCTGCCGGTTGTCTTCATTCCCCTCGCTTATGTACTTTAGCATCTCGGGGTCGCATGTGGGGTTTCCGCTCTCGTCGTCAGGGTGGCAGTGGACAATCGGCAACTCGACTGCGACATACTCGTACATCCACTGCGCCAAATCAATCTCGCTCTCGCTTTCGGACAGGAACACCACATTCTCGTCCTCGCTCTCCTGCTCCTCGCCGAACTTCACAAAGAGGGTCTGCTTTCCACTCAGAGGTACATTCATTTTTCCGAGACATCTGTCGCACTCCATCACCACCGTTCCCGAAAATGAAAAATCGAACACCAGCAACCGCTCTTTTCGCTCCAATTTCACCCTGAAATCAACGTTGCACTCTCTCAAATCATCGTTTTCAAACTGCGAGAAAAAAGCCCCATCTACATTATAATCATACTCGTAAACACCTGGCTTCAAGCCACTAAACTGTATCCTTGTATCTACTTTTTTCTCCACAGGCACACGCATAATGAGTTTGCAAAGATACAACTTTTTTTATTAACAGACGAAATTTTTGTGTCCGGGAGCGAAAAAATTGAGTTCCCACACCAGACAAACCTCCACCCCGTCTGTCGCCATCGCCCAAACCAAAGCTCCTTAAATACCACCTACCTGCCACCCTGAAACCTCCGCGCCCCCACCCTCCTGCCACCCGAAAACCGCCGCAGTTCCTACCGCCTGCAACCCAGAAGCCTACACGACACAACCCGCCTGTTTCCCAGCTCGATGCTGACCAAACACCGACTAAGAAACTGTTTAAATTTGATTGATGGAATTTATTATGGACATGGACGAGCAGATTTTTTGCCTTATCGAAGGCATGAAGAAATGCCAGTGGCATTTCGATAGCGAAGCGGAGAACCCCAGGGTGTCCATTGTAACTGAGAGAAGGTGAGAAATATGCCGTTCAGGTTCTTTAAGAAATGCTTTAGCATTCATGAACACCTCTAAATTTCAAATAAACTATAGTGAATAAAATCATTGAATTAAATTTAAACAGTTTCTAACCCCTACATCGAACTTGTGTCGAAGTTGAGTCGAAGTTGTATAGGCTTTGACTGCTCTTTGACCTAGAACTACACTAGAATTAACCTAGAGTTACCCTAGAATTACCCTAGGATTACCCTATAATTAAAAACCCTCTGAAATTGGAACCCCTACCCGCGTGGCAATCAACAATATTGATCTTCTTCTCCATAATCCATACATTTGTACTCCCCGAAACGAAAAACTTTCACCCGACAGAAACTTTTTTTATTTCGCTCTTATATAAAAAATGACTGAATTTTCAAAAGTCTCGAAGAGACTGTATTCCAATAACCCCACACAAACGAAGTACAGTGTGGGGTTGCAGAAACAACCATTTTCTGCGTCTTGAAGAGACGCTACATTAGAATAATCAGTAGTATGTCAAACTAGAGCGTTTTATTTTTTCGCCAAAAAACTTGCACTAGAATAAAATTGTTCGTAATTTTGCGGTCATATTTATTCGGAACAAATTAATAATAAATACCATGAAAAAGTTCTATTTTCTGATGCTTTTGAGCATCTTCGCAGTGGGTTTGACACAAGCCCAGCAGAACTATTCGGTCACGCACAACGACTACACGTCGCTGCAGATGACCCTCACGTCTCCCCTGCCCACGGTCGCCACAACCAGCTACATGGACGTGGAGTACAACGTGCTGCAGATGCCTGGCTTTGCCGAGACGCACAATGTGGGCGAGCCCTCGCTGCCACAATTCGGACACATGATTGAGATTCCGCTGTGCGACGGATTCACAGTGAAGACGACTAATGTGCATTACGACACCATCGATGGCAATGAGTTGGGTCTAACGGCAAAAATCATGCCGGCTCAGCGCCCGAGGTCAAAGTCGGACAACAGCCCGTTGACGCTCACTCTGAACAGCACCACATACGCGACAAACGCCCTCTATGGCGAGAATCTGGTGACGGTCAACACCATCGGCATCGCCCGCAACCAGAACCTTGCGGTGCTGCATTTCGCACCTGTGCAGTACAACCCCGTGACCAACCAGTTGGTTGTCTGTCGCAGCGTGGATGTAACGATAACCTACGTCAACCCCGACCAGGCAGCCACTCAGAACATGCAGGAACTGCATTATTCGCCAGCCTTCGCCGCAGCCGCCACTATGAACACTCTGCCGAGGAAAGATGCGGTGAACAGTGACGCGCCCGTCCGCATGCTGGTTGTGGCGGGAAGCGCCTTCAATGACAATACGAGCTTGAACAACTATATCACCTGGAAAAAGCGCAAGGGATACCTGATTGATGTTGTCTATACCAGCGACGCCAACGTAGGAACAACCACGACATCTATTGCCGCCTACATCAAATCGCAATACACCAACGCCACACTCGACAACCCTGCGCCGACATTCGTGGTTCTCGTTGGCGACTGCGCTTCGTCAGTGAATAACAACGCAACCCCGACGGGTGCGTTGATACCAGCCTTCTCCACGCAGCTTTCGACAAGCGACGGATGCTACGACTCGGACGCAGAGCACCCGACTGACCTATACTACTTCACCTGGACGGACGGCGACCACCTGCCCGACTGCTACTATGGACGTTTCTCGGCAAGGACGACAACGGATTTGGCAAATATCATAGAAAAAACTCTTACCTACGAGCAATACACATTTAGCGACCCAAGTTTCTTGAACACCTCCGTGATGACAGCAGGATATGACGGCACCTATGGCCCATCTCATGGCGACCCGACGCACAACTACTGCATAGCAAACTACATCAATGGCTCAACGCCATACCCTTACGACAACGTGTATTTCTATATGAACAACACGTCGAACAGCGTGACGACCTCAATGAACGCGTCAAATGTAACCATCGCATCGCACAACAACGGTTCCTCCTCGATGGCAACAACAATCCGCAACAAATACAGCGAAGGTGCTGGGTGGATAAACTATACCGCACACGGTGACACTAATATGTGGTATTCGCCACAAATCACATCAGCCCAAGTAAACAGCAGTATGACCAACAACGGGAAATACGGTGTGATGATAGGCAACTGCTGCCTTACGAACACATTCTCACGCCCGTCGTGCTTTGGTGAAACACTACTCAGAAAAGCCAAAGCCGGTGCTATGGCCTACATCGGAGGTAGCAATGTTACCTATTGGGACCAGGATGTTTACTGGGGCGTAGGCTATCGTTCCAGCATAAGCGCAACTATGCCAACAACTTATTATGCAGAATATCCAGGATGCTATGACCTTATGTGCCATACACATGGAGAAGCCCAAAGCACATGGCACACCTCGCTCGGAGCAATGATTACCGCCGGAAACAATGCGGTTGAGACAGGCGGCAATGATACGTACTACGGTTCTACCTATAGCTTCCCTCTCTACTACTGGGAGATATACCACCTGATGGGCGACCCGTCGATTACTCCGTGGCTTTCGACGCCCGACGACATGACGCTGAACGTAGCTTCGAGCATCACAGCCGGAACCACCACCCTTGAGGTAACGGCGGTACCTTACGCCTACGTGGCGATGACCACAGGCAACAGCGAATACAACTTTGTGGCAGCCGCTTTCGCCAACGCTTCGGGTGTGGCAACGCTCACCTTGCCCAGCAGCCTCGCTGTGGGAACCTACGAGGTTACAGCTTCGGCTCAGCAGTACAAGACCGCATTCGCCAATGTGAATGTGATTGTACCGTCAGGTCCATACGTTACGGCCAACAGTCTGACCGAAGACAATGCGCTTAACGTCGGACAGAACGCCACATACACCCTCGCCCTTGAGAACGTGGGCACCGAGACCGCCAACAATATCACCATTTCGTTCACTTCGAACAACGACCTCGTAAGCGTTGTGAACGGCACATACAACCTCGCCTCGCTCAACGCCAGCGCTACGCAGACACTCAGCGGAGTGTTCAGCGTGCAAGCCGACGCCAGCTGCACCGACCAGATGCCCGTGACGCTGACCGCCACCATAAGCTGGACGGGATGCGAGACACCCGCAGTGGTAAGACTTAACACGGTTGTCAACGCCCCGATGCCAGTTGTTACCTACACCTGGACACCCACGCAGGTAGCCCCCGGCGGCAGCGCAGTGTGCGCAGTGACAATGACAAACAACGGTCACATGGCGATGGAGAATGTCGCGATGAACCTTACCGAGGAATTCCCATTGGTTGAGGTTACGGGAGGCCCGAACACCTTCGACCTCGCCGTTGGCGGCACGGTGAACTACAATTTCACCGCCACCGTCGATGCACAGATGCCCAACAACGTGACCATACCGTTCACCCTCACGGTGGAGAACGACAGCTATAACTATTCCGAGGAACTTCGACTGCTGGTAACCAGCGGTGGTTCGGTCGAGGACTTCAACGATGGCAACGTGAGCGACTGGACAAGCACAAACAACTATCCTTGGTACGCTGACAACAGCAAGTACAATTCAGCATCGTACAGCATGCGTTCCTACAACAACTTGAGCCGTAACAACACCTCGGAGATGAGCTACACCTGGACTTCGACTGTTGACGACAGCATCAGGTTCTACTATCTGACTTCTGCAAACACCAGCAGTTACCTGAGACTCTACATCGATGGCACTCAAACCGCACAAATAGCTGGTACTGGAAGCACGCAGACCTCCTGGACACGCGTTGCATATCCTGTTACGGCTGGCGAACACACATATAAATTCTCATTCTATAGATCCAACTCTGGCGGAGGCTGGGGCGGCAGTAGTGTCACCAACGCCGCATGGGTTGACGACATCGAATTCCCGTCGAACGCCACCGCACTGATTGCAGCCCGCACCGACCAGGTGTGCCAGAACGCAACCTATTCCATTAACGGAGAGAATGTCAACACCACCACTGAGGGCACTCAGTATCTCGTTGAGAACCTCACCGCCGGCACGGGTAACCTTGTTGAACTGAACGTAATCGGCACCATTGAGTCAGCTCCTATCGCAATGGAAGCCTGCAACAGCTATGAATGGAACGGTGTGACCCGCACCGCCAGCGGCACCTACACTTACACAACGACATCTGTTGGAGGCTGCGACAGCGTAGCGACCCTGAACCTCACCATACTGCCCAACTACACCATCACCTTCAACGCCAACGGCGGCAACGGCACAATGGCTCCGCAGACGGCATGCAGCGGTGAGACGGTGACATTGAACGCCAACACGTTCACCAATAACGGCAGCAACTTCATGGGTTGGGCGACATCGGCAAGCGGAAATGTGGTTTATGCCAACGGCGCTGAAGTGACAGTTACTGGCAACATGACGCTCTATGCCGTATGGAATACCGCCTGCACCAACGCAACCGCCACAGCCACGGCCACCAACTGCGACAGCTACACATGGTACGGCCAGACATATACCACCTCGGGCACATACACCCACACTGTGCAGAACGTCGTTGAAGGTGGCTGCGACAGCATCTATACGCTGAACCTGACCATCAATCACAGCAACAACTCGCAGACGGTTCAGACAGCATGCGACAGCTACACCTGGCACGGACAGACCTACACCGCCAGCGGCACCTACACATACAACGGCCTTACGGCTGAAGGTTGCACCGATGTCCAGACCCTCAACCTGACCATCGAGCAGAGCGGCACTTCGACCGTGAGCGAGACCGCTTGCGACAGCTACACCTGGAGCGTCAACGGACAGACCTACACCACTAGCGGCACTTATACCTACAGCGGCACCACCGCAGCAGGATGCGTAGTTTCGCAGACACTGAACCTCACCATCAACCAGAGCACAAGCTCAACGGTGAGCGAAACAGCTTGCGATAGCTACACATGGAACGGTCAGACCTATACCACCAGCGGCACTTATACCCACACTGGCACCACCGCAGCGGGATGTGCAGACGTCCAGACGCTGAACCTCACCATCAACCAGAGCACCAGCTCGACGGTGAGCGAGACCGCTTGCGACAGCTACACATGGAACGGACAAACCTACACCACCAGCGGTACCTACACCCACAATGGCACCACCGCAGCGGGATGCACAAGCGTACAGACACTTTACCTGACCATCAACCAGAGCAACACGTCAAGCATCTACGAGACAGCTTGCGACAGCTATACCTGGAGCGTCAACGGACAGACCTACACCGCCGGTGGCACATACACCTACAGCGGCACCACTCCCGCCGGATGTCCCGATGTGCAGACGCTGAACCTGACCATCAACCAAAGCACCAACTCAACCGAGACACAGCAGGTCTGCGACAGCTACACATGGTACGGTGAAACTTATACCGCCAGCGGCACCTATACTCACTCTATGACGGGCGCCAACGGCTGTAACAACACAGTAACACTCCACCTCACCGTTGGACACAGCACTAGCAGCACCGATGTCATCGAGACCTGCGACAGCTACACATGGCGTAACGGCAACACCTACACCAGCAGCACCAACATACCAACATGGAGCACCACCAACAGCGAGGGTTGCACCGAAACCGTAACGCTGCACCTGACCATCCACTACTCGTTCACCACACGCCTGAACGAGCAGGTTCCCGCCGGCGAGGTCTATAGCGGCAACGGATTCTATGTACCTGCATACGACGAGCCAGGCCTGTATCACGACACAATGACGCTGCAAACTGTCTATGGATGCGACAGCACGGTCATCTTGAATCTCGTGGTGCTTGAACCAACAGGCATCGACGATATCGATAACATCTCGATGAGTGTCTATCCTAACCCGACGGCGGGCAAGGTGAACATTGCCATTGACGGAATCAGCGAGGTTAGCGTTGAGATGTACGACATCTATGGCCGTCGTCTGGAGCGCCAGAATGAGGTCGGCGGTGTCGCCACCATCGATATGAGCAGCTATGCCAGCGGTGTCTATTTCGTAAGAATCTACAAAGCCGACAAATTGATTGCCACCACAAAGGTGGTTCGCCAATAACCTCGGCCACACACACCAAAGAAAATAGAGCGAGCCATAAGGCTCGCTCTATTTGTTTAATTTATTGACCAACGACAGGTTTGCAGTCAGCTGCAACTTTCTAATGTCAATTCACTATTCACTATTCACTATTCACAATTCACTAATCACCAATCAAAGCCTCCACTGCAAGGCGGTAGCCATCAAGGCCGAAGCCGCAGATGGAGCCTTTGCACACCGCGCTCAAAAGTGACTGATGGCGAAACTCCTCGCGCGCGTAAATATTGCTGATGTGTACTTCGACGACCGGAGTGTCGATGGCAGCGATAGCATCGCGAATTGCCACACTGGTGTGGGTGTATCCGCCAGCGTTAAGTATGATGCCGTCGGCACTGAAACCCACCGACTGCAGTTTGTCTATCAACTCGCCTTCCACATTGCTTTGGAAGTAGTCAATGTCAACATCCGCATAGCGTTGCCGCAACGCAGAATGGAGCTCGTCGAAAGTGCCTGTTCCGTATATGCCAGCCTCTCTCCTACCCTGCAGGTTGAGGTTCGGCCCGTTGATGATTATGATCTTCATTTTCACGTTGCAAAAGTACACAATATTATTTATTTAGTATCAGCTGCCGATGAAACGCTTTTTACTTTCAAGTAACTTTTCAGGGCCTTGACATAGTTTTCGAATGCTTTACGTCCATCGGGGGTGATGCGACATACTGTGCACGGCCGCTTGCCTTTGAACGTCTTCTCGACCTCGATGTAACCCGCCTCGGAGAGTTTTTCAATCTGTACACTGAGGTTGCCTGCCGTGGCGCCCGTCTGCTCCTTGATGTAGGGGAACTCCGCCTCCTCCATACCTATAAGCAGAGAGACCACCGCAAGCCTCAACTCAGAGTGCAACAATGGGTCTAACGTCGGGAACATCATAGGTTGCGTTTTTTAAGAATCAAACCAGGCAGCATAACGCCAAACAATACAAAGAGGAAGATGGTCAGGCAGGGAAGCGCCATATTGATTCGCACAAAAAGGTCAACCGATTGAGTACACGATGCCATAATCATCGAGCCAATGCCGAACTGTTCCCACACGAAGGCGGCGATACCAGCCACAATGCCGAGCCATACCAGCTTACTGCTACGCAACAGATGACCAGTTATGGCAACCGCCATACCCATCAGCAGCATGATGGTCGCCGTTGGGTCAACTATCGCAAACGCATGGTCGCCAACGGGCAGAAGCCTCCTGACGAATAATATATTCCACACCAGAACGATGACAAAAAAGACCACGACAAATATCGAGTAGGTCCACCAAGTCTTGCCGACAAGCGAACCGACGAGGCTGTCAGGAGTATAACCCTTGCCGCTGTGGATCTTTTTCATCGCCACCCATATAATCAAAGGCAGAATGAACCAGAGGAGATGTCCAAAGGTTGTCTTGGTAGAGAAGTTTACGATTCCAATCACGACCGCCATAATCATGGTGCTGAGACCTGAGACGAAAAGCGACTGACCAGTGGTTTTAGACACCTTGCGACGGCTCTGCTCCAACTGTTCTGTGATTATTTCAAGACTGCGCTCGGCAGTCAATTTCTCTTGATTTTCCATTATTTGTTATTTTTTAAATGTCAAACTCAAAAAAATCCTTCAATTTTCATTTGTCTATTCACCATTCACTAATCACTTACCTGTATTGGTATTTAACAATCAAGCCGGTTACGACGAGGACCAAACCTGCGAAGGCGAAGATAATGAGCTGCTCAGCTTCGGCGCCGGTAATATAATAGAGGAACCAGCCGCCGATGCCAGTCACGAGGCCTGCAATTCGGACGGTCCAGTTCTTCAGGACTACACCACTGATGCTCTCGGCCATGCCGAAGAGGAGTATGATGGCAGGAGTCAAGCCAACGACTGCGGCGATTGAACGGAAGAGTCCTATAAGACCATCAGCAAATTCGACAAGGATAAATGAGAGGAGCGACATAACGCAGGCGAAGATGCCGAAAGTGGCCCAAATGCCGCCGTTGATGCGGCTCACGTCGTTCTGTACACGCTCCGAAGGGTTTTTGCGGCGCGAAAATTTCTCGAGAGGCATACCGATAGCGGGCATAGCGAACCAGAGGAAATTCCATGCGGGATTATCAGTAGTCTCCCACAAAAGGTAGGTTAAGAGCGAGAAGAAGACGAGCAGGGCTCCCCAGAAAAGAAAATACTTGCCGCTACGACGGGTTATCTCCTTGCGGCTGTTGTTAAGTGTTTCGCTGATGAGCGACAGGCTCTCCTGAGCCGTCATCTCTTTGTTTTCATGTTCTTCCATTGTTACATTGTTTTTATGAAGCCACCGGGCTTCGATGTTTAACAAGCTGTTTTTTTACTTCGGTCTCGGTGCAGGCTCCTGCAGAAAGTCCGACTCCGACCTTTTGTGTTCGAATCACGCTGCAAAGATAAATAAGTTTACGTTATAAACCAAATAAATTTTTAAATACACAACTCATGGCGCTCTATTTCAGTGAAATAATTTTCACTCGCCAAAGAAAATAATGCAATAATTTTGATACTTTTGCCGTTTTCTAAATGGTTTTTCTCAGTTTTTTTTCAAAAAAAAATGGACATCTACGATATTGTTTTTAACAGCCTGCTCTCCATCCTATTTGTTTCACTGGCGCTGATTATACTTTTCGGCAAAGGCGACAAACTTATTGCAGGATACAACAGCGCAAACGAGGAAGAACGGTGCAAATACGACATACGCCGCTTGCGTATGGTTACAGGCGTTGCACTGATATTGGTGGCCGCAGAGATATGGATTATGTCCGTCGTAGGCGATGATGTCGGGGGAATCGTCATAACCATCATCGCAAGCCTATTCGTCGCCATCGTCGCCGTTATATTAGCAAACACCTGGTGCAAACGGAAATAAGAAAAGCCGCCCCGAATGGAGCGGCTTTCTTTTCGATTATTTCGCGACTGTGATTAGCAGATGCCCTGGGCGAGCATAGCTTTGGCAACGCGCATGAAACCGGCGATGTTAGCACCCTTAACGTAGTCGATGCTACCATCTTTCTGTTTGCCGTATTCGACGCACATGTCATAGATGTCGTTCATGATCTTGTGGAGTTTCACGTCAACTTCCTCAGCGGTCCAGTTGATGTGACCTGCATTCTGGCAGATTTCGAGACCAGAGGTAGCAACACCACCAGCGTTCACAGCCTTACCAGGAGCGAAGGGGATCTTAGCTTTCTGGATGGCAGCGATAGCCTTAGGCTGGCAACCCATGTTGGAAACCTCAGCAACGTATTTCACACCGTTCTTGAGAAGTTCCTTAGCGTCTTTCTCGTCCATTTCGTTCTGGAAAGCGCAGGGGCAAGCGATGTCGCACTTGATGCTCCAAGCCTTCTTGCCAGCGATGAACTTAGCAGCTTTGGGGAACTTGGTGGCCATATCCTCAACCTTGTTACGGTTGGAAGCACGCATAACGAGCATATAGTCGATCATCTCTTTGGTGATGCCGTTCTTGATTTCGCAAACACCATCGGGGCCAGAGAGGGCAACAACTTTAGCACCGAGCTCGGTAGCCTTGATGGCGGCACCCCAAGCGACGTTACCGAAGCCAGAGAGAGCAATCTTCTTGCCCTTCATGGTGTCTTTCTGCTGTTTTACCATGCGCTCGACATAGTAGATAGCGCCGAAGCCTGTAGCCTCGGGACGGATGAGGGAACCACCCCAGCCGTAGCTCTTGCCAGTGAGGGCACCAGTGCTGTGTTCGCGGGCGAGTTTCTTGTACATACCGTACATGTAACCGATTTCGCGGCCACCAACTCCAACGTCACCAGCGGGGCTGTCCTGATCGGGACCGATGTTGCGCCACAGTTCGGTGATGAAAGCCTGGCAGAAACGCATGATTTCAGCGTCGCTCTTTCCAGTGGGGTCGAAGTCGGCACCACCTTTACCACCGCCGAGAGGCAGGTTGGTAAGGCTGTTCTTGAAAATCTGCTCGAAGCCCAAGAATTTGAGCATCGAAACGTTCACCTTCGGGTGGAAGCGGAGACCGCCCTTGTATGCGCCGAGAGCAGCGTTGTACTGTACACGATAGCCGATGTTGGTGCAAACCTCACCTTTATCGTTAACCCAGGTCACGCGGAAAGTGAAGATACGGTCGGGCTCGACAAGACGCTCAACGATCTTAGCTTTCTCGAACTCTGGATGCTCGTTGTACACTTTTTCGATAGAGGTAAGAACCTCTTCGACAGCCTGCAAATACTCGCTCTCACCTGGATGCTTAGCCTCCAGATTGGCCATAATTTGTTTTACTTTCATGATATTGAATAATTTGAGTTAAACTGTTATTTTGTTTTCGTGACAGCAAATATACAACTAAAATAGTACAATGCAAGCGTTTTAGAATAAATATTTTAAACAGTTTTTAACACAGCACTTCTCGCATATCAACAAACATAAAAACACACCCGAAAGTGAGCTGTCATAAAGCACAAAAGAGATTACAGAAACCTAGCGGAGTCGAAAGCGCACGGAAACCACAGTGCGTGCGGATGTTCGAGACTCAAGGTTTCCACGACCCACAACGGAGACACGACTGACGCCAAGACCATAAGACACTATATCAGAACGTACTTTCTCACCTATAGCTACCGAGCGCGCATGACACTGTGCCGTGTTGGTTCCTGGGCAGTCAACTACAATATCGATGTCGAGTGCCGGGTTTTTCTCGAGAAAACTGACCAACTGTTCCAACTCAACACGAGCAAGAGTTGACAAGTCTGTTTCCGGAGTGTCAAGAACAATAGATGTGAGCGGATGGATTTGCCCATTCAGCTCGGCTGGAGTTTTGCCCGATGCTTGGATTTCGGACTTGTTACCTCCACGTACCGTGAATATGGGTCTCCAACAGTTTTTCTGAATTAGCGAGACTGCATAGGAACGCCCATTGCAAAGGGTGACGCTGTGGACATCTCCGTCATAATCAACTCGCACCTCTGCATTAGTCGTAAGGTCGAAAACACGGCAGTTGACCAGTCCTCCTCCAACATTGTTGAAAATTTTCAAAGTCGAATATGCACTTGAGGCATCGGACACAACCTTAGCAACAAAGAGATGCCCCCGCGAGCCATATCTGGAAGATGTGAAGCAGAGCTTCGACCCATCAGGTGAAAGTGAGAGACAGCGTTCTGCAAAGGCAGAATTGACTTCCTTGCCGAGGTTGCGAGGCTGTGACCATCCCTGCCAATCATCTGATGAGGTACGATGGGCGACGAAGATATCACCATAACCAAGTCCACCACAATCCGAAACGAAGTAAAGAGTCTTAAGGTCACGCGACATAACCGGGTAACGCTCGCAATAGCATGAATTAACACGGAAGCCAAGATTGATTGGTTCACCCCAACCCGATGCGGTCAGAGGAATGTAATATAGGTCGGATGCCAGCGCAACATCTCCATGGTAATGCATGCCGGAAAGTTGGACATTAAACCCCGAAGGACGGTCTGACGCCAACAGAAGACCACTACCGTCCGGCAACATGAATGCATCGGTTTCTACATAATCTGTATTAACGGGATATGGAAGCACCTCGGAAACACGCCAACGGGAACCGTCGTAGGATGCAACCATTATGTCGCCATCGGCTCCGAAAAGCATCTTGTTTCCATTGTCAAAAAAAGAGAACACCGACAAATCGGATTCCGGGGCTCCATCTATGGAGAGTTTTGATACATTTGTCCACTTTCCACCCTTCAGGGTTGCATAATACATCTCAGAATGGGTCGCATTACGGCTTGTGAAATAGAGAGCCTTGCCCGAAGGTGCGACTGCGAGAGATGCTATATCGGCATTGCCAACAAGATAATCGACGGGACGCTTAGCCTCATCGAACGGTGAGGAAAGCAGAGATATGAGGGTATCTAGAGAAGACTTGTTGTAGCCTTGTAGTCGTCCTTCGAAAACCTGACAGCGCTCAACAGCAGAAGGCCAGTCGGCAGCAGAGATAAAATTCTGCAACGAACGCTGTATTGCAACAAAAGAGATGCGTTTGGACGGGAACGACTTGACAAGTTCCTTGTAGTTCCAAAGTTTTGACTCGTCGAACGGAAACTCAAGGTTTACAGACTCTATATCAGCGGCCTCATTGAGGTCTCTGCTGACAGCAGCACGGAAGGGATAGTCCGGATGAGTTCGGGCAAAGGTGTCAATAAGCTGGTAGCAAGCCTCCTGTGAATGCCATTCATAATAGCGTTTATAGACATCACCATAGCGTGGATCGAGGTCGAAGTGTTTCATAAACAGCAATGCCGCCTGCACATCATTTTCCTCCATCGCTCTACGATAGAGTTCATCGATGGCTCGGTCGGCCATGTCGCTGCCAGAATTGGATAGTGCAAAATCGACATAGCCTTTTGGCGCGAGAATATGGCTGAACGATTGCGAGGAGATGGAGTCTATATGGTGGAGGGCGACGATAGCGTGAGTGCTGGAAGGATAGTTATCGAGAAACTTGCGGTAAGCCTCGACGGTGTTGTCTTGGCAGGCAGATTTGAAGGCCATTTCAGCCTTATGGTTCATCATGGAACGACGCACCTCTGGATTGTCGCCATAAGCGCCAAGATAGGCCTCAACCTTGGAAATATCGTCAGAACTGCCGTAGAGAGAATCAATCAACATGGCAATATGACTCTCGGCACTGCGGGCCTCATCAGTGCCAGGATACTGTTTGGCGAACGAAGCATAGGCCTCGACTGTATTCTGGCGCAAGGCAGAACGGTAGGCGATTTTTATGCGCTGAAGACCTGCCTGCTTGAGGACAGCCTTGTCGTCGGAAAAGGCCTCCATATACTGATCAACTTCGACCAACGACAGCTCCTCAAGGCCAAGCCTGATAACAGCTTTCTTGGAGAGTTGACTCTTTTGTGCGTCAAGTGTCTCAAGGGTGACGCCGTGGGTAATAAGGCGTCGAAGTTCCTTGTCGTACGCATTGCCGGAGAGCATATAACGGTAACGACGTTCAGCCCTTGTGATATAAGTCCGCGCAAAGGGGAGATTATACATGGGGTTGCTGTCATCAGCATAGAACTGAGACAGGCGGACGAGGTTTTCGACGTCGTTGGTGTCCTTCAAATAGGCTTTATGAAGGCGTACATACTGGGAGCGGTAATAGTCGGCACCACGATCGGCTCCATTCTGCGTAAATGCCACGCAACAGAATGAAAGAGCAGCCAAGAAAACAACCAACCTGGATTTTGCCAACAATAGAAACCTCATCACAAAAAACAAATTTACTCTTGCCAAACCACTTACCAGATCATCTACGACACCATCAGTTTACCTTTATGCTATTCATTATGTCAGTAAACTCTTTCTCAAATTGCGGATAGGTGTCGTATGATGTTTCGATTCGGAACTCGAAGACGGTACTCTTAACCATAAAATACATCATCTGGAACTTGTAGTCCTTATGGTCATCAAGGTTATTATACGCTCCCACGTATGAGATACCGCCAGAGCCCGGCAACCCCTCAACAGTTTCAGTAAGCGACTGGAAAGGCTGGTTCAGGTAGCGTAGGTAGGCCATCTCAAGAGCTGAACCGTCATAGTTCCTCTTGACATAAATCCTAAGATGAGGCAATATCGTATCGCCCTTGTTGTCAAGCACAACCTTACCACAATAAGAATAGAGATATGCCACAGTGTTTCGGTCTATGGTCAACGTCTGCAGATATTTCCAACCGCCATGGGGGAAAGCAAAGCTGACATTGGTGTTGGGAACGGTGATTTGTGCACGTCCACAAATCGCCAACACAGCGACAAAAAACAGAAGGAAGAACGATTTACGCATTTCAAAAGGTTATTAAAATGGTTAACAATTGGTTATCTTATTATAAAACGAGATGATACGCTCAGTTTGCTTTTCGATATTGTATTCTGTTTTGATAAGTTCAACGGCGGCAGAGCCCATCGAAGCGGCTGTTGCGGGTTCGGAAAGGCATCGACGAACGCAGTCAACAAAAGCCTGCGGAGTGTCTGCGATGAGGATATTCTTTCCATCCGTATATTTGATGCCGCGGGCAGCGACCGCAGTAGCGACTATGGGTTTGCCCATAGACATGGCCTCAAGTATCTTTACCCGAATGCCACTGCCGGAGAGCAAAGGAACAACATTGACCGACTTGTCGGCCATAAAGCGCATGGCATCGTCAACCTCGCCAACAACCGACACACCATCGATGTGGCTATCGAGCAAGCGTTGCGGCATGCGACGCCCAGCAATAAAAAAACGCGTCTGTGGCAACTCACGGTGAAGGAGTGGCCACACCTTTGACAGAAACCAGTCAATGGCCTCCACATTGGGTTTCCAATCCATAGAACCAATATGGAACAGCGTGAATGGTTGTACTGAAACGGCGCTGGAAACACTATGAGGCTCAACAGCGAAGGGAACAACACACATAGGACGACGACAACCCATCTGTCTATAGGCTTCGGCATCTTGGTCGGTGATGCACACGACTCCGTCGTAATCGTTGACATGACCTCGCTCATAAACCTCCAACGCCATCGCAAGATGTTTCAAATACCACTTACGGAACGGATTGTGCTCGCCTCGTGAAAGCTGCCTCCAGATGCGGTGCTCAATATTGTGGGCACGCAGAACAATCTTGGCTGAGCTGTACTTCCTTATGGTTGCGACATATGGTGTCAAAAACACACTTTCGACATGAACGACATCAAACTGTTCACTCTTAAGAACTTGTATCAACTTGGATTCAAACGCAGAGCTGACATAGCGCTTGATGTGATAGGATTCACCACAAAGAAGATAAAAAAGCGCAAAAAACGGCTTGACCCTAGTGTCAATATAAACCGCCTCCATAGAGGTGGAAGATTTGCACGACGACGGTATCTTGTCGGCGGAGAATGGGTGTTTGTCCGTGCTGACGGTCAAAACCTTCACCTCACAACCAGCTTGTAGCAACCCTCGGGTTACGCTGCCAATAGCAAGAGTGCCACCATCAACTGGCGGGAACGGGGGTTTATAACACAACTGCAAGATTCTCATCAACCGAGACGATTTTCGCCGTACTATTTATTAACAAAGAATTCACGATTTTATTGCGTCATTCTCCCTCTTTGGGTAGCGCTTTGAAGCCGAGACCCATGATCTCGGAACTCTCTATGACATTGACAAAGGCGTTAGGATCAAGATAGCGCATGTTTGTCTTAAGTTTCACAAGCCCAGTGCGGTCGAGGGTGACGTAAATCATGCGTCGTTCCTGTCCTTTATATAAGCCGATGCCAGAAAAACATGTACCGCCACGTTCAAGGTCGTTGATGATAAAGTCTTTCACCTCCTCTATCTTGTCGGTCACAATGAATACCGTTTTGTAGGTGGTAAAACCTTCGACGATAAGGTCAATGATCTTGCTCTCAATATAGATAAGCACTATGGAGTATATGGGGAGGCGGATACTACCATTGGGAATGAACAGCGTAGCAAGTGAAATACAACTGTCAACAATCAAAACCAGGACACCAAGTGAAATCTTGGTATATTTGTGGACAATCATCGAAATGATGTCACTTCCACCCGAAGTGGCACCTGCACGGAAAATAACGCCGATAGCGACTCCGTATATAATACCCGAAACAACGGTGTTAAGGAAAAAGTCCGGCACAAAGAAACGCTCAACATCACCATCCATGTAGGAAAGCGCAGTGTGAGTGGCCTCTGTCATAAACTCTCCGTCATAAATCACAGGCCTATATCCCCAGGTGCTTTCCAATATGAACGTGAAAATCGGAATCAATATTACCGACACAATAGTCTTAATACCAAAACGTGGACCAAGGATAATCGTTCCGATAATAAGGAGCGGGATGTCCATGCAAACACCAGCGACGGATATCTTCCACCCCCACAGAGCATTGAACACGTTTGCCAAGCCATAAACACCGCCAGGAGCCAAATGGTATGGGTTGACAAACATGACATCACCCACAGCAAAAAGCAAACTGCCCAGAATGACAAGGCCGTAGGATATTATCTCTTTTTTCAGCTTATTGTTGTCCATACTAGAAAACGCCAATTTGTGAAACTCAAATCTTAACCTCGTTCGAAATCTTAGTTGCCAATGCCTTAAGCTCGTCTTGAGACATAGCCACATGCTTAGAAAAATTCAAGTCGGCCGGAGTATTGAGTGGAATAAGATGGACGTGAGCGTGTGGCACATCTATGCCGACAACCGCCATACCCACTTTGATACAGGGACATACCTTTTTCAAACCTTCAGCCACCGCTTTACTGAAAAGCATCAGTTTGCAATAAAGGTCGTTGTCGATATCGAATATGTAATCCACCTCCTTCTTGGGGATGCAGAGCACATGTCCAACAGCAACAGGGTTAATATCCAAGAATGCGAGACAATCATCGTTCTCCGCGACTTTGTAGCAAGGTATTTCTCCTGCAACTATTTTTGAGAATATAGACGCCATATATTTTCTTTTTTAATTCAACACATAAACTACCTCTCTATCGAGAGAATCTCGAAATTCATGGTGCCAGCCGGGACTTTCACCTCCACGACATCACCTTTCTTCCTACCCAAAAACGACTGAGCAAAAGGCGATGTGACCGAAATCTTGCTCTCCTTGAGGTTAGCTTCGCTCTCTGGAACTATCGTGTACGACTGCTTTGCCTTTGTTTTTACATTCATGATATTTATTTTGGAGAGCAGCAGAACCTTGGATGTATCTATTTTTGACTCATCCAGTAAGCGGGCATTAGCCACCAAATCCTGAAGTTTTGAAATACGTGCTTCGAGGTGACCTTGAGCCTCTTTGGCAGCGTCATATTCAGCGTTTTCTGAAAGGTCTCCCTTATCACGTGCTTCGGCTATTGCCGCAGAAGCCGCAGGACGCTCGACAGCTATAAGATGATGGAGTTCATCCTTCAATTTCTGTAAACCTTCTTCGCTATAATACTTAATCTCAGACATGATTTATTAGTTAAATTAGGTATGGTTATTGATTACTTGTGATTTATTTTCAAGTCAATTTTATATTGACCTTCGGCGGTTTTCCGAAATGGTATCTAAAAATTAGGAAAGGCTTTTTAGGCCTTTCCTAATAAATTTAGATATGAGTCAGACGTTTTTAGAACTTAATTGTTGCTCCTATAGAGTGCGACCCTTTGAAGGGTGCTGCAGCACGATAGGAGTACTCAAGGGCTAACGTAGGACGCATTGATCCGTCGGCCTTCTTCTTGGTCAATGGGATATCAACCGATGCTCCTGCACAAAGACCAGTATTAGCGGTGGTTCGGGTAGCCTTGGTGAGTTTCTCGAACGTGAAGATATAACCACCACGCAACTGCATAATGTTGAACAGTGAGTATTCAAGGCCAACCGTGATGTTATCCTTCAAAAACGCATTCGAAGTAAAGCTTGCTGCCATAGTAATACGCTGTTCTCCGGCAGGAATAAGGAAGTCATACGATGCACCTATGTTCAAACAGGTAGGCAACTCCATGCTAGCCGAACGGTACTCAGCCGTCATATCATTGCCAGCCGCATTTTCATATGAGAAAGAATGTCCGACACCTCTGAATGTCATAGCAGGTCCCCAGTTCTTCAGAGACATACCAAACTTCAACTGGTCGTTCTCACCTGTCACATACTGAATACCTGCATCAACTGCAAAACCCGTACCACGGATGTCAGCAGTCTGCTCGGTAACAACCTTCAAATTCAAACCAGCATGGATGCTCTTGGTGAAGGAATGTGCATAGGCGAGATTGATATTCATGTATGACGGACTAAACGTACCATTTGCGCCGGCATCAGGACTTTCTACAGTCGTCACTTCGATATTGCCAAATCCCATGGCAGTCACAGACGCAGCAATCACCCCACGGTCGAAGAGTCTGACAGCAACGCCAAAGGCATTGATGCCTGCACCACTTCGGAGACCAGATTTGCCACCAAGATAAATGGTATTGGTGTATGCGAACTCCATCTTATTGATAAAGGCAATACCTGCCACATTTGAGTAGAAAGCATCCAGCCCACGAACATTGGCGACGCTCACATTGCCCCAACCCGAGCTATGCGCCCACGGGTTGATAAGCAACTCTGTGGCACCCGCCGTACCACGACGTTTGTCGTTGCCGGCATACACGTTGCCAACAGCGACTGCCAGCAACAGAACCACAACTACTGATATTCTAAATATATTCTTCATTTCTCTAGATGTTTTTGCGTTTTCAATCATTTGCCTTAGAAACCGAATGAGTTCAAATCAACCGGACGCATGGTACCAAACCATTTGATGACGCGGTAACCAATATTAGGTACGTCAACATGAATCAGATACATACCACCAGCGATAGGAATACCCTCGTGGTTGTGCAAATCCCAATCGATTACATACCTGTAGGTTGGGTCACTATCGTTAGCCGTAGGACCTAACTTTCTAACCAAAGTACCATCGAGAGTGTAGATAGAGATTGTTGTTCCAGACGGAACATTAACAAAACGGACCTTTGTCTCGAGTTGGCTGGCCGTCTCGTAAGCAGAATAACTGTAATAAGGGTTGGGGACAACATTGATAAGACTCAAGATTGAATCCCTATAATCCTTTGTGGCATCGTTGGCAAGAGACTGCCCCGTCAAGGTTGCAATATCCTCTGACAGCTCAAACATATACATTGGACGATTACTGTTCTGAGCTTCAGACACAGGTCTGCGCGTTGCATTTGGTCCGTAGTATGTGGCATACTGTGTCGGGACATCAATATCAATAGTCACATCGCAAGGAATATCTTTCGGGTTATCAAACTGGTAACGGCTATTGACCAGCGGCATATTAACCCAAGCCACCGATGCAAAGAGGAGCGAGATTGCATCACGAACTTCATTCACAGAAGCTTTTTCGATTTCGTCCTTAAGAAGACCTCTATCGTATGCAAGGTTATGCTGCTGGTTGGGCGTCGGATCGGTGGTAGTCATTATCTTCTCTGAAATACGCAGCATCTTCATCGCATAACGACCTGCATCATAGGAGGGCGTTGCGTATGAAGTACTTTCAACTGTAGTACCTGCTCCAAATATCTTGTAGAACGGCTGGTCTGTAGCGTTCATCACATATATGAAGTGGCGACCACCCATAACATAGTTTTGTGTACCATCCATAATGGTGTTGACGGGATTCCACATCATATCTCTACCATTATACTGGACATATCTAGAATCCTCTCCAAACATGATGTTCAAACGTTCGCCTGTGGTTGTGTTGATTGCATAGCCCGGGAACCAACCCATACCCATGTCTGATATATAGTTAGGACTCGATGGATCCTCTGATGGCTGACGAACAGCTGATGTATCACCATTTTTATCAACCGATGGATGACGCCGCATCTGGAACTTACGCGCATTGCCTTCGGATTGCTGATAATCATCGCACATTTCAAGAACCGGGCATCTCGTCCACTTGGACGTATCTGCCGTAAACACGATACGGACACTCGGAAGAGCTTTAACATTATTAAAAATCAAAGATTTGTTGCAGGAATGAGCCATCAGTTTACGCATCGTTCTGTTATACGAGAGATAGACATTTGCATAACGAACAATCGCATGCAGACTATCGAGGATATTCTGTGGTGCGATGAAATACTTCATGCTAAAGCCCGGGTGGAAGTCGCGAGTGGAAACCATCTTATAAGGAGACCACAAACCACCCAAAACTTCTTCAAAGACCTGATACTTGTCAAACGGTTCGGCCTGTACGTCGCTTCCGCGCGACGCGGTAACCATGTAATAGTCCTCGTCAAGATATTCCTCATAGTCAGATATTGGCTCGTCAGAGTTCTTGAAAGATCCCAAATTACCAGCCGCATACTGAGAGCCTGAACGAATCCAGTTGTAGGTTGGACTTCCATCGTAGTCGGGAATACCCGTAAGCCACTGTTTCTCATTGTCAGAGAAAGTCATCGATGACGAAAGAACCGAACCATCATTGACATATCCACCAGACACGAATGTACCCAAGTTTGCAGGAGACAAACTTATGGTATATGAGTCTGCAGCTGGCTTAGGATTGGTTATTGCAACCGAAACACCGAGGTCAAGGAATAGCTGCTCATTATAACGACCTATTGCATAGTCTGATGTGTCGCTATATACAGGCACCGAATCAGCGGTGTAATAAAGTGGTTCGGATGGATCCTCCTTTGTAATGACCCATTTCGAATTGTCTTTAACACCCAGGAACTTTATTACAAATTTACCAGGCTTGATGTTCAACGGATCAATAACCGTAACATTAACAGGTCCGTAATTCTCCTGATATTTTGGAGATGAAACAATGCACGCATCCGTCAGAGACACCTTACCCGTTACGGTATCCAAAACCGAATATCCAGGAGCCTTTCCTGGTACACCAGGAGCACCCATCAGTTCGTCAATGGACTCTTGTGAGAGTCTCAAAACTGAACCTCCATTACCATGGCCCTCAATACGGGTGATAAGTGGCTTCATACCAAACTCTGCCTGGACAACCGTTCCTCCATTTTCATTGGTCGGATCGTGAGGAATGACGGTTATCGGGGTTATTGTACGCCCCCATTCGTCAGTACGACCAGCCAAATAAGGCTCCTTCTGACCATCGAGGAGGTCTGCTGAAGTCTGAGAATACTCCTTATATCTATTGTGAGCGTAAGCTATACAAACATAATAGTACTCTTTATTGTTGACCAATGCACGGTTTGTTCCGGTTGAGAACTGGTCAGTCTTTATACGGAAAACATGTTGCAAGCCAGTATTGGCTCCATTGACCATTGTTGTCGCAGTAAGTAATCCCGTAGTTGAGTTTGTTGTGTAGTTAACCAATGTTCCAATAGGAACAGTGGGAGAATCAAGCGTGTCGTCATAATAGTTTTCCAAGTCGCACTGAGCAACAAGGCGAGCCTTTGTTATATCGCTTATGTCGGCAATAGAAGTCTTCGCATCTTTAAGCTGATATATCTGATATCCCTCAAATTTATAACTTCTCTGCTCATCTGTGTAACGGTGGCGAGTGCCATTAGCATCCATATAATAGGTAGGGATGGCTGGGTCAAGCTCAACATAATCCTCACCCATCGAAGCATCGTTCTGATAGGTAATGTAGAGTATCACCTCATTCTTCATTTCCTGGGCGACAAGAGTCGGAGCATCTGGGCCGTTAAGCACCTTAAAGCAGTTCTCGAAAAGTGCCTGGCACACATCGTCAATCTGACGAAGGAGTTCAACAGACTGCCACGCTCCACCCGAAGATGCTTGTGCAAAAGGAATACCAACGGTAATGTAGTTAAGAGCACCCGGTTCAAGAGTGAAGGGACCTGCGGATTGCATAAAACGACGGTCGCCTATAGGATTGCCCGCTTGAACCTCGGTCCACTCAAATCCAGGATCCACTCCATCTGTACCCCAATGCAACGGGTCGCTATCGCCTGGGAACATGAAGTCACATTCGTATGTTGTGGTTCCAGTGGACAAACCGTCACCACCAAATTTCATACGCTGACGATTCTTCCAGTATCCGCGCAAGTACAAGTAGTAGTCAGTTGCTTTTGAAGGCTCTGAGTTATAACCGCTAGCCTTGTTCTCATAATATACGAAACGGCGCATACCAAAACGTTCATCGTCAACAATGTTATTACCAAAGTTCACACCATTGATAGCACAGTTCCCTACCGCATCACCCGGCTGGAAATACCAAGCGAGAGGATAATAAAGGTCTGCATCGTCTGTAAGTTTGATTGTGTCATAACCCACACCACCAGGCAATCTATAACGCTCAAGATCCGAAGCATAGTAGAGCTGCATCTTGGAAATATCAATCTTGGGATTGTCCCTGCCATCAGGATCCATATACGGTCCCTGGAAGAAGTCGATACCAACAGCTGGCGGAATGCCTGAATAACTTCCCGATCCAGGACCATCCGACTCGTCACCGTTGTAGCAGTAACCCAATCCACGTTTTACATCACATCCTACATAGTCATCAAAAGCATAACCTAAATCCGGGTCAACCCACTGACTGAAATAAGTATTCTTCAAAGTATAGGTAGAACGGTTGATAACCTCGTATGAGTAGAACGTCATGTTATTGATTTCGTCATTTGTAGAGAAACCGAATGCCTGAGCACGGATTTCAAGACCGATGGGGCTTCCCTGTGTCTCAGTATGAGTATTACCCATATCGTTGAATATCCACCATATAGTCTGGTCACCTTTTAGCACCTGGTCCGAGAGAAGGCCACCGTGCACAACTCCTGCCGAGTCCTCCATTGTGCGGCGCGGTGAGTAATTCTCACCAGGAGCCAAAGCCGCCTTCAATGACGATGGGCAAAGTTCGTTGTCAAAATCATAGTAGGGATAGTCTCCCGCAAGAGGATCGTAGTGACCGTCGTGGTTTGCATCATAAAAAGGTGCAAGATACGGAGAGAGTCCTGCTTCACCGCCCTCTGCCGGCCATTTCATGATAACTTCCGCTATAGCACTCTGATCAAAAGCACCTTCACGGGGAGTTGGCGGATTGGTTGAATAGTCAAACATTGCCATCAACGCCATGACATCTGCCTTGGTTATAATGTAATGTTTATCGTACTTGGTGCAACGATCCAAGTCGGTCGATGCTGCACCGTCAATGGTTAGAGGACCCGGCCAATAGTCATCGCCCTCTGAGCCGAAACGTAAAGCCGCAAGACGAAGCTGCTCGTTTACATCGGTACCACCAATCCACAATGCAGCGCAGAACATCGGGCACGTGTTACTGTTTTTCGGTATATGGTACTGCGCCACACTGCCATCGTACCACATATTGCCATAGCCATTAATCATGGCTCTGACATTATTGACACTAAGCTCAGCAGTACTTTGTGCTCTTTTGCAAGCGGAGGCTTTGGCCTGAGCAGCGGAACGCTTGGCTGCAGTTCGTCTGCACTCCGTGCACTCACGAGCATAGGTGGTACCTGCTCCTAATCCAAACAGGACCGCCACCAATACAATTTTGCTAAATATATTCTTCATGTCTTTATTTTTTTTCGTGTTGTTGGATTAGAAGTTATACGACAAGGAAACTTTCCATGTACGCGGCGAGGAATAGTTCCATGTGTTATTATTCATATACACAGCGTAGAGGTCTCTATACGACTGCGGGTCAAGATAGGAGTTGATGACGGCCTGAGTACCAGGGTCGGTCAGATATCCATCATCGGTCGGGTTTCCGGTGACAGAGAAAACTCCAGTCACATTGCGGATATCGAACAGGTTGTGAACCGTGAGAGCCAGGTTGAGATAGGTGTCTTTCTTACCAGCCTTAATGGGCCATGTCTTGTCGATAACCACATCGAAATAGAAGCCCCAAGGCAGACGAGCTCCACGATAACTACCAACAATTGTGTACTGAGTGTTGCTGAGAGCTCGAGTATAAGGACGACCCGACTGTGCAACGGCCATCAAGTTGATACCGAAGTTCTCAAGAACCTTTACTTCCTTCACACGAAGCTCGCCAGTCTCTTTGTCTTTGACCTTACGCTTGATAACAGGACCATTATATTTGGCTCCACTTGCATAACGGAAGTCAATGTTTGCTTTGAATTCGTGACGACGGTCATCATCTATAGGATTGAGCATCTTAAGTGTTGTGTAACCCTCCTTGATAAGTTCAGTCATAGTGGTTGACGAAAGACCGGTACCGTCAGCATACTGCAACGTGTAGTTTGCATTGACTCGAATATTTTTGGTCTGACGGAGATCGTATGCGATTGTAACACCTTTGATAGTCTTGAAGTCAATGTTATCGTACGAATAGTAGTTGGGGTTAGGATCGGCGCCCACATATTGAACAAGTTGTATAAGGTCGCGTGTTTCTTTGTAATATGCGGAAATGCTGATTGCAGAATTCTTATTCTTACCTTTACCAAGTGCCTGCTGGAAACCAATTTCATAGTTGGTAATCTTTTCAGGTTTCAGGTTGGGGTTTGTTATGGTGGATATCTGCGTCATATACATATATCCAAGGTAGTTGGCCTGCCATCCACTAGACGGACGACGAGCGATAATATCGTAACTGGCCTTGAACTGCGAATTATCTCCAACCGGGAAAGAGAATGCGATACGAGGCATCGGCACCCACTGCGGTTCATACTCCTTGAAGGCACCAGACCCAACTTTATTGTTGGCGAAGGCCTCTTGACCGCCACCAGTACCTTTAGTACGGAAAGGTGTCGGTTTACTCGATGTACCAGCTATATCATTGGGGGTATTCACCCCCTCACCGCTGGCATTGTACCAGTTTGTGGTACCGCTAGACGTTGTCGAACGATAACCACGGATGGTCGGCTTGCTTGCCGAAGCATCGTCAACATAAACCACCCAGTCGTCTTCAACGTTATTAGCAAGAGTTCCGTTGTACTCAACCTTACCCTCCTTTAGGTCTTTAACTGTATAAGCTTCGTAAAGCAGATATGGATCCTTCAAGACAAGCTGGTTTCCATTGAAATAGTCAACACGGAGACCCACGTTGAAGATGAGGTCCTGGAAATAGAAACGGTCCTGAATGTAACCAGCTAGATATGTCGGCGAGAAAGCCGGAAGGTAACGATACTTCTCATGGCCCTTGGATGCAGGATCAAAGAAGTCCTCAAAACTCCATTTCCCGTTATACTTCAGACCATTATGTTTGTAACCGTAGTAGCTTACATACGCATTACCACTATTGAAAAGTTCATCTGACGAGAACATGTCAATACCTCCAGCCTCGGCATACTGCTCTGGCGTATAGCTGTTGACATCCAACCAGTCGGTTGCACCGACATGTTCGCTATCGTAGGCACGCATGGCGGCATCGAAGGCGGACTGGTTCTCAACATTGTTGAGGCGGTCGTATGTCACACGAAGAGAACTACCCTCATGCTCGTAGTGAGGATTGGAATAATCAAGCTGAGAGATGTGACGGTTCGCATTCTGATACATCAAAGTCCACAACCCTGCGGCTGCCAACGAATATGAAGAAGCCGAATAGCGGTCATACTGGAAACCGATTTCAAGGTCGTGTCCTTTAATCAACGCAGAAGCCTTAGCCTGGACATACAGATAGTCTGTCTGAGACATTCCGTAAGATGTATTCTGTACGCCTGTATTGTAGAACATACCATAGACGCTTGACGGGGAATCTCCGTTGAAGAGACCTTTGAGCTCGCGAATATTGTCGCGGTTGGTCATATATGGACGATACTCATCATTCTCATAAAGCTGCATGGTATATCTCGCCAAACGGGCATTGACGGGATCTATACCATCTTTATACGATTCCATATCCACCGTTTCCAACCAACTGTCATGTACGTATGCGTATGTCTGAACACCATCATAATCGTACAGAACAGGGTCTGTATAGTGCGGAGTCATCGCCGTCTTGAACGTGGAGATGTGTCCATAGCGGAATACATCGTCAAGAGATTTTCCATAATTGCTATTGTAGCTCAACGACGTTGCCCGGCTTACCATAGCAGTAATGTTGTACATCACATTGGAAACCGCAGCCGACGATTTAGACTCGGGAAGTGTGGACTCGTCGCTCTGATGCTTGGCATCCTTGAAGCGCTGAGTGAAGTCGATGGTAAGGCCATAGCTCTGGTCAACCTCAACGCCGCCGCTACCTTGAGCCATATTTAAAGCCCAATAGCTAGAACCGGTCGTAGGATACATTCCGCGTGAATACTCTCCAGTGAGTGTCAATGTTGCATAGTCGGTAAACCTGAAGTCAATAGCTCCTTCCATCGCAACACTATAGTAACTGGTGTGAGGTTTCTGGGTAACCGTATGGAAATCGTCTGCATGGAGTTGTTCCTCTGCGGTATAGTTGATAGTATGTTCAACCATGTCAAACGACAACGGGTTATCCTCAATATACTGTGACTTTTCTTTGTTCACAACCTTATAACGTCCCGACTTTGCACGATAATAACCATCCTTTGCATAAGCCCCCTGGCCAGTGAGACGGAAACCAATCATGGTACGTTCTGTAACGCCACCATCCGGCTGGGTCTTCTTCTGTTTGTAGATAGGACCGGTCAGATAGAGCATCAAAGTGTTGAGCAGACGATAGTCAATATATGTCTCATACTTCACAACACCCTTGAACTGACTTGAAGGCGGTTTCAGCGTAATAATCTGAGTACCTCCGATAGCCTCACCGATGCTGGCCGGAGTACCACCGAGAATAACCTGAATCTCAGCGATAGCCTCCTTCGGGGCACTGATGCCGGTACGCTTACGGACACCGCCCTGCATCGTCACCATACCACCCTCACCACGGGCCGATCCCGATCCGCCGTCATCATATCCGATACCACCGACGGCTGCCACGATAGCGTCAACCGAGTTACCCGGCATCTTCGCGATGTCATCGCTGGTGATACGCTGACCGGACTCTGGTGTTCCGACCTCGAAAATTGGAGCGCGATCGGCTTCAACCACAAGTTCTGTCATAACTGTGGCGGACGATTTCATCTTGAAATCGACGATGGTGAAGCCCGATGCCTTAACATTGACACCTGTCTTAAGCTGACCTTCATAGCCAACACTTGTGACCTTGATGTCATAGGCACCGACTTGCAAACCCTTGATGGTGTAAACACCATCGAAATCGGTTTGACCAGCACCGATACGCTCGCCGTTCTGCATCGCAATGACGTTGATGAACGCCATTGGATCACCTGACTTGGCATCGGTCACGGTACCTTTCAAAATACCCTGTGCTTGCAATAACCCGTGGGCAAGCAGCAGCAGACCGATTGTCATTAGTACTTTCTTGAACATACTCTAGTTTATTACGTTAATACGATTAATTATTTTCTTTAATACCGTTCGCCAATATAGTCATTATGCAGGATTGTGTTGTATATAACCGCTTGGCGAAGATCGAAGTCAACTGAAGAAACACGGTCGTCCGTTTCATTCACCGGAGACATGTCCACATCCTTTGGTTTCATTGGGTTAGACTGGCTCGTAAAACATGTGTTGCCTGGAACATTTTCATACGAAAAATACTCGTCGTCTTCACGGACAGCCTGCCCATCTTCATAGAACGTGTCAAAATTCCCATCATTAATGTCAGCCTCTGGCGCGCCAGGCACAGGAAAAGCCTTCCTGACTGCCTTCTTAACCTTGACAGCAAACAAGGCGACGCAGACCAAACAAATTATGACTGAGAATATTCCCATGCGAACTTTTAACTTACAGTATTTCTCCGATTATTGTTTTGCAATTTCTTTCGAGGCCTCTTTGCGTTTGGATATCTCATAAACCACCGGACATGCGATGCATACCGACGAGAACATACCGCAAACCACACCGACCAACAACGCGAAGATGAATCCGCGGATAACCTCACCGCCGAAGATGAACATCATAAGCAACGTCACAAAAGTGGTGCCGCTTGTGTTGATCGTACGGGCTAACGTCGAGTTGATAGCGTCGTTCATGTGTGTCTTGAGGTCGCGCTTCGGATAGAGTTTCTTGTACTCACGCACACGGTCGAAGATAACCACCGTTGCGTTGATCGAGTAACCTATCACCGTCAGCACAGCCGAGATGAAGTATTGGTCAACCTCCAGATTGAACGGCAGCAGACCGTAAAGCAGCGAGAACATACCGATAACCAAGATGGTATCGTGCGTAAGGGCCGCAACCGATCCGAGACCGAATTTCCAACTGCGGAAACGAAGTCCGATATAAACGAAGATGATAAGCAGACCTCCGATGATCGCCCAAATCGAATGCACAAGGTTGTCATGCGCTATAGTTCCGCCAACCTGCTCTGCCTGTATGATACCCAGGGGATTGGTCTCCGTCGATTTGAACTCGTCGAGAGTAATGTCCTTTGCGAAATAGGGCTTTGCTCCTTCATAGAGTTTCGCCATTATTTCGTTCTTCACATCGTCGCCGTCTTCTTTAATCTTATATTTGGTGGTAATCTTCAGCTGAGTCGAAGGACCGTAAGTCTTCACCTCGGGTGCTTCGTCAAACTGCTTGTTCATGCTGCTGCGCACCTCAACAGCATTGACCGGCTGGTCAAAACGCACCACGTATGTACGTCCTCCGCTGAAGTCGATACCAAAGCTCAATCCGCGTGTTGCAAATCCAACGGCGCAAATCAGTATGGCGCATGCCATGATGATGTAGAACACCTTGCGCTTGCCTATGAAGTTGATATGCACATTGCGCATGAAATCAGCGCTGAACGGGAACGAGAAGTTAATCTTCTTGTGCGCTCTCAGCAGGTTGTCGATAACCAAGCGGGTGATGAAGATACTTGTGAACAGTGAGGTCACAATACCGATACACAGCGTTACTGCGAATCCGCGCACAGGACCCGAACCGAACATGATAAGCACCAAGCCCAGCAGGAACGTGGTCACCTGCCCGTCGATGATAGCCGAGTAAGCATTCTTGAATCCGGTGTCAACAGAGTTTGCAACACTCGAGCCGTTTCTCAGTTCCTCCTTCACGCGCTCATATATGATAACGTTGCCGTCAACAGCCATTGCCATTGTCAGCACAATACCTGCTATGCCAGGCAGCGTGAGCACCGACCCAATCGATGCGAGGATTCCAATCAATAGGAATACATTCGTAATAAGAGCTATCACCGACACCCAACCTGCACGGTTGTAGAACACCACCATATAGATGAGCACCACGATGAAGGCGAGGATGAACGATATCAAACCGCGGGTGATCGACTCCTGTCCGAGCGAAGGTCCGACAACTGCTTCCTGAACAATGATTGCCGGAGCCTCCAATTTACCTGATTTCAAAATATTTGCAAGGTCTTTTGCCTCATCCAACGTGAAGTCGCCGGTAATCGACGAACGTCCGCCGGCAATCTCTCCGTTAACCACAGGTGCCGAATAGACCACGTTGTCCATCACGATAGCGATGCACTTGCCCACGTTGGCTCCCGTTATCTGTTTCCAGTCGCGTGCGCCCTCGGTATTCATTGTCATCGAGATCTCGTTGCCGCCCACCTGACTGAAGTCCTGACGTGCATCGGTGATAACCTCTCCGCCAAGAACCGGGTTACCGTCGTTTTCTACAGCAATCGCATACAACTGATAAATATCCTGGTTGTCCTTCAAAGGTTTTGCACTCCAGAGGTATTTCACTCTACGAGTATCATACCATTTCTTCTCTGCGGCGAGAGCCAGCATCTCATTGATGGCGTCTCTGTCGCTTCTGCGTGCCATACCCACAACCGGACCATTAACCAGCTGCCCGTTGGGTGCCACGTTCGGATAGAGTTTTGCAAACAGCGGGTTGTCTTTCATCTGCTCCTGCTGACCCTGATCCGAAACCTTCTCGTTGCCGCTCACAGCCAACTGGTCAACCAGCGAAGTGTCCTCGCTCTCTGTCTCGGCCTCAGCAACCTCTTCGGTTGCGGTCGTGTCGGCCTCTTCGTTGCCAGCGCCCATCACAGCGAGGCTCGAGTTGATTTTTTCGAGAGTTTTGAAACCATACTCGTCCATATTGTCGTGAGTTCTCCAGAACTCCAACTGTGCGGTGCTCTGCAAGAGTTTGCGTACACGCTCGGGCTCTTTCACGCCGGGCAACTCGACAAGAATTCTCTCCGAAGCCTCGAGCTTCTGAATCGAAGGCTGTGCAACACCGAATTTGTCGATACGCTGGCACAGACGCTCGTAGGTCATATCGTATGCCGACTTTGTAGCCGACTGAAGTTCACTCTTGACTTTGGAGTTGTTGTCGGTTGCCTTGATATCAGGAAGTTTGGGGCCGATGAAGTAAGACGCGAGGCGGAGTTCCTTCTCGCCGTTCATCTCACGGTTGATACGTTCTATCTCATCGCAGAAAAGCGACACGAAATCCTTGTTCGTGGTCACTTTCTGGCGTGCAAGAGCAGCCTCCATTGCCTTCTCAAACAGTCCGTTATCCGGAAGATCCTTGTGAGCGAGAGATCTCACGACATCCGCCGTCGAAACCTCCAGCATCACGTTCATACCGCCCTTCAGGTCAAGTCCCAAGTTGATTTCTCTCCCCTGGCACTGACGGTACGTCGAACCCAAATACACCTTCTCATTCGCCATGGAATCAAGGTAATGAGCCTCGTAAGCAGTCTGTAGTGAGTCGAGTTTCACCTGTTTGGCAAGCTCGTCGCCGTTAGCCAACAGCGCAGCTTTGGTTTGGGTAGTTTCGCTCGCAGCGTAAGCCTCTGCAGCCTTTTTTGCCTTACGATTGACACTACTCGTCACAAACGTATAGGACAATTGGTACAGACACACCAATACAAAAGCCCACGCTAAAAACCTTATAAGTCCTTTGTTCTGCATATTTTAAGATTTAATTTTTGTTTCTATTGCGCACTATTAGAGTATGCAAAGATAGTAAAAAATATACATTGCACAACACTTTCCTCGAAAAAAATGAATATTTTTTAATTACATTATAGCAGATGGCTCATTTTCAAACCCTACCGCCACATGAATATTTTCAACGCCATACAAGCGCATAAACGCCCCGTCAACTCCCCACAACCGCCCGTCTCACTCCCCCATCACCTCGACCCACCCAGCATCCACCCAGCAACAAACCAGCAGTTTTCACTACAGAAACTTAGAGAAACGTTAGAGAAACATTAGAGAAACATTAGAGAACAAATAGAGAAAACCTTTCCTCCGATACAACCTTTCCATTAAATTGTCTATTTTTGCAAAAACAATCCAACACATCTCTTCCGAACATACCACTACTAAGAATCAATAGCATAACCCCTATTTTAATCATACAAACGACGAAAAACGACGAAAAATCGCAAAACATGCAGCATAACAAACTTACAATCAAAGGCTGGGATGATGCCGATAAGCCTCGTGAAAAAATGATGGCCAAAGGTTCAAAAGAACTGAGCAATGCCGAACTCATCGGCATTCTCCTTGGAAGCGGAACCCCCGGAACGACCGCCGTAGATTTGGCAAAAGAGATTCTAAAGCACTCTTCCGACGAACTCACACCCTTAATTCAGATGGAAATATCTGATTTCAAGAAATTTCACGGCATCGGCGACGCTAAAGCCATCACCCTCATCGCCGCCTTCGAACTCGGTCGTCGTCTTTCCTCCGAAAAATCCAACCGCAAAGATTTACTCATAAAAAACAGCGCCGACCTCTACGAGCACATCCACACGATGATCGACAACCTCCCTCGCGAAAAATTCATGGTAGCATACCTAAACAGTCGCGGAAAAGTGCTTGACACCCAATGCATATCATACGGCGGAATATCTGGCACACTCGTCGATTTGAGAACCCTATTCAAATTTGCTGTCGAACTGAATGCCGTAAGCATCGCGATGGCTCACAACCACCCATCAGGCAACCTTCGCCCAAGCCTCGAAGACAAAAAGCTGACAAGCCGAATCGTAGATGCCGCCAAACTGCTCGACATCCGTGTGCTCGATCACCTCATAGTCGGCATCGACGACCAAACCAACGAAAAATATTACAGCTTTCGCGACAACGGCCTGATATAAACCATCTTACCCACACCAGACAACAAGCCCACTCCTCGCCACAAGCCCTCGAGCGACGAAATAACTCATCCGCATAACGCACAAGTTCACCTGCGTTCAAAAAGCGTAACCGAAGCTGCATTCAACTGGCCGCCCAGCGGTGGATTGAGTTTCGACACCTTTACCGAAACCCACCTAACCGACTCAAACCGCTCCATCATAGCTTTAGCAATCCTACCCGCCACATGTTCAAGCAGATGCGACGGAATAGACATCTCTTCCGCCACACAGTTATATACATCCTGATAGTTGACCGTTGTGGCAATATCGTCGCTCCTCTGCGCTTCAGTCGTGTCCGCGTTGAGCTTTAAATCGACCACAAAGTCCGTCCCAATCTTCCTCTCCTCATCAAAACACCCGTGATTTGCGCGGAAGCGCATCCCCTCCAAAGCGATTATAGCCATCAGATTATATTTGAGAATTGCTGCAGAAAACGTATATCGTTTTCAAAATACAAACGCAGGTCTCTTATCTGGTATTTCAGCATAGCCATTCGCTCCACACCCATACCGAGTGCAAAACCGCTAAATTTCTTGCTATCAATACCGCAAGCATCCAAAACATTGGGATCGACCATACCGCAACCCAATATCTCAAGCCATCCTGTACCCTTACAGATATTGCATCCTTCCCCGTGACAGATATTACATGAGATATCCATCTCCGCCGACGGCTCAGTAAACGGGAAATACGACGGACGAAGTCTTATCTGCGTCTCCTCGCCAAACATCTCCTTCGCAAAATACAGAAGCGTCTGCTTGAGGTCGGCAAAAGTGACCTTTTTATCGACATAAAGAGCCTCTACCTGATGAAATATACAATGTGCACGAGCGGAAATAGCCTCATTACGGAACACCCTTCCCGGAGCGATGATACGGATAGGCGGCGTCGCATGTTCCATAACTCTCACCTGAACCGACGACGTATGCGTCCGCAGAGCCACATCCGACGAACCGTTGTCCTTCTCTACAAAGAAGGTATCCTGCATATCGCGTGCCGGATGGTCGGGGGGGAAATTCAATGCCGAAAACAGATGCCAGTCGTCCTCAATCTCGCCCGACTCCGCAACAGTAAAACCAATACGGCCGAAGATGTCGATGATTTCATTCATGACTACAGAAAGCACATGACGTCCTCCAACTGAGCTGAAATCTGCGGGGAGAGAAAGGTCCTGCTCGTCATTCTTGGACATGTTATCCTCCACGAACGACTTGAACTCCTCAATTTTAGCTTGAGCAGCATTCTTCAACTGGTTGAGTAACGCTCCCGTTTCCTTTTTCTGATCATTCGGAAGAGCTTTAAACTGCTCAAACAGGGCACTTATAGCACCCTTCTTGCCCAAATACTTTATACGGAACTGCTCTATTTCTTCCGCCTTATTTTTGAATTGTTCTACGTGTGCAGCTTGAATATCACGTAGATAAGCCTCTATTTCTGATTTCATCTTGCTATTTCTGTATTACTTTCATTTTCATTTTTACATCCTTGACCGGACGATCGAACTGACCACACTGCACCGCAGCGATTATATCGACCACGTCGAGTCCCTCTACTACTTCACCGAAAACAGTATAGTCACCGTCGAGATGAGGAGTGCCGCCAACGGTAGTATATGCATCTATCTGCGCTTGAGAAAAGTGCTTCTGCATCTGATACTCCATCATCTTCAGCTGATTGGCATTCCACACGTTGCCCTGAACGATATAGAACTGGCAGGATGATGACTCCTTGTTCGGGTTGACATTATCACCCTGACGAGCAGCGGCAAGAGCGCCTTTTTTGTGAAACAATGTAGGCACAAACTCTGCGGGAACCGTATATGGCAGACCTCCGTCGCCAAGCATTTGACCAGGTTGTGCATCTTTCGATTTCGGGTCGCCACCCTGTATCATGAAGTTCTTGATCACGCGGTGGAAAAGAAGTCCGTCATAGAATCCCTCTTTGACAAGTTTGAGAAAATTATCACGATGCCGAGGGGTTTCGTTGTAGAGGCGGACCGTGATATTACCGAAATCGGTCTCAATCAATACATAACTGGATTCCCCTGGAACAGGAGCCTCTATTGCAGCTGATTCAGACTGATTATCAGCACTCTTTACTGGTTTTTGCGAACACGCGACAAAAACCAAAGCACTAAAAATTATTAAAAAAGCAACTTTTTTGTTTCTCATAGCGTAAATATTACTATCTTTGCAATCCAATAAACGGTGCAAAAATAGAAGAAATTATCCACATAGATTTTAAAATTATGAAGAAAAAAAGCATTTTTGTAGCAGCCGCGCTGTTAGTCAGCGTATTAGGCTTTGCAACATTGGTATCGTGCGACAAGGATACCTTGTGCTACGTGAAAGTAACTGTGGTTGACGAAGCCAATGGCAACGCCCCAGTAAAGGGTGCCTATGTGAAAATAGACAATAATGGCAGTTCCATATACAAAGAGGGTGCAACCAACGACAACGGTGTATTTCAGACCGATTTCCCCGCACCAGCCATTTTCGACGTCCACGTGCTTGACTCGGCAGTTTGGGACACAAACTACCATAAGTTCATGGGTTACCGTACAGGAGAAGCCACTTTCAAACTGAAAACCGCCGAAACAGTTGATGTGACTGTGGTTTTGAAGCAACAAGTGCATTATCTCAACTAGCCGCAACTGTTACATACAACCTAGAAATACACTCTGCTAGGTTTTCGTGACAGGAGCAACATACAATCCCCCTCCATGGGGGATTTTTGCTATTATTGGATGACAGTAACAATAACCGCATATCAAACAGTACCAGACAATGAGTAAATCATTTACCGAGTCAGACCTTGCACAAATAGCGGCTCTCGGTCTCTCCGAAGCCGACATTGCTCAACAAATAGATAATTTCAAGAAAGGCTTTTCTAAAACCAGAATATCCGAGCCCGCCACCGTTGAAAACGGCGGAATCATCAAGCTTAGCGACTCAGACGTTTCGACTTACGAAAAGGCCTACCGAAAGCTGACAGCCGGAAAAAAACTGTTGAAGTTTGTTCCCGCATCCGGGGCAGCGACAAGAATGTTCAACGACCTTTACGCCTTCACCTCGACATACTTCGGAGTTGCCAATAATTTCGAGGCCGAGTTTCCTCAAGTAAAGACGTTTCTGGAAAACATTCGCAGTTTCGCCTTTTTCAACGACCTGAACGACTGTATGGAGAAGGCTGGACTTGATTTGAACGACTACATGAAACGCGGCGACTATACCGCCATCATAAACTTCCTGCTGAAAGAACAGTATCTTGGATACGGCCAGCTGCCGAAAGCGCTGATAAAGTTCCACAAATACGGCAATATCCAGCGCACCTCGTTCGAAGAGCACATCGTCGAAGGAGCTCAGTATGCACAAAGCTCCGACGGAAAAACAAGGCTTCACTTTACCATCTCCCCCGAACACAAACCCCTCTTCCGCAAGAAGATAGCCGAAGTCAAGAAGTATTACGAAAGCGCCTTCAACACAGAAATCGAGATAAAATTCTCAGAGCAGAAACACTATACCGACCGAATAATAGTAGATGAATACAACGAACCTGTGCGCGACGAGGATGGCAAACTCATCTTCCGCCCAGGTGGGCACGGAGCCCTGATAGAGAACCTCAACGAGTGCCGCGCCGACGTGATATTCATAAAGAATATCGACAACGTGGCGCCCGACTGGATGAAGCACACAACAATTATCTACAAAAAGGTGTTGGCTGGCATGCTTCTTACCTTACAAGAAAAAGTGTTCGGTTATTTGGAAATACTTTCCGGCAAAACAACTGCTGAACAGGTAACGGAATGCAAGAAATTCTGCGAGAAGAAATTGCACGCAATGCTGCCGAAAGAATTTGATTCCATGACACTTGGCGCAAGAAAAAAAGCACTACGCAACATTCTCGACCGCCCGATAAGAGTGTGCGGAATGGTACGCAACCAAGGGGAACCCGGAGGAGGTCCATTCTACACCATCGACCAGAATGGCACCATGAGCCTGCAGATTGTCGAACCAGGTCAGGTAAACCGTAAAGAGCCCGAACAGGATGAGATATTCAAGGGTGGCACCCATTTCAACCCGGTAGATATAGTATGCTCCACACGCGACAGAAAGGGTCGCTACTACGATTTACGCAAATATGTTGACCACAGTACTGGCTTCATCAGCAAAAAGAACAAAGGCAGCAGTGTCGTAAAGACACAAGAGCTGCCTGGATTATGGAACGGCTCGATGGCCTTCTGGAACACCGTCTTCGTCGAAGTGCCTCTCGCGACCTTCAATCCAGTCAAGACCGTCAACGACTTGCTAAGAAAAGAACACCAAGGATAAGAACAACCGCCACAAACCTTTTGTTTACAAACAATTATCATTCACATGAAATGCTCTATACCTAAAGGCACTCGCGACTTCCTTCCGCTTGAGATGGAACGCCGCAACTATATATTCAACACCATACGCGAAGTCTATAAAACCTTCTCGTTCGAACAGATAGAGACCCCCTCGATGGAGAATCTCGACACCCTGATGGGTAAATATGGCGAAGAAGGCGACAAGCTGCTTTTCAAGATACTCAACTCAGGCGATTTCCTGAAAGATGTCGAACTCAATAGCGACAGCCGCATCGCTGGCAAACAGATTTGCGAGAAAGGCCTGCGATACGACCTCACCGTCCCGTTTGCCCGCTATGTAGTACAACACAGAGAAGATGTAACGCTACCCTTCCGCCGCTATCAGATTCAGCCTGTATGGCGTGCCGACAAGCCCCAGAAAGGCCGCTACAGAGAGTTCTATCAGTGCGACGCCGATATGATAGGCTCCACATCCCTCCTAAACGAGCTGGAGCTGGTTCAAATCATCGACAGCGTATTCAAGAAATTCGGCATCAGCGTAACGCTTAAAATCAACAACCGCAAGATACTCGCTGGAATCGCCGAAATAATCAACGCTCCCGACAAACTCATCGACATCACCACCGCCATCGACAAACTCGACAAGATAGGCATCGATAAAGTGCGTGAAGAGCTAGCTGGACGAGGTCTCTCTGCCGAGCAAATTGTGCAACTCAACCCCGTGTTCGAGCTGGCTGGTTCTGTAACCGACAAGCTGACTGCCCTGAAAAACATGTTTTCCAATAGCGAAATCGGACTCAAAGGAGTCGATGAGATGAGCGAACTCTTCCGCCTGATTGACGCCGTGAAGCCTGAATGCGCCATTGAACTAGACCTCACCCTCGCACGCGGCCTCAACTACTACACCGGAGCCATCTTCGAGGTCAAAGCCAACGACGTGACGATAGGCAGCATTTGCGGCGGCGGACGATATGACAACCTCACAGGCATATTCGGGTTACCAAATGTATCGGGCGTAGGCATCTCCTTCGGTGCCGACCGCATATACGACGTGCTGACCGAACTGGACAAGTTCCCGAAAGAAATAGGACAAACTGCCAAGGCGATGTTTGTGAACTTCGGCGGCCAAGAACTAGCTTATATACTGCAATGCGCCTCTGCAATGCGTTCTGCCGGCATAAGCACACTCGTCTATCCCGACGCAGCCAAGATGAAGAAACAGATGGAGTTCGCCAACAAAAAGCACATACCATACGTTGTGTTTGTTGGAGAGAATGAGATGACGAACGGAAGTGTAACCGTAAAAGACATGACCACTGGCGAACAGTCAACCACGACCGTCGCAGAAGCCATTGAAAGACTGAAATCCTAAAAGTCTAAAGCAACTCAGCCATCACGTCGTGCTCAAACGCCTGCGTGATGCGCACCATACAGAACTCTCCTATTGGGGGAGTTTTTTTCTTGCCCACCGCGATGATGACTTCGTCGTCCACCTCGGGCGAGTCGGCTTGCGTGCGACCTATGTAGTATTCACCCTCCCGACGGTCAACCAACACCTTTGCCGTCTTGCCCACGAGTGTTTGGTTTTTCTCATACGAGATAGTATCCTGAAGGTCCATTATCTCGGCCAGGCGACGCTGCTTCTCCTCGTCTGAGAGCGGGTCACCGAGTTTCTGCGCCGGCGTGCCTTCTTCCTGAGAATAGGTGAAAGCGCCAAGACGGTCGAACCGAGCGTCTGCAACAAACTGTTTCAACTCCTGGAACATCTCCTCCGTCTCGCCCGGATAACCCACAATTAGCGTTGTGCGCAGCGTTATGTCGGGCATACGCTGGCGTATGGTATCCAATAGGCGTAGTGTTGCTTCACGGTCGATATTGCGCTGCATGGAGGCCAGCAGACGTGAGTTGATATGCTGCAACGGGATATCCAGATACTTGCATATATTGTCGTGCTTGGCAATCACGTCGAGCACCTCTATCGGGAACGAGGCAGGATAGGTGTAGTGAAGCCTTATCCATTCGGCGCCGCTTTCCGTAGCCAGGCGCTCCAGAAGTTGAGCCAAACGGCGCTCACCATAGAGGTCCAAACCGTAGAAAGTGGTGTCCTGCGCAATAACAAGCAGTTCCTTCACACCCGACTGCACAAGGTTTTTTGCCTCCTCAATGATGACCTCCATCGGACGCGAGATGTGGCGTCCGCGAATGAGCGGGATAGCACAGTAGGAGCAGGATCGGTTGCAGCCCTCCGAAATTTTGAGATAGGCATAATGTCTGGGTGTGCTCTGTATGCGGTCTGTATAATCTCTGGTATTTGCCTGACCGCTTACGAACTCCGCAATCTCCTTCCACTCATGCACCCCGAACCAAGCGTCCACATCGGGCAATTCTTTCTGCAGTTCGGCCTTATAGCGTTCCACGAGGCATCCAACCGCAACGAGCAGCCGTTTTTTGCGACCACGCTGCTTCACGCCTACCTGCTGAAGGATGGTGTTCACCGACTCTTCCTTGGCGTCGCCGATGAAGCCGCAAGTGTTTATTATCACCACATCGCAGTCGTTGCGCACGCGGTCGAAAAAGACCTTGAATCCCGCAGCCGAGAGTGCGCCTGCCAGGTTCTCCGAATCCACCGTGTTCTTGGAACAGCCGAGTGTTATAATGTTAACGTTCAAACCGATGTCTCCTTTTAAGCGAACAACGAATCAACGAAAGCCTCTGGGTCGAACATCTGGAGATCGGTCATCTGCTCGCCGAGACCGATATATCTCACTGGAATCTTGAACTGGTCGCAGATGCCTATGGCTACGCCGCCTTTAGCCGTACCGTCGAGCTTGGTAAGCGCGAGTGCGTTGACCTCTGTGGCGGCGGTGAACTGGCGAGCCTGCTCGATGGCGTTCTGCCCGGTGCTGGCATCAAGTACGAGCAGCACCTCTTGAGGAGCGTCGGGCACAAGTTTCTGCATCACCTTGCGTATCTTGGTGAGCTCGTTCATAAGCCCAACCTTGTTGTGCAGACGTCCTGCGGTATCGATTATCACCACGTCTATGTCCTTCGAAAGAGCCGACTGGAGGGTGTCGTATGCCACCGACGCAGGGTCGGCGTTCATGCCCTGCTGTACGATAGGCACCCCTACCCTCTCCGACCAAATGGTAAGCTGCTCCACGGCAGCGGCACGGAAGGTGTCCGAAGCGCCCAGCATCACCGACTTGCCCGCCTGCTTGTACTGGTAGGCCAGTTTGCCGATGGTGGTGGTCTTGCCCACCCCGTTCACACCCACCACAAGTATCACATACGGCTTGTGCGGCAGCGGCTGGTCAAAGTCAGACGGGAAATTGCTTTCGTCGTGCTTTAGCAAAGTGGCTATTTCTGCGCGCAGTATCGAGTTCAGCTCCGACGTGCTGATATAGCGGTCGCGCTTTATACGCTGCTGCAGATGCTCAATTATCTTGAGGGTGGTCTCCACTCCCACATCCGAGCTGATAAGCGTCTCCTCGAGGTTGTCGAGCACGCTGTCGTCAATCGTCGAGCGCCCTGCGATAGTCTTCGTAAGCCGCGACAGAAGGTTTTCCTTCGTCTTACCGAGACCTTTGTCTAGCGTTTCCTTTTCTTTTGTTTTGTCTTTTCCGAAGGAGAACCAGGCCATATTATTGCTTTATTGCTTGAATTTTGATTGCTTGAGTTGTTTGTTTTCCGCATACCAGATTACGCCATTCTCACAGACGCAATCACACATTTACACATTCACGCAATAGATCAGAGACCCAACGCCTTTTCCATCGTCGGACGAATCTGCATGTCGAAAATGGCCTGATATTTCTCGAACGGGTATTTCTCGTAGTCGCCCGAGGCGAAATACCACAGAATCACCGTGAAGTCAGCCGCGTTGCTGTAGCCGGGAATCACCGTCATAAGCTTGCGGTCGGGGCCAAATATGGCAAACGAGGGGAAACCCATCTTGGCACCCAAGATGGCCTGTGCGAAGGGATGAGTCGCACGGCGGCCGTTGGCGGCCACACTGCCACCCTTGTATTCCACACCGTTCCACGAGAACGAGGCGTCGCCCTCGGCATCGAACTTAGTGGGGATGAAATACTTGTTCATTATCTTGGCCACCACCTTGTCCGAGAAAGTGTCCTTGTCCATCTTCTTGCACCATCCGCACCAGGAAGTGTAGAAATCGACAAAGAAAAGTTTCTGGTTGTTAGCTGTCGAGACCTTGGCCGACTGCTCGATGGTGTTCCATTTCACCTGAGCCATAGCCACAGGGCAGGCCAACAATGCAATCAAAGCAAAAACAATAGATTTCTTCATAGAATAGAGGTTTATTAATTCTGCAAATTTACACAAAATTCACGCACAAACAAACGCCGATAAACAAAAAAATATCTATCCTGCAAGTTTTCAGAAGATTAACATATACCATACAAGCGCCGTATGCCTATGTTCTGACTTAAACTTTCTGAACTCTTGCATCTTTTGTTAATAGGTAATGCCAGCATGGATACATTCTGCATGTTCGGCATTCACAATTCCTCTACGGTTCCACGAACACAGGCGCACCGTTCACATGGTCAGGATGTTCCTCCGTCACCCTCTCTATCAATCTTAGATTATTCAGTTGAGTTGCGTCCAATGTTGAGGCAGACAACTTAAACGTCATATAGGTTTTACCCGGCTTTTGTGTTGGATAACCCAATTCCTTTAACTGCCGACCCGACATCTTTCTGCATGATTCTATATCGTACACCTGCAATTTGTCCGGATGATTAACATCATACAACACAAGGCATGATGTCTTTTCAAACAAAACCGACTCACCTGTCATCGTCCCCTTCCTTTTTCCCAATCTGATATTATAGATGTCCTGTTCCTGAATCCATTCCAGATGTTTCTTGTTCTTGTAGCATCCCAAAAGAATAGTTTTGTCGTCACCAAAGAAGTCTATTATCTTTTGTTCTGCACGATTCATTCTGTAATACTCATAATCTTCCGCCGCCATCTGATAGTCACTTTTTTCTTCGTCAAATTTGTAATTCCGTTTTGCCATGGATTCATTTTTTCCAGAAGTGAAGGCGGCAATGAGATTCAGCTGTTGTGCGATATTTTCAATATCGGCGGTTACTTCTTCGCTCTCTGCCTTTTCGTATTTCTTGAAGTTCTCTGCCTGCTCGAATATCTCTTTGAATACATCGTCCTGTGGTACGGGCGGATATCCGTGTTCAGCCAATATCAGTATCAAGTCCATCTGCAGCTCTGCCTTGATGTCCGAACGGTTGGCCCAGTCGGTATATTTCGACTTGTCGTCCACCATCTTCTTCACATCAGCAGAAAGTGCCAGCAGCTTTTCTTCTGGATACTCGAAGCCAAACTTATGGGCAATCTCTTTCAGAATATCATAGAATGCCTTCTCCTCGTACGAGATGCCCAAATCCTTAAATGATTTCTTCTCCCTATTCACCTCTTTCAGCAGCTCTGCCATCTGCTTGGCTACTTCGTCAAGCACTTCCTGAGCGAATACGGCATTGTCGCTGCGGTCGTTGTACTTCTCCACCAGCGCATTCAGCCGTTTGGTGAAGTCAACGCCCTTAATCTTGTTCACCTTCTTGAACTCGTTGATGACCGTCCGCAGCAGCTTCTCCATCAGCTTCACCTTGGTGTTCGGCAGGCTCAGCTTCTCCAGTCGTGCCATATATTCCTCGCTCATAAGGTCTATGTCCTTGCCGCTGGCGTTCACCTGCGCCACCTCTTCCACACCCTCCGACTGCAACGCTTTCTCCAGCATCTTGCTCACTCTGCGGTTCATCTGGGTGATGTCGGGTGCGTCGCCTTTGGTCAGCTTGAATATGATGGAGCGCACGCCGGTGAAGAAATGTATGTCTTCTCTGTCTTTGTCCGTAATGTCGTCGTGGTTGGAACAGATGTTGAAAGCGGATTTCAACTTCTTGACATGACCCATAAACAGGTTCTGGGTCTTTTCGGTGCTTTGGATAAACTCGGCAGCCAGCTTCAAACAATTCAACTGCTCCAATGGGGTTCCTGTGGTGAATTTCGAATAGTCGAACTGCACAAACATACGCCTCAGTATGTCAAGCTCGTCCTTCACCATCGTGAGCGACTTCTCTATCGTCTCCACATTCTCTCCCATCTCCTCGCCTCCGGCATATTGTTTTAGGGCTCTGTTCATGTTGCTCTTGATGCCCAGATAGTCAACCACCAGCCCCTTGTCCTTTCCTTCATACACTCGGTTCACTCGCGAGATGGTTTGGATTAAGGTGTGCTTCTGCAACGGTTTGTCGATATACATTGTGTCGAGACACGGCACGTCAAAGCCCGTAATCCACATGTCCACCACTATGGCTATCTTGAAGTCCGACTCGGGATCTTTGAATTTCAAGTCCAGCTTCTTCCTGTCCTCGTCAGTACCCAGCAGGTCATACAGATTCTGCTCGTCGTCTTTCGAGCGGGTCATCACCATCTTTATGCGTTCCTCTTCCCACTCTGGACGCAAGGCTGTGATCTGCTTATACAGGTCGTAAGCTATCTGGCGGCTGGAGCATACGAACATAGCCTTGCCGCAAACCGTGCTGCCCTCCTCTATGCGTTTCTCATAGTGCTCCACAAAATCCTTTGCCACCGCTTCCAGCCTCTGCGGGTCGCCCAATATCTTGTCCATCTGTGCCACCGCCTTCTTGCTCTCTTCAATCTGGTATTCGTTGGCTCCCTCTCCTTCGCATTTCTCGTAATAGTTCTCTATCTCCTGCAGCTGCTTGTGGTCGGCAAACACCTTGGCCGCACGTCCTTCATACACGATCCTGCGCGTGATGCCGTCGGCCACCGATTCGGTCATCGAATAGCTGTCCACCACATCGCCGAACACATCTATCGTGCTGTCGATAGGTGTACCCGTGAAGCCTACGTATGTAGCATTAGGTAGCGAATCGTGCAGATATTTGGCGAATCCGTAGCTGCGCCTTACGCCCGTGTCTGTTATCTTCACGTTCTGCTCCACGTTGGTCTGCGAGCGATGGGCTTCGTCAGAGATGCAGATGATGTTGGCTCGTTCCGACAGCAGGTCCGTATCTTCGCTGAACTTCTGTATCGTGGTGAGGAACACACCACCGCTCTTCCGTCCTCTCAGCAACTCGCCAAGTTCTTTGCGAGTTTCCACATTGATGACCGTCTCGTCGCCTATGAACTGTTTGGCGTTCAGGAATTGTCCCGACAGCTGGTCGTCCAGGTCCGTGCGGTCGGTTATCAGCACAATGGTCGGCGACGCCAGATGGCGGCTGCGCATCAACATTCGGGTCAGGAAAAGCATCGTCAGGCTCTTGCCGCATCCAGTGGCACCGAAATAGGTGCCGCCCTTGCCGTCGCCCAGCACGTTGATGTGCGAGTGCTCCAAGATATTCTCGTAGAGCCTGTGGGTGGCGAAGAACTGCGGATAGCGGCATACTATCTTCAGCTCGCTCTTCGGGTTGTCGGGGAAGAACACAAAATCTTTCATCACGCTCAGCAGCCGCTCTTTCCTGAACAGCCCCTGCATCATCGAATGCAGCGTGTCTATGCCGTCGCCCGGCTTGTCTGTGCGCTCTATCTTGCGCCAGGCATAGAAGAAGTCGTAGTCGGCAAACAGCGCACCATATTTATTGTTCACCCCGTCGCTGATGACCACGAAGGCGTTGTATCGGAACAGGTTCGGAATATCCCTGCGGTAGCGCACCGTCAGCTGCGTGTAGGCGTTCATGATGGTGGCGTCTGTCTTCACCGCACTCTTGAACTCCAGCACCACTACTGGCAGACCATTCACATAGACAATGCCATCGGGAATACGTTTCTGCGTCCCTTTTATCTCCAGCTGGTTCACCACCTTGAAGATGTTGCTTTCCGCATCCTCAAAGTCTATCACTTCAACGAACAGGTCGGCCTTCGAGGCATCTTTGCGCTTGATGGCGAAACCCTCGGTCATAAGCCTGTATGTCTGCGCGTTCTGCACATAGAACGGTGCTCCGTTGTCAGCCGTGAGTTTGGCTATCACCCGCTCCACCTCCAGCTCCGTGATTCCCTCTTTCGCATATCTGTCCTTCAGATACCTCCGCAGGTCGTCACGCAGCAGCACATCCGACAACTCCTTGTGTACCGTCTCGCCGTTCACGTAGCTGTAGCCCTGCTGCTCAAACAGCTCCATGATGGCCATTTCCAGGCTATGTTCGTTGAAATAAGGCATAATGCTATTTTTCTTTGTGTTGCAAATAGTATATATTCTTTTGTGCCTCTATCTCTGCTCGTAATTCCTCGTCTGTTGGCATATAGGTCTTATATTTAGCAGCAAACAGTTGGTCATTGTCGTGGAGTACTGAGTATCGTGCAATGTCTTCATCCGTGTCGGCACATATCAAAATACCAATGGTAGGATTGTCATTCTCACCTCGTTTCAACTCATCATACATCCTAACATACATATCCATCTGGCCTACATCCTGATGGGTTACCTTGGTCGTTTTGAGGTCTATCAACACAAACGATTTCAACAAGTAATTATAGAAAACCAAGTCAATATAATAATCCTCCTTCTCTGTATGGATGTGTTGCTGTCTGGCAACAAAGGCGTAGCCCTTGCCAAGTTCCATAATAAACTTTTGCAAGTTGTTGATGATACTTGTCTCAAGTTCAGACTCTGTAAACGTCGCCTCCTGTGGAAAACCGAGGAATTCGGCAATTACCGGATTTTTGATAAATTCCATCTTGTCCTGCAGTGGACTGGTTCTCTCAATCATTTCCTTATGCACCAACTCTTTGTGTTGCGACATCAGCATTCGATGGTAGTACTGGCTGCTGACATTACGTTGCAGTGTCCGTGTGCTCCACACCTCGTTGGCAGCCTCACGTTCATACCAATCGCGAGCATCAGCATTCTTTTCCTGTAGAATTATGGAATAATGAGTCCAAGAAAGAAGAATGGGCTTTTTTCCAGTCAGTGATTGGAAAATGTTGACGCTGCCTTCTTCATTAGATTTTCCAGTCAGTGATTGGAAAATGTTTGGATAGTTCAGATAAAATGTGACAAACAAATACAGATTGCTCTTATTAAACCCTCTACCATATTTCTGTGTCAGCTGTTTTGCCAGCTCTATTAACACCTGCTCACCATATTCAGCACGTTTTTCTTTAAGTACCTCTTTATGGATGCGCATTCCAAGCAGCCAGTTCCTCATAATAAGCGTGACATTCACTGTATGATAGACTGCCTGCTGCGCCTGTTCAATAATGTCGCTGGTGTCGTTTAGTAATGAGCTTTTCTCTATAGGGACAATGTCTTTCATTTTGTCTTTGTTATCTGATTATTATTCATATTATCATTATCTTGCAGCAGGGTGACAATCGACATCTCTAACTGGCCTTCGTTGAAGTATGGCATAATGCTATTCTCCTTTCGTTAAATTGGCCGACCCATTTTACTCTCAATCGGGTCAATAGCATCGACTCTGGTATAGGACGTATATTCATTCAAACGTGACTTTTTGGCATCGCGTTCGTTTAGCAGTTCTATAACTTCATCGATGGTAATTTCTCCCTCGATATTCCTTCGGGCAAGTTCAAGGAGATAGTTCGACACCTGTAACCCATCGACGGCCTGCAAACCGATA